>NZ_JWJE02000015.1 GCF_000812025.2 Bacillus thermotolerans
CTCGACAATTCAAGTATAAAAGAATGAGGAGTTTGCGTGTTTTTTTATGCACACAAAATTTTGTTTAAACCCCAACAAATATTATAGAGCCGTTTTTTAACAGCCAGTTCATGACGGCTTTCTGATCGTTCATCCACGCTTGCAAACCACATATAGCGGTGTTCCCACAGAGGAATATGTATGAATAGAAGTGAAGGGATTTTTCGCCCGAACCTCTTTTCTATTTCCTTTGATTGATCATAATATCAGCGCACTTGGTTAAAGCGCAGCCAATCCCATGTAGGATACCCTTCAAAGTCTTGCCCCGCAATCGTTTCCGGAGCGTATCTTCCGCTATCCAGCAGCCAAAGGTTGAAGACTGGTTTTTTATTTTTTGAGTCATTGATCAGTAAATTCATATTTCCTGTGCCAGTCAGTCCTTTTTCTCCCGGCTGATTCATGTTGTGAGGGTAGGACATGTACACGCGTAGCATATCCTCTTCATCTAGTCCGCTTTTCGGGGTGGAATCTTCATCGTGATTGCCGAAAGTTACCGCCCACTTAATGCCTCGCTGCTCCATCGGCTGGGCAATATTATTCATCGCTTGCTTCATCTCAAGAGGTGTCTCACAGCCGCTTGAGATATTATCACCATTTAGGACCACAAAGTCTGGTTTTTCGCTATCCAGCACTTTTTCCATCAGCTCAATTGTGCGTCGGTCAATGCGCTCATCATCCTGTGTGTCGTTAAATTGCATAATTTTAAATTTCCCGTCAGGATTGAACTTCAGCTTGGCTTTGTCCAGTTTTCGGGCAGAAACCTCTGTTTCATTGAATAAATCAACGGGAACGCCGGTGGAGGCAAGTGTTAGTGCGACCGTACTCATTCCCCCGATTTTAATAAACTTCCGTCTGTTCATCTCATTACTCACAATAAACCCTCCTCTATCCTGCTTCAGCATGACAACACGGTTTATTATATAAAGAGACTGTAGAGAGGCTGTTAAATACATGTAAATCTTCTCTTAAAAATTTAAAAAAGAGAGGACAGAAGAAAGTCCTCTCTTGAAGCTATTAATCTCTGACCATTTTTAGCCGTCCAGCATCCGGCAATTTGGCAATGCCAGCAAGGGAAAGCGAGATGCGTGTTTCTTCAATAAAACGTTCAAGCACTTTTTCCACTCCTTGCTGTCCATAAGCGGCTAAACCGTAAAGAAACGGTCGGCCGATCATGACAGCATCTGCTCCAAGGGCTAGTGCCTTTACGGCATCAATGCCGCGGCGGACACCGCTGTCTAATAGAATAGGGACCTGCTTTTGTACGGCCTCTGCTACTGCCGGAAGAGCATCAATTGAAGCAATTACTCCATCTAACTGGCGCCCTCCGTGATTTGAGACAATCAGCCCGTCCACACCGTATTCGATCGCTGTTCGCGCATCATCTGGATGGAGGATGCCTTTCAGAAGAACAGGTAAATTAGTTCTCTCTTTCAGCTTGGCAATATGGTTCCAGTGAAGGGAAGGGGTAGCAATATTCTCTAACAAGGCTTCCACAATCGCTTCCTCATTGTGCTTCGCAAGAGACCTCATAAAGGCTGGGTCCGTTTCATAGTTGGCTTTGCCGACACCTTTAGCCAGTGGAGAGAACTCACTGCGGATATCTGTTTCACGGAAACCGCTTATGATGGTATCTACCGTCACAACAATTGCTTCGTAACCGGCCTTCTCCGCCCTCTCGACCATGCTGAAAGTGACTTCTTCATTATTAGACCAATAAAGCTGAAACCATTTGGAGCCGTTTGGAGCAGCCGCTGCCACCTCTTCAATGGAATGGCTGGCTACTGTGCTCAAGATAAAAGGAACATTCATTGCTTCGGCGGCCCGTGCAGAAGCCAGCTCACCTTCTTCGTGGGAGAGCTTCTGCATGCCAATCGGGGCAAGCAAGAATGGGTGAGGATAAGTTCGGCCGAACAAAGTAATGCTCGTGTCAAGGTTTGAGACGTCGCTTAGCATACGAGGCACAATTGCCCATTTGGCAAAGGCCTCTTCATTTCTTCTTCCTGTCTCGCCGCCGCCAGCACCGGTACTGGCGTACCCATAGCCTCCTGCCGGCATACAGGAAGCAGCTTTTTGCTCCCACTCCTCAAAGGATACAGGAAATTTTATATCTGTTGTTATTGTTTTTGCTGTTAATGGGCGCTGGCTCATTTCGTATCTCCTCTTTCGATGTCAATATGTTTGAATATTCTTTTTATATGTGTACATTATAAGGAAATATTGAAGGGTTGTATATACTGATTAACAGCGAGTGAAAAAGCTGACTAAAAAAGACCGGCGCTGAGGCCGGTCTTTGAAGAGATCTATATACTCAGTTCTTCTCTTTCTTCAGGAGTAAACACGCGTGATCTCGTTAAAAAGCGCTTGCCCTCGGGACCTTCAAGCGAAAACATGCCCCCTCGGCCGTCGACGACGTCAATGATTAGCTGCGTATGCTTCCAATACTCATATTGCGCCTCACTGATATAAAAAGGTGAGTCACCGATTTCGCCGAGCAAGACATCACTGTCGCCAGTCAGAAATTCACCCCTCGGATAGCACATCGGTGAGCTGCCGTCACAGCAGCCTCCCGACTGGTGAAACATAAGCGGGCCGTGCTTTTCCTTCAGTTTCTCCATTAACTCAATAGCGGCAGGAGTAGCAGTTACGCGTGCAACCATACAGGTTACCCCCTTTCTTCATTAAAAGAATCCAAGCGGGTCTTCACTGTAGCTGACAAGCAGGTTCTTTGTCTGCTGGTAATGATCGAGCATCATTAGATGGTTCTCGCGGCCGATACCGGACATTTTATAGCCGCCAAAGGCTGCGTGAGCCGGGTACTGGTGATAACAGTTTGTCCATACACGCCCAGCCTGGATGCCGCGGCCGAATCGGTATGCGCGGTTGGCATGGCGGGACCATACACCAGCGCCCAGGCCGTACAGCGTATCATTCGCCATGTTCAATGCCTCTTCCTCTTCTTTAAAGGTAGTGACAGACAGCACCGGACCAAAGATTTCCTCTTGGAAGATGCGCATGTTGTTGCTGCCTTTAAAGATCGTCGGCTGCACATAGTAGCCGTTCTCAAAGCCGGCAATCATATTTCTGCCGCCGCCGACCAGGCACTCTGCACCCTCCTGGTTACCGATATCAATGTAGGAAAGAATCTTCTCCATTTGCTCGTTGGAGGCTTGGGCGCCCATCATCGTGTCTGTATCTAGCGGGTTACCCGTCTTAATCTCTTTCACGCGTGCAATTGCTCGCTCAATGAATTCGTCATAGATGCTCTCATGCACAAGCGCGCGGGAAGGGCATGTACAAATTTCTCCCTGGTTCAGCGCGAACATGACAAAGCCTTCAATCGCTTTGCTTAAGAAAGCATCGTCTTTTTCCATAACATCATCGAAGAAAATGTTCGGTGATTTGCCGCCCAGCTCCAGTGTCACAGGGATCAGGTTTTGGGAAGCGTACTGCATGATCAGGCGGCCTGTTGTCGTTTCACCGGTAAAGGCGATCTTAGCGATGCGCTTGTTAGAAGCGAGCGGCTTCCCTGCTTCAAGGCCAAAGCCGTTAACAATGTTCACGACACCTGGCGGCAGCAGGTCTTTCACGAGGTCGATGAAGACTAGAATAGAAGCCGGTGTCTGTTCTGCTGGCTTCAGCACGACACAGTTGCCCGCGGCAAGCGCAGGAGCGAGCTTCCAGACGCCCATAAGAAGCGGGAAGTTCCAAGGAATAATCTGGCCGACTACACCGAGCGGCTCATGGAAATGGTACGCAACTGTATCTTCGTCAATTTGGCTCAGTGAGCCTTCCTGGGCACGGATCGCACCAGCAAAGTAGCGGAAGTGGTCAATCGCCAGCGGCAGGTCCGCATTCAGCGTCTCACGCACGGCTTTTCCGTTATCCCATGTTTCTGCCACCGCTAGTGTTTCTAAATTCTCTTCCATGCGGTCAGCGATTTTATTCAAGATATTCGCCCGTTCAGCTGGAGACGTCTTTCCCCAGGCGTCTTTTGCCGCATGAGCAGCATCCAGCGCCAGTTCAATATCCTCCGCCTGCGAGCGGGCAACTTCACAAAAAACTTCTCCAGTCACCGGTGTCACATTTTCAAAATACTGGCCGCCGACAGGGGCTTTCCATTCTCCATTAATGAAATTGTCGTAACGTTTCTTAAAGGTAACCTTCGATCCTTCTTGTCCTGGATTAGCGTAGATCATTGCGACTCCCCCTTAAAGTGAAAATTCAATGTTTTCTAAAAATTACTTACGTGTTTATCATCTATATTTTGAGAACGAAAGTCAACCAATATACTCAAAGTTTCATAGTTTAGAAATCTCCATCCTTTTGAGGCGCTTTTCACATCAATGTTTCTACTGTATGAGCACTCTTATTTCGTCATACATAAAAAATGAGCAATCATTAAAGATAGTCATTCTTTATTTAAAATAATTATAATTTAGTATTGATTTTTGTTTTATAGATGGTATTATATAAATATCAACAGATTCTAAATAAATCAATGAGGTGATAACCTTGATTAACAATAAATTGACAACTAGCTGGGGGGCCCCGGTAGGAGATAATCAAAATTCACAAACAGCTGGACAACGCGGTCCTACATTAATTCAAGATGTACACTTACTTGAAAAGCTGGCTCACTTTAACCGCGAACGTGTACCTGAACGTGTTGTTCATGCAAAGGGCGCTGGTGCTCATGGTTACTTTGAGGTAACTAACAATGAAATATCTAAATATACAAAAGCGGACTTTTTATCCGAGGCTGGGAAACGCACACCGTTGTTTACTCGCTTTTCAACAGTAGCAGGCGAGCTTGGTTCAGCCGATACGGTGCGCGATCCGCGCGGCTTTGCGGTGAAGTTTTATACAGATGAAGGAAACTACGACATCGTCGGAAATAACACACCTGTGTTCTTCATTAGAGACGCGATTAAGTTCCCGGATTTCATTCATACACAAAAGCGTGATCCGCAGACACACTTAAAGAACCCTACAGCTGTTTGGGATTTCTGGTCACTGTCACCGGAGTCACTTCACCAAGTAACTATCCTGATGTCTGACCGCGGCATTCCGGCTACACTGCGGCATATGCACGGTTACGGAAGCCATACTTTCAAATGGGTGAACGACAAAGGTGAAGCGGTGTGGGTGAAATATCACTTTAGAACAGACCAAGGTGTAAAAAACCTTGATGTGAAATTAGCTGAAAAGCTAGCAGGCGAGAACCCTGATTACCATACAGAAGATTTATTTAATGCCATTGACCGTGGAGACCATCCTTCATGGACATTATATGTGCAAATTATGCCGATTGAAGACGCGAATACTTATAAGTGGGATCCGTTTGATGTCACAAAGGTATGGTCGCAGAAAGATTACCCATTAATCGAAGTCGGCAAAATGGTGCTTAACCGCAACCCTGAAAACTACTTTGCTGAAGTAGAGCAGGCAACTTTCTCTCCAGGCAATTTTGTACCGGGCATTGAGGCTTCGCCTGACAAAATGCTTCAAGGACGTTTATTTGCTTATTCAGATGCTCATCGTTACCGGGTTGGTGCGAATCATAATCTGCTTCCAATCAATTCGCCAAAGAACCCGGTACAGAACTATCAGCGTGATGGCCAAATGCGTTCTGATAGCAACGGCGGCAGCTCCGTATATTATGAGCCGAATAGCTTCGGGGGACCAAAAGAAGCACCAGAAGCAAATGTGACACCGTTTGATGTAAACGGACAAGCAGGTACACATCGCTACAATTCGGATGATCACTATACACAAGCAGGCGACTTGTATCGATTAATGAGCGAGGAAGAGCGCGCCAGATTGGTAGAAAACATCGTTAATGCGATGAAACCTGTGACAAAAGAAGAAATTAAGCTTCGCCAAATCAGCCATTTCCTTAAGGCAGACCCAGAATACGGCACTCGTATCGCAGAAGGTCTTGGTCTTCCTGTTCCGCAGCAAGCGTAAGAGGAAGAATGCAATCGAGTAGGCAAGAATACAGGGATCCTAGAGTTTGACTCTAGGATGCCTTTATTATAGATACTACGCTGAAGGAGTGGATTGTATGGAAAAGAGAATCATTGAAAAGGTAAAGGATCAAGTTTGTTTAGTGAGAGCAGACAAAGGAAACAAACACATTGAGTTATGCTTTTACTCCCTTGCAGATGCCCTTTCTTATGCGCAAGAGCGCAAATATGAATCAGTAGAAGGATAACTGCTGATATCTCCACCCAGTCGCTGCTGAAAAAGTCTGCAATTTTCCATCATTTGTTCATGACATGCTGAGTATGAAACTACATTTGCCCAACCGCTGTTTGGACAGTAGTCACAGTATGTTGGGCAAATGAATTTTCAATTAGTAATTACAATTGAGAAAAAAGAAAGAGAAATTAATCATAATTAGATAAAAAATTATCATTTGAGAAACGTGTACTATTAAATATAGAGGTGAATGATATGAAGACATGCTTGAAGTGTCATCAGGAAATTAAACAGCTGAAGCACAGCAGTCTTTGTGGCTGTGGTGTAAAATTAAAAAAGAAAAAATCTCTGCAACTTGTAATCTCTGCATGATACCCATGGAATGAATAACTCATTCTCATGGGTTTTTTTGTTATGGGTAAGTTGTGGTTGCTTGTCTTCAGCGAAAAAATATATGATGGAATAAATATAGTTACATAGGAGAAATAGGGGAGAGGCTAATGAGAAAAAGAGGCTGGCTGGCAGCTGTTTGTACAGCTATTGTTTTCTTAAGTGCATGTACGTTCGCCAATGAAAGGGATGCGGAAGAAGGAGAAAGCCAGGCGCTTACAATTGCGGCTGCTTCTGACCTGCAGTTCGCTTTCAAAGAGATGGAGAAGCATTTTGAAGAACAAACGGGTCGCAATGTAGAAATCACCTTCAGTTCTACGGGAACACTGGCTCAGCAAATCGATAATGGAGCGCCATATGATGTATTTGCGGCGGCTAATGTCAGTTTTATAGAGGAGCTTGAACAGAAGGGAAAGCTGGTTCCTGATACACAAGTGATGTACTCAGAAGGTGAGCTCAGCGTCGTTTCTTCGAAGGGTTCCTCGGTATCGCTAACAAGCATAGAGGATTTAGCAAATTCAGAGGTTAAAAAGATCGCTATTGCCAATCCTGAGCATGCACCTTACGGAATGGCCGCGAAGCAGGCATTGGAGCGGGCAGGCTTATGGGAAAAAGTAAAGGATAAGCTGATCTATGGAAAATCAGTAGCCGACACGCTTGCATTGGTAGCGACGGGCAACGCAGAAGCCGGCATCGTATCCCGCTCTATTGTGACAGAGGAAGTGCAAGGTGTGCCGGTGGATCCGCAGCTGCATGAGCCGATCCGCCAAGCGATGGCCATTGTAGAAGGGACAAAGCAGGAAGAGCTGGCTCGGTCCTTTGTGGAATATGTAACGGGTGAGGAAGGACAGCGTCTATTACAAAGCTACGGATTTCACGTACCGGGGAGCTCTCAATAGTGGAAAACGGCATTAACCTGTTTCCGCTGTTTCTGTCGCTGCAGGTAGCGAGTCTTGCTACAGTAATCGGCATGGCGGTCGGCTTGCCAGTTGCCTATTACTTAAGCCGTTCGACGAGCAGACTGGCGGATGTAGCCGACACGCTTCTTACGCTCCCGATTGTACTCCCGCCGACAGTGCTCGGCTATTATCTGCTCGTGTTGCTTGGACGCAACAGCGCGTTAGGTGTGTTCTTAGAGGAACAGTTGAATATCATGCTTGTTTTCACGCCGGCAGGAGCAGTAGTTGCTGCTTCGGTTGTCTCAGCTCCCTTTTTTATTAAGTCCGCGCGTGCAGCTTTCTCGGAGATAGATAAAGATATGATTAATGCAGCCAAGCTCCTTGGCCGCTCTAATATCAATATTATTTTTTCCATTATCATCCCGCTTGCCTGGCGGGGCATGCTCTCCGGCATTATCTTAACCTTTGCCAGAGCGCTAGGGGATTTTGGTACGACGTTGATGGTGTCCGGCAGCATCCCAAACTACACGACTACGATGCCGATTGCGATTTACGACGCCTTGCAGGCAGGGAATAAAGAGCTGACAAATGTGCTTGTATTTATTATGACAGCGGTAGCGGTAGTTTGCTTGTTTAGCTTAAACCGATTGGAGAAAAAAATGGGGAAAGGACGAAACAGACGTGCTTGATGTACAAATAGAAAAGCCTCTTCATTCCTTCACTCTCTCGTCCTCTTTTTCAGCGGAGAATGAAATATTCGGAATCATCGGACCGTCCGGCAGTGGCAAAAGTATGACTCTGCAATGTATCGCGGGGTTGCAAACACCTTCTTCGGGTCGTATTACGTTAAATGGGCGGATTTTATTTGACTCTGAGCAACAGATCAATTTATCCCCCCAAGCGAGAAAAATCGGTTATGTTTTTCAGAATTATGCGCTGTTTCCACATTTAACGGTTGAGAAGAATATTGCTTTTGGCATTCCACGCGTGCCAGATCGTAAACGGCTGGTATATGAAATGATTGAGAGAATGGGCTTGAAAGGGGTGGAACACTGTTACCCAAGTGAGCTGTCAGGCGGCCAGCAACAACGGGTGGCGCTAGCGAGGACTCTCATAACCGAGCCAGAGCTGCTTCTGCTGGATGAACCGTTCTCTGCACTGGACCCTTACATCAAAGATCAATTGGAGCGGGATTTAATGGATAGAATCCAGGCTAATTATGAAGGCACTGTTTTATATATCACTCATAACTTAGAGGAAGCGTACAAGCTGTGCAGCCGGCTGTTAGTGTACGAGCAGGGGAAGATCGCCCAGCTGGGAATAAAAGAAGAGATAGTAAATGAACCGGTAAATCGTACGGTCGCTCAAATGGCCGGCTGCAAAAACTTTATTCGGGTTGAAGCAGCAGAGGAAATGAAAGAAGAAGTAAAGCTAAAGTCGGAGAATGACATTTACCTAGTTGCCCGCTGCAAAAAGCCTCTAAATAAGGGGAATCTGCTTGCCTGCATTCACTCTCATCACGTGAAACTAAGTAAAAGAAAAGGGGGTACGCAAAATACCTTTCCTTGCCAAGTAAAAAGTGTGCAGGAAGGTATCACCTTTGTGATTGTTCAGGTTAATTGCCAGGGTCATATGCTAGAGGCACGGCTGTCTTCGATAGAATGGTCCGTATTGCAGGCCGAACAAGGGGAAGGGTGGTTTGTTCATGCTCCCAAAGAATCTATTTTCTTAGTTAATGACTAAAGATATAAACTATTCAATAATCTTTCAAATATGAAAGGAACTATTTCATATTTGAAAGATTATTTTTGTTTGAAGAGAGAAAAAATCTGTAAATACAGATAAATCAAAATAGTTGAACGATTATTATCGTTTGGCACGCATATTGCATTTATAACTGCGAAAGAAAGATTACTGAGTGAGGTGAAGCGTGTTGACTCGTTATGAATATGGCGGCGACGAATTTATTTTTGTGGAACTATCTGAATCAATGAGTTTAGAAGTGAACTTTCAAGCAATGGCTATCACAAAAAAGTTAAGAGAAGAGAAGGTAAAGGGACTATTGGATATTTGCCCTTCCAATGCTTCCTATATGGTTCGTTTTAATCCAGAAGACATTCATCCCGATGAGCTGATTTCAAAATTGAAAGAATTGGAGCAAACGGTATCCGTTGATGACTTTGAGATCACTTCAAGAATGGTGGATGTGCCTATCCTTTTTGACGATCCGTGGACAAACGAAGCGCTGATGCGTTTTAGAGACCGTCATCAGGATCCGACATCTACTGATTTAGAGTACGCGGCTCGAATTAATGGGTTTGGTTCGAAAGAAGAACTAATTAAAGCCATCACTGACTACCCTTACCTTGTATCGATGATTGGTTTTGTTCCCGGGCTTCCATGGTGCTACCAAATGGTCCCTCAAGAAAAGCAGATCGAAGTACCGAAGTATGTCCGGCCGCGTACATATACTCCTGAACGAGCGTTTGGATTCGGCGGGGCATTTGCTGTTATTTATCCAGTGCAGGGGGCAGGGGGATACCAGCTGTTTGGCACCGCCGCCGCTCCAATTTACCAGAAAGAGCAGAGTCTGCATGACTTTAAAGACTCTATCACCTTCCCAAGGCAAGGAGACATCTTTAGATACCGGAGCATTACAATGGAAGAGTTTCAATCCATCCAGCAACAAGTAGAAGACGGAACGTTCCGTTATTTAACAAGGGAGATTACATTTACACCTAAACAAGTGCTGGAAGATCCAAAAGCATTCTCAGACGATGTATTAGGGAGGTTGTACGTATGATAAAAGTAATGAGTCCGGGCTTGCAGACAACTGTACAAGACAATGGGCGAATCGGCTATTACGAGGTCGGAATGCCTCCGTCAGGAGCGATGGATAAATACTCATTGACCGTAGGGAACTTGCTTGTGGGCAATGATGAAAATGCCGCTGCGCTAGAAATCACTTACATGGGACCTGTTCTTCAATTTCAGGAAGATGCCATCATTGCGTTAACGGGTGGAGAGATACCTCCGAAAATAAACGGCCAGCCAGTACCAATGTGGGAAACGCTCTCCGTAAAAGCCGGTGACGAACTGTCATTTGACTTTGTAAAGCAGGGGGCCCGTGTTTACTTAGCTGTGGCAGGAGGGATTGATGTACCTCTTATCATGGGATCGCGTTCTACTTATACATTATGCGGTATCGGCGGTTTAGAGGGCCGGCCGCTTGAGCAAGGCGATGAATTAAACATTGGTAATCAATCTAAACACCAAGTACCAGTCGGCACACGGGTGCAGTCGGAATTTATTCCGTCATTTTCAAAAGTGAATGAAATACGTGTTATCGTAGGGCTGTGCAGTTACCGGTTAACAGAAGAAAGCAAACAGCGCTTCTTCTCGATTGACTGGACAGTGACAACAGAAGCCAACCGTGTCGGCTACCGATTTAAAGGGGAGCGTCTGAATTTCGTGGAACGTGAGCAGCCTTTTGGAGCAGGCAGCAACCCTTCAAATGTCGTAGACCTTGGCTACCCGATCGGCTCTATTCAAGTGCCGGACGGCGTAGAGCCGATTGCCCTATTAAATGATGCGGTAACAGGGGGCGGTTATGCCACGGTTGGTACAATCATCAGCACCGATTTAGATAAAATGGCACAAATAAAAACCAATGAAAAAGTGCGTTTTGTTGCGGTCGATATTGAAGAGGCACTGCAGGCAAGAAAAGAAAATAAACAGAAAATTGAAAAACTGAAACAGCAATTATTTCAATTATAGGGGGACTAACCAATGACAGGAGCAGCTAAAAAAGTATTATCACCTATTCCAGGAGTTTTCTACCGCAAACCATCACCGGATAAGGACGTGTATGTAAAAGAAGGTGACGCAGTCAAAGAAGGCGATGTGATCGGCTTAGTCGAGGTAATGAAAAATTTCTATGAAATCAAGGCAGAAGCAGCAGGAGTTCTTGAAAAGTTCTTAGTGAATGAAGAGGATGTATTAGATGCAGGTCAAGAGATTGCTGTGATTGTGGCAGAGAGCTAATTACAATTAATGGAGGAAGCGTATGGCATATTTTAATAAAGTACTAGTTGCCAATAGGGGAGAGATTGCTAGAAGGATTATTCGGACATGCCAGCAGCTCAACATTGAAACGGTTGCTGTTTATTCAGAAGCAGATGCCCAGGCGCCGTTTGTAAGTGAAGCAACCGAGGCTGTTTGCATTGGCCCTGCACAAGCAAAAAAGAGCTATCTTGATATCGAAAAGATTATTCAGGCTGCGAAAGAAACGGGAGCAGATGCTATTCATCCAGGATATGGATTTTTGTCCGAAAACCCGGTATTTGCCGGGCGCTGTGAGCAAGAGAATATTGTCTTTATCGGTCCATCTGCCAAGGTGATGGAGACGATGGGCAGCAAGCTAGAAGCAAGAGAGCAAATGAAAAAAGCCGGTGTGCCTGTTGTGCCGGGTTCTGTCGGCCGTCTGAGCTCAATAGAGGAAGCGTTAGCTGTGGCAGAGGAGCTGGGCTATCCGCTTATGTTGAAAGCAAGCGCGGGGGGCGGCGGTATCGGTATGCAGCTTGTCCATAGCCGTGAAGAGCTGCAAAAAGCCTTTGATTCGACTATTCAAAAGGCGGAATCATTCTTTAATGACGGGGCCGTCTTTTTAGAAAAATGGATCTCGCATCCAAGGCACATTGAAGTACAGGTAGCAGCCGATCGTTTTGGAAATATCGTTCATTTGTTTGAGAGAGAATGTTCCGTGCAGCGCCGCAATCAAAAAGTGGTGGAAGAAAGTCCATCTCCTTTCCTTGATGAGGCTCTTAGAGAACAGCTGCTAGCAGCCGCTGTCCGTGGAGTGAAAGAGATTGGCTACACGAATGTCGGTACAATGGAATTTATTTTTGATGAGCATAAAAATTTCTATTTCCTTGAAATGAACACCCGCTTACAGGTAGAGCATCCTGTAACGGAAGAAATTACAGGACTTGACCTAGTGGAATGGCAATTAAGAATTGCCGCTGGAGAGGAACTGCCGCTTCAGCAGCACGAGATTCATAAGTCAGGTCATGCGATTGAATGCCGTCTTTATGCGGAAGATCCAAACACATTCTTTCCGTCCCCAGGTCATTTAACGAAGCTTACGTTACCTCAAAAAGAGGTAAGGCTGGATTTTGGCGTACAAGAAGGCAACGATGTAACTCCGTTTTATGATCCAATGATCGGCAAGATTATCGTTCACGGCACTAGTCGTGATGAAGCCATTAAGAAAATGGAGCGGGCGCTTGCTCAAATGGATGTTCAAGGACTCAAGACGAATCTGACCCTGTTAGAGGACATTATGAAAAATGATGAGTTTATCAGCGGTGATTATACAACGCAGTTCCTAGAAAAAAAGAAAGTACAGCTTGAGAGGTGAAACGGGTGCATAAAGTAGATTTAAACTGTGATATGGGAGAAAGCTTTGGTCTTTACGAGCTGGGAAACGATGAAGAAATGATGCAGTATATTACGTCGGCTAACATCGCCTGCGGTTTCCATGGCGGTGATCCGCATGTGATGAGGAAAACCGTAGAACTTGCTCAGCAATACGATGTTGCTATTGGGGCTCATCCTGCTTTTCCGGATCTCTTAGGCTTTGGACGCCGCTACATGATCTGTACGCCCTCAGAAGTGAAAGATTACGTTACTTACCAGCTAGGTGCTTTGCGTGAGTTCAGTCGGGCCATCGGTGCACAGGTTCAGCATTGCAAGCCGCACGGTGCGCTCTTTATGAAAGCGATGGAAGACAGGCAGCTGGCACGCGCTATTCTTGAGGCGGTTCATGAAGCAGACCCCAATATGATTGTGTTCGCTTTTAACCGCTCTGAAGTATACGAAGAAGCTGTTAAAATGGGGGTTCCAGTAGCAAAGGAAGCCTACTCCGACCGTGAGCATACGGAAAGCGGATCCATTGTGTTAACAAGAAAAGGAGCAGAAATCAAAGATTACGAGGCAATGGCCCAGCGGGTTGTCCGTATGGTGAAGGAAGGACGAGTTGTTACTCACGATGGGAAGGACGTATCTATTGAAGCGGAAACCATTTGCATCCATGGAGATACGCCTGGAGCACCAAATCTGGCGAAAGCGATCGTCCATGCTTTAAGGGCGGCTGACGTGCAAATTTCTCCTACTAAGCATGTGATCAAATAAAAGATGAATAATTTGTATCTGAAAGAGAGCTGACTTAACTTCAGCTCTTTTTCTAGATGTAAACAATCTGCTGCTGAGGTGGTAACGTTGATTAAAGCAAGACAAGCGATTAAAATAGAAGAGGCTTTTAATAAGCTTCTAGAAAGCAAGAAGGACCTGGGAGAAATCCATATTCATGTCGATAACAGTCTGAATTATGTGATTTCTCGTGATATATATGCCCCTTTGTCGATTCCGTCTTTCCGAAGATCCATGTATGACGGGTATGCCATTCGCAAGGAAGATGATGAAGGTTTTCCGAAAAGCATTAAAGTAGTCGGGGAACTGCCATGTGGGGAAGTGTTTTCCGGAAACCTTGAAAGGAATCAGGCTGTCCGTATTATGACTGGCGCCAAAGTGCCTGATGATGCCGGCAAAGTCATTATGCTGGAGTATACGGAACCATCGAAAGAGCAGGACGAGGTGGTCATTTTGCGTACACATGCCACAGACAATATTAATCCTATCGGCTCTGATTTCTTTACGGGTGACACGATTTTAGAAAAGGGCGACGAAGTGAACGCAGGAACGATCAGCCTGCTTCGCGCATTCGGAATAGAAACGGTTCCGGTTTTCCGGAAGCCGAAAGTGGCGGTGCTGTCAACAGGTACCGAGCTGCTGTCGCTGGGCGAGCCGATACAAGATGGAAAGATATATGATAGTAACCGTCCTCTTTTGGAACAATTGGTACGAGAACATAACGGAGAACTTATTTACTCCGGGCAGCTTCCTGATCAGAAGGGCAGCATCGAAAAGACGTTGTCTTCCTTGGCACAAGAAGCAGATATTATTGTGACAACCGGAGGCGTATCGGTCGGCGATTTCGATTTTATGGCTGAAGTAGTAGAAGGTCATCAATTGCTTTTCAATAAAATTCAAATGCGGCCGGGAAGTCCCACAAGCGCCGCCTGGGCAGGAGATACTTTGCTGATGGCGTTGTCGGGAAATCCTGGGGCTTGTTTCATCGGCTTTCATTTATTTATTAAGCCTTATATTAGACATCTAATGCAATGCCAGCAGGTTGAAAGGCGAGCAACAGCCGTCCTGCAAACAGATTATTTGAAAGAAAATGCTTTTGATCGTATTTTGAGGGCACAGCATTCTTTTAATGAGAGCGGGCAGCTGTGCGTGACCCCTGTCGGCAGCGACCAGTCCAGCTCACTCGGCAATCTTCATCAAACCACCTGTTTTGTTAAGATTCCCGGTGGAGAAGAAGGAAAGAGACAAGGTGATTATGTAGATGTATGGATGTTATGATAAGGAGATAATGACTAAGGGGGGAACGACGTGATTGAGGTCAAGCTGCAAACGGAACCCATTGATGTGAATGGGTATTTTCAAAAGCTGCTGAATCCCCATCATGGGGGAAATAATTTATTCATCGGTACAATTCGAGATCTTACCGGTACAGTCAAGACTTCTTCGATCGAATATTACGCCTATGAAGAAATGGCAGTAAAAGAGTTAGAGAAGCTGGCTAAAAGTGTCGAAGAAAAATATAATGCTGACGTTGTTGTAGTTCACCGGCTAGGGAGACTGGATATTAGTGATATTGCTGTTTTGGTTGGCGTATCCACTCCGCATCGTAACGAGTCGTATGAGGGATCTCGTTACATTATTGAAGAGTTGAAAAAGCGCGTACCGATTTGGAAAAAAGAATTTGATGAGGACAAAATTAGATGGGGAGGAATTCGCGATGACGGTAACCGTTAAATTCTTCGCTTTTCTAGAAGAAAAGCTCGGATTCGACAAGGATACAGTCGAAGTATCACCGAGAGAAACGATTCAGCAAATTAAAGAGGGACTGGCCCAGCGTTATCCAGTAATTGCCCATGATCTTCCAAATTGCATGATTGCAGTGGATATGGAGTTCAAGGCGGACGAGGACTACTTTGATACTGGAAAAGAAATCGCTGTCATCCCCCCGGTAAGCGGAGGCTAAAAGATGGACCAGAAATTAACTCATTTCAACGAAGAAAACAGAGCCCACATGGTGGACGTCACGGAAAAAAGTGAAACGAAACGGACGGCTATAGCTCAAACAACCATTCAAATGAAAGAAGAAACGCTGTCTTTAATTTTAAATCAAAAGGTAAAAAAGGGCGATGTGCTAGCTGTTGCTCAAGTAGCCGGCATTATGGCTGCCAAGAAAACCCACGAACTGATTCCCATGTGCCATCCGCTGATGATCACCAAGGTGGATTTGTCTTTTGCCGATAATGGGAAAGATACCTTGATGATCACAGCAGAAGTAGCAGTAAAGGGACAAACCGGAGTAGAAATGGAGGCGCTCACTGCCTGTTCAGTAGCTGCTCTTACTGTTTATGATATGTGTAAAGCTGTTGATAAAGAAATGGTCATTTCTCAAACGATGCTTATCGAGAAAAAAGGCGGAAAAAGCGGCCATTTCATAAGGGAATGACCGCTATTCTCCAGCCGTGCTTACTGTTATATTTCATTAAAAAAGGAAGCTCCTTCACCTTTTCGTAAATGAGATCAGTCCATTCTCAGAAAAGGTGGAGGATTTCTTTTAAGGCATATCCCGGTGAGCATAACAGGAGACAGCTAACTAAACAGCTGATAGTACAGCTGCTTCGCTTCTTTTATGTCCGGTACCTCGTGAATCAGCAGCCGACCATCCTTAAACAGGATAAATGGGTGGTCTTTGTATTTAAAAGAAATAATAAATTTATTTTTCTTATAGCTGATCGCGCGGTCACCTAAATAGTTGGTGAATTGCTGGAAATCTTCTTCTTCAAGAAGAGGCGTTCGGAATTGAACAGTTTCTCGGCCGCACAGCCTGACTGCCTCATCTGTATAGGATTTATTTAAATACTTAAACTTTTTCTCAACGCATGCCGGGCACTTAGCGTGGCGGTGCACCTTGAATTTATTCATTTCCAATTTCCAAGAATCCAGCTGGTAAAAATAATAATCATCAAACTGTTCCTGTTCAATCAGCATTTTTACCATAATCGAGCACTGGATGCTTGTCACAAGAGGAATGAGGGTGGTCTGCACGCCGATTAGATCGCAGCTTGCTCCGTTGAAGAAAGGAGTCTTAATGAATAAACAATCCAAACAGGCGCTTTCTCCGGGGGAGATGGGTACGACATTTCCGTAAGTTCCAGCACAGGAAGCAAAAATCCATTTTTTATTGTAAAAAATACATGCCTCATTGAGCAAAAATCTTATATCAAAGTTATCTGTACAATCAAGAACGATATCGGCCCCATGTATGTACTGTTCCAGCACTTGCTTATTTACATCTGCAACTACCCCTTCTATATGGATGGAAGAGTTAATCTGTTTTAAGTGTTTTTCGAGCGCGTAAGCTTTTGCTTCTTTGTTATGTACATCTTCCTCGGTAAATAATGTTTGTCTTTGCAGGTTGCTTAAATCGACATAGTCGCGATCTAAAATCGTAATACGGGAAATTCCCATGCGGGCACACATTTCAGCTGTATGGCTGCCAAGAGCACCGCCGCCGATAATGAGAACAGACGACTGGCTAAGCTTTTCCTGGCCTTCTTTACCGATGGATGATACGAGCATTTGTCTCGAGTAGCGGCTGTCCATTACAAATGTCCCTCCCTATCAATTGAATCTAGCAGTATTTTTCTCATCATAGAACAGAATGTATAAACTGGCAACCTTCTAAAAACAAAGTTCAGACTATTCTGTCTACCTTTAATAAATGATTCATAAATTAAAATTCCTATAGAAAAGAGAGGATTCAAATGGTAAATCGCTCATTGCATGATCAATTTAACCGACCCCTTCAGGATTTACGAATATCAGTTACCGACCGATGCAATTTCAGATGTCGCTATTGTATGCCTGAGGAAATATTTGGGCATGATTACATGTTCTTATCTAAGAAAGAAATCTTAAGCTTTGAGGAAATTGAAAGACTCGTTTCACTCATGGCATCGTTTGGAGTTAAAAAAGTCCGTATCACCGGCGGAGAGCCGCTGATGAGGAAAGATTTGTCTAAGCTGATCTTTTCCTTAAAAAAGATAGACGGCATAAGAGACGTGGCTCTTACAACTAACGGATCACTCCTGAGAAAACACGCTCAAGCCTTAAAAGAGGCAGGGCTGGAACGGATTAACGTAAGTCTTGATACGCTGGATAATGAGGTATTTCACCGGCTGAACAGCCGGTCTTACAGCGTGGAGGATGTACTGGAAGGAATTGAACTGGCAGCCGCTTTAGATATTCAGGTAAAAGTAAATATGGTTGTTCAGAAGGGTGTCAATGAACAGGATATCGTCCCGATGGCTCGTTATTTTCGGAACACTCCCCATATCCTAAGATTCATCGAATTCATGGATGTCGGCAATCATAACGGCTGGAATTTAGAAAGAGTCGTGTCGAAGAAAGAGATCATCCGAATCATTGATGAAAAGTTCCCGCTTGAACCGGTTAAGAGCAATTACTATGGGGAGGTAGCTTCTCGCTATAGATATAAAGAAGGCGGTGGAGAAATAGGCGTGATTTCTTCTGTAACCGATTCATTTTGTTCCTCGTGTACGAGAGCTCGTCTTTCGGCAGATGGCCATCTATATATGTGCTTGTTCGCCGTTAAGGGCCATGATTTGCGGACACTGCTGCGCTCAGGAGCAGACGATGAGGAAATGATAAAAGAAATCGGAGAGATTTGGAGAAATCGTCACGACCGTTATTCAGATGAGCGGCTGCTGCAGACAGATCGGGATAAAAGAGCAAAAATAGAGATGTCTTACATTGGGGGCTGATAAGGGGTGTTTTAAGGCGCGAAAATCATTTGATTTTCATTTGGGACGAAAAATAACTGAATATTTTCACAAATGAAAGAATAGATTTCAAAATTGAAAGAAACAGCAGGTGCCTTCAATCAGCGGTTTCATTTTTATCAGGAACAGGCTAGGGATAATGGGAATTTGAGTTAATTTGTAAACGAGCAAAAGATGGCACAATATTTGCAATATTATAAAGTAGTGTCAACATCGTGAGCGTTTGTGCACCTGTAACGATAAAAATAGCAATGGAAGGAGCGCTTAACTTGAACATCGAATCATCTTACACGTTTAAAGGAGTGTCACAGGAGCTTTTATGGAAGACCCTCCAGGATAAAGAGTCACTTCGCCGTTCGCTGCCTGGCTGTAAATCATTTGAAGAAATAGCACCTCATACGTATAAGTCAGAGCTTGGTATTAACATCGGTCCCGTGAAAGGAGTATTTACTGGTGATGTTCGCCAAGTAGATATCAAAGAACCAGAATCATACCGCCTTCTCGTTATTGGAAAAGGAAAGCCAGGGGAAATTGATGCAAAGGCGGACATGGTTTTAGAAGAAACTGAAGCTGGCACAACGCTTATTTGCCGTGCAGAGGTAAAGGTGACTGGCGTTTTAGCAGCCGCTGGTCAAAGAGTCATGAGTGGTGTGGCAAAGGTGATCCTGGGACAATTTTTCAAAGATATTGAAAAAGAAACAAAAGAAATGGCTAAGCTTTAACCTTTCAATTATTTTTAGGGGGTGCAGTGTAGATGGCAATTGAAGATCGGGAAGTAACGGTAGTAGTTAACGGGCAAGAAAGAAGTGCGGCAGTCGAACCCCGGAAGTTGTTAGTTCACTATCTACGAGATGATCTTGGGCTGACTGGTACGCATATCGGCTGCGATACGAGCCAATGCGGTGCTTGCTCCATCATGGTAAATGGAGAAGCTGTGAAGTCCTGCACAATGCTTGCTGTGCAAGCAGAAGGATCAGAAATTACAACGGTCGAAGGCTTAGGGTCTATTGAACATCTTCATCCTATGCAGCAAAGCTTCTGGGAGGAGCATGGCCTTCAATGCGGCTATTGTACACCTGGAGTGATCATGGCGATGCTAGGACTATTAAAGGAGAACCCAAATCCAAGTGAAGAGGAAATCCGTGAAGGGATGGAAGGGGTCATTTGCCGTTGTACAGGCTATCAATTTATCGTAAGCGCCGTTCAAAAGGCAGCCAAATTAATGGCTGAAGCAGAGGAGCAAAAAGAAGAAACGCTCGTAGCGAATTTAGTGAGGGAGGGAACTCACAATGGCTAATGTAATTGGTGCTTCCCTAAAGAGAAAGGAAGATCCACGTCTCTTGACAGGAAACGGACGTTTCTCAGATGACATTCAATTGCCGGGCATGCTTCATGCTGTTATTTTACGCAGTCCTCATGCTCACGCAAAAATTAAGAAGATCCACGCAGAAGAGGCGTTAAAATCGCAGGGTGTCGTTGCCGTTTATACAGGAAAAGACCTTGAAGGAAAAATTGGTCCCGTTCCGAGCTCCTGGCTCGTGCCTGATGCTAATTTAAAAGAAGCGCCTCAATATCCGTTGGCTATCGATTATGTGCGCTATGTTGGAGATGGGGTAGCTCTCATTATTGCTGAGGATCGTTACGTGGCGCGAGATGCTCTTGATCTAATCGAGGTAGAATACGAAGTGCTTCCGGCTGTCGTTCATCAGAAAGAAGCGATGCAAGAAGGTGTACCGCTTGTTCATGGTGACATTGAGAACAATATCGCTTTGCATTGGAAGGCCGGAGAGGTAGCTGATGAGATTATTAATGATGCGGAGGTGGTTGTCCGTGAGAGCTTTTACGTTCAGCGCGTATTCCCTAGTCCGCTTGAGACACGGGCAGCGATTGGGCAATACGATGCGGGCAGCGGAGAGTTAACTCTTTGGTGTACTTCTCAAAACCCTCATATTCACCGTATGGTGTTGTCGGACGTGCTCGGAATCTCTGAAGCGAAGCTAAGAGTAATTGCTCCTGACATGGGTGGCGGATTTGGAGGGAAGATCGGCGTATATCCGGATGAAGCCTTAGTTGGTTATGCAGCGCGTGATTTAAAAAGACCAGTAAAATGGATTGAACAGCGCAGCGAGCATTTTACAGCTTCTAATGCCGGGCGCGATGAAATTATTGATGTGGAGCTCGCCGGCAAACGCGACGGTACGCTGCTGGCCATTCGCGTAAAAAATACCGCGAATTTAGGCGCCTATTTATCGACAATGGGACCTGGGGTGGCCACGATCGATTTTGGCCTGATGATCACAGGCGCCTACGATATCCCACACGCTTCCTGTGAAACATTTGGCGTTTACACAAATACAACTCCGACAGATGCATACAGGGGGGCCGGAAAGCCTGAAGCGACCTATCAAATCGAGCGGATTATCGACCTGTATGCAAGAGAAATCGGCATGGATCCTATCGAGCTGCGAAGAAAGAATTTTGTCCGCAAGGAAGCATTCCCTTATACGAATGCTCAAGGGCTATTATATGACAGTGGAGATTACGAGAAGCCTTTAGAGAAAGCTTTGGAGACACTTAATTATGAAGAGCTGCGTCAGAAGCAGAGAGAATTAAGCAAGCAAGGCAAACTCATCGGCATTGGCTTTTCTACATATGTAGAGCTGTGCGGGTTCGGACCGTCTGAGGTTGCCGGTGCAATTGGATTCCAAGGAGGGGTTTGGGAAAACTCTACCGTGCGTGTTCATCCATCTGGCAAAGTAACCGTATACTGCGGCACGTCCCCTCATGGCCAGGGCCATGCTACAACTTTTGGCCAGGTAGTAGCGGAAAAGCTCGGTATCCCTATGGATGATATTGAACTAGTCTTTAGCGATACAAAATCTATTTCTATGGGGTGGGGGACGTACGGTTCTCGTTCAACGGCAGTCGGAGGAGCAGCAGTATCAATTGCAGCTGATCGTGTTGTTGAGAAGGCGAAGAAAATCGCTGCCCATGAGCTGGAAGCTTCTGAAGAAGACATCGTATTTGAAAATGGTAAGTTCCAAGTAAAAGGTGTTCCCGGACAGCAGCGTACATTCCAGGAGATCGCAAAGTCAGCCAATATGGCGTGGAATTTACCGGAGGGCATGGAACCTTCTCTAGAAGCACAATCATTTTTCAAGCCGGAAAACTTTGTTTATCCATTCGGTACACATGCAGCAGTTGTGGAGATTGACAAAGATACAGGCGAAATCGAATTGAAGCGATACGTGTGCGTGGATGATGTAGGGCGCGTGATTAATCCGCTGACAGCAGAAGGCCAGGTGCATGGAGGCATTGCTCAGGGAGTAGGCCAAGCTCTTTGGGAAGGAGCAGTTTACAGCAAAGACGGGCAGCTTTTATCAGGTACCTTAATGGATTATGCGCTGCCGAAAGCAAGATTTTTCCCTCGTATTGAGTCAGCTTTCACTGAAACGCCATCACCCGTTAACCCGCTCGGTGCAAAAGGGGTCGGTGAAACGGGCACAACAGCTTCGATTGCCGCTGTGATGAATGCAGTGATGGACGCACTGAAGCCATATAACGTAAAAGATATTGAAATGCCGCTGACTTCTGAAAAAGTATGGCGTGCGATCCAAGATGGGGAGGGGAATTGATTGATACCTGTTAAGTTTGATTACATTCATGCTGAATCGGTTGAGCAAGCGATTCGTCTGCAGCAGGAAAGCAATGGCGAAGGAAAGCTGATTGCTGGCGGACACAGCCTGCTTCCTCTTATGAAGTTTAGATTAACGGAGCCTGGCGTACTCATTGACATCAGCCGGATCAGCCAGCTAAAAGAGGTACGCAAGGAGGGAGACCGAATAGTTGTGGGTGCCTTGACGACTCATCATGCAGCATCTAATGATCCAGTTATTAAAGAGCATATTCCCCTTCTTGCCGACACGGTGCGTCAAATTGGTGACTTGCAAGTAAGAAACCGTGGGACCATCGGAGGAAATATCGCTCATGCGGATCCAGCGGCTGATTTGCCGGCAGCTGCCTTTGCTTTGGATGCCCAGGTGATCATCCAGGGAGAAGACGGTGAGGAAACGATGCCGGTTGATCAATTTATCGTGGGACCGCTGATTACGATGATGCCTGAAAACAGCATTGTTACGGCCGTTTCTTTTGCGATTCCTCCGAGACATACGAGATCAGTCTACTTAAAATACTTTCATCCGGCTTCCGGCTATCCGGTTGTAGGAGTGGCTGCCATAGCGGGAGTAGATGAAAGCGGGGTCATTGATTTTGTCCGTATTGGCATCACGGGTGTCGGGGATATAGCTTATCGTGCTGAGTCCGTAGAACAGACGCTCTTAGGACAGACGCCTTCTGAAGCAATGATTCAGGAAGCATCCAGGCTTGCAGCTGAGGAAGGAGAAATGGGGAACGACTTTTTTACTTCTTCAGAGTACCGGGAGCACTTATGCAAGGTGTATACAGAGAGAGCACTCCGTTCTATCCTCCTAGCAAATTAATCTAGTAAAAAGGGGACTTGTTCGCTGATGAGCAGTCCCCTGGATTTTCTTCCTTCTCTTTGCAGAAAGGAAATAGAAAGAGGTGAGGTTCATTAACACAGGCATGACATCAATCGAGGAAGTTTTTCGGCAAAACGGTTATATTACCGACCGGCCAATTGTAACAGCGCTCCATCTTGTCCGCACATTACAAAAACCATTGCTTATTGAAGGACCGGCTGGAGTCGGTAAAACGGAAATCGCTAAAGTGCTGGCCCAATCCTTAAATACACGCTTCATCCGGCTGCAATGTTACGAGGGGCTGGACGCTGCTAACGCTTTATATGAATGGAATTATGCAAAACAAATTCTTCATATCCAAATGACTGAAAACAGCGGGTCCTCCCTTTCTGAAAAAGAGGCTTCTATTTTCAGCGAGCCGTTCCTCCTGTCACGTCCATTGCTCCAGGCGCTACGAGAAGAGGATGCTTCACCTGTACTCCTGATTGATGAGGTAGATAGGGCGGATGAAGAGTTTGAAGCTTTCTTGCTGGAGGCCCTTGCTGAGTATCAAATTACTATCCCTGAGCTTGGAACGATTAAAGCGAAGCACCGACCATATGTTATATTGACATCCAATCGTACGCGTGAACTGAGTGATGCGCTTAGGAGGCGCTGCTTGTATCAATGGGTTGACTACCCGGACTTTGAAAAAGAGACAGCCATCCTTCAAGCCCGTCTGCCAGGGATAGACAAACAACTGGCAGATCAAATTGCTCGGCTAATGAAAGAGGTTCGGAGTATGCCGCTCTCCAAGGTACCTGGAGTAGCAGAGAGCATCGATTGGGCAGAAGCACTGATTCACATGCATCAGAAGGAGCTTAACAAGGAAGCTATCTATGAAACACTCGGTTGTTTCATTAAGGATAAAGAGGATTGGGAAACAGTCAGTCGTGAAATTGAAGAAGGAACGTTGTTGAATCTATAAAATCATCCAGCAGGCAGGTGTGCCTATTGAGTCATTTACCTGAATATGTCGTTGCATTTTGCCGTTGCTTACGGCAAAACGGATTTTTAATAGGTTTCAAGGAAGAGGAGGATACCCTTGTTGCCTTGCAATCGATAGATATGTCTAATCAGGAGCAATTCCATTTAGTGCTGAAAACGATACTCTGCTCGAGTAAGGAAGAACAGGCTGTATTTGACCAATGGTTTTATCAGTTTTTTAAGCTTGAGCAGGAAAGAGAAGACCCGGCTTTTCTTAAGGATTTGAGGAAGGAAGGGAAGCAGGCTGGCCAGCATCCGGTTAAAGCAGATCAGGAAAGGCAGACCGCTCGAGGTCAGAGAGAAAAAGCTGCTGCGAGGCAAGGGGGAGGAAAAGGGAGAGAGTCCCCTGGAGAAGAAGCCGCTGCTTTAGCAGCAGAAAAAGAACCTGTAAAAGATTCATTAGGAAAAGCTCTTAACTGGCTGGCTGCGAGGGCAGGCGGGAATCAGGCTCAGCTTACGGCTCCTATTTCTCCTAGTCAGTTAGAAAGCATGGAAGCATCGGCAAAGGTGTTTATTAAAAATATAGAAATCAAGCAATCTCGCAGGCTTAGTATAAATAAAAAAGGCACCGTGCTTCATGGAAGAAGAACGATGCGGCGCAGTCTGCAAACAGGTGGGCTTCCGATAAAGCGGGTTTTAACGGGGCGCACGAAAGAAAAGGCGTCGTTTGTTTTATTGTGCGACGGCAGTCGGTCAATGGAAGCTTATCGAGGGAAGTTTCTGCAGTTTGCCTATGCCCTGGCGAAGCATACCCGCCGCGTGGAAGTTTTTACTTTTTCAACTCGGCTTAGAAAAGTGACAGAGCAGATAGGAGAAGGAAGAGATGGCAAACTGCCGACGCTTATTGTGCAGGGAAGCGAGTGGGGCGGAGGAACGCGGATTGGCGAATCGCTATCTTCGTTCGTGGATCAGTACGGACCACGGCTGCTTCGGAGAGACACCGTTGTCATGATTGCGAGTGATGGACTGGACACAGGAGATATATCTCACTTGCAGTGGGCGATGAGTGAGCTGAAGAGACGTTCATCCGCTGTAGTTTGGCTGAATCCTCTCTTGAGCATGCCTGATTATAAGCCAGAAGCCCAAGGGATGAAAAAAGCACTTCCCTATATCGATATATTTACGGAAGCTCAAAGCCCGGAAGCTTTCCGGCAGTTAGCCAAACAAATTTCTATTCGGAGGTAAGGGGAATGACAGAACAAGCTTTAGTAGCGAAAGCTGTTGAACAGGCAAGAGAAGAGGGGCGAAAGGCGGCCTTGGCGACAGTGGTACGTGTCCGCGGTTCGGCCTACCGCCGTGAAGGGGCAAAAATGCTGATTGACGAAAATGAAGTGCTAACCGGAATGATCTCCGGAGGCTGCCTGGAAAGAGATGTGGCGGAGGTGGCGAAGCAGGTAATGGAATCAGGAACACCGGTCTTAAAAACGTATGCGATGGATGAGGATGTTGTTTGGGGGCTTGGACTCGGATGCCCCGGTACAGTAGATATTTATATTGAACCAGTGCCTGGCAAATATTTGGGCAAGGACAGAAGAAGGGGGGATGCAAATGTCTCGCACATTACCTTTTGATGCCTGGCTCGATTGTGTGGAGAACGAACAGGAAGGTGTATTGGCCACTGCTTTGCAGGAGGGAGAAAGCAATAAAGCAGGGCGTATCTTTTTTTCAAAAGAGGGTCAATCCGTCGGGACACTTGGCGACCTATCCTTAGATAAACAGGCGGAGGAAATAGCTGTTCGTAAGCTTCATGAGCTCAATCCAAAATCTGAATCGGTTACGCTCATAGATGAGGCTGGCCAAGAGGCAGATATATTTATGGATGTGTACGTGCCTCCTTCTACATTACTGATTTTTGGAGCTGGACATGATGCAATCCCTGTGGCAAAGCATGGCGCTTCTTTAGGGATGAGGACCATTGTTGTGGATCCGCGGCCGGCCTACAATAACGAAGAAAGGTTTCCAGAAGCCCATAGAGTGATCGCCGATTCGGTGAAGTTTAAGGAAAAAGTCCATATTAGCAGCCGCACTTACGTAGTGGTCATGAACCACCATTTAGAGAGGGATCAGGAGACCTTGAAATTTGTTTTACGTTCATCTGCCCCTTATGTTGGGGTCTTGGGGCCGCGTTCACGGCGCATACGTATGATGGAGGCGATAGAGGGAGAGGGCGTAGAGTTTGAAGAAGAACAGCTCGCTAAAATGTACAGTCCCATCGGCCTGGATATTGGAGCGGTAACGCCTGAAGAAATTGCGATCAGCATTCTGGCTGAAATCATTGCTGTTAAAACCGGGCATAAAGGCGGGTTTTTACAGGGCGCTGAGCATATTCACCAGGTGGCTAAGTAGATGGAGACAAATATATGTGCTGTTATTCTTGCTGCAGGCCGCTCTTCCCGAATGGGAACATTAAAACAACTCCTGCCCCTTGCAGGGCGCCCTATTTTAGAGCATGTGATCCAGCGGGTTTTAGAAGAAAACTTTTCTAAAGTGATTGCTGTGATCGGCTGTCAAGCTGATGCCGTTCAGGAAGCCATCCATATTGACGACGACCGGTTTCAGTGGGTGATAAATAAAGATTACCAACTAGGGCAGAGCTCGTCTTTGAAGCTTGGCCTGGATCATCTTGCTCCGAACGACATGAACGTCATGGTGTTCCTTGGTGACCTTCCGTTCATAACGAAGGAAACTGTTCATTCTATTTATGAAACCGGCCGGACTATGCTCACTGCTTACAGTGAGCCTTTTGTACTTCGTCCTGATTACGAAGGAAGAGCAGGCCACCCCGTCTTTTTTGGCCTCGCAGAGAAGGGGTTTTTTCATCGTTTACAAGGTGATGAAGGGGCAAAACCTCTCCTAAAGACCATCCAAACTCATCGGTATATACGTGTTCAAGATGAAGGAGTTGTATTCGATATTGATACCCCTGCCGCTTATGAACAGGCGAAAGAGAAAAGAAGTATCAATAATATATAAAGAAAATTTAAAATAGTCCATCAAAAGTATTATACTCGTCTTATAGCAGTTATTTTGTGTTGGGAGGGATAGCGTGATTATTTGGAAGGATATCCTTAGACCAATCACTGTCGTCGTTGGCGAGGAAAGTACTTTAAAAGAAGTGATTCACCAGTTAGTTGAGCATAAAACGGATACGGCTTTTATTAAACAGGGGTCTGCGCTTTCCGGCTATTGCACTATCTACTCCTTAATGGAGCAGGCGGCACAAGCGGGAAAACTTAACGAGCCAGTCGCCTATAAAACAGATATGTTAAAAGTATCTCAATTATCCTCGGTAGAGTTCTCGCATAACATTTCCGTCGTTATAGGAGAAGACATTCATAAACGAGCTTCAGGATATATAACGGTGAAGGAAGCAAAGGACCGAATTAATGAATTGCAGCTTAAGCAGATGAATCAATTGCTGCATGGATCAGGAATCGGAATTATTAAAACAAATGTTCATTATGAAATTGAATTTATGAACGAAACGGCAGAAAGAATTTTAGGAATGCCCAGCTCCTTTTTGCTGAATAGAAATTACAGAACACTGCTGACGGCAGATAAAGATATAGCGCGCGTCATGTCTGGAGAAACCCTTATGAATGTAAATAGCGGGCTTAATTTCAAGCAAATGAGCGGAAACTTTTACCCGATTAAAACAGATGGGAAAGTCTCAGGTCTGGCGCATATGTTTTTCTTGCGTGAAGAATTTGAAGGCGCTGTGCAGGAATTGGAATTCGTCCGCCAGTTATATTCCGATTTGCAGGCCGTATATGCCTCCTCTCAAGAGCAAATCCTTGTAATCGATAAAGAAGGAAGAATATTGAGGGTAGCCGGCCTTTTTTTAAAGAAGTTTTGGAGAGTAGACCAGCCTGAAAAAATTATCGGACGGTACATAAGTGAATTTACAAGCAAAAATATTTTTCAGCCGAACATATTTGAACTGTGTGTGAAGCGGAAGAAAGAGGTAAAAGCCATTCAGGAATCGGCTGGAAATAGAAAAATATGGTCAGTGGCAACTCCTGTTTATTACGAGGGAGAATTAGAAAAAGTAGTCATCTTGTCAAAAGACGTTTCAGAAGAGCAGAATGGCCATCTTTATAAGAAAGATTCTTCTAAAACAACTATTGCGGATAGGTTTGCTTCAGCGAGTCTGCAAGGACAGCAGCTTATTTACCGCTCACCGAAAATAGAGAGTCTTCTCGGCACGCTGGCACGAGTGGCTGAGATGAATTCAACGGTTCTTCTGGAAGGAGAATCAGGGGTAGGAAAAGAAGTGTTTGCCCATAAAATTCATTCGCTAAGCACGCGTAAGGATCAGCCTCTCATCCGAGTCAATTGCGGAGCTATCCCAGAGCAGTTAATTGAAAGTGAATTATTTGGCTATGAAAGAGGAGCTTTTACCGGGGCAGACAGGAATGGAAAAATAGGTTTTTTTGAGACAGCTCATAACGGTACGATTTTTCTTGATGAAGTGGGAGAGCTTCCTCTAAACATGCAGGTAAAACTGCTGCGTGTTTTACAAGAACGGGAGATAACGAGAATTGGCGGCACAAAAACCATTCCTGTAGATGTACGAATTATTGCCGCCACTAATAAAGATTTAAAGAGAATGGTACAAATGGGAGAGTTCAGGGAGGACTTGTATTATCGGCTGAATGTCATTCCTCTTTGTATTCCGCCGCTCCGGGAAAGAAAGGAAGATATATTTACTTTATCTATCTTCTTTCTGGAAAAATTTAAGCAAATATATGAGATAGAGAAAAGCTTTACACCTGAGGCAATTGATGTGCTTGAAGCGTATGATTGGCCAGGAAATGTGCGCGAGCTCCAAAATATTATTGAAAGACTCATAGTAATCAGTGAAGAGGAGTGGATTCACCGTGAAGACGTGATTAAATGTCTTTATGGTGATGAACAAAAAAGGGAGAATGCGCCATTCACCCTCGAGTTAATGCCATTAAAGGAAGCAGTAGAGAAGCTGGAAACGCAGTTGATTCTGCAAGGTATAAGAAAATACGGAACAGCTGCCAAAGTGTCAGAGGTGCTGGGAGTAAGCCCGGCGACCATCAGCCGGAGAATGAAGAAACTAAAGGAATAGGAGACAACGAGATTGTTTAATCTGCCTGAAACCACGTTCAATTATGTAGGAGACGAATACATTTATGCGGAAATAACCCGTGATATGAAAGTAGAAAGTAATTTTAAAGCTTTGGCCGTAACGGCGGAGTTAAGAAAGAGAAATATTCCAGGGATTATTGACATCGTGTCATCCAACGCCTCCTATCTAATTCGTTATAATCCGGAGCTCATATCGGGAAAGGATCTCGTTGATTACATAAGAGAGATTGACTTTAACAAAAGTGATCCGACAAGGCTAAGCCTATCGATTCGTGCTGTGGAAATTCCTGTTTGGTATGATGACCCTATTACGAGGGAGTATTCCCAGCGCTTTAAAGACCGCCACCAGGAGCCTGAGCTGTCTAATTTTGAGTATGTGATGAAATTAAACGGTTTTACAGATAAGGCAGCTTTTATTGAGAGCCATTCAAGTACACCTTATTTAATTACAATGGTTGGCTTTTTGCCCGGAACCGCGTGGCATTTTCCGTTAGGGGCGACACCTAGTGAAATTATTCAATCACCTAAATATAAAAGCCCGAGAACGGATACACCCGAAAGGAGCGTTGGAATCGGAGGTGCGTTTAATGTGATTTATCCGGTTCAGGGACCGGGCAGCTATCAGCTTATAGGAATGTCGGCTGTTCCGGTGTTTGATTTATCGAACCGGCTAACCGATTTGAAAGACAGCTTATTTTTAGCAAGGCCGGGAGACGTATGGAAGTATAGACCGATAGATGAATCAGAATATTTAAGGATTCGAGATGAGGTGAAAAGTGGAGCCTATCGTTACCGCATAAAGGAAGTCAATTTATCGCCTCTTGAGTATATTAAAAAAGGAAAAGAGTATATTCATGGGTTAATAGGAGGGCTCGGATGATCGAGATAAAAAAACCGGGTTTGTGGACAACGGTGCAAGATATGGGAAGATTAGGGAAGTATCACTTAGGCGTTCCGCCATCGGGGGCAGCGGACAAGTACTCTTTCATGATCGGAAATATGCTTGTCGGAAATCCCGTTGAATTTGCGGCGCTTGAAATGACTCTTATAGGAGGAGTCATGCAATTTAAAAAGAATACTGTCGCAGCTTTAACGGGCGCACCGATGAAAGCTTATTTAAATCAGCAGCCCATCCCGTTTTGGGAGGCTTTTACAGTGAAGGAAGGGGACGTTTTGACGATTCAGGAATGCCGGAAAGGAGTGAAAAGCTATCTTTGTGTTTCAGGCGGTATTCAAGTAAGGGATGTGTTTGGAAGCAAATCTACCTATGAAGCAAGCAAAATTGGAGGTTTTCAAGGCAGGAAGCTTGAAAAAGGGGATTGCCTGGAAATTAACGAGCCGCTCCCTGGAGCAGCAAAGCAGGCTGGAAAGTCCCTTCCTTTAGAGTATACCCCGTCATTTGATTCATTCCAGGAGCTGCGTGTAACACTCGGATTAACAGGCTACTTAGTGAGCGATGAAGGGTTGAAGGCATTCCTAAATTCAGAGTGGAAAGTATCAGTTGAATCCAATCGTGTCGCTTACCGCTATACAGGCGGAAAAGTATCCTTTACCGAACAGCGTCCGCCGTTCGGTGCGGGAGAAAGCTTTTCGAATGTAGTGGACTTCGCCTATCCGATCGGATCGATTATGCTGCCGAATGAAGAAGAACTGATCGTTTTGCATAATGATGCCACCACTGGAGGAGGATTTGTCACTATTGGCACCGTCATCAGCCAAGATTTAGACCTAATCGCTCAATCAAGGCCACAATCCACTTGCCGGTTTACGGCTGTGACGGTTGACCAGGCGATGGAGGCACGCAAGGAAAGACGGGAAAAAATCAAAAAGATAGAAACAATATTGGGACGTCAATGATAGAAAGTGTCAGTTGTCTTTCGGCCGTCGGTACGTCATACCGAGCCTCTTCATCCTCCGAATTAAATTGGAATGGTCAATTCCGAGCAATTTAGCGGCTGAGCGCAGGCTGGTAGAGGCGTGCAGAGCACGCAAAATTTGCTGTGATTCAAATAAAGTGAGCGCTTCTTTCAAATTTAAATTATTCGTAGCAGAAGGGGCTTCTTTCTGCCTTAAAACGGCGGCATCGACTTGGCTTTTGTCTTTCATATGGTCGGGAAGGTCTCTTGATGTGATGGAATCGGATGAAGTAGAGACGACAAGAAACTCAATGACATTCTTTAGCTCACGAATATTTCCAGGCCATGGGTAATGAGTTAGAACTTCTTTTGCACTGGAAGATAAGTGCTTTCGTAAGCCGTACTGCTGGCAAAAGTGATGCATGTAATAATCAATGAGCGGGGCAATATCTCCTTTTCGCTTAGAAAGCGGCTGAATCGGCAAATGTATAACATTAATCCGATACCATAGGTCTTCGCGGAATTGTTTGTGGTGAACGAGTGTTTTTAAATCTTGGTTTGTAGAACAAATCAGCCGGAATGATAGTTGTCTAGGCTTGGTATCTCCTATGCGGGTAACAGCCTGGTCCTGGAGCACGCGCAGCAATTTCGCCTGCATGGGCAAAGGGAGTTCACCTATTTCGTCGAGTAAAAGAGTGCCATGATTCGCTTGTTCAAAGAGGCCGGGCTTCCCTTCTTTTTTTGCACCGGTAAAGGCCCCGTTGCTGTAGCCAAACAGCTCTGACTCAAACAATTCGGCTGGAATAGCGGCGCAATTGACCTTCACAAAGGAGTGCTTGTTTTGCGGGCTGTGATGGTGAATGTAGCTCGCGAGTACTTCCTTTCCGGTTCCGGATGGTCCGGTGATTAAAACGGGAGTAGGAAAAGCAGCAATCTGCTTGGCTTTCTCAGCTAAGCTTCTCATTTCGGCACTATTAAATACAAAAGGAGCCTCTTCCGGCTGGCTGGCAGAAGTAATAGGTGAAGGGGTTGTCTCTTTTTGCTCTGCCTTTTTAATCTGGTTTTGAAGATGGTTCAAATAGGTTAAATCACGAACGCTGGTGACGACCATTTTTACTTTTTGGTCATCATCCAATACAGGTGTAGCGGTCGCTACGAAATATTTACGCTTTTTAATTCTTTGCATAATCGTCGTTGTTTTTTTGGATTGAAGAGCCATATAGGCAGCAGAACGGTCAAAGTATTCAACGAATACTAAATCTCTAATATTCTTGCCGACGACTTCTTCGCGGGAAATGCCGGTCATCTCTTCATAGGCTGTATTTACCTCTAGTGTGACACCTTGTGGATCGACAACATAAAGTCCGTCAGAAGAGAAGTTAATAATCGTCCGCAGCTGTTCGTTCATCTCTTCTAAGCTTTGTATGCGTTCTATTAACTTGCTTGAGGTGGTGTCCATTTGCATACTCTCCTTTGGAGTTATTTCAGCACCGATTTGGTGTTTAAATAACACCATTACTCATGTTTTTATCAAATAATCTGATAATTGTCAATATTTTAAATTTGGCACCAATCTTGTATATAGTATGGCATGTAAGGTTGATTTTAAAAAAAGGAGAGATGGATCATGCCTGTTCTTGATTTGCCGAGACATATTGTCATTGAAAGTGGTGCTTTAAACAAATTAGATGAGCTGATGGCTGCACAAGGCAGTAAACGAGTATTAGTAGTAATGGATTCTTTTCTGGCAAATCCTCCGATCAATTTACATGAGAAGGTAGTTCGTGTCCTGCGAAAAAGCGGAATTGAAAGCACCTTATTTAGCGATTATGTCGGTGAACCAACAACAAGAAACGTAGAAGAGGCAGTGAAGCAGCTGCAAACGTTTGAAGCGGATGGTGTCATAGCGATTGGCGGGGGAAGTGCAATTGACTTAGCCAAAGCAGCAGCTGTATTCGGAGCAAATAACGAGATAAAGTGGGACGAAATTGCCCGCCAGCGAAAGCTGGACCGGCTGCCTCTGCTTGCTGTCCCGACAACGGCGGGAACAGGATCAGAAGCAACAAAAATCATGGTGATCACGAACCTGGAAACGAACGTGAAAATGAATCCAAGCCACCCAAATCTTATTCCTGATGCAGCAGTGTTGGACCCTGATCTCACGCTTAGCTTGCCGGTCCATTTTACCGCCTATACTGGACTGGACGCCCTTACTCATGCGATTGAAGCCTATGTATCTAACCGGGCTTCCTCAATGACAGATCTATTTGCATTGAAAGCTATTCATGAAATAGGCCGTGCCCTGCCAAAGATAATGAAGGATGGAAAGGATAAAGAAGCGCGAAAAGAATTAATACTTGCTAGCTGCTATGCAGGGGTTGCTTTTTCGAATGCATCTACCAACCTAGCACATGCTGCTGGAAGACCTCTTGGCGCCCGTTTTCATATCCCTCATGGACTAAGCGTAGCGATGCTGCTTCCGTTTGTTTTAAGATTTGGTGTTGAATCGTGCAAGGAACGTTATGCGGATATCGCGGTTGCTTTAGGAGAGCCTTCATCCTTATCGACAGAAGAGCTGGCGAAAAGCGCTATTCGAAGGATTGATAGATATAATGAAGCCTTTAGCATTTGGAAGGACGCTCGAAAGTATATTCAACCGGAACAGCTAGTCGAAGAAATTCCTGCCCTTACAGCTGATGCCTTATCCGGAAATGGGATTCTTACAAATCGGAAGGTGCCTAATGAACATGATATCCAAGTAATTTTTCATATGCTGGCCGAAAAGCTGACGACAGTGGATGAAAAAAGTGTCGGAGCAACGATGAAATAATCGTTTTATTTGGAATTTGAAAGCGCTTACTAAAACAGGAGTAAATGGAACCGGCCGAGAAAGGTGAAGAGTAGTCAAATCTAAAACGAGGTGGGAAGACAATGAGCAAAGCAGAAGGAAGGATGCTGAAGCGGGTCGTTGGTGCGAGTCTGATCGGTTCAACTATTGAGTGGTATGACTTTTTCCTTTACGGAGTGGTCGCGGGCATTGTGTTTAACCATTTATATTTTCCAAGCGATGATCCTTTTGTCTCTACCTTACTGGCATATGCCACATTTGCTGTCGGCTTTATTGCTCGGCCGGTCGGAGGAGTGATCTTTGGACACTTCGGGGATAAAGTGGGCAGGAAGAGCATGCTGATTTTAACGCTGTCCATTATGGGGGGAAGCACATTTTTGATCGCCTTTATTCCAAGTTATGAACAGATTGGCGTTTGGGCACCTGTTCTATTGCTTCTCATGCGCATCATGCAAGGCATTGGCTTAGGTGGAGAATGGGGTGGGGCCGTTCTTATGGCTTACGAGCATGCTCCGGCCTCAAGGAAAGGATTCTATGCCAGCTTTCCGCAAATTGGTTTGTCTATAGGCCTCCTGTTAGCTTCCGGCGTTGTTGGTCTCCTTTCCTTTACTTTAACGGAAGCGCAATTTATGGCTTGGGGATGGCGGGTCGCCTTCGGTCTTAGTGCAGCATTAATTTTCTTAGGTATGTGGATCCGTTTAAACGTAACGGAATCACCTGAGTTTAAGGAAGTGAAGGAGACGAAGAAGGAGTCTAAAATTCCGATCAAGGAAATGTGGCACAACAACACAAAAAACGTTCTTGCCGGTATGGGGGCAAGATACATTGACGGTGTATTCTTCAATGTCATGGGTGTCTTCTCGATTACTTACTTGACGGCGAATTTGAACATTTCCCGAACGGATGCTTTGCTTGGTGTGTCGATTGCTGCATTCATTATGTGTTTCTTTATCCCATTTTTTGGCTATGTATCGGACCGTATCGGAAGAACACGTACCTATTGGATCGGCAGCCTCATCACTGGTTTTTCTGCTTTGCCGGCTTTCTGGCTGATGTCGCAAAGCGGCGGCAACATTACCGTCATCTGGCTATCTATTATCATTCCATTTGGCATTTTCTATGCGGCCGTCTATGGTCCGGAAGCTGCTTTATTTGCTGAGTTGTTTGATGCCAAGGTGAGATACACGGGCATGTCATTTGTGTATCAATTCTCAGGTATCTTCGCTAGCGGATTAACACCAATGATCGCTACCACACTCTTAAATTATAATAATGGAGACCCATTCTTCTTGACGATGTATGTCGTTGCTGTCGGAATCATCAGTGCGATCTCCGTAAGGTTCATTCAGCTCCGGCAAGGGCAGCAGGAAAGCAAAAAGGAGAGTGGAGATCATATAGAACCAACGGGAAGTTGACTAATAGAAGAATGAAGCCTGCTTTGGCCTCTTTATGGGGCTAAAGCAGGCATTTTTTATATTGCAGGAATTTTGTTTAAACCATGCCTAAAAGGGTAGAAAGATCAGTGGAGAATTACTACATAATTAGACATTCATCAAGAGCTCATTGATAAAAGAAAGGATGGTTGCATGCAAAAAGATCCAAACCAAAAGGGGACCTTCTCAAGCAAGAAGGACGAGCAATTGGAGCAGTTCCGCGTGGAGCATGAGGGAGCGAAGCTGACCACAAACCAGGGGTTGCCCGTGTCAGAGGATGAACACTCCTTAAAAGCCGGTGAACGCGGACCAACCTTAATGGAGGACTTCCATTTCCGCGAGAAAATGACGCATTTCGACCATGAACGGATCCCTGAAAGAGTCGTTCATGCACGAGGCTTTGGCGCCCACGGCTATTTTCAGGTATATGAGCCGATGGCGGAGTATACAAAAGCCAAGTTCTTGCAGGATCCGTCTGTAAAAACACCCGTCTTCGTTCGTTTTTCAACAGTAGCTGGCTCCCGCGGGTCAGCGGATTCCGTACGCGATGTACGCGGTTTTGCGACGAAGTTTTATACAGAAGAGGGCGTATACGACCTCGTCGGAAATAATATACCGATTTTTTTCATTCAAGATGCGATCAAGTTCCCGGATCTCGTTCATTCCTTTAAACCTGAACCTCACAATGAAATGCCGCAGGCGTCTACTGCCCATGACACATTCTGGGATTTTGTTGCGAATAACACAGAATCTGCCCATATGATTATGTGGAATATGTCTGACCGGGCGATCCCGAGAAGCTACCGGATGATGGAGGGCTTCGGCGTGCACACCTTCCGCTTTATCAATGAACAGGGCAAAGCACGTTTTGTGAAGTTTCACTGGAAGCCCGTACTCGGTGTTCATTCCTTTGTATGGGATGAAGCTCATGAGCTCGCAGGCCGTGACCCTGACTTCCATCGTCGTGATTTATGGGAAGCGATCGAAATGGGTGACTATCCAGAATTTGAGCTTGGTGTGCAAATCATTGAGGAGGAAGGTGAGTTCAAGTTTGATTTTGACATCTTAGATCCGACGAAGATTTGGCCGGAAGAGATGGTGCCGGTGAAGTTGATCGGTAAGATGACGCTGAACCGCAACCAGGATAATGTATTTGCGGAAACAGAGCAGGCCGCTTTTCATCCAGGTCATGTCGTGCCGGGCATTGACTTCTCTAATGACCCGCTTTTACAGGGACGCTTGTTCTCTTACACAGATACACAGCTGATCCGTTTAGGCGGTCCAAACTTCCATCAAATTCCGATTAACCGCTCTGTTTCACCTGTCCGTAACCATCAGCGTGATGGCTATCACCAAATGAATATTGATAAAGGAAAGGTTAGCTACCATAAAAACGGGTTACGAGGAAATGATCCGCACCCTGTGCCTGAGGAGCAGGGAGGCTATGCCCATTACCAGGAGAAGGTCGAAGGCAGAAAAGTGCGCCAGCGCAGCGATAGCTTCAAGGATCATTATTCACAGGCGAAGCTTTTCTGGAACAGCATGACGGATGTAGAGAAGCAGCATATCGTTGAAGCTTTCCATTTTGAATTAGGAAAGGTTCAAGACAAGAATATTAGACAGCAGGTCGTGAACGTCTTTGCTAATGTAGACGAGCAGCTGGCGGCCCGCATTGCAGCCGGCATCGGAGCGGAAGTGCCGAAGGATATCAAAGCGTCTACAGTTACGTTATCTTCTCCAGCCGTCAGCCAGGAGCAAAACAAGATAAAAAGCGCAGCTACCCGTAAAGTTGGTATTTTGGCAGCTGATGGCTATGACGACAGCACGATTGAACCAATTATGCAGGCGTTCAAGCAGGCGGGTGTTCATGCGGAAGTCATCAGTGGTCACTTAGGCATGATTACAGGCGTAAATGGAGAGCAGCAGGAAGTGAAGCATTCCTTCTTAACGGCTGAATCTGTTTTATTCGATGCTCTGTACGTAGCATGCGGTGAAAAGAGTGTCGAGCAGCTGAAGAAGAATAACAAAGCCGTGGAGTTTCTGAAGGACGCCTTCAAGCACTTTAAAACAATCGGTGCGGCAGGCAAAGGCGCCGAGCTGCTGATTACGGCAGGCATTCAAGCTGGATCAGATCCTGGCATTGTCATTAACAAGGACAAGAGTGATTGGGATACATTTGGCACATCCTTTATTAACGCAATTGCTGAGCATCGTCACTGGGAGAGGCAAGTATAGTAAATGAAAAACCCTCCGTTCAGGAGTGAACTGCCTTCCGTCAAGTAGACAGTAGAAATAACAAAAATAATTGAAACGGCCTTAGCTCTGCATTTGAGAGAGCTAAGGCCGTTTAGCTTTTTTGAGACAATGATATGAATGTTCAGCACCATGTACTGATAGCTGTACATTCTCTTACATGATTCATGAAGAAGCGTAGTCTCTGTAAGAATCTTTTACTTCGCTCAAATCTAACATTTTATGTTAGAATTTTCTGTTTTTTCTAACAGTTGCCGTTGTTGTTTAGTGGATAAATCGTCAGTAAGATAAAGTTAAGAATTATTTAATTGATAGTTCTTAATATCAAAAATGTAAGGGTTTACAAAAAGGAGTGAAGATAATGCTAACTGGTCAACAATACTTGGAAAGCTTAAAAGATGGAAGAGAAGTCTATCTAAACGGTGAGAAAATTAACGACGTAACTAAGCACCCGGCATATAGAAACTCAGCCCGGTCCATCGCAAGAATGTATGACGCGCTGCATGATCCAGAGATGGGGAAAGTATTAACGGCTGAAACAGAGTATGGTGACCGCACACATAAGTTTTTTAGAACTCCAAATAGTGCGCGGGACTTATTAGAATCAAGGGATGCGATCGCTCAATGGGCTAAATTGAGTTATGGATTTATGGGACGCACCCCTGATTATAAAGCATCTTTTACTGGACAATTAGATGCTTTATCTGAATATTACCAAGGTTTCGAAGGAAATGCAAAAGCCTGGTACAAAAAAGCAACGAAAGATGTTCCTTTTATTAATCACACTATTATCAATCCTCAGGTCGATCGCTCAAAACCGCTCCACGAAAATAAAGACGTATTCGTCCGGGCAGTTGATGAACGGGATAACGGTATCATCGTCAGTGGAGCTAAAATGGTAGGAACTGCTGCTGCTCTCACTCATTATAATTTCGTTTCCAACTATGGACCGACTGATTTAGGAGATGGTGACCAAAGCCACGCCCTAATTTTCTTTGTACCGATGAATGCACCTGGTGTAAAAATGATCAGCCGGCAGTCTTACGAGTTACAAGCGTCTGTAACCGGTTCCCCTTACGATTATCCGCTTTCTAGCCGCTTTGATGAAAATGACGCTGTTATTGTGCTTGATAATGTATTTATTCCATGGGAAGACGTACTTGCTTATAAAAATACTGATATTACAAATGGTTTTCTTATGGAAACAGGATTTGTAAACCGCTTTACGTTCCACGGCTGTACTCGCTTTGCTGTTAAGCTTGATTTTATGGCGGGCCTGTTACTAAAAGCGACTGAGGCGGCCGGTACAAAGCAATTTAGAGGAGTTCAGGCTAATATCGGTGAGGTGCTTGCTCTTCGTAACATGTTCTGGGGACTATCGACCGCGATGGCTACTGAGCCGGAGTTTGGCCAAAATGGTGTAGCCATTCCAAATGGATTCTACGCTAATTCTTATCGAGTGCTGGCACCGATGACCTGGGTACGTGTAAAGAACATTTTCGAACAGGTCGTTGCAGGAGGGTTAATCCAGCTGCCATCAAGTGCGAATGATTTTCTAAATGATGATCTTCGTCCATATTTAGACAAATATTACCGAGGGTCCGGAATCAACGCAGAAGACCGTGTGAAACTGATGAAAATGATTTGGGATGCTATTGGAACAGAGTTTGGCGGACGTCATGAATTGTATGAAGTAAACTATGCAGGCAATCACGAAAACATTCGGTTAGAGGCGCTGAAGCATGCAGATGCGGTAGGTGCATCAGACAACTTGAAATCGTTTGTTAACACCGCTCTGGCTGATTATGACTTGCACGGATGGACAAATCCGGCTTGGCAGGAAGAGACATCAGAAAAGGTGGAAGTAAAGTAATTGAATCTATCTATTCAAGAGGAGGAGACATGATGGAGGATTATCAATTTCGTCAAGCGATGGGTAAATTCGCTACCGGTGTAACGGTCATTACAACCGAGGTGGAGGAAGAAGTGTACGGAATGACAGCAAATGCTTTTATGTCTGTGTCACTTGATCCAAAGCTTGTAGTGATATCAATTGGAGAGAAAGCTCAAATGCTAGAGCGAATTAAAAAGAGTCAAAAGTTTGCTGTGAATATTTTAGCCGCTGATCAAAAAGAATTGTCAATGATTTTTGCTGGACAAATAGAAGAGGGAAAGGAAGTACCATTCTCCAGGCTTGGTGATTATCCAGTAATAGAAGGTGCGGCAGCACAAATTACGTGTGAAGTATCAAGTGAACATGTAGAGGGTGACCATACGCTGTTTATTGGCAGAGTGACAAATATTCATTTAACAGAAGCTAATCCGCTCATTTTCTACAGCGGAAGATACCGGTCTCTCGAGGAAGAAGAAGTAAGCGCTATTTAACTAAAGGAGGCGGCCTACTTGAAAACAGTCTACTTAAATCCAGAAAACCTTCAGCGTTATCAGCAGCAGGCAGGGCTGTGTGTCATCGCCCTTGGTTTTTTCGACGGCGTTCACAAGGGGCATCAGCAGGTCATTCAAGCAGCAAGGAATGTAGCTAGGGAAAAGGGCGTATCGCTGGCAGTGATGAGCTTTTTCCCCCATCCGAAGGAGGTGCTGACCAATGGCTCGCAACAGGTCGACTACTTGATGCCGGTCAAAGAGAAACAGAGAATTTTCAAAGAACTAGGCGTAGATATAGCGTATATTGTGGAGTTTAATTCGAGCTTTTCTGCTCTTTCCCCAGAACAGTTTGTACAGAAATATTTGTTAGGGCTCGGTGCTATACATGCTGTTGCTGGATTTGATTTTACTTACGGCTGTCGTGGCGCAGGGAATATGAAGCGGATGAAAGAAGATTCAGGTGGCCTCCTTGAAGTGACACAAATAGAAAAAATAGCAGCAGATAATGAAAAGATCAGCTCAACGCTGATCAGAAAAACAATCCGTGCGGGGGAAATGGATAAGATCCCTACGTATCTAGGAGAGTACTACTCTATAAAAGGGCAAATGCTATTGAAAAAGCACACGGCTGCTGTCCAGGTTGAGCCCTACTATTTGCTGCCGGCACCGGGTGTGTATGAAGTAAGGATAAAAAGCCGGTTTGATTATAAGCAGGCAGAAGTAATTGTAACGGAAGAGCCGGGCCTTATCTATTTGCCAAGCCTTAATAAAAGAGAGGTTTCGCGGTATAGGTACGTAACGGTTGAATGGAAGCGTTGTCTATCTAAAGGATTGTCCAGCCGGTATTATTATGCAAGTGAGAAAGCGCTTTCGACTGGTTAAACAGGAGAGTGACAAACATGACGACATTCATTGAACAAAAAACAATTTCAAGTGAGCTTGCCGAACAGATGGTAAGAGCTGCGAAAGAAAAAGCAAGGGAGCTTGGTATAGCCATAAATGCTGCAATTGTAGATGCGGGAGGAAACCTAGTGGCTTTTTCTCGTATGGATCATGCGCCTTTGTTAAGTATTAATATTGCTCAGGACAAAGCTTACACGGCTGCTGCATTTGGTCTTCCCACCCATGAATGGTATGACTTGATCAAAGATCAGCCTTCCTTAAAAACAGGCATTGTGCATACGAAACGGCTGACTGTTTTCGGAGGCGGTTATCCTGTTCGCTGTGATGGCCAGGTTGCTGGCGGGATTGGTGTAAGCGGCGGATCAGTAGAGGAGGACCAGGCTTGTTGTGAAGCGGCACTTAGCCTTTTAGCAGATAAAGCAATCTAGCTAATATGAGGGGGATGGACAATGAGCGGAATTATGCGTATCGGGCGTTTGGAATTGCGGGTAATGGATCTTGAAGAATCTGTTAATTATTATACAGACATTATCGGACTGGAAGAAACAGGCCGTGATGGAGACCGGGTATATTTAAAAGCTTGGGACGAATACGATCATCATAGTATTATTCTGCAAAAATCTGATTCTGCTGGCATGGATCATATGGGCTTTAAAGTGAGAGATATTTACGAATTAGAGAAACTAGAGCATAGAATCGAACAATTTGGCTGCAAGCTTACACGTATTCCATACGGAACGAGATTAGCTGAGGGACAGGCTGTAAGGTTTGAAATTCCGACCGGCCATCAAATGGAGTTGTATACGGAGATTGAACAAGTCGGCACAGGCACAGGAATTATTAATCCGCATCCATGGCCAGATGGGTTAAGAGGCATAGCACCGCATCGTCTTGATCACACCTTGCTGACTGGAGATGATATTGAGGCGGTTACACGCTTCTTTACAGAAGTTCTCGATTTTCATCAAACAGAGAAGATCGTCACCGTAGATGGAGAGGTTATGATTGGCAGCTTTTTATCAGCAACGAATAAAGCGCACGATGTGGCATTTGTTAAGGGGCCGGATGCGAAGTTCCATCATGCTGGGTTTTACGTGGATAACTGGTATGAGGTACTGAAGGCAGCAGATATTTTAACGAAAAACGAGGTGCCTGTGGAAGTGACACCAACACGCCATGGAGTGACACGCGGTCAAACGGTTTACTTTTTTGACCCATCTGGTAATCGAAATGAGGCATTTGCGAGCGGGTATGTATCTTATTCTGATTTTCCTACAATCACTTGGACTGAAGATAAGATTGGCACAGGAATTTTCTATCATCGTCGTGAGCTGGTGGAATCATTCTCTAAGGCACTTACGTAGGGGGAATATGAAATGAATGTTAAGGAATCAGCACTTAGTTTACTAGAAGCAGAAAGAACAAAGCAGCCGATTGCCCCTTTAACAGACAGTTATAAGAAGATAACTGTTGATGAAGCCTACCATATTCAGCTGGAACAAATTCAACAAAAGGTGAGAAATGGGGCCGTTATTGTAGGCAAAAAAATCGGCTTAACGAGTAAAGTCATGCAAGCTATGTTCAATGTAGAGGAACCTGACTACGGACATCTGCTAGATAGCATGATGCATTTGGACGGCGAGACGATTTCTCTCAAAGAATTTCTTCAGCCCAAGTTAGAGTTTGAAATCGCTTTTGTGTTAAAGAAAGACCTCAAAGGACCCAATGTTACGGCATTCGAGGTCATTGAAGCAACAGATTACGTAGTCCCGGCTATTGAAGTCATAGACAGCCGTATTAAAGACTGGAATATCCGCTTTGAAGATACGGTAGCTGATAATGGTTCCTCCGCGCGAGCAATCATTGGAGGAAAGCCAACAAAGCTCGATAACCTTGATCTATCCTGTATAGGAATGAATGTCTATAAGAATGGGGTCTGTTTTGATTCGGCAGCTGGGGCAGCGGTAATGGGAAATCCGGTGCGAGCAGTAGCATGGCTTGCGAATGCGCTTAGCAGGTACGGCATTTCTCTTTATGCAGGTGAAGTCATACTTTCCGGAGCTTTATCTAAGGCGGTCCCTGTTGCCGCTGGTGAAACATTTACTGCAGAATTTGCTCACATTGGCTCAGTGTCAGCAGCATTTGGTGAATAGGAGGCGGCAAAATGACGAAGTACAAGGCGGGTATTATAGGTTCAGGGAATATTGGAACAGATTTAATGTATAAGCTTGAGCGGAGTGATCAGTTAGAAATGAATGTAATGGTCGGCATCGATCCTTCTTCAGAAGGGCTAAAGCGGGCTAAAGAGCGCGGATACCATGTTATCACAGATGGCATTGAAGGGTTGATGAAGCAGCCAGAGCTTGTGGATATTGTGTTTGATGCTACGACAGCAGGTGCTCACAAATACCATCATGATCAGTTGACGGCAATTGGCAAAAAGGTGATTGATTTAACGCCAGCAGCGATCGGCCCATTTGTTGTGCCACCGGTTAATTTAGATCAGCATTTATCCGAGCCAAACGTCAATATGGTTACGTGCGGGGGGCAGGCAACTATCCCGATCGTTCATGCTATTCACCGCGCGGCGCCGGTGAAGTATGCAGAAATTGTAGCAACTGTCTCCAGTAAAAGTGCAGGACCGGGTACGAGAGCCAATATTGATGAATTTACCCGGACAACGGCGAGAGCAATTGAAGAGGTTGGGGGAGCTGAAAAAGGAAAAGCGATCATTATCTTAAATCCTGCGGACCCTCCAATTATTATGCGTGACACCGTTCATGTACTTGTAGCAGAGGAAGGAAAGGAAGCGGAAATTCTTGCTTCTATAGAAGATATGGTGAAGGAAGTACAAAATTATGTGCCAGGCTATCGGCTGCGCAGCGCTCCGCAGTTTGATGGGACAAAGGTGTCTGTTTTTATTGAGGTAGAAGGAGCAGGGGATTTCTTCCCGCCTTACTCTGGCAATCTAGATATTATGACGGCCGCAGCAGCAAAAGTAGGGAATGAGATGACGAGGCAATTAACAGCGATAGCATCCAGATAAGGAGGGATAAAATGGGGAAACGAAGCTTTAACATTTTAGATGTAACACTGCGCGACGGCAGTCATGCGGTAAAACATTCCTTTACTGAAGAGCAGGTCAGACAGGTAGCAAGAGGCCTAGACCAAGCAGGCGTTCGTTACTTTGAGGTATCACACGGAGACGGCCTTGGCGGGTCATCTCTACAATACGGGTTATCGGCAGTGGATGAGATGAAGTTGATTGAGGCAGCAGTGGACGAATGTGAGCAGGCGGAAGTATCCGTGTTGTTGCTTCCAGGTATTGGCGTGAAAGAAGACTTGGAGGATGCTGTAAAGGCAGGGGCGAAAATGGTTCGCGTAGCGACTCATGTAACGGAAGCCGATGTGGCCCGCCAGCAAATAGAGCTTGGAAGAAATCTAGGTTTAAAAACAATTGGTTTCTTAATGATGGCTCATATGGCACCGGTTGACAAGCTAATCGAGCAGGCGAAGTTATTTGAAAGCTATGGAGCAGAAGTTGTCTATGTAACCGATTCAGCTGGTGCTTTAATGCCCCATGAAGTGAAAGAGCGAGTGTCCGCACTAAAAGATCATCTTTCATGTAAGGTAGGTTTTCATGGACACAACAACTTGTCGCTTGCTATGGCCAATACAATCGCTGCGGTAGAGGCTGGAGCCGCTTACGTTGATGGAAGCCTCCGCTGCTTAGGAGCTGGAAGCGGGAATACGCAAACAGAAGTAATGGCTGCAGTGTTTGAGCGCCTCGGCTATCAAACAGGTATCGATTTATATAAAGTAATGGATGTTGCGAATGATGTAGTGGCGAAGATTATGCCTCGTCCTCAAGAGATTACGGGTTCTAGTCTGATTATGGGATATTCGGGCGTGTATTCAAGCTTTTTACTTCATACTCATGATGCAGCGAAGAAATTTGGTGTGGATGAGCGCAGTATTTTAATTGAACTTGGAAAAATGCAGGCAGTCGGCGGGCAGGAAGATTTGATTTATGAGGTGGCTGCGGACATTTCTAAGAGAAACAAAGCGCTAGTATAGAGAGAAGGGGCGAACTGAAATGGTGATAACTGAGCTGGTTGATTATATTGCCTACGAGCTGTTTCAGGCAGAGGCAGAAGGTAAGGAAGTCGACAAATTCACTGAGCTTTATCCAGAGCTTGACTTAGGGCTTGCCTATGAGATTCAGAAGAGATTAGTTGAGTTAAAGGTGGAAAAACACCAGACAAGAAGATCAGGATACAAGCTTGGGCTCACGAGTAAAGCTAAGCAAGAGATGATGGGTGTACATGAGCCTACATATGGTGTTTTGCTTGAGGATATGCAGTTGATGGAAGGACAAGAAGTGTCTATTGCTCCTTTTATTCACGCTAAGATCGAGCCAGAAATTGCTTTCATTTTTAATAAAGAGGTCAGCGGACCGTCTATCAATACAGCGGATATTCTTGATGCTACCGCTTATATTGCGCCAGCTATGGAGGTTATTGATAGTCGCTACCGTAATTTTAATTTTACCTTGGCAGACGTGGTAGCAGATAACTCCTCTTCTTCCCGCTATATCATGAGCGAAAAGCTTTATCGCCTGGAAGATATTGATTTGCGCCTCATGGGGATGGTGTTCAAGAAAAACAGTCAAATTGAATCAACAAGTACCGGGGCTGCGGTTATGGGACATCCGGCAAGAGCCATAGCATGGATGGCGAATGAGCTTTCTAGGAGCGGCCAATCGATTAAACCGGGAGATGTGGTTCTTTCTGGCGCGCTTGCCGGTGCGGTTGAAATACATGCAGGCGATCATTTTTCTGTACAGTTTGATGGTATCGGATCATTAGACATCTCGTTTAAAGAATAGAAGAGGAGTGATATGCTGTGCCTTTCATCCAAATAAATATTATCGAAGGAAGAACACCTGAAAAAAAGGAGCGGCTTATTCGTGAGGTGACAGATAAGGTAGCAGACATTCTTGAAAGCCCCGTACAAAACGTTCGAGTAATGATTAATGAGATGCCGCCAGAGCATTGGGGAATTGCCGGTGAGTCTGTAAAAAGAAGAAATGAACAAGAAGCAAAGGGGGTAAGGTCATGACGAATACAAAAGTTAAGGTAAGAGAGGTAAAGCTTTATATTGATGGGGAGTATGTAGAATCCAGCAATGGATCAACTTTTGAAGTGAAAAACCCAGCCACACAAGAAGTCATTGCCCAGGTACACGAAGCCACAAAGGAAGACGTGGACCGGGCTTGCCGGGCGGCCCGTCGCGCATTTGAAGAGGGACCATGGCGTACAATGTCTCCAGCAGAACGGTCAAGTAAAATCCGCCGCATGGCAGAAATTATTATTGAACGCAAAGAGGAACTTGCACGTTTAGAAGCACTGGACGTCGGAAAGCCTTACCCGGTGGCTCTAGAAAAAGAAATTCCGCGAGCTGCCCATAATTTAAAATTCTTTGCGGATTTCATGGAGCAGCAAGGCGGGGAAGTGTATCCGATGGGAGAAGAATATTTAAATTATACGCGTTATGAACCTGTTGGTGTAGCCGCTCTTATTACACCCTGGAACCTGCCGTTTATGCTAACAACATGGAAGCTGGGCCCTTGCCTTGCTACAGGAAACACAGCTGTGATCAAGCCTGCAGAGGTCACACCACTGACTGTTTCGCTTCTCGGTGAAATAGCGAAAGAAGCCGGTATTCCAGACGGAGTAGTAAATGTTGTGCAAGGATTTGGGCCAAACTCAGCAGGAGAGTTCATGACGACACATCCGGAAGTAGATTTAATTTCGTTTACAGGTGAAACATCGACAGGCAAGGCAATCATGAAAAATGGTGCTGATTCATTGAAGAAAGTATCATTCGAGCTTGGAGGCAAAGCCGCGAATATCATATTTGAAGATGCAAATCTTGATAAAGCTGTACCTACTTCTATCCAAGCTGCTTTTATGAATTCAGGACAAGTCTGCCTGGCGGGCTCTCGAATTCTCGTTCAACGTTCTATATTCTCGGAGTTTGTAGAGCGCTTTAAGAAGGCGGCTTCGGAATTAAAAGTCGGAGATCCGCAAGATACGCAAACGAACATGGGACCTGTTGTAAGTGAAGAGCATTATCAAAAGGTAACAAGCTATCTCGGTATTGCTGAGGAGGAAGACTCTGAACTTGTTTATGGCGGAAAACGCCCTGATTTGCCTGAATATTTAAACAAAGGATATTATTTGGAGCCCACGATCTTCATCCAAGAAAACCCTCAAGCGCGTATTTGCCAAGAAGAAATCTTTGGGCCCGTAGTCACGCTGATCCCATTCGATATGGAGGAAGAAGCCTTAGAGATTGCTAACAGCACCGAATATGGGTTAAACGGTGTTATTTGGACAGATAACTTACAGCGTGCCCATCGAGTCTCACATGATGTCCGGGCGGGAACTATCTGGGTTAACTGCTGGTTCGTCCGTGATTTGCGAGCTCCTTTTGGAGGCTTTAAGAAAAGTGGAATTGGCCGCGAAGGAGGCCATCACAGCCTTGAGTTCTTCAGCGAGGCCAAAAATATTTGTATTGCGCTGAAATAAGTACAGCAACAAGGTGCATAAATTTGCGGGAAACCGGCCGATTATCTGTTTGCCTTGTCAATTTCCTCAAAAGGTGGGAGAAAAAATGAAATTGTCTGCTGCTGAAAAAGTTACTGTTCAGTCACTTCCTGGTCATTCATTGCTACAAGCGGCGTTAAGTCAGAAGGTGAATATTTCATATGCCTGCACAAGGGGTGGCTGCGGCATGTGTAAAGTAAAAGTAGAAAGTGGAAAATTTCAACTAGGGCTCTGTTCAAAAACAGCTTTGGATGATCTGGAGCGAAGAGACGGAATCGTCCTAGCTTGTAAAACCTTCCCAGAGGAAGATGTCACGATCACCTTTGTTCAATAAAGACTATGTCATGTTACTTTAGCTTCTTATAATGCAACTAAAATAATGAGAATTATCTCTGCTGGTTTCTATATTGCTCTTTAGAGCGTTCCTTATACCAGTTTCCATAAGGGTCTCTTTAAAACTGTTCTCTCTATTTTATAGATTTACCCATAGCCGCTAGGTGACATGCCGAGCGGCTGACTGGCTGTTATTCCTTAAATGTCAGTTAGAGTGGTTGCAGGGTGAAAAAGTTGGAATTTTCAATTATTATGTAAAATATAGAAAGCGCTTTCTGTAAATATAAGATAAATAGTAGAGTTTTGTGGCAGTCCGCTGAAAAAGAAAGTACAAAGGTGGGAGAATGATGGAGACAACACAGTCTCTCGTACAAACACTAAATTTGACTTGCCGGGAAGGATTGGTATACACAGATGAGGTTCGGTCGCTTCTTATTCCAGCAGAGGCTTTTGGTACGCTAAGAAAAGACTTGATTAAGAACATAGGAATCGAACGAATGAGAGCTTTTCTTTTTCGCTACGGCTGGAATCTTGGAAGGCAGGATGCAGAGCAGGCACCCCCGGAGCCGTCTAGCTCCTTAAAGGAGAAGGTTAGCTATGGACCGGTAGTTCATTCTCTAAAGGGGCACGTTCAGGCGTCATTAAGGAGCTTGGATATTACGGAAGAAGGCTCCAAAGTAACACACTTTTATATGGAGGGCACATGGAAATACTCTTATGAAGCAGTTGAGCATGTAAAGAACTTTGGCTTATCGGATCACCCTATTTGTTATACGCTGACTGGTTATGCAAGCGGCTATATTTCAAAGCTGATCGGAGAGACAGTTATCTTTAAGGAAACAGCATGTGCAGGAGCAGGAGCAGAGGAATGTCAGTGGGTGGGCCGGTTAGTATCAGAGTGGGGAGATGCTGCAGATGAACAGCTTAGCTACTTTGAGGAACTTCCTATATTACAGGAGCTTGAGCATACTCATCAGCATCTAATAGAAGAGAAGAATAACCTTGCAAAAGTAACAGCTGTCCATGAAATGCTGACTGAGGAAATTGTGAAAGGGAATCACCTTGATTCCATTGTTCGCGTTATGTACGAGCAGACAGGTATACCAGTATTAATTGAAAACTCCTACCATGAACCACTCGCATACGAAGGCCTCTCGCAGGAGCGCCTCAAGCAGGAAATGCAAGATACGGATTGGAGTAAACAGTCTATTTATAAAACAAAAGCAATCGAGACAAAAGCGGGGACACGCCTGGTTAAGCCTGTGTCTTTGCAAGGGGAGATCGTTGCCTATTGTTCTTTCTTCTTTGAGGAAAGGAAGCTGATAAATTCTCAAATTGTTTCTATGTTCATTGAAAAACTATCATCTGTTTGTTCGCTGGTACTCTTGAATGAAAAAACTAAATTCGAAGAGGCCGAACGAATGAAGGGGCGCTTTTTAGAGGAAATTCTAAATAAGAAATATGATGAGAAGAAAGATATATTAAAGCGCGCAGGCTTTATTTCTCTTGATTTATCGAAGCCTTACTATATATGTGTCGTACAGTATAAATTGCCGGAACATAATACAGAAAGAGAGCTTGCTTTTCACGACATTGTGTTGAAAGAGACATCCACTTACTTTAGAAATGAAAAGGTTGACACATTAATTGGCCAGCGTTGTTCTAGTATTATTGTGTTAATCACAGAGCCTGAACAAGGGGAACAGGCGGTCACAGATCTATGTTGGGCCCTTCTGAACAAACTTGAATCTATTGACGGCCAAGTTGATTTTCAAGTAGGAATCAGTCTGAAAAGCGATAATATTATTCAATCAGCAGAAGCGTATAAGGAAGCGCTGACCGCTTCACGAATCGCCTCTAGGAACCTGCCGGTCGTTACTTTTGAATCACTCGGTATTGTCGGCTTGCTAGCCAATGATTACCATGAAAAAGAGTTAGAGAAACTGGCCAAGTCTACACTAGGACCTCTCTATGGCGAAGGGGATGAGAAAAAAATAGAGCTTTTGAAGACGTTATATGTTTTTCTGCTGAATGGCGGAAACCATGAACAGACTTCCGAAGACATAGGCTTATCCATTAGCGGACTTCGTTACCGGATAAGTAAAATCACCTCCATCTTACAATGCAGCCTGCGTGATGCCGAGGAGAATTTTCATCTCTTACTCGCATTGAAAGCCTTAAAGTTCACTGGAAAATTAGACGTGTAGTGGAGGGAAGGCGCACTAATAAGTATAGAGATGTCATAATATGTTAGAGTCATAAAAAAGTCTATAGATTTAGCGGGGAGCTAAATGAAAACTTCAGGTTGTCTAGCCTTAGTGATTCCTCATTTCCCTTTAAGAGATAAAGCAGAATTTTGTTTTAAAAAAAGAGCAAGCCTGCTTTTTAAGCGAGGTCTTGCTCCATGTGCCTAGGCTGTTGCTCCAGCATGTTTAACTCCATTTGCTTCATTTCGAGGCGAAGCTTCTCTGTTTCGAGGACATAATTTTTTTGCTTGAGCTTTTCGAGCTCGATTTCATCCTTGATGATCTCGTGCTTGATCCGCATTTGTTTGCGGAGGTGAGACGTGACAATCGCAACGAGCGGGATTGAAAAGATCATGACAACCGTAATGAATTCTGTCATTAACAGCACCCCATTTACATTGTTTGTCCCATTATACAATAATATGGAAGAGGGAGAAACCGGTGATAGATCCGGATTCTAAAGTTAAGGACCGCTTAGGAAGCTTTTTCTTCAAACAGCTTCGCGATTTCGACGATGACCTTTACAGCCTGCTCCATCACATCGACAGAGATGTATTCAAATCGTCCGTGAAAGTTCTCGCCGCCTGTGAAGATATTTGGTGTCGGCAAGCCCATGTAGGACAGCTGAGAGCCGTCTGTGCCGCCGCGGATCGGCTCGACGATCGGTTCAATATGAAGCTTCTTCATCGCCTCGTAGGCAATATCTACGACCTCTCGCACTGGCTCGATCTTCTCTCTCATATTGTAGTATTGATCATTCATCTCCAGCTGGACCCGCTCTTCTCCATATTTCTCTTGAAGCTCTTTCACAATAGTAGTCAGCAGCTGCTTGCGGCCGGCAAACTTTTCCTTATCGTGATCTCTTATAATGTAGTTCAATTCAGTTTTTTCTACGTCCCCGCTCATAGAAATTAGATGATAGAACCCTTCATATCCTTCTGTGAATTCAGGTGCTTCTTCAGCAGGGAGCTTTTCATGCAGCTCCATGGCGATTTTCGAAGAATGGATCATTTTGTTTTTCGCTGAACCAGGGTGCACGTTTTTTCCGTAGCACGTAACCTTCGCTGCCGCTGCATTAAAGCTTTCGTATTGCAGTTCGCCGAGAGGACCGCCATCAATCGTATAGGCATAAGCAGCATGAAAAGCCTGTACATCGAATTTGTGGGGACCTCTGCCGATTTCTTCGTCGGGGGTGAAGGCGATTCGAATGGTGCCGTGCTTGATTTCAGGGTGCTGAATTAAATATTCCATCGCGGTCATGATTTCTGTAATGCCTGCCTTATTATCAGCGCCAAGCAGGGTCGTCCCGTCTGTTGTGACAAGCGTATGGCCCTTGTAGCCCGCAAGTTCAGGGAAATCATTTGGAGACAGGGCAATTGATAGCGATTGATTCAACACAATATCTTTTCCGTCATAGCTTTCAACAACCTGTGGTTTGACGTTTTCTCCGGTGAAATCCGTCGCCGTATCTACGTGTGCCAGGAAGCCGATAACGGGCACCTCCTTGTCCGTATTGGACGGCAAGGTCGCCATTAAATAACCATTTTCATCAACTGTAACCTCCTGCATGCCGATGCGGTTTAACTCTTCCTCCAGCATGCGCAGTAATGTCCATTGTCCCGGAGTTGAAGGGGTTGTATCGCTGTTTTCATTCGATTGGGTGTTCACTTTTACATAGGAAGTAAATCTGTCAATTAACGTTTGCTTCATAAATAGACAGCTCCTTTATTAATCTTGCTTTTATTTTAGCATAGAGGGTGGAGGAAGATGGAAAAATAAAACCAGCTGTATGGGAGAAGAGCATGTTCCATATATATACATATAGAAGCAGATTGAAACCGAATAGCCAGGGGAAAAGGTATATGATATTTGATATGCTTAAAGAGTGAACAATGATGCTTGTCTGGAAAGGTGGTACAGGATGAATGAACAGCTGACCTCATTAGCATTTTCCATGGAAGCGAATAAAGGTGTGTATGCGCTGCTTTTAGGATCGGGTATTTCGTATTCGGCAGGCATCCCTACCGGCAGAGGCATTTTGAGGGAGTTCTGTCGGCGGATTATGCAGATGAACGGGGAAAGTGAAAGTGACCCGATCAGCTGGTATGAGAAGAAATATGGCAAGCCTCCCCTGTATAATGAGGTGATTGCCTTGCTTGCGAAAACTCCGTCTGAACGTCAAGGATTATTAAAAGAGTTTTTCGAACCGACCATTGAAGAAGCAGAACAGAAGCAGAAAATCCCTACGGATGCTCATCATGCGATCGCCAAGCTTGTCCAGCGGGGCTATGTTAAGGTGATTGTGACGACAAACTTTGACCGTCTCTTGGAACATTCGCTTGACGAGCATAATGTACAGTATCAGACGCTGTATCATGATACAGACATTGAAGGAATGAAGCCGCTTGCTCATGCGGAATGCACGGTGCTCAAGGTGAACGGAGATTACCGGGATACCCGCTTTAAAAATGTAACGGATGAGCTGGATAACTTTACGGTGCCGCTTGCCCAGCTGCTGCGTCGTGTGTTTGATGAGTATGGCATGATTGTATCGGGGTGGTCTGCTGAATGGGATACCGCTCTTCGTGAGCTGATTAAGTCCGTTAAAGGGCGGCGCTATTCCTGGTACTGGCATGCTTTTGCCGAGCCGCTTACTCCTTATGCGGAGGAGCTGATCAGCTACCGGGATGCCAGCAAAATCATTGACTCTAAGGGAGCGGATCATTTTTTTACTGAGCTGTATGAGAATGTCATTCATGCGGCCAAGATCAAGCGGGAGAGTATGGAGAATACGCAGGTAAAGATGAAACGGCTGCAGCGGTACATTCAAAATGAACGGGATATTGAACTGAGGGAAATTGTAACTGAGCAGACGAGGAGTGTTGTAGCTCATCTGAGCAATCGGTACTATGCACAAAGAGCGCCGGTCGAATCCATACGAACGGAAGTACAAGTCACAGCCGAGAAAACCTGGTCGCTTGCTCTGTCGTCCGCCCTGCTAGCCTATTATGTTAAAACAACTGATCAGGAGAGACTGCTTTTGCAAACGGCTGAGCGGCTGACGGGCTCTAAGCATCATATCGGGGATGACTACCTGCTGTTTATTCAAGACCTGCCTCTTCACATTGTTTTTTACAGTATAGGTGTTGGGGCAGTCATGAAGGGAAATTATGTCCTGTTAAATAAACTATTTACAAAGCCAAGAGTGCAGGATCCTCACCGGCAGGATATTTCCTTCTTATCCTATGCTTCCTCGCATCCGCAGCTTGATATTCTGTTTAAGCTGGTATCTGAAGAGAAGACGGATGTCGCCTCTCCCGAAATGCTCTTCACTTATCCGTACGTGAAGAAAGTATTTATCGAGACAAGGCTGGCGTTTGATGAACAGGAGTTTAAACAATATTACGACCAGTTTGAATTATTGAGGGCCATTAAATGCCATTATCTTGGTGAGGCCTGTGATGAGAGCGGGCAATTTCTTTGTCACACAGATTACAAGCATTTGCTTCATTTCTTGAATGAAGGGGCCGAAACACAGGGGTGGCCGGCATTAACTATATGTGATGGCAGTCCGCAAGGTTTCCACCATGCTTTGACCAAATTGGTGAAAAGCCTGAAGAATATAGATGAAGCAAAGAGAAAAGAGCTGCTGAAGGCCTATACAGTAATTCAGTAAAGACAACTTGCTAAGCAAAGCAAGTTGTTATTTTTATGGAGAGAACAAAAAAATAATATTTTTATTAATTTTTCGAAAAAAATCATGCATAATAAAATAGTTGAAAAAATGATTGAAGGACTGATTCAGATGAAACTTATTTACACGGGCAAAACAAAAAATGTATATGAGCTAGAAGATGGAAATTATTTATTGAAATTCAAAGATGATGTGACAGGGGAAGACGGCGTCTTTGACCCGGGAGCTAATACGGTTGGATTAACGATTGAAGGAGCGGGCCGCGCCGGTCTTAAATTAACGAAATTTTTCTTTGAGAAGCTGAAGGAAGCTAATATTCCGACTCATTACGTGGATGCAGACATCGAAGAAGCAACTATGACGGTGAAGCCGGCAGAGGTATTTGGTGAAGGGGTAGAGGTTATTTGTCGTTACCGTGCTGTAGGCAGTTTCCTGCGCCGTTATGGCAAGTATGCGGAAGAAGGGCAGCCGCTTGATGCTTTCGTGGAGGTTACACTGAAGGATGACGAGCGCCAGGATCCGCCTATTTCTGAGGATGCGCTTGATATGCTGGGTATTCTTTCTAAGAATGAATACAAGGAATTAAAGGAATTAACACAAACGATTGCCGGGGTCGTGAAGGACGAGCTGGCGAAGAAAGAAATAGAACTGTATGACATTAAGTTTGAATTTGGCCGTTTGAAGGATGGGCAAATTGTATTAATTGATGAAATTTCCGGCGGAAATATGCGCGCCTACAAGCAAGGTGAGTATATTGAGCCGCTTCAGCTTGAGAGATTCATGCTTCAATAACAAAAAACAAGCTTCCCGCACATTGCTCAGCGGGAAGCTTATTTTTTATTATAGCTCTACTTTCACGGTGCCAGGTATAGAGCAATATCATTGATTTTAAAGGGTTTTTAGGAAGTATCAACTCTTATAGTATGATATAAAAAATTAAAATAATGGTCTCATTACCATATTCTGTGATGTTCACACAATTCCGGCAATAAGTTAGCGAGATTGATACTCAATCTAGAGTAGCTCCTTTGTCAGCTTGCAGACCACTAAGTGGGTAGAATGGAAGTGGTCAAGCGCTTTCCTTGACGGCTTCCATTCTAGCCACTACAATGCGGAAAGCTGATGAAGGGCATGGTTAAGCAACCTGATTTTTATAAGTTTTACCTGTACATTCCAAAAATACACGTAGTCGAAATCTTTCAAGGTTTCTGAAGCCAAAAGCACGTCTTTTGATGTTCTTAATCTTATGGTTTGTACCTTCAATCCGGCCATTCGTAAAAGGTGTAAGAAAATATTGTAAAATTTGTGCCTTCCAATTTTCTATCGTCTTGGCAACTTGATGAAATGAAGGAAATGGGCTGCTCCATGCGAGTTGAATCCATTCTTCTAAGAGTGAATCAGCTGTATCATAGTCATTCACTTGGTATATTTCTCTAAAGAGTTCTTTTAGAAAATAGGCATATGACAATTCTGAATGCTCTTTGAGCATCTCGTTTAATTGTTGTTTTTCATTAGCCGTTAACTTTTCAGGACCTTTCAAGAGTTTAAACCGTCCCTTTTTTAGTCCAGGAGTTTTCTTTCTAACTTGGTCAAGTGCATGTGTCACCTTTTGCACCACATGATATTTATCAATGACGATACAGGCCTCTGGGAATATAGATTTAACAGCTTTATGGAAGGGATCCGACATATCCATAACAACGGTATGAACGCATTTATCAGACAGAATCTTCTTGGCAAGTAAGATCTGAGTTGAACTATAACTCCGTTGATGTTCCATACCAAGCACACTCCCGGATTGGGTATCCATAAGAACTGTTTCATATCGGTGACCCTTTCGGACAGCGATCTCATCAAGGCTAAGGATTAATTCATTGTTTTCTAAAACACTTTCAAGAGTTTCTAAATGCTCCTTCTCTTTTTCTTTAGCAACGGAATAAAATATTCTTTCAACGGTTGTATAAGGTATTTTTTCCTTTCGACTCACTTCTTGGATAGTAGAGCCAATGCACATTTCGTACAGATATTCTCTGTACCGATTGGTCTGATGCTTATTAGGACTGATAGATTCAAATGTTTGTGAAAATACCTCATTACAGTTGTGACAACGGTATCTATACACTCTGACAAATAAGAAAAGGGGCTTACCTAATACGGACAAGTCACGAACCTTTCTTGTCCGCCAGTCATGGACATGACTAGAAAAAAAACCGCAGTAAGAACAGCGATCTTCTGTAGTATTTTTCTCAACATGTAACAAATTGCAATCTTCAAGAAACACTTGTTTAACAACTTCAAATTCTGGCAAATCTAGTGATACGGAAAACACTTTAGAACCTCCTGTTATGTTAAGTGACGCTAACATTATTGCCAGGAATTCGTGAGTGTTTTCCTTATTTTTTGGGTTAAATCACAAAATGTGGTGATGAATCAAAATAAATTAATGAAAGAATATGGCATCATTTCTGATATTACAGACTGAATTGTGTTTCTATTGGCGATACATTTTGTATAGGAGTTATCATTTTTGGTTGTTAGAAGATTTAAGGATGTTCAATTTGATCTTCAATAATATAATCGGTCTAGATTCCAGAGTAATGAGGATTTTTTTAACAAAGGAATACATGACAAAACACCCCCCGAACCGAACATTCGAGAGATGTTTCGCTCTTATTTGTTTACAATGCGATTGTACGTATTAACAGTTAATACGTAATAGACTGCATAGATGATAACAAAGAAGACTATAGCCATTAGAATAGGGAAGATAAGATTGATTCCAATGAGATTAGAAATAAAGTTGCTAGTAAAGTACAATGCCACACAACTGTGCAATATTCCTACGGTTAGTGGCAATCCAAACACAAATAATGACTGCCTTTTGATTGATTTACGTATATCCTTTTTATTGACACCGATTTTTCTAAGGATTTCATACTGTCCTTTCGCCTCATTCGCTTCTGTTAACTGTTTGAAATAAATGATACTTCCACTTGCCGCTAAAAATACAAGCCCCAAAAATCCAAAAATAAAAAGAGTAATTGCGTTTCCTTCTTTACCTTGCTTATACTCCGTATAAAATGATGAAGAAACTTGAAAATCGTTTCCAACCAGTTTATTTACTTTCTTTGATGTGGCTTGTGCCGTTACTTCATTTTCCACTTCATATACTTTATAAGTTAATGGAGCCTCTTTTTTGGCTATCTCAGCAAACATTTCGTTACTGACTACGAGAAAGAAATCGGGATAATCGAAAGGTAGCACATTACTTTCAACCATATGAACAAATGGCAGTTCGCTGCTTCCTTGAGGCAATTGAATCGTTATATTTTCTCCTTTAAAAACCGACTTCGTATATTCAGTAAACCTTGGCTGGATTACTGCTGCTTGATTTCTTGATAGTAAGACTGTTTCATCCTTATTTAAAGCATTCGCTGCTTTATTAAATGTACTTTCTGAGATTAATTGCACAGGATTTATGTCATAATCCAGTTGAAATGAGAGTATTCCTTTTACCTGAATGACGGGTATGTCTAGTTGGGCTTTTATTGGATGTCGATGATCTGCTTTTATTATTCTCTCCACCTGCGAATCAAATTCTGGACCTTTTGACAAATGCGAATAGCTGAACGGAACAACTTCCTCAGCTCTTTTTTCGTTGCTGTAATACCCACTGTAAGTTGCACCTAAGAAACAGATCGTTGCAGAACTCAACAATGCAATGACTGTAAAGGTACGTGCATTCCCTCTTATACGAAACAGTAAGCGAGATGTTTCAATTATTCTAGTTCCTCTGTAATAACGCGACTTATTTTTTTGTGATAATCTTAATAAATAGACCGTTACAGATCGAAAAAATAAATGGGTGCCAATGACGAGAGCAACAAAAGCAATACCATAATTTTTCATTAAATATTCCGTAGTAAATTCGTCAGGAAATGGTTTTAATATCAGCCAGTAACTAACGACAAGCAATATAACTCCGATAACAGCCGATATAAGTGAAACCTTTGGAATTTGTTCACCTTTTTTCTCATCATAGAATAATTCGATTAATGTAAAACGATAAATCAAACGGTAACCTTGAACGGAAGTGAATAAAATAATGACCATAAAGACTATGACTGTTTGGGTAATCGCTAGAATGGAAATACCGAAGTCCACCTCGGCAATTGAACCCATAAGTTTTATTAAAATCATTGCAAATAATTTGGAAAGTAAGGTTCCAAGAATAATTCCAATAACTATTGCAATGATTCCCATAATCAAATTTTCATAAAATAACATTTTTGCAATGGTTTTCTTGCGTAAACCAAGTATGGCGTACAATCCGACTTCTTTCTTCCTTTTTCTTGTGAAGAATGAATTGGAGTACAAAATAAAGATTGCTACGAATAAAATTAAGATAATTGATGATACCCCAAACATGAAACTCATTGTATCCGACAATTCAATGCTTTCCTGAATTTTTTCGCTATATTGCAAGGAAGTGAACGTATAATAAATAACCATGCTGAAGACGAGCGTAACAAAATAGACAAAATAATTATTGAAGTTACCTTTAATATTTTTCCTTGCTAAACTAAATAACGTCATTTGCTCCACCCCCCAGTGCGGATAGAACATCCAACACCTTGTTGAAAAATTCTTTGCGGGATCTTTTCCCTTTCACAAGTTCTGTGAAGATTTTACCGTCTTTAATAAATAGGACGCGATTACAATAACTTGCCGCATAAGCATCATGGGTAACCATTAAAATTGTTGCCTTGTCTTGTTCATTAAGATCCTTTAAACTTTCTAATAAGTCTGTTGCTGATTTCGAATCCAACGCACCTGTTGGTTCATCTGCCAATATTAGGTTTGGCTTTGAAATAATCGCGCGTGATGCTGCCGTGCGTTGCTTTTGTCCCCCAGAAATTTGATACGGGTACTTATTTAAAATGTCGCGAATGCCAAACTTATCTGCCACTTCATCTGCTCTTCGTTCCAATTCCTTAACGTTCAATTTTGCCAAGGCTAACGGCAAGATAATATTTTCTTTCACAGTTAGAGTATCTAATAAATTATAGTCTTGGAAAAGGAAACCAAGTTTGTCACGGCGAAAGGCAGATAATCGCTCTTCATTCATCTTTGTCAAATTGATTCCGTCAACCACGATGTCACCAGCAGTCGGCTCGTCAATTGTTGCCAATATATTTAGTAAAGTTGATTTACCAGCACCCGAGGGACCCATAATACCGACGAATTCACCTTCCATGACGGTTAAGTCTATATCCTCCAAAGCTGAAAATACATTTCCCTTTGCACCATAGACTTTTTTTATTTGTTTTGCTTCGACAATAGTTTTCATATTTAAATCCTCCATTCAGAGTTGTTTTGTTTTACGTTTTTATTTTACAATAGGTGCCCTTTATATAAACTTACAGCTTGATCTCGTAACCTTACATTTTCGTCACATTGATAAAAAATATGTTTAAACACGATATTTTCTTTGTATGTTGGTCGATATTCAATTAATATGATGTTAAAGAAGGATGATTGTTTGGAGGGAAGAGGAATGAAAATCATGATTGTGGAAGATGATTTGACCATTCGTGATATGGTAGGGGAAACATTAGAAAAGTGGGGTTTTGAAACCGTTAAGATCGAAGACTTTGACCAAATCATGCAGGTATTTCTTAATCATGATCCTCACCTAGTCATCATGGATATCAATTTGCCATCGTTTGACGGATTTTACTGGTGTAATAAAATCAGAGAAATTTCAAAGGTTCCTATGATCTTTCTCTCTTCCCGTGATACACCAATGGATATAGTGATGTCGATAAACATGGGAGGAGATGATTATATTCAAAAACCTTTCCATATGGATGTATTGATTGCAAAAATTAATGCACTCCTCCGCAGAACGTATTCCTACATGGAAACACAGTCTAAGACAATCGAACATGATGGAATTATATTAAACCTTGAGAACGGAGAGGCCTTACATGGAGATCGAAAGTCGGAACTCACGAAAACAGAATTTCTTATTTTGAAAATCCTGATGAAAAATAAAGGAACCATCGTCAGTCGTACGAAAATGATGCGCAGCCTTTGGAAGAATGAAAATTTCGTAGACGAAAATACATTGACGGTTAATATTGCTCGTCTGCGTAAAAAGCTTGCTGAACTTGGAAAAGAACACTTCATTATGACTAAGAAAGGACAAGGTTATATTATCCAATGAGTTTCTTTCAATATCTAAAAGATAAACGGAATTTCTTTATATTAAACGTGATCATTATGTTCTTTGTTTCTTTGATGACGATTGTGAGCACAGATTCCAGAAACACTGTAAGTAATATCGTATATACCAATGTGGTTATCTTTTTTATTGTAGCTATATACGTAATCATCGAATACTATTACAATAGAGAATTTTATCGGGAATTAAATGATTTGGTTGAAAGTAATCATGCAGAATTTCTCGCAACTCTGCCTAAACCGCGAAACGATGAACAACTGTTATATCTTGAGTTATTAAAAAAAGTAAATAGTGTGCATGGCGATCAATTACAAAAGTTGTATAACGAAAAAATGGATCATCAAGACTTTATTACATCTTGGATTCATGAAGTCAAGGTTCCGATTGCGGCAGGTCGCTTGCTTATGGAAAACAGTAATGGAAGAACTGTTGAATACCTTGTGGACAAGTTTGAAGATGAGTTGGATAGAATCGAAAATTACGTGGAGCAGGCTCTTTATTATTCTCGCATTGATTCTTTTTCCAAAGATTATTTTATTTCCGAGGTAGTGTTGGATCAAGTCGCTAAAAACAGTGTAAAGAAATTTGCCAAATCTTTTATTAACAAGCAAATTCGTTTTCATATGGACAATATTGAACAGGTTGTCCATACCGACAGTAAATGGCTTGGTTTTATTATGGATCAAGTTTTTTCAAATTCTTTAAAATATACAGGTGAAGGCGGGGAAATCTCCGTACAATTTGAGGAAGATCTAAAAGAAAAGCGGCTACAGATTCAAGATACAGGCATTGGAATTAAGCCAGAGGATATCAGCCGCGTATTTGAAAAAGGATTTACAGGATCTATTGGGAGAAGTCATACCAAATCTACCGGTTTAGGTCTCTACCTTGCAAAAGAAATGGCTCTTAAATTAGGACATGACCTTTCCATTCATTCAGAAGATGGGAAATATACGAAGGTCATCATCCACTTTCCAAAAATCAGAAATTATTATCATCTATAAGTATAATGGTGGGGTTAAAGAAATTGGTTAATCGGAAAATAGTATCAAATTAAAGGTGTTCAAGTAGAATAATGTTTATCGTAAGGCTTAAGAAATATTAAATAATATAGCCAATAGTAAGTGAATTAATTGATAAAAAAATAAGTACTTGAAAATAGCTATAACCAGGTTTTTATTATATTTTAATCGAACTTTTCAAATATGGTTTTATTAATACCACGATAAATCAACGTTATATGTCCTCTTTTTATCTCCAGTTCCAAGTATGGGAAATATTATCCATGGTTTTAACATGCATATGCAATGACTTTTGAAAATCAATTGAGGCTCAAACACTTTATTTAAGATTTTTATTTGGTTATATTTTTATGGGGTAATCGGAAAATAGTGTAGAAAGAGGGTTAAAAATAACCCTCCTCCATTGCTTTAGTCAGTGGTGAAAAGTCAGCACCATAGATTTCTTCATAAACCCATTCATAGCCTATTTGACCCCAATTCGGGAATTGATCAGGTAACAATTTTATGAAAGTAGCTTCAACTTCTTTGAATTTCTTTTTCTTTTGGGTATTCGGATTATAGTGTTGAAAAACCCTATTAAATAAATTAATATTCATAGCACTGTAAATCGTATAATTGGATCTACGCCAATATTCTGGACACAAAATAGATGGTGGATTGGACAGAGCTCCATTTCATAAGAGTGGGTTGGTCTATGTCGCTTGACATGGAGCCTCTATGGGCATGGGTGTCTTGCGAAGGGCGAAAGGGTCAAACAATCCTTTCGCAGGCGGACGAGCCTAACATGCCCCCCTCCATGTAAAGCGCCGTGCTCAGACATGATGCAGTGACTAAGCCGCCACCCGGATTTCATCTTCAACCTGTTGTGGGGTCTTATATTGAAGGCTGCCATGCATTCGCTTTCGATTATACCAGCCTTCAATGTATTGGAAGAGATGAATCTTTGCAGAGGCGTAATCCAGATAAGTTACGTGATGTATTTCTTCCTTCTTCAAAATAGCATGGAAGGATTCAATACAGGCGTTATCGTACGGGCAGCCCTTTCGACTGAATGATTGTCTGATCTTTTTTGACTCAGCCTCTTCCATGAAAGCCTCACTCGTATATTGGGAACCCAAGTCACTGTGCAGAATTAACTCCTCTGGTGGTAGCTGCGTGGCATAGGCGTTATCCAATGCTTTAATCACCAGGTCTGTTGTCATTGTACAAGAAAAGGAATAGCCTACGATTTTCTTTGAATGCAGGTCCATCACAGAAGCAAGGTAGCACCAGCCATCCTTTAATGTATGGATATACGTAATATCGGCCACCCATTTTTCATTGATGGTGGTCGTAGAAAAGTCCCTGGCCAGGATATTCTCGCGTTCGATAACTGTTTCTTTGCTTGGTGTTGGCCGATATTTTTTAATGACGATGGAACGGATGCCCTCTTTTTTCATCAGTCTCTGTACACGTTTCAGACTTACTCTATATCCTTCCGCACAGAGATATTGGTGAATTTTTGGGGCTCCATAACGCCCTTTGCTTTCTTCGTGGATCTCTTTGATCCTTTTTGTCAGCTCCTTGTTTTCCCGCTCACGCTTGGATTCGGTTTCTTGGAGTGTTAGGTAGTAGGAGCTTCGCGGCAATTCCAAGACTTCGCACATAGTTTGGATGGGATGTTGGTCTTTATGTTGATCAATCACGGAAGCTACTGCAGATTGGCTTACCTTTTCGCGAATATGGCCATAGCCTTTTTTAAGATTTCATTTTCTTCCTGCAGCCGGCGAAGCTCCTTTTGAATCTTGGTATAGTCATCCGCCGTTGCCACGGTTCCATCTTCAAATTTGACGGGAGAAAACTTTTTGACCCAATTATAAATGGAGACATCAGATACGCCATATTCGCTGGTTAATTGCTTGACTGGAGTGCCAGATTGATATAATTCCACAACCATCCTTTTGAAATCTTCATTAAATTTATTTTGGTTTTTATTATGGCCTTTCATTGGACACACCTCTTCTTAATCTTATTCCTCAAAAATTATGAAACTAACTAGGATGTGTCCATGAAAATATACTAGCACCACATGTTTGGGGTGGGAAAAAGAAAAAAGACCATTATCTTGAACAAAACGTTTGGATCATTTCCAGAAATATTTCATTTCTCTAAACCCTACATCCCAAAGCTTTTCATTCCCCTTAACGATTATCGTAATCTTACTTGCACGTTCAAGTGGAATTTCAAACATTTGTGGAAACAATTCCGGATAATTCAGTTGCTCCGTTCCAGAGCCGGATAATACCTCACGACCATCGACTAAAACTCGTATACTTCCATCACTATCCATTAAGTCCGGTATTCCATAATAAAATGAAAAAATAATCTCCTTCTTGGACGTATAAGTGTAGGTTTCACTTCCTTTGCCTTTGGCGCCAAATATATTATATCCAGGTTCGACGTTTTGACCGCTAACTTTAAAGCTGTACGGTTTTGTTCCCGCTGTTGTATGCCCGGAACTATTTTTCAGTTCATTTAAAGCTATAAAGGGACCCTCTGCTTTGGTGAACGTTTTCTCCACAATTCCGCAAATTGCTAATACCCCGATTAGAATAACAATACACGTGATACCGGTAATAGCCATATTTAGCCAAAAGTTTTTTGTTCGATACCCTAGTTTGTACGCTCCGAATCCGATGCTTGCGCCTAGAGAGTTTTGAATGGCATCGTTAATATCAAAGCTTCCGAGCAAAGTTAGTGCCTGTATGGTTTCGATCACGAGAATAGACAGGAAGAACAATGAAAAGAAACGAATAAACTTCACACGGAATAACAATGGAATCAATATGCCGAATGGAATAAAGGCTGCCACATTTCCTAGATCTACGAAATCCATCAGAGTAGGATGCAGAAAATCAGAAATCTTTGGCAAATGGTAGAACTCAATCGGAAAAAAAATAAAGGTGACCCCAGTCGTGCTTGCAGATGCACCTATTCTGCCGAAAGCGAAAAAAATAAAATATAGTATCAAAATAGTATAAAGAATAGTTACGGTAAAAATAACTGTACTTTTTTGTGGCAATGTTATTTTGCCCTTGGCAGTCATATAAAAACACCTCCTGAAACAGTGTATCAAAAGTCATGTTTAAAATACATGATTTACTATAACCGTTACAGATATCAATGGAACCTAAAAAAGATGACCCCTATTCAATACAGAGATCACCTTCTTAAGTCTGCCTAGCTTTTTTATGATTGTCCTTTACAAAGGGTACAGTTTAAAGAAGGAATGGCTCCTTTTTTGTGGAAATAATCGCACCTCTGGTTGTCTATCCGCTTCGTGGACAGGATTATCCTCCACACCGACTAAATATTTTTATGGTCAATTCCACAAATTTATTGACAGACCTGTTTTAGGACCATTTTGCACAGTGGCAAATCGTGCAGGAGTGACCCTGCCACCTTTTCTAAAGAGTTGATTCATAAATGGTAATGAGGAGTATTTCATAGTACTGGAATCACTTTCTTCAAGTAGCTTGGCCTTATAAAAGTGTCTTTTACAAAGGGTACATTATAAATTTAAAGTCCTCTTTATAAATATATTTAGAATTTGAATCAAACGTTGTTCTTATGCCATTCTTCTCGATTTAATTCTCCGTTTATTGCGGCTGCGGATACAGCTCCTGAAGCAGCTGCAACAATAGATTGGTGCAAGTGTGTAGTTGCATCCCCAGCTGCATAAACACCAGGTACACTTGTTTTTCCAAACTCATCGACTTCAATTATTCCAGTATCCAACATCCGGCAACCAAGTGCGACAGGTAATTCCGATCCAAGTACCAATTCTGCCTTGAAGAAAATTCCTGTGCATGGAATTTCTGTTCCATCCTCAAGCTTAACATGCCTTACCATGCCTTGATTTGATTGGATGGAATGAATTGGTGAATGAAATAACGGGATATTATGCGCACGCAATTCTTCACGTTCTGCTTCACTCAATTCATTGGGACCATTTGTACAAACTACAAACTGCTTTGTCCACCCGTAAAGCAATGGGACAAAATGCATTAGCGCTGCTCCTCTGTTTATGACAACTAATTGCTGATCTCTTAGTTCCCAGCCATCACAATACGGGCATACAAATGCGCTCTTACCATAGACCTCCGCCAACCCTGGTATGCCAAAATCGCGATCCTTCATTCCGATAGCAAACAACAGTTTTCTAGTGGCTATCTTCAACCCTGAAGCAGTTTCCAACAAAAATTGACCATCTTCACCTTCTATCAACTCGATAGTATCTTCCAAATGTGAAACTGACGGATAAGTGTGAAGCTGCGATTTAGCAATATTTCTAAATTCATGTGGGCTAATGCCATCACGTGTTAAAAAGGCATGAGCCTCTCTAGTCACTGCATTACGCGGTTGCCCCTCATCGATAATCAACGTCTTCTTCCTAGCACGTCCTAGTATAAGTCCAGCGCTTAAACCAGCAGGACCTCCTCCAATAATAACAACATCAACTTCCTTCATGATTAACTCCCTTCCTCTTATTAGTTTAACTTTCCAAATATGTATACGCCCAATAATTACTCTGTACATCTCATATGTAGTTAAGACCTAACCAGTACTACTGAAATACTGTATTCTCACTCTGCTACGATGTTACATGTTGGCATCACCTCCTTACATAAGAACTTATCCACTAGCTCATTCGACTTTTAAATAATTTGCACATCTTTGAAACATCATCGATAGGCGCTGATTTTACTCTGTATATAGATTTTTCAGTCATAAATCCCTAGTAAAATTCGATGACAGTCAGCGAAATGAATATGCAGACTACGTACAGAAACTCTTCCTTAACTTTCGATCTCTTTCCTATAATCTTCCGGGGACATCGTTTCACAATACCGGATTAAAAATCGCTGTATCTTGAATCAACTTATACGGTCCTTTTATACATGTTCATTTTTGGATTCTCCTAATTTTTTATTATAATTTCATTAAAGACTATAGAGACACTTATTATCTATAATTGGTTGAAAGAATATGTGCTAGAAAACGATGTTCATTTCCCGCACAAGATCGGACATTTTTTTATTTCTCAAATGCTCTTCCATTTTTTCCTCTGCTTCCAATACTACTCTTTGAATCGGACAATCTGGTCCGTGATCGAAACTACAATCAAACAAAGAGGCAGATCCCTCAATCGCATGAATAATGTCAAGAAACGAAATATCCTCCCAATTTCGTTTCAGTCTGTATCCACCATTCACTCCTGTTATGGATTCAATCATACCAGCCTTTACTAGCTTGGTCAGTATCTTGGACAGATAAGTTGGTGACACCTTTTGCTTCTCAGCAAGCAGCTGAACGCCCACAGGTTTATCCGGAGTCGCTGCAGTAAGAAAAAGCATCGTATGTAGAGCATAATCTGTAGCCTTTGAAAACTTCATTCATCATCACCCTAATTAAGGATTTTATTTATCTATAATAACTTGAATGTTGTTAAACTCCAAGTATAATGCATGGGCTATTATATTATAGCAGCTAGTCGAACTTCTTGAAAATGCTCTAATCGTGACTATAAAACCCCATTTCTCTCGTTATGAATGGTAATGCTTCTCTTATATATTATTATGTAGACACATTACTACGATATTGTCAATCTATGCCCCCAACTTAATATAACAGCTTATAACCTATCCTTCTTTCTAATAATAGCTTGTAGAAAAATTCTTTTAGTTCTTTTTTATAATTATTTAGTCTCATTACCATATTCTGTGATGTTCACACAATTCCGGCAATAAGTTAGCGAGATTGATACTCAATCTAGAGTAGCTCCTTTGTCAGCTTGCAGACCACTAAGTGGGTAGAATGGAAGTGGTCAAGCGCTTTCCTTGACGGCTTCCATTCTAGCCACTACAATGCGGAAAGCTGATGAAGGGCATGGTTAAGCAACCTGATTTTTATAAGTTTTACCTGTACATTCCAAAAATACACGTAGTCGAAATCTTTCAAGGTTTCTGAAGCCAAAAGCACGTCTTTTGATGTTCTTAATCTTATGGTTTGTACCTTCAATCCGGCCATTCGTAAAAGGTGTAAGAAAATATTGTAAAATTTGTGCCTTCCAATTTTCTATCGTCTTGGCAACTTGATGAAATGAAGGAAATGGGCTGCTCCATGCGAGTTGAATCCATTCTTCTAAGAGTGAATCAGCTGTATCATAGTCATTCACTTGGTATATTTCTCTAAAGAGTTCTTTTAGAAAATAGGCATATGACAATTCTGAATGCTCTTTGAGCATCTCGTTTAATTGTTGTTTTTCATTAGCCGTTAACTTTTCAGGACCTTTCAAGAGTTTAAACCGTCCCTTTTTTAGTCCAGGAGTTTTCTTTCTAACTTGGTCAAGTGCATGTGTCACCTTTTGCACCACATGATATTTATCAATGACGATACAGGCCTCTGGGAATATAGATTTAACAGCTTTATGGAAGGGATCCGACATATCCATAACAACGGTATGAACGCATTTATCAGACAGAATCTTCTTGGCAAGTAAGATCTGAGTTGAACTATAACTCCGTTGATGTTCCATACCAAGCACACTCCCGGATTGGGTATCCATAAGAACTGTTTCATATCGGTGACCCTTTCGGACAGCGATCTCATCAAGGCTAAGGATTAATTCATTGTTTTCTAAAACACTTTCAAGAGTTTCTAAATGCTCCTTCTCTTTTTCTTTAGCAACGGAATAAAATATTCTTTCAACGGTTGTATAAGGTATTTTTTCCTTTCGACTCACTTCTTGGATAGTAGAGCCAATGCACATTTCGTACAGATATTCTCTGTACCGATTGGTCTGATGCTTATTAGGACTGATAGATTCAAATGTTTGTGAAAATACCTCATTACAGTTGTGACAACGGTATCTATACACTCTGACAAATAAGAAAAGGGGCTTACCTAATACGGACAAGTCACGAACCTTTCTTGTCCGCCAGTCATGGACATGACTAGAAAAAAAACCGCAGTAAGAACAGCGATCTTCTGTAGTATTTTTCTCAACATGTAACAAATTGCAATCTTCAAGAAACACTTGTTTAACAACTTCAAATTCTGGCAAATCTAGTGATACGGAAAACACTTTAGAACCTCCTGTTATGTTAAGTGACGCTAACATTATTGCCAGGAATTCGTGAGTGTTTTCCTTATTTTTTGGGTTAAATCACAAAATGTGGTGATGAATCTTTTTTAATAACTTAATCACAACAGAAATTACCCCGATTCATGTTCAAAAATGGCAATTAGCGTTATCTAAAAAGAAGTATCGTTCTTCTTATATTAGAAATGTTCAAGGGTTGTTTTCTATGGCAATGGATCGAGCTGTTGTTTTAGGGTTAGCTGAAAATAATCCATCAAAAATTGTAGGTAATGTGAAGAAAACAAAGACAAAAATAGACTTTTGGACAAAAGAGGAATTTGAAAAAGTCATCTCTCTTTTCTATAAAGAAGATTATTATCAACATTTTTTATTTATTTCATTGTGGTTTTTATTTATGACAGGCATGCGAATTGGAGAAGCCACTGCGGTTCAATGGGAAGATATTGACTTTGACAAAGGTCTGTTATATATCGATAAAACACTTTACTATAAGAATTTGGATAATTATTCTTTTGTAGAACCAAAAACAAAGGCTAGTGTTCGTCATATTGCATTAGATGGAGATACATTAACGTTACTCCGCGAATGGAAGGACGTGCAGCAATCTGTCGTTCAAACCAATTTTGTAATGAGCTATAATGGTATCCCCACACAAAAGCATACGTTAGCGAATGCCATTACACGTTTTTCAAAAAAAGCTGGGGTTCATCGAATTAGATTACATGCTTTAAGACATTCTCACGCTTCTTTGCTTATTAGTATGGGCGAAAACCCATTAATCATTAAAGACCGCCTAGGGCATGAAGATATTGAAACGACACTTGGCACCTACGGACATTTGTATCCAAACAGTAACTTTGAAGTAGCCTATAAATTAGAAGGTATTATGTCTTACCAAACAGCAACAGAAAATGAAGATACTTCACCCAAGAATCAATTCACTGCTCGTTACCTACGTAAAGGTTTAAAAACAAATAATGCAATAACAATGCAATGAAAATAGAGTAAAGAGCCGAAACCCTTGTAAACAAAGGGGTTTCAGCTCTCCTTCTACTACTCCCACTCTGTGGTCCCAGGCTCGATATGAATATTTGCTTCTTGGACATTATAATTCTCTAGTAAAAGGTCTTCGATACCTTCTGTAATGAAATGGCTGTCGATTACATTTAAATAAGGGTGAACGGTAATAGTTACATCAACCAGTACAAAGTTGCCATGCATGCGAGCTTTCACACTGCGCACCTGCTGTACCTCGGGAATCTTTGCAATCGCCTCGTGCATTTCTTCGAGTAATTCCTCGTCAAAGCCATCCGTTAAGGCATGCGTTGCTTGTGTGAAAATATCCCATGCCGTTTTAATGATGATGAGACCAACAATCAGAGCGGTCAGAAGGTCCAGCCATCCTAGACCAAATTGCGAGCCGGTAATGCCAACAAAGGCACCTACGCTGACCAGCGCATCGGAACGGTTATCCTGGGCGGCAGCAATAATAGACTGGCTTTTGATCCGTCTGCCTAGACGGAGATTATACCGGTAAACTATATACATAACGCCGGCACTGAACAAGGCCGTCCAGGCTGTCAGCATATGAGGTGTTTCTTCAGCTGAGGAAAAGAAGGACTGGACAGCTTCCAGGAGAACCTGCAGACCTACCGCAAACATAATAAAAGAAGCAATCAATGAAGCGATCGTTTCAGCGCGGAAGTGGCCGTACTGATGATCCTTGTCAGGCGGCTTCCGAGCAATCTTCAACCCAATCAATATAGCAACAGACGCTAATATATCTGTAAAGTTATTCAGCCCGTCCGCCTGCAAGGCCTTTGAGTGGCCAATGTAGCCGACTGTAATCTTTAAAAAAGCAAGGAAAATATAAGCAGCAATGCTTAGCCATGCACCCTTTTCTCCTTGTTGCAGTGTTTCGTATTGTTCGTCCATGCTTACGGCACCGCCTATCACGTTTTTTACATAATTTAAGCATATCAGTAAGAATTTGAGTAAGTCCAGAGCAACAGGATTGCCATGGGCAAACATTCATGTAGTTAGAAAACTAAAAGGATAAATGTGTTAACACAAATTGAATTTATGCCTCAAAATATGATTGAAATTGCCGTTTTTGTGTGTTATATTGTGAGGGATTTATGTAAAGGGTTACACAAAAGGGGAAAAATGATGATTACAATAAAAGACGTCGCTCAAGAAGCGGGTGTGTCTGTAGCGACAGTTTCCCGCGTATTGAATAAAAAAGGATATGTGCACGAAGAAACGCTAGCGAAGGTTCAGCAGGCGATCAATAAGCTGAATTACACGCCAAATGAAGTGGCACGATCGCTGTTCAAAAGAGATTCGAAGCTTGTCGGTCTGCTTTTACCGGATATTACGAACCCTTTTTTCCCGGAGCTGGCCCGCGGGGTAGAGGATGAGCTTCAGCAGCAGGGATTTCGTCTTCTGTTTGGAAATAGTGATGAAAACCCTGAAAAGGCAAAGGGTTATGTCGATGCTTTTTTGCAAAATCAGGTAGCTGGATTGATTTCGGCCACGCAAACCTTTCATGAATTAAATGGTCAATCTGTAAACATCCCGACGGTAGCGCTTGATCGTGCGCATGAGAAGCCATACGCCGTCTACACGGATAGCGAGGAAGGAGGCCGTATGGCTGCTCGTGAGCTGATTCAGCGGGGCAGCCGCAAAATTGCTGTGCTGAAAGGGCCGTCCCACATTTCGCCTGTACTTGAGCGTTTTCTTGGAGCAGTGGAGGTGCTGGCAGATACTGAGGCAGACTTTCATGTCATCAGCTTGACTTCTTTAAGTGATGAAGAGGCGGGAAAACGGACGAAAGAGCTCTTCAGCCAGTTTCCCTCTGTGGATGGGATCATCGCCAGCAATGACATGACAGCTATTGCCGTACTGCGTGAAGCCATGCGTGCGGGAAAGTCAGTCCCGGAGGATGTACAAGTCATTGGCTTCGATGATATGCCGCTTAGCCGGCTTGTCTTTCCAGCCTTATCTACTATCCGGCAGCCGGCCTATGAAATGGGCAGTAAGGCAGCTCAGCTTTTATTAAAGTTAATTAGGAAAGAGCCTGTGACGGAGAAGCACATTCAGCTGCCTGTCACATTTATTGAAAGAGACACAACAAGAAAGGTGAAGAGAGATGGTTAAAGTAACAGTAGTGGGCAGCTGTTCTATGGATTTAGTTGTTACCTCGCCGAAGCGGCCGCAGGCAGGAGAAACCGTACTTGGCAGTTCTTTTAAGACGGTTCCCGGCGGCAAAGGAGCCAACCAGGCGGTCGCTGCTTCTAGACTTGGGGCTGATGTCTTTATGATTGGCTGTGTAGGCAGCGACCATTATGGCAAGGAAATTATAGATAACTTAAGAAAGAATGGCGTCAAAACCGACTATGTGAAACCGGTTGCCGATTTGGAGAGCGGCACAGCTCATATTGTGCTGGCAGAGGGTGATAACAGCATTATTGTGGTTAAAGGTGCAAACGATGCGGTCACTCCAGCCTATGTAGAGGGGGCTAAAGCAGCGATTGAACAAGCGGATATCGTCCTGATTCAGCAGGAAACACCAGAGGAAACGGTGCTGTATACGGCAGATCTTTGTGCCAAAGCAGGAGTACCGCTGGTAGTTAATCCAGCGCCGGCCCGTCCGGTTCATGAACGGATTATTGAACAGGCAGCCTACTTGACACCAAATGAACATGAAGCGGCTTATTTGTTCCCGACACTGAGACAGGAAGAAGCCTTGAAGAAGTACCCGGAGAAACTCCTTATTACAGAAGGAGCTCAAGGAGTCCGATATTACGACGGAAACCAGGAAGTGCTCGTGCCTTCTTACCGGGTAGAGGCAGTCGATACAACAGGAGCGGGTGATACCTTTAACGCGGCATTTGCTGTTGCTGCAGCAGAAGGGAAAGGCCTAGAAGAGAGCTTGCGTTTTGCAAACAGAGCCGCTTCACTATCTGTAACGAAATTTGGCGCGCAAGGTGGCATGCCTTCACGCAAGGAAGTGGAGGAGCATTTGTCATGAAAAAGCACGGCATGTTGAACAGCCATATCACGAAAGTGTTAACGGATCTTGGACACACGGATATGATCGTCATTGCTGATGCGGGTCTTCCGGTGCCAGACGGTGTGCTGAAAATTGATCTGGCTTTGACGCTGGGCAAACCGAGCTTTCAGGAGACAGTAGAGGCAATCGCTGCCGATATGATGATTGAGAAAATCACACTGGCGAAAGAAATAGACGAAGCGAATCAGCCAGCTTCTGCTTTTATGGAAGCTTTCTTTTCATCCATCAATATGGAACGGGTTACACACGAAGAACTAAAAGAGATGACGAAGCAGGCGAAGGCTGTAATAAGAACAGGGGAAGCAACTCCGTATGCAAACTGCATTTTGCACGCCGGAGTGATTTTCTAGAGAGGAGGATCGCCATGCAGGTAGAAATGCAGGACATTCACAAGGCCTTTGGAAAGAATCAGGTGCTGACAGGTGTTCACTTCGAATTGCTTCCTGGGGAAATTCATGCGCTGATGGGAGAGAATGGGGCAGGAAAGTCAACGCTCATGAATATCTTAACTGGCTTGCACCAGGCTGACCGCGGTACGATCCTGATCAATGGCAAAGAGCGTTCATTCTCTAGCCCAAAGGAAGCGGAGCAGAATGGAATGGCCTTTATTCACCAAGAGCTTAATGTCTGGCCGGGAATGACGGTATTGGAGAATTTATTTCTCGGACGTGAGCTGAAAAATGGCTTTGGATTTTTAAAGATGAAGGAAATGAAAGCGCTAGCTAAGGAGCAGTTTGAACGGCTGGATGTCGATATTCCCCTCGAACAGGAAGCGGGGCTTTGTTCCGTCGGCCAGCAGCAAATGATTGAAATCGCTAAAGCGCTGATGGTAAATGCTGAAGTCATCATCATGGATGAGCCGACAGCTGCTTTAACAGACCGAGAGATTGCTAAGCTGTTTGAGGTGATTGAAACTCTTCGAAAGCAAGGGGTCTCCATTGTCTATATCTCTCACCGGATGGAAGAGATTTTTACGATATGCGACCGCATCACCGTGATGCGTGACGGCCAGACGGTCGATACGACGAAAATCGCTGATACCACTTTCGATGAAGTCGTAAAGAAAATGGTTGGCCGAGAGCTGAAGGACCGTTTCCCTGCGCGTGCGGCTTCACTTGGTGAAGTAGCACTAGAGGTAAGGAACTTCACGAGAAAAGGTGCGTTTGAGAATATTAGCTTCTCTGTAAGAGCGGGGGAAATCGTCGGTGTTTCTGGATTAATGGGAGCCGGGAGAACAGAGATTATGCGGGCCATCTTCGGATTAGACCGGATGGACAGTGGTGAGCTTTACAGGAATGGAAAGAAAATAAAGGTTCATTCGCCAGGTGAAGCGGTAAAGCACGGCATTGGCTTGATTACTGAGGACAGAAAAGATGAAGGGCTTATCCTTGATTTTTCTATCCGTCACAATATTGCTTTGCCTAATGTAGAAGGGTTGTCGTCTAAAGGATTCATTGATGGGAAAGAAGAGCAGCAATTTGTGGAGGACTTAATCAAGCGGCTGACCATTAAAACGGAATCAGCTGAGACAAGTGCTGGAAACTTATCGGGAGGAAACCAGCAGAAGGTCGTACTTGCTAAGTGGATTGGCACAAATCCGGATGTACTCATTCTGGATGAACCGACCCGAGGTGTCGATGTCGGAGCGAAGCGGGAAATTTACGCTTTAATGAATGAGCTGACAGACAGGGGAGTGGCCATTGTTATGGTTTCTTCTGAACTGCCGGAAGTATTAGGCATGAGTGACCGCGTCATCGTCATTCATGAAGGCAAGTTAAGCGGTGAGCTTTCGAGAGAAGAGGCAACACAGGAAAAAATAATGACGCTCGCAACAGGAGGAGAGTGACATGAGCAAAAGCGGTGTAAGACCGTTAAGTGACATGGCTCAAAAAATGGGCCCGCTTCTCGGCTTAATTATATTAGTACTCATTGTTTCTATTTTAAATCCAAGCTTTTTAGCTCCATTGAATATTTTAAACTTATTGAGACAAGTAGCAATTAACGCACTGATCGCCTATGGCATGACCTTTGTCATTTTAACAGGCGGCATTGACTTGTCGGTCGGCTCCATTCTTGCGCTATCAAGTGCGCTGATGGCGGGTATGATGGTTTCAGGAATCGATCCGATCCTGGCGATTCTTATTGGCTGTCTGCTTGGGGCATTGATGGGGGCAGTGAACGGCCTCTTAATTACGAAAGGGAAGATGGCTCCGTTTATTGCTACGCTGGCAACGATGACGATTTACAGGGGGCTGACACTAACCTATACAGACGGGAATCCAATCACAGGACTTGGCGATGATTACATGTTCCAGCTGTTTGGCCGCGGCTATTTTCTAGGTATTCCTGTGCCTGCCGTAACGATGATTATCGCTTTCGTTGTTCTATGGGTGATCTTGCATAAAACGACCTTTGGCCGCTATACGTACGCGATCGGAGGGAATGAAAAAGCAGCCTGGATTTCAGGCATTAAAGTGACAAAAGTCAAAATTATGGTGTATTCATTAGCGGGGCTTCTTTCCGCTTTAGCGGGTGCTATTTTAACTTCCCGTTTAAACTCAGCCCAGCCGACAGCCGGGGAGTCTTACGAATTAGATGCGATTGCAGCTGTTGTCCTTGGCGGCACTAGCCTGGCAGGCGGACGAGGATTAATTATCGGGACGCTGATTGGTGCGCTCATCATCGGTATACTGAATAACGGATTAAACCTGTTGGGAGTATCCTCCTTTTTCCAGATGGTGGTTAAAGGGATTGTTATTGTGATTGCTGTATTACTCGACCGTAAAAAAGCTGCATAGGAGAGGATCACATTGAAAAAAACATGGCTTATTCTCCTGTCTTTCACGCTTATCCTGCTTGCGGGCTGTTCGTTAGAGCCGCCTGAATGGGCCAAGCCGAAGCAAAAGGAGAATTTGGAAGATATAAAGATTGGCTTATCGGTTTCCACGTTAAATAACCCGTTTTTTGTATCCCTGAAGGACGGGGTTGTGGAGGAAGCGGAGAAGCAAGGAATGGAAACGATTGTTGTAGACGCCCAGGACGATTCGGCTAAACAAATTAATGATGTAGAAGATTTGCTTCAGCAAGGAGTAGACGTACTGCTAATTAACCCGACAGATTCATCGGCTATTTCTACTGCTGTTCAGTCAGCTAATACGCTTGGCATTCCAGTGATCACGCTCGACCGCTCGGCTGACAAGGGAGAAGTGGTCACGCTTGTTGCCTCTGATAACGTCAAGGGAGGTCAAATGGCCGCTGATTTCATCGTTGAACAGCTTGGAGAAGGAGCAAAGGTGGCTGAACTTGAAGGTGTACCAGGTGCTTCAGCTACCCGTGAACGCGGAGAAGGCTTCCATTTAACAGCAGATGAAAAGCTGAATGTCGTTGCGAAGCAGACCGCAAACTTCAACCGGACAGAAGGGCTGGATGTTATGGAGAATCTGCTTCAGGGTAACCCCGATATTCAAGCGGTTTTCGCCCATAATGATGAAATGGCGCTTGGAGCAGTAGAGGCTATTGCGGGCTCTGGAAAAGATATTCCGGTCATTGGCTTTGACGGAAATGAAGATGCTCTTCAATCTATTAAAGCCGGACAGCTGACAGCCACTGTTGCCCAGCAACCAGAATTAATCGGTCAATTGGCCGTTCAGGCAGCTAGTGATACGCTGCAGGGCAAGGAAGTAGAAGAGCTGATCGCAGCTCCGCTTAAAATGATTTCAGAGGAAAATCAGGAATAAGATAAAGGCTGCGGCCTGGCAGAAGATATGGACCTGCCAGGCCGCAGCCTTTTTGTTTCATACAACCACTTCAATGCTTTCTCTTTTTACATCTTCCAGCTTCATATATAGAGCATGAATGGGAGGATCTTCAGAGACGGTTACATCAATAGTGAAATGTGTCGGGTCCAGGCGGCAGCGGTGCTCCTTCGCCCACTGTTTGATCTGGTGAAGAGATTGCTGGATATTTTCTGCGGGCCCTTGATGCGATGTGTAGACGTAACTTTGCGCAGGAATAGAGAAGGTGGTCATGCCATCAGGTATGATATCTACCGTTTCCACTTGCATCGCTACACAGTGAATGACGAGGCTGCCTTTTTTAAACAAGCAAATATCCATAAAGCGACCTGTCGTCTGGTTAGGTATTTCACTGGCAAAAGTGCGTAATCGTTCCCATAAAGCCATTCGTCTTTCAGTCAGCTGAGCGGCCTGGCAAGCAACTTTCAATCCAACAACGGTGAAACTGCCGACCTCCACAATTTGTGGCATAAACCGAACACCCCCAAGTGAAAGTAATGGTATAAAATTAGCTCATACTCGGCGATACGCCATGGAAGCAGATACGGGTCGCTGTGTGCATCAAGGGCCAGTGAATGTTACTTACCGGAAGGGTCGTTCACTTTAACGAGCTGTTTACCCACATTTTCTCCTTTAAACAAGCCGAAAAAAGCTTCAGGGATATTATCGAATCCTTCAGTAATCGTTTCTTCGTAGGTTAATTTGCCTTCTCCCAGCCACTTGGATAAGTGGCGGAACCCTTCAGTGAACCGTTCTCTGTAATCGCCGACAGTGAATCCTTTTATTAAAGCACTTGATTTGATTAGGTACTGCTGAATGCGTGGTCCTGTATCTTCTTTCTTGTTATAAGAGGAGATCGCACCGCATTGGACAACTCGAGCGAATTTATTTAGGAGAGGATAGACCTCGTCGGAAATAGGACCGCCGACGTTATCGAAATACACGTCTACCCCGTTGGGACAAGCTTCGGCTAGAGTCTGACCGACATCTTCGGTTCGATAATTAATAACGGTATCTGCTCCGAGCTGTTTAACAAACTGGACTTTTTCATCGGTGCCGGCAATGCCAACCACTCTAGCTCCAGCAATGGTGGCGATTTGCACAACAGCCGAGCCGACAGCACCGGCTGCGCCTGATACGACAACCGTTTCTCCTTCCTGCGGCTCACCAATATCCATTAGTCCGAAATAAGCAGTGAGACCAGTCATGCCAAGAATATGCAAAGAGGTCGTAATAGGGCCAAGTGAAGGATCGATCTTCCGAAGATCAGCTGCAGGCAGGCTTGCATACTCTCTCCACGGCAAGGATCCTGTGACGATATCCCCTTTCTTTAAGGCTTCCGCATTGGAGGATATCACTTCTGCGATAGCTCCTCCTTCCATCGGCTGGTTTAATTTAAATGGTTCGATATAAGACTTTCCTTCGTTCATTCGTCCGCGCATGTATGGATCAACCGACACATACAGGAGCCGGATAAGAACTTCCCCTTCTGCCAGCTGGGGCATAGCTGCTTCGCGGATCTGTAAATGCTCACGGGTCGGTTCCCCGTCAGGCCGTTTTGTAAGAATAATTTCACGATTTTTCATGGCTCATCTGCCTCCTCTTTTCTTTCTTCTTTAACGTACCCGTTTGCCGCTTTAAAAAACTATGGGGAAAGGAGAGAGGCAGGAGCTGATGCTTCAAGGGACCTCTTCTTTCATGTATAATAAACAGGAATAAATCATTCTAATGAATTGAATGAAGAATAGTATCTGACATAGGCTGAATAAAAAGAGTGAAAGTCTGGTAAAACACAGGCGAAGGAGGAGAGCTGATTATGACGTTGGCTTACTTTAACGGGAAAATTGTAGATATAGATGAACCGGTCATACCAATTGACGAGCGCGGACACCAATTTGGAGATGGTGTGTATGAGGTAATCCGATTTTATGGGAAGAAGCCTTTTATGCTGAAGGAACATATAGAGCGCCTTTATACGAGTGCTAAAGCGATCAAGCTTAACATTGGCAAGGAGCCGGCTGAAATGGAATCGCTTATGATGGAATTAGTTGAGAAGAGCGGTTTGGAGGATGCCGACCTTTATATGCAGGCGACCCGCGGGATTGCACCGAGAAACCATTTGTTTCCGAAAGCTCCGGCGTCTATTTCAATGACAGTGAAGCCGGCTCGCCAGATGGATGAAGAAGTAAAGCAAAAAGGGGCTAAGGTGTTGCTGTTAGAGGACGAGCGCTGGCAAAATTGCTATATTAAATCTTTAAATCTGCTGCCGAATATTCTAGCGAAGCAGGAAGCATACGAGAATGGCTGCACAGAAGCGGTCCTTGTCCGGGATGGCTTCATTACGGAAGGATCAAGCTCCAATATCTTTATGGTCAAGGACAGCCAAGTGTACACGGCCCCATTATCGAATCACATATTAGCCGGGATCACTCGTCTAGCTGTTAAAGAGGTAGCTCATGAATTGAATATCTCCTTTGTCGAGGAGTCTTTTACACCAGCTGCCTTTTATCAAGCAGATGAAGCTTTCTTAACAAGTACTAGCTCAGAGGTTCTGCCTATTACGCTCGCAGATGGAAAGGTAATTGGCAGTGGAAAGCCAGGACCCATCACGGCGAAGCTATCTAAGCGCTTTACGGAAAAAACTAAAAAAACTAGATGAAGAAGGTTAGAAAAAGCCCAGCTTATTTCTGGGCTTTTTCTCTAAAAGAAGATCAAGAGGAGATAGTAATAGGGGACTGGTCTCTTGCTCGGGATTGAAAGGGACCTATATCTACATTAAGTGAGGATACATATTCTGACTGCCCTGCTGCTTCGTGATTGGAGTGAACATTGCAGCAGAAAGGGTAGAGAATAAGAAGTGAATGACAGAGACGGTTGAGGCTGCTTACCCGCTCCTTCTTCGATTGCTTCAAACTTTTCTGCCGTCTGGAAAATAAAAAACTAAAACAGAGAAGGAAGGATTAACTATGAGAAAACGAGTGTTTTCCTGCGCTCTGCTTTTTATCCTATCAGTTGCTATGCTGTCGCCTGTGCAGGCCGAGGCAGAAGGTGTGCGCTATGTGGCATTGGGCGACTCTTTAGCAGCAGGGCAGACACCTAACAGAGAGATCGGTGTCAGCTATACAGATCTAATTGCTATGGCTCTGCAGCAAAACGGACAATTAGAAAGCTTTTCAAAGAGTTTAGCTTTCCCGGGATACACCACAGAGCAGGTGCTTGAACAGCTGAACACAAGAGAAGCCCGCTCGCTCATTCAGCGGGCGGACTTAATTACGATTTCTGCTGGAGCAAATGATTTACTGCCGCTAATTCAAAACGATACCGTACGAGGCATGCTTAGTTATGAAGCAATTCCAGTAGCATTTCGGCTAAATACAGTAAGAAAAAATTACATTAAGCTATTTAAAGAGATAAAGGAAATTAACCCAAGGGCAGATGTCTATGCCATGGGCTATTATTTTCCTTATCCTCATGTGAAAAGTATGCAAAAGCCGGCTGTAGCGGGTCAGCTGGATATTTTGAATCAGATTATTGAACAGGAGGCAGGAAGAGCTGGGGCGGAGTTTGTTCCGGTAGCTCATTATTTTGGGGTGAATGCTGACTCGCTTATTCCGAATGCAGCGGATGTCCACCCTGCTCCAGCGGGCTATTTAAGCATGGCTAACCTTTTTCTTCAGGAATACGCGCCAGGTGCCCCACTTCTTCCGGACAGTATATTAGAGCAGCTTCCAGAACCTATATCAATCGCTGAGCTAAGACAGGCTCGGGAAAGATAACGAAACCCCCGCTTCATGCCAGAAGCGGGGGCTCATTATTAGACGCCTAGGTAAAAAAGGACCAGTGGGATGGTTGCGATGCTCAATATTGTAGTAACGAGTGTGGTGAATGATACAAGGTCAGGCTCGGTGCCGAATTGAATGGCAAACATTGTCGTATTGGCAGCAGCCGGCATAGCCGCTTGCAGGATTAACACATCCTTTAATAGGTCATTAATAGGCATCAGGGCAACGATCGCTACGGCTAGAGCAGGAGAAAGAAACATTCGGATCAGCGTAACTGCTGATACATACCGGTAAGCTACTCTCTTTCTTGCGATAACAGCAAGCTGCATACCAAGGACTAGCATAACGGTCGGAATAGAAGCATCTGCGATTAAACTGATAGCTTCCATGAAAGTGTCCGGAATGGAGATAGACAGCAGCTGCAAAGCAACCCCGGCCAGTGCTCCATGAATGACAGGCATTCGAACGACCCGCTTTAACGAATCTGTTAAGGAAGCTTCCTCCTCACCGCCCAGTGAGGCGAAGAAGAGGCCGATCGTGTTCATTAAGAAGGATTGAAAGACCATCATGATAACAGCATAATCAAAACCGACTGCTCCAAAGGCAAAAAGCACGACAGGTGCCCCGTAGTTGCCGCTATTCATAAAAGCTCCCCCTAAAACCATGGCAGACATTTGAGCTTTTGTTGCACGCATGAAGTAACCGGTAATTCCTACAACCACAATTAACCCAAACGAAAGGAGAAGGCAAAATAAAATAATATAGAAATATTCCATTGTTAATTCGTTCACATAAAAAGTTCGAAAAGCTAAAAATGGTGACATAATGTAAAGGGCGGCCATTGAGATCGAACGGATATCAAATCCGATGATTTTTTGGCCAAGAAAACCGGTGAAGAAAATCATAAAGGCTGGTAATACAATCATCAGCAATTCCACGAAAGGTCATCTCCATATTCTGATTACATATTCTCGATATTTATCGTATCAGAAATGTAAAAAGCGTACTATAAGCAGGTGAAAAAGATATTCTCTGCCGGCATCCTTCTTGATTTATGTAAGGGATATAGAATGAAGCGCTGGATACTTGAGAGTGTTTTATAACACTAAAGCAGCAGGTGTCTAAATTTATTTTTGTAATACAGTTGACATCAATTGAAAAATAATGTTATAGTAGTATTCGTCGCTGAGGAGCGATGGAGTTCTTTAAGAGCTCGAAAAAAGAATTCAAAAAAGGCGTTGACTTTAAATAGACAACATGATATGGTATTAAAGTTGACTCTTAAAAAAGAAAACAACATTGATCTTTGAAAACTGAACAAAATACATGCCAGTTAATTCTTGATTTATTTATTTTATGAGCAATCAAACATCTTTTTGGAGAGTTTGA
>NZ_JWJE02000016.1 GCF_000812025.2 Bacillus thermotolerans
ATGACTGCCATCATACAAAACTTGAAAAAGTGGGCCAAACTCCGCTCTTTACAGAAAATTGGTCTCCACCTCACTTCTCATATTATAGAAGGTTCCGTTTAACAATTCAAAAAAAGTGAAAACCCCGGTGAGAATTCACCAGGGTTTTCTTGACTAAGTTGTTTTTCAACAACGTGAAATGAATAACAGCGGGTGCTGTTATTCATCTTTCTCTTACTCTCCTGTATACTTCTTAAAAGCAAGTGTAGCATTGTGGCCGCCAAACCCAAGAGAGTTACTGAGCGCTACCTTCACGTCTCTTTTGCGGGATTCATTCGGCACATAATCGAGGTCACACTTCTCATCTGGTGTTTCGTAATTAATCGTTGGAGGAATCATTCCATGTTTTAATGTTAAAGCCGTAAAGATCGCTTCAACGCCCCCAGCTGCGCCAAGCAAGTGGCCTGTCATAGACTTCGTAGAGCTGACAGCCAGCTTATAGGCATGTTCACCAAACACGCTCTTAATAGCCGCTGTTTCAAATTCATCATTATAAGGTGTGCTTGTTCCGTGAGCATTAATATAATCCACTTCTTCAGGCGATACCCCGCTGTCTTCAATAGCCATTCTCATCGCCCTTACACCACCTTCTCCGCCTGGTGCCGGAGCTGTAATGTGATGGGCATCTCCAGTTGACCCGTAGCCGATTACTTCAGCATAAATGCGTGCGCCACGTTTCTTCGCATGCTCCAGTTCCTCTAACACGATAATACCAGCGCCTTCTCCCATGACGAATCCATCACGGTTAGCATCGAACGGGCGGCTCGCTGTATTCGGATCCGGGTTCGTGGATAAAGCCGTATTGGCGCAGAAGCCCGCTACAGACATTTGAGTAATAGGCGCTTCGCTGCCGCCTGTGATCATTGCATCTGCATCGCCGCGCTGAATAACTTTAAAAGCATCACCGATGGAGTTCGTTCCTGTTGCACAGGCAGTAACTGTACATGAGTTAACGCCCTTTGCGCCCAGGTAAATAGATACTTGGCCTGCAGCCATATCTGGGATCATCATTGGCACAAAGAATGGGCTCACACGGCGGTAGCCGCGGTCAAGGAATGTTTGGAATTGCTTTTCAAACGTTTCCATGCCCCCAATGCCGGAACCGACCCATACGCCAATACGTTCTGCATTAGACTCATCAATAGTTAAATCGGCATCTTTCACAGCCATTTGAGATGCAGCTACAGCAAATTGAGTGAAACGGTCCATTTTGCGGGCTTCCTTTCTCTCTAGGAAGTCCTCTGGGTTAAAGTCTCTAATTTCTGCAGCTACCTTTGCCGGATAATCATCGGCATTTACTCTAGTCATAGGCTTGACGCCACTTTGACCGCTTAAAGCGTTTGCCCATGCTTCTTGAATGGTACTCCCGATCGGGGATACGATACCAAGTCCTGTAATAACGACTCTTCGATTTTCCATCCTTTTCTCCTCCATATTCATTTAGGTACTCTTCGACCTTAACGCCCCCATCTCATCGCAATGGCACCCCATGTTAACCCGGCGCCAAATCCGACCATGACGAGCAGATCATCCTCTTTAATTTTACCTGCTCGCAACTCTTCTATCAAAGTTAAAGGTATCGAAGCCGATGATGTATTCCCATATTTATTAATAGTAACAGACATTCTTTCACGTGGAAGTTCCAGGCGCTGACGAGATGCTTCCATAATCCGAATATTAGCTTGATGAGGAAGCAGGAAATCTACATCTTCCTTCGTTAATCCCGCTTTATCCAGAACATTGATGCAGGATTGCCCCATCTGGCGGACAGCAAATTTAAACACTTCCGGTCCATTCATTTGAATGTGCTCTTCCTGATACAAATGCTTGACCCCTGCACCATCTGCGCCAAGCTCGAACGATAAGATGCCTCGGCCTTCAGATACCGAGCTGACCACTGCCGCGCCTGCTCCGTCACCGAATAGAACAGCTGTATTTCTATCCGACCAATCGATCGCTGTAGACAACTTCTCTACACCTACGACGAGTACATTCTTATAAGCACCTGTTTCAATAAATTGCTTCGCCGTAACAATTCCATACATGAAGCCTGCACAAGCCGCACTGACATCCATTGCCGCTGCCCGCTTGGCGCCGATTTCATGCTGGATCATTGTTGCTACAGATGGGAAGCGGTAATCCGGCGAGACGGTCGCTACGATAATTAAGTCGATATCCTCCGGTGAAACTCCAGCATCCTCGATTGCCTCCTGTGCAGCCTTGATGCCCATCTCAGAGGTGCTGTCCTGCTCAGCAATTCTGCGCTCTTCAATGCCAGTCCGTGTACGAATCCATTCATCAGACGTATCCATGATTTTCTCTAAATCCGCGTTTGTGACCACTTTATCAGGTACATATTGCCCCATTCCAATAATTCCTGCGTTCATATTGAGACCCCTTCTTTCCCCATCTTTTTTTTGCACGTACTATCAATTATTAAGACTTGGTACTAATTTTAATAAAAAAGAGTGAACTTTGCAATAGGAGAAAAGATAATGAACCCCTTACAACTAAAAAAGCGAAGGGGGGCATCCCTTCGCTTCAGACTGTAGACAAACCCGATGGAAGTCGAGCGTCTGCAGTCTTTTTATTTTGCCTGTAAGTGTGTTGATTTCCACTCCAGACGCTTCGCTTTCTGCGGGGCGGGCGGTGGCCTCCTCAAGCTGCGCTTTGCGGGGTCTCACCTGTCCCGCTGATCCCGCAGGAGTCTGCGCGTCTTCCATTCCAATCAACAAGAGTAATCAAGTTCACTAAGAGGACTTAAAAAATTGTCCATGCAGGCGATGATTACTTTTGCTGCCATGAATCTTAAGAAAGTGGCCAACTGGACTTGGCAAGGTCCAGAAATGGTCTAAATGATGGCCTTGGAGAGGTCCAGTCTTTTCTATCAAATAGCGTCAACACTAGTAAAAAGCCGAAAAAGGGTCCAGAATGAGACCATTCCGAACCCTTTTGTCGACAAACTGAAACGAAGGGGGCGTCCCTTCGCTTTTTCTTGAAAATCAGTTATTCTCCTGCTGAGCGTCTTTTTTGCCCATTTCGTAAGCTTCGTTCATGACATTCAGGAAGATGCCCATAAACGGCTCAGCTAAATCCATGGAGAATTCAATTCCTGCTTCCTTCAGCTTTTCCTGAGCCTCAGGTAAATACTTCATGGCAATTTGCATAAATTCCAGGTTTTTGTTGTCATTCATGATTACGTACCTCCATCTGCTTATTTGGCAGCTCGCCCGTCTCCATGTATTGCTGTATATACCTCTCTACCTCTTGCTGAAAACCTTTGTCCACTTCTTTGCTGAAGGGGCTTAAGGAAATGACGCCATCAGCGAAATCAAAATAAAGATTCCCCGCCTCTAGCTCACCCCTCGCAAATTGATCAGCTGCAAGCAGGTAAAGCCGGTCCACATGCTGGACGGTACTCGTCAGCACGGTATCTTCTCCAAGATCAGACTGGTCAGATACGTAGCCGATCGCATGCAAGCCAGTTTCTTTTAATTTTTCAATAACAGGTACATTATAGCCATCCCCTGCCGGATAGACAACATCGGCTCCTTCAGCGGTCATTTGCTCAAGCAGCTGCAGAGCTTTTTCAGTATCATCCCAGTTTTCTACGAAGCTAGTGATTACCTGAGTGTCCTCCCGCTCAAATTTTGCCCCTTCGACGAACCCCTTCACTTCTGGCTGCCACTTGTAGGTAGCTATGATGCCGATTGTTCCTGTGCTTGAATGTTGAGCAGCTGTCATGCCGCCAAAGAACCCCATCGCGTAACCTTCAAATTTCAAGCTCGTTGTATTTTTCTCCTGCGCATCTCCATTAAAGCTGACAAAATGCATATGGGGATATTTCGGTGCAATTTCATTAAAGTATTCGGCATATTCGCTGCTATGGCCGAACACAAGGGTAATGCCCTTATGGGAAAACTCCTCTACGGCCCTTTCAGCCAATGCCTGTGAACGAATATTTTCCTTATAGAAAATATCGGCTCCATATTTATCTTGTATGTTCAGCATTCCGCCGTAGCCTTTTGTTCCCCAAACTTGATCATTAATCGTATGAGGAACAAGCAGTCCCACCTTCTCGATCTTTGTTTCACTGCCTTCACCTGAACAGCCGGCGAGACTGACGACGAAGCATAAACCTATCCATATAATAAACAGTCGCTTAACCATTCTCTGTCTCCTTTTTCAACTGTATGCCCTTTTATCTTACTTTTAATTTTCAAGAAGGGGAAGAGGTTCATTGAAAGTACAGAGAAATTGTTAAAAATACGGACAAAAATTTCATTTAACTTCAATCTGCGGCTATGCTATTATTGAAGTTGGATTACATATCAATTCAGCTTCTAATTAAAGGAGGGGAAACCATTATGAAATATATTGCGACTTTCTTTTGGACTTTCTTGCTTGTAGAGATGTTAACATATGTTGTTTCTTCAATGAACGGCGTAGAGTTCCAATTCATGCCAGCCTTCATTATTTCTATCGTCACGACTATTTTAATTCTTGTTCTTTCTGCAGTGATCCCGGACGGGCCTAGGGAACAGCATTAAGAAAAACGGCTGCTTACGGATTGTAAGCAGCCGTTTTCCTATTTAACGACCAGTTCACCGTCCGCTTCATCAATCACTGCTTCACTCTGCGGCGGCAGCTTCCCAGCAATGATTGCGCGGGCCAGCTTCGTCTCAATTTGACGCTGGATAAACCGCTTCAGCGGGCGCGCTCCATATACCGGATCGAAACCTTCCCGTGCAATTAACTCCTTTGCTTCCTCTGTCAGCGTCAGCTTAATTTGCTGATCATCTAATCTCTCTCTTAAATCTTTAATCATTCGTTCAGCTATGCCTTTAATATTCTCTACACTCAGCGGCTTGAACAGAACAATGTCATCCACCCGGTTGAGAAACTCAGGACGAAAATGAGCACGCAGCTCTCTCATGACCTTTTCCTTGGTCTCTTCTTGTATCTCTTCTTCATTTTCTTTCCGGTCAAGCAGGAATTGCGAACCAATATTAGATGTCATAATAACGACTGTATTCTTGCAGTCGACCGTCCTTCCTTGTGAATCAGTAATACGACCATCATCGAGCATTTGAAGCAGAATATTAAACACTTCCGGATGGGCTTTTTCGATTTCATCAAGCAAAACAACTGAATAAGGCTTTCTCCGCAGTGCCTCTGTAAGCTGGCCGCCCTCTTCAAAGCCGACATAGCCTGGAGGGGCACCGATCAAGCGGGATACCGCATGCTTTTCCATGTATTCAGACATGTCAATTCTAATCATCTGTTCTTCACTATCGAACAATGTATTTGCGAGCGTCTTGGCTAGCTCTGTTTTCCCTACACCCGTCGGTCCTAAGAAAATGAACGAACCGATTGGGCGGTTTGGATCTTTAATCCCAGATCGTGCCCTCAGCACTGCATCGCTGACGAGCTGAACAGCTTCGTCCTGACCGACTACGCGCTCATGCATGATGCTTTCTAAACGCAGAAGCTTCTCTCTCTCTCCCTCCACAAGCTTTGTAACAGGAATGCCTGTCCAACGGGCAACAATAGAAGCAATTTCCTCCTCCGTTACTTCTTCACGAACCATCCGGCTATCGGTATCCGCTTGCTCCTCTTCCTCCTCCAGCTGAGCCAGCTCTTTTTCCATGGCCGGAATTTTGCCGTGCCGCAATTCAGCTGCTTTGTTTAGGTCATATCGGTTCTCTGCATCTTCCAGCTCTCTTCTCAGCTTCTCTAAGAGCTCTCTTTTCTCTTGTACAGACTGGATCGCTTCCTTTTCTGACTGCCAGCGTGCCTTCATTTCACTTGCCTTTTCTTTCAGGTTGGCCAGTTCTTCCTGCAGCTGCTCCAGCCTTTCTTTGCTTGCGGTGTCTGTTTCTTTCCGAAGAGCAGCTTCTTCAATCTCCAGCTGCATCACACGCCGGGTTACTTCATCGAGTTCACTTGGCATAGAGTCAATCTCTGTCCGGATCATTGCGCATGCTTCATCGACCAAATCAATGGCCTTATCCGGCAGGAAACGGTCGGTAATATACCGGTTTGACAGCGTCGAAGCGGCCACAAGAGCACGGTCATGTATTTTGACCCCATGATGGATTTCAAAACGCTCCTTCAAGCCGCGCAAGATAGAAATCGTGTCTTCCGGTGTCGGCTCCTGAACGAGTACCTGCTGAAAACGGCGCTCCAATGCCGGGTCCTTTTCAATGTACTTCCGGTGCTCTTCAAGAGTTGTTGCTCCTATACAGTGCAGCTCTCCGCGCGCAAGCATGGGCTTCAGCATGTTGCCAGCGTCCATTGCTCCTTCTGTCTTGCCGGCACCGACAATCGTATGCAGTTCGTCAATGAATAATAAGATGCGTCCTTCACTTTTTTTAACTTCATTTAAGACAGCCTTTAGCCTTTCTTCGAACTCTCCACGGAATTTAGCGCCGGCAATGAGCGCACTCATGTCAAGCGCAAATACGGTTTTGTCCTTTAGCCCCTCCGGCACATCCTTCCGCACAATCCGCTGGGCTAGACCTTCAACGATCGCCGTTTTCCCGACACCGGGTTCACCGATTAACACCGGGTTGTTTTTTGTTTTCCGGGAAAGAATCCGAATCACGTGGCGGATTTCCTGATCGCGTCCGATGACCGGATCCACTTTGCCAGCACGCACTTCCTCTACTAAATCCCGGCCGTATTTCGTCAATGCTTCATAACCTGCTTCTGGCTGTTGTGATGTCACCTTCTGATTCCCCCTTATCTCTTTAATTACCTGTTCAACCTTCTCTTGTGTAAGTGCTTCTTGTTCTAAGAACTGTTTCATTGCTGGATCTGTCGTTTGGAACAACGCTAATGATACGTGCTCTACAGACAGGAAATCATCTTCCCATTTCCCTCTTATGACCTCCGCTCCATTCAGCACGCTCTGTAGCCCTGAGGAGACGAACGCCCCATATTTGACTCCTTCGCCTGAAATTACCGGCTTTTTCTGTAATTCTTTCTGCAAAAAACGGAGCCAATGTTCACGGGGGCTGCCTGCCCTTTCCATGATTCGGACATGCAGGCTGTCTGTTCGGCTGACGAGCGACAGCAAGAAATGGATAAGATCAATTTCTGTATGCTGGTGTTCTTCTGCTAGCTTCTGAGATTCTACAAGAGCCTCTTGCATAGAGCTAGTCATTCGTTCAATATCCAATAGGACTCCGCCTTTCTTTGACCTTTTTTGACCTTTTATTTCATTATAAAAGGTGGATATTCGGCTTGTAAAGTAATACGCCGGCACGCTTAAAGAAAATTTACCAGTTATAAATAAGGTTTCTTTTCACTTTCTTTCCCATTCATGATAAATTTGAAAAGTAATTGAATGACATACGGAGGCTTTTTACAGTGGAAGATATTTATTTGCTTATTAAGTACCTATTGTTAGGATTGTTCCAAGGTTTTACCGAACCGATTCCTATTTCTTCGAGCGGCCACTTACAGCTCGCTCAACACTTTCTCGGTGTCGAGATTCAAGGCTTATCCTTTGAACTGTTTGTTAACTCGGCTTCACTTTTGGCTGTGCTAGTTATCTACCGAGAAGATATTATGCGGCTCGCCGTAAATGGCATGAATTACATAAAAGACCGGAAGCCTGAAGACCGGTCAGAGTTTATGTTCATTGTCTATTTAATTATTGCTACAATTCCGGCAGGCGTCATCGGCATTTTATTCGACGACTTTATTGAGGATAGACTGTCTTCTATACGGACGGTTGCTATTACACTAATTATCACGGGGATCGCTCTTTGGTTGATTCGTAATCTAAGAGGACGTAAGAATGATGGCGATATGAAGCTAAAGGATGCCATTATCATCGGCTGTGCTCAAGCTGTTGCTCTTATTCCTGGTATTAGCCGCTCTGGCGCTACAATTGTTGCAGCTATGGGTCTTGGCATGAAACAGGAAACAGCGCTTCGCTTCTCGTTTCTGCTGTTCATTCCTGTCAGTGCCGGCGGCATGGTCCTTAGCTTTTCAGATATTTTGAATGACCCTAATTTAGATAAGCTGTTTCTCCCTTATCTGCTGGCCTTTTTTGGTTCATTCATTATGTCTTACTTTTCCCTGCGGTGGTTCATGAATATCATGGCACAAGGAAACCTCAAATACTTCGCTATTTACTGCTTTATCGTAGGCCCGCTTGTATTGATTTTTCTTTAATGCATAAGAAAGCATCGGCTGCTTGAGCCGATGCTTTTTCATTCTTATTGAATACCGAGAGCAATCTTTGCATAGCGTGACATCATATCTCTTGACCATGGCGGGTTCCAGACAATGTTCACATCTACTTCCTTCACTTCTGGAATATCAGCAAGGGCTGCGTTCACCTGGTCAACAATGACAGGGGCAAGCGGACAGCCCATAGAAGTCAACGTCATTGTCACCGTTGTTTTCCCTTCTTCATCCATATCTACATCATATACAAGCCCGAGGTTTACAATATCAATGCCAAGCTCCGGGTCGACTACTTGTTCAAGTGCGCCAAAAATATTCTCTTTCAAATCTTGATCCATGCTCTTTCCTCCTTCTGCTTCATGTTACCCTTATGATAACAAAGGAACGGACAAATTATCACCCCGGACGCCTCATTTCACGAAAATCAATGAACTTTAGGCAAATATCTGCGCTTTGTTAGACATAAGCATGTAATTAATCGTACACTTATTATACAAACGAAAAAGGAGTGTTAGCTAGTCTATGGCAGAAAAGCATTTAATTGTACTGGATCTTGACGGAACACTGCTTACCGACGAAAAAAAGATTTCCCCTCGCACGAAAAAAACATTGCAGCATGCCATGAAGCAAGGACATGAAGTAATGATTGCCACCGGCCGGCCTTACCGCTCCAGCGAGTTATATTATAAAGAGCTCGGTCTTATTACACCGATTGTTAACTTCAATGGCGCATTCGTGCATCATCCCCGCCAGCAGAACTGGGGCCAATATCACGAGCCGATGGATGTAAAGACGGCTGTAGAAGTCGTAGAAGCCTGTCATGATTATAACTTCCATAACATTATCGCTGAAGTGCAGGACGATGTATATTTTCATTACCACGATGAGCGTCTGATCAACCTGTTCAGCATGGGCGAACCGAACGTAACAACAGGCGATTTGCGCCGCAAGCTTACTTACGACCCGACAAGCATGCTGATCCACGCTACCGATAAAACGGCACCGCTCATTAGCCAGCATTTAAGCGACGTGCATGCTGAAGTGCTTCACCATAGAAGGTGGTCCCAACCGTGGCATGTTATTGAAATTGTCAAGGCTGGCTTAAATAAAGCGGTGGGCATCCAGAAAGCGGCAGCGGATTTAAATATACCAAGAGAGCGCATTATTGCTTTTGGTGATGAAGATAATGACTTGGAAATGATTGAATATGCAGGTACAGGAGTCGCCATGGGAAATGGAATCGACCAGTTGAAGAACATTGCGAATGAAATCACACTAACGAATGAAGAAGACGGCATTGCTCACTTTTTAGAGGACAGGCTGAATTTAAAGGTTGAAAAAACCGCTATGTAAAAAATGGCTCACACGCATTTCTTTGCGTGCAAGCCATTTTTTTCTGCCGTCATAGCTACTCTTTTCTAAAGAACCCATAAATCCCCGCGGTCTCTACAATATTCGTAAAGGCATTCGGGTCGACCTCTTTAAGTATGTGTTCCAGGTCATACAATTCATATCGGGTAATGACAATCATTAATATTTCACGGTTTTTTCCTGAAAAGGCCCCCTTGGCCGGTATGACTGTGATGCCTCGCACCAGCTTGGCATGAATCGCCCTCTTCAGCTCTTCCGATTTATCTGTAATAATCATGGCTGTTAATTTCGTGTAGCGTGTATGAATCGCATCAACCACACGCGTGGATACATAAAGCCCTATGAGTGTATACAGCGCTTTCTCCCAGCCAAAGATTAAACCGGCGAGCAGAATGATGATTCCATTCAGCACTAAAAAATAAGTACCGATGGGCCGGTCCTTCATGCGAGAGAGGATCATGGCGATAATATCAAGTCCGCCAGTGGAAGCCCCCCACTTCAGCGTTAAACCAATTCCGACTGCGCCGATCACGCCCCCGAACACCGCGTTTAGAATAATGTCCTCTGACAACGCTTGAACAGGAATCATTTCCATGAAAAAAGTAGTGGCAGCAACTGATAAGAAGCTGAAAATGGTAAAGGACTTTCCTACCTTCATCCACCCAAGAATGGCGACCGGAATGTTCAACAATAGCAGGAGTGCTCCTACCGATATATTAACGGGTGTAAATGAAGTGAGGATATTGGACAGAAGCTGAGCTGCCCCTTGAAATCCACTTGCATATACATTAGCCGGAATTAAGAAGAAATTCATAGCCATTGCATTTAAAAAAGCACCGACAATTACGATCATTGTTTTCTTTGATAAACTCCATATAGATTCTTTAATCAACTTTTCTCCTCCTTTTCCGGGAATTACGTTCAGCTAAAGCAAATTTCATTGTTATTTCCTCAAGAAGCCTTTACAATAATGACAGATAAAGGGAGGTATTCAATCAATGAAGCTATTTGCTGATTCAGCCAGTGATTTGCCGCTCGAGTTCTTTGAGCGTCATCAAGTCACTCTTATTCCGCTTCATGTCCATCTGAATGGTGAAGAATTCGAAGATGCCATAGGCATCCACCCCAAAAAAATATACGAAGCGATTCACCAAGGAGAAATGCCGAAAACATCCCAAGCTTCTCCACTGGTATTTGAGAAGCTGTTTACGGAGCTTGCCGAAAGCGGTGAATCAGGTATCTACCCTGTCCTCTCCTCCGCCCTTTCTGGTACATACCAAACCGCTGTTATGGTAAGGGATCAAGTGAAGGAAAAGTATCCTGATCTTGATTTGACTATTCTTAACACCAATTCGGTTTCCTTAGGATACGGTCTAATCGTTATGCGGGTAGCCGAATGCTTGCAGAAAGGCTGGCACAAAGACGATATTATAGAAGATATCCAATTTCACAGTCAACATATGGAACACATCTTCACTGTAGAGGATCTTGGACATCTCGCCAAGGGCGGCCGTCTGTCTAATGGCGCTGCCTGGATTGGCGGACTGCTGAACATCAAGCCGATCCTGCATGTAAAAGAAGGCAAGCTCATGCCCCTTGAGAAAATACGGGGGCGCAAAAAAGCATTTAAGCGAATGCTTGATATTATGCAGGAACGCGGACAGGACCTGGCTAACCAGCGGGTGGCAATCAGCCATGGTGATGACCCCGAAACAGCCGAGCAGCTCAAAGCAATGATTGCCGAACGTTTTCATTGTCAAGAGATTTATACCCATATTATCGGTTCAACAATCGCCGCTCATGCAGGTCCTGGCACAATTGCGCTATTTTTCTTGAACGCGCCTCAACCAAATGAACCATCAAATCATAACTAACCCATTTAGAAAGGTGGAAATACACATGGCAAAAGAAAGCTCATTTGATATTGTTTCGAAAGTTGATTTTTCTGAAGTAACAAACGCCATTACACAAGCAATGAAGGAAATTCAAACGCGTTATGACTTTAAGGGAAGCAAAAGCGACCTCTCTCTTGATAATGAAGAGATTGTTCTCCTTTCCGATGATGAGTTTAAGCTTGAACAGTTAAAGGATGTGCTGCTCAGCAAGCTGATTAAGCGTTCCGTGCCGATTAAAAATATTGAGTACGGCAAAATAGAGGGAGCTTCAGGCGGTACGGTCCGCCAGCGTGCTACGATGGTACAGGGGATTGATAAAGATACTGCAAAGAAAATTAACGCAATCATTAAGGACAGCGGCCTGAAAGTGAAGTCCCAAATTCAGGGCGACCAGCTTCGAGTGACAGGCAAGAACAAAGATGACCTGCAAAAGGTCATGGCGGCTGTTCGTGAAGCAGATCTGCCGGTTGATGTGCAGTTCGTAAATTTCCGTTAATCACAGAAAAAAAGGCAGACGAAAGATTTGACCTTTCGTCTGCCTTTTTACTTTATACACAGCCTTACTCCTTCACTAATGGCTTCTGCTGGATAAGCTCATATACTTGTTCCATGTTTAAGTGGCTTCTCACATGCTCGGCAAGCAAATTATAAGCCTCCTCACGCCTGTCTGCATCGGACCGGATCGCATCCGTGATCTCTTTCATCCCTTTTTGTCGCCGGATCTGATTCATAAAAGCCCTTGTAAAAGCACGGTTATGAAAAATCCCATGAAAATACGTGCCAAGCACACGGCCATCATTAGACACCGCTCCGTCCTCCCTGCCATCTTCCAGCTTCAAAAAAGGCTTAGCTGCCTTTACTTCTCTCTCCGTTCTTCCTAAGTGAATCTCATAGCCTGATAAAGTCATTGCTTCCGATATAATGCCTTTAGATAAGCTTCCTGTCATTTGCCTTGTTTCTTTCTCTTTATGAAAGACAGTTTTAATTGGCAACAGCGAAAGACCTTGGGCCGTTTCTCCATTTCCTTCCACAGCCTCCGGATCGAACAGCTCACACCCTAGTATTTGAAAACCGCCACAGATTCCAACAATGCGGCTTCCTTGCTGGTAGAGCCCTGCGATCGCTTCATCGAACCCTTTCTCTCTTAACCATTTTAAATCGGCCATGGTATTCTTCGTCCCTGGGATAATCAACATATCTGGATGTCCCAGCTCTTTGATTGAACGGACAAAGCGGACTCCTACATCGGGTTCTTCGAATAACGGATCAATATCTGTAAAGTTGGATATCCTCGGAAGGCTGACCACTGCTACATCGATGGCAAACTCTCCTTGCTTCGGCTTTTTGAAGCGCAGCGAGGAAAGGGCAAGTGAATCTTCCGCGTCAATCGCTACATCCAGGTAAGGGATAACACCGATGACAGGAATGCCTGTTTCCTTCTCTAACCATTCGACTCCATCGTCCAGCAATTCCCGCATGCCTCGAAATTTATTAATAACGATGCCTTTCACGCGTTTCCTTTCCTCTTCTTCCAGAAGGGCGAGCGTACCGATGATAGACGCAAACACGCCGCCCCGGTCAATGTCTGCGACTAAAATGACAGCGGCATCTGCAAGATGAGCCATTCGCATATTAACAATATCCCGGGCCTTCAAATTGATTTCAGCCGGACTTCCCGCCCCCTCTAGGACAATGACATCATGCTCTTCCTGCAGCCGGCGGAGAGATTGCTCGACAATCGGCATGGCTTCTTGAACAAAGTCGTTTCGGTAGCTTTGCGCATTCATATCTAAAAAATGCTTGCCGTGGACGATCACTTCAGATACCATATCCTGCTTTGGCTTTAGCAGGATCGGGTTCATATCTGTTGTTGCTATGACACGCGCAGCTTCCGCCTGTACCCCCTGTGCCCGTCCAATTTCTCCTCCATCTATCGTTACGAAGGAATTTAGAGCCATGTTCTGTGATTTGAAAGGGGCCACACGCAGACGGTCATTTGAAAAGATTCGGCACAGCGCCGTGCAGATTAAGCTCTTTCCTACATCTGAAGCGGTTCCCTGAACCATAATTGCTTGTGCAGTCATTTACATTCCTCCATTAAAACTCCAAGCCTTTCACAGCCGGAATGCCTCGTTCGTAATAGTGCTTTGTTGCCTCAATACTGGATACAAGATCAGCCATCTCTATCAGCTCGTCTGCAGCGTCTCTTCCCGTTACAACAAGATGCATATGAGCAGGACGGCGGCGAATCGCTTCTAGGACTTCCTCAAGCGGAAGTACGTCATCAATTGGAAACTTTGTAATAGCTAGTGCATTATTTAATTCGTCTAGTACGAGCAAATCGACATCGGGATCATTCAATGCTTCTTTTGCTTTAAGCCATGCTTTTTTCAAGGCAGTCCTGTGCTCTTCAGGGGTTTTCGTCCAGGTAAAACCAATACCCAGCTGCTCCATTTCTACACCGAGCCTTTTAAGTGCTAGTGCTTCTCCGTATGTACGCTCGTTTGACTTAATAAACTGCAAATACTTTACCCGCATGCCCCGGCCAACTGCCCGAAGTGTTACCCCTAGTGAAGCGGTTGTTTTTCCTTTCCCATCTCCCGTATAAATTAAAAATAGTCCTTGACGCGCCGTCTTCATAGCCACACCGTTTTCTCTGTATAAGGCGTTCTTTTTTTCTCTGTCGCTTCTTGGCCGGCTTTTGGATATCCGATACATATCGTCCCTACTACCTTTTGGTTTTCAGGAGCTCCAATGAACTGATGCATGCCGTCATCGTGAACAAGACCGACACCTCTCGTGCGCCACACAAATCCGAGGCCAAGTTCTTTTGCTGCAAGCCACATGGAATGAATGGCACAGCATGTCGCAAATACATTATCTTCAGATGCGTGAGGGTCACCCGGTACAAGATCAGCTGTCACAACAATAATCACAGGTGTGGATGTCACCGCTTTTAAAGAACTCTCCACTAAATGAGGCTTCGTCGGAAAACGGTTTTGCAGGTATCCTTCCGCCAATACTTCATAACGCTTCTTCGCTTCTCCTTTTATGACATAAAAGTTCCAAGGCTCTCGCATACGGTCGTTTGGCGCATAGGTCGCTGCTTCAAGCAGCTTCTGAATTTTCGCTTCTTCAACCGGTTGATCCTCATAGCTGCGGATGGCCCGCCGTTCCTTTAATGCTTGAATAATTGACAAGTGGATCCTCTCCTTCTCACTCTAAAACGGTTTCTGCTTCTAGTACTTTTTCATACCACTTAATCTTCTCTCGCAGCTTGACAACTTCCCCTACGAGTACCAGGGCAGGATTCTGGATGTTCTCTGCTAATGCCAAATGGGCGATTGTATCAAGCTTTCCTGTAATGGTTCTTTGTCGATCGGTCGTTCCCCATTCAACGACAGCAACAGGCGTGCCTGGGGGACGTCCGTGTTCAATGAGCTGCTTACAAATATGTGACAGGTTTCCAACTCCCATATAAAAAGCGATCGTATCAATGCCTGTAGCCAAAGCCTCCCAGTTCAGCCGGTCTTCCCCTTTACTATCACGCCCATGGCCAGTAACGATTGCAAAGCTTGAAGCGTATTCGCGATGTGTCACAGGGATCCCTGCATAAGCAGGCGCCGCAATTCCGGCCGTAACCCCCGGCACTATCTCATACTCAATTCCATGTTCCGCAAGTACCTCTGCTTCTTCTCCTGCACGCCCGAATACACACGGATCTCCTCCCTTTAATCGAGTCACTGTTTTTCCTTCCAGCGATTTATTGACTAACAACTCGTGGATCTCTTCTTGTATCAGATGATGTTTGCCTGGCAGCTTCCCGCAGTAAATAAGTTCAGCGGATGCCTTCGCATGATCCAAGAGCTTCGGATTGACGAGCCTGTCGTAAACAATGACGTCAGATATTTGTATACATTCAAGACCATATACAGTTAATAGCTTCGGATCCCCCGGACCGGCACCGACTAAGTAGACTTTTCCTTTTGTCATCTCACGGTCTCCCCCTTTAATAATTGCTGAACAAGCCCCTCTCGTTCTTGAACCTTTCCTTGTCTCGTCAGTTCCAAAAACAAAGGCTGAAGAAGCTCCTTCAATATATGTCTTTTTAAATGATGATCACTCACTTCTCGCAACACCCTGCAGCGGGTTTCTTCTAAAAAGAAAAGATACTCCTCATATGTCTCATCATACTGTTCAGCAAGTTCTTTTTTTATTTTTCTTGCTAAGCCGGGGCTTGCACCTGAAGTGGAGACAGAGACAGCAAGTTTCCCGCGCCGAACAGTGGCAGGAACAATAAAATCGCTTAACTCCGGCCGGTCCACTAGCATGATGAGCTGATGAGCCCTGGCTGCTTCGTATACTTTCATATTCACCTCGGGCTTATTCGTCGCTGCTATAATTAAAAAAGCATCACATATATCCTTTTCCTCAAACCGCTTCTTTTTCCAAACGATTCTCTCTTTAACCAGCTTGTTTTTTATCTCGTCATGAAGCTCGGGACTCACAACGGTAATGTCGGCAGCCGTTTCAACTAGCGTACGAATTTTCTGAGCTGCTACGCTCCCTCCTCCAACGATGACAGCTCTCCTTCCTGCTAAATTCAGCATGAGCGGGTAATAATTTACCATACCTTGCTATTCTCCCCCTCCTTATATTCGACGCAAGCCTTCACCCACTGCTCAGCAAGCTCTGGATTAGAAGCGAAGTGGAAATGGGTATAGCCGGCAACAAGATTGCTCATTAAATATCCTTCTGCCTTTTTGCCAAACCGGCTTGCCGTTTCATAAGCCGGAGAAGCAGCGGCTCTGCTCTCAAACTTGGAGTAATGAAATTCATGCCCCTTTGCCTGCTGACCAGACCCCAAAATGAAATTACCTTCCATACCGAATATTTCACGGTAACCGAGGGCAGCAAGCTTTGTCTGCATCTTCACGCTGCCAGGGATCAGGCCCGCCATCGGAAATTCTTCGCCAGATGTATTTACAATCGACTCTGTTAAATACATAAACCCTCCGCATTCCGCTAATGTCGGGAGCCCGTTTTCGATCGCACTTCGAATGGAGCTCTTTGCTTCTGCTTTCTCTGAAAGCTCTGATGCAAACTCCTCAGGAAAACCGCCTCCGAGGTACAAACCGTCTGCTTCCTTTGGAACCTCCTCTCCTTGTAAAGGAGAGAAATAAAGAAGCTTTGCCCCGTATGCTTCTAACAATTCAAGATTTTCTTGATAGTAGAAATTAAAAGCAGCGTCTTTTGCCACAGCAATACAAATGTCTTGGGACTCCCTCTGTTTAAATAAAGTTGCAGATTCATGTGTTAGCTCCGTCGTTTGAGCTAAGTCATATAGCTGGTCGATGTCGACCGTTTCTGACACAAGAGCGGCTAATCGCTCAAAAAATGAATCTAACTCTCCACTTTCAATCGCGGGAACGAGCCCTAAATGCCTGCTCGGAATATCAATGTCCTGCTCCCGCTTCATATAACCGATGACCGGCACCTGGCACTCCTGCTCAATGGCCGCTTTCACAATCTCAAAATGACCTTTGCTGCCTACTTTATTAGCAATGACCCCGACGATGCCTGCCCCTGGTGTTAAGGCTTGGAATCCTTTTACGATCGCCGCCGCACTGCGCGCCATGCTGGCACAATTCACGATGAGCAGTACAGGGCTGTCAGTAATCATACTGATTTCGGCTGTGGAGCCCGTATTTTCTAACGGGCTTTTCCCATCTAGAAACCCCATGACCCCTTCGATAATGGAAATATCCGCTCCCTTGCTTGCACGGATAACGATATCGCGTACTGTCCCATGCTCAAGCATCCAGCTATCCAGGTTCCGTGACACTCTGCCTGTCACCGCTGTATGATAAGAGGGATCAATATAGTCTGGGCCGCATTTGAACCCTTGTACTACGTAGCCTTTCTGGCGCAGGGCGGCCATCAGACCAATGGTACAAGTGGTTTTCCCTACTCCGCTGCCAGTTCCAGCAATTACTAACCTTCGATTACTCACTCTGTTTCCTCCTTTATCCCGCTTTAACAGAGGCAGGCCTCTCACCTCCAAGCTTAGTAAAAGCAAGCTGGATAAGTCGAGATCAACTGCCCATAAAAGCCTGATTGGTGCAACTAACAATCATTGAGGATAAGGAGCCCCCACTGATTGAAGCTTTATCTCATTTAAAAGGAATGACACCGACAGAAATAGTCACATTCCCAGACTTCTTCTTCACGAGCTCCAGCTGCTGGGCTTTCGAATACAGCCGAACAGCTGGCTCACTTACTCCATAAGCACCTGTGTACTTGAATACTGTCTCGGACGGCGCTTCAATCTTCGCCTCATTTAATTCAGCCGGAGAATAATAGATGAACTCCCAGTCGTATTTTTTGGCGACCTCAAGTAATCCTGCCTCATCCTTCTTCAAATCAATTGTGCAAACCGCCTTTACACTTTTAAGGGAAATATGTAATTCTGCCAGCGTTTCACAGATCACCTGCTCAATCTCAAGAGCGGAAGTTCCACGGTTACAACCGATCCCAATGGCCACTGTTTTCGGCCGGAATACAACGCCGTTTTCAAGGATGATCTCTTCTTCCTTCGTTAATAAGCGATGGGTGACGATAAGGGCGGCCTTCGGCTTTGCGTCTATAGCCTCTGCAATGGATGGATAAATCGTAATATTCTCAGGAAGGGGCGTATCATATATCCACCAATCCGGCTCTCCTGACTCTTGCACAACAGCAACAGGCTCCTCATTAACAACCGAGGCACTAACAGGAGTAAGCTTTTCAGGTGAATCCCACACCCATCCAAAGCGCGAACCGAATAAATCAACTGGTATCGTCTTTTGAACATCCGAAGCAGTCGTAATGATCGGTCTCGCCCCTAAAGAGGCCGCCACTTCTTTCGTCAGCTCATTGGCCCCGCCTAGATGACCGGACAGCACACTGATGACATTCTCTCCCCGGTCATCGATTACCACGACCGCGGGGTCTGTCTTCTTGTCTTTTAAAATGGGAGCAATCATTCGAACAACAGCTCCTAGAGAAATGATCATCACAATTCCTTTATACTGGCGAAAGAGCTCCGGCAGTAGCAGACGGACGCTTCCAGAAAAGAGTTGAATATTTCTGTCGGCTTCGTCCCCTTTTTCAAACTTGCTCATATAGTAGACATCTGCATTGGAGAATACCTTATGCAGACGACGAGATATGTCAACACCGTGCTTTGTAATAGCAACAATCGCATAAGCATTCTTTTGGACAATAGATGGCTGAATTCCTTCTTGCAATTCCATCATCATGCTTTTACTCCCTTTCGATAGCCATGTGTAAAGGAAGCATCGTAGAGCTTCGAACGGTATTCGTCCCTCTCGTGGATCTCAGGATCCAGCGCCCAGCCCGCTAAAATCATGGCATGCTTGCGGATGCCGTTTCTCTTCATGTCCTCATCTAAGTTTACTAATGTAGTCCTGACAACTTTCTGATCTGGCCACGAAGCTCTCTGAATGACAGCAACCGGCGTTTCATCCTGCCACCCCGCAGCCTGTAGTTCCTTTACAATTTTCTTCGTCAGCGTGGCACTTAAGAAAAGGGCAATCGTGCAATGGTGGCTAGCCAAATCCTTTAGCTTTTCCATTTCCGGAACCGGTGTTCTTCCTTCCGCACGTGTAAGGATAAGCGTTTGCGTCAAATCAGGAATCGTCAGCTCGGCTCCGATGGCCGCAGCCGATGCAAAGACTGAGCTGACGCCTGGAATGATCTCGCAGCCAATGTCTTCCTTCTTCAAGAGAGCCATTTGTTCCATAATGGCGCCGTACATAGCCGGGTCTCCTGTATGAATACGAGCTACCATTTTTCCTTTCTTCACCCGGTCAGCGATAACCTCTACAATTTCCTCTAAGTGCATGCCTGCTGTTTTTAATATTTCTGCACTGGGCTTTGCCTTTGCTATTAATTCTTCGTTTACTAATGAATCTGTGTATAAAATCACGTCCGCTGCTTGGAGAATCGTTAAGCCTTTTACCGTAATTAAATCTGGGTCTCCCGGGCCTGCCCCTACTATATAAATCTTTTTCATTTGCGCACCACCATTAATGTTAAGTATTCAAGCTCGGCTCCTTCGAGCTCACTCATATTCCAAATTACTTCTTCATCCGACGTTACCTTAGTCACGACGGAAGCCTTGTGCAATAAATCTAAGTCTTTTAGAACAGCAATCATTAAGTCTATTACTTTCGCCACTTTAATAAAAACAACGGCGTCGTGTTCCACAATAGCTTTTTTCATTGCTTCATAATCATCACGTGCTGGAACAATCGCCACATGATCGTCACCGTCAGCTAGCGCAATGCCTAGTCTAGAGGCTGATCCATTGAAGGAAGAAATCCCGGGCACTGTCTTAATATCCACCTCTGGGTGCAGCTCTCGCATTAATTTCATCATATGAATGAATGTACTATATAAAAGCGGATCCCCTTCCGTAACGAAAGCAACATTTTTTCCTTCCCTTAACTTTTCCCAAACCTTCTCTACTGCCGCATTCCATTCACGTTCCAAAATGGCCTGGTCTTTTGTCATCGGGAACACGAGTCCGAGCATCTCTTTCTCCTCGGGACGAATATATACTTCTGCAATGCGATGTGCATAGCTTTTGCTGCCTTTCCGTTTTCTGGGATAAGCAATAACAGGCGATTCTTGAATGACACGGAATGCTTTAACCGTGATTAGTTCTGGATCCCCTGGTCCCACACCTAGTCCATACAATGTGCCAAGATTAGTCATTCTCTTTCTCTTCCTTCCGTTTTGCTGTAATAATGTACACCGGATTAAGCGGTACAAAGCGATTCATTCCTAAAATGGGCTTACTTCTTGAAACTTGCGCATGCATAATGGATGTTTGAAAGCCTTCTTGTATGAAAGCTTCATTTGCCTTATACAAGTTCTCAATAGTTGCCGCATTAAGAACGATACGCCCTCCTTCACGCAGCCTTCCGCAGCAAACTTGGAGCAGTTCCTTCATCTCCCCGCCCGTGCCTCCAATGAAAACAGCATCCGGGTCAGGGAAGTCTTCCAGTCCGTGTGGCGCTTTTCCATGCACTGCGGTGATATCCGTCCGGAACTTGCGCTGATTCTCTAGGCAGTTCTCCAAATCCTGTTCATTCTTCTCTATGGCAAAGATCTGCCCCTCCGGAGCAAGCTTCGCCGCTTCAACCGCCATGGAGCCCGTGCATGTTCCAATGTCCCAAACGACACTGTTCTTTCGAAGGTTTAGGGCGTGCAAGCTTAGTACTCTTACTTCTTTTTTCGTAATTAACCCTTTATCGGGCTTCCGCTGCGAGAACTCCTCATCGTCAATCCCAAATGTCCAGCTTGGCCCGTTAGATACTTTCTTCAAAATCGTTACATTCAGGGGAGAGAAATCCCCATCGACCATTTCTTCAAGCTCATACCAGCCGGTTTTCTCGGCTTCTCCTTGAAGATTTTCAGCGACGAAGGCACGGTATTCCGTCATGCCAAAGGAAAGAAGGTATTGGGCAATGCGATTTGGGCTATTCTCTTCATCTGTAAGCAATGCCACTTTTTCCTTCCCATCGATCCTTTGTGCCAACCCCTTCATGCTGCGGCCATGCACACTTGCTATATAGGCATCCTGCCAGCTCTCTCCCATCTTTGCGAAGGCCAGCTGGATAGAACTTACATGAGGGTAAACTTCTATCGCTAATTTCTTAGAAAGGTAGCCGCCAATCCCGTAAAAAAGCGGGTCTCCAGAGGCTAATACAACAGCTGAACGCGATTCTGCCTGCAGCCGCTCGACTATAGTCTTTAATCTGCCTTTTATGACTATTTTTTCTCCTTGGTAATTCGGAAAGAAAGACAATGCTCTCTCCCCGCCAACAAGCATTTCACTTTCTTCAATCCACCGTACATATTGAGGATGTAAGCCTTCCTGTCCGTTATCCCCGATTCCGATTAGTTTCACCGATTGAGTCAATGCCAACAGCCCTTCCTAATAATTGTCCCTTCATCGAGTAAATAGCGGTTTCTATTTCCACTCCGCCTTTGATGTGATGATAGGCTGAACGGCAGCAAGCTTCACACAATTGACGAAAGAATTCATCGTGGTTCGCCTGAGCCATCAATTCCCCAACTTGTGAAGCTGTATTAGCTCCTTCCACTTCAGCCGCCAGCTCTTCCGATGCACCTACACTTCTAGCGATATTGGCTAGAAACTCAAAATTAACAGGTGCACTTTTTGAATGAACCATCATGACCCCTTGAGCAACCTTTGAAAACTTGCCCATCATTCCAACGAGCGAGACTTTTTTAATTCCCTGCTTCTTACAATTCTTTAATGAAAAGCCGACGAAATCGCCCATTTCAATAAATGCTTCCTCAGGAAGAAAAGGAAATAGCCCCATTGCATACTTCTCACTCCGTCCGCCTGTTGTCAGTACAAGGTGGTCGCAGCCACCTGACTTAGCGACACTAATCGCCTGCACAATACTTGCCATGTAGGCAGAACTAGAAAAAGGAACGACAATTCCCCTCGTTCCTAAAATCGAGATGCCTCCGACGATTCCTAGCCGGCCATTCAATGTTTTCTTGGCTATTTCTTCACCGTCAGGCACAGAGATTACAACTTTTACTCCCCGATCAATTTGGAACTCTTCCATTACCTCTTGAACAGTTGTAAGAATCATTCTGCGCGGCACTGGATTGATGGCAGCTTCCCCTACCGGGACAGGGAGACCCGGCTTCGTTACCCGGCCAACCCCCGTTCCCCCGTCTAGAGTAACTCCAGGCGTATCTGTCCAGCTGACCGTCGATACAATCCGTGCCTTATCTGTTGCATCCGGATCATCACCGGCATCCTTGATTGTCTCTGCTGTTACAGCCGTCTCGTTTATTTCACACTTTTCCATAGAGAACGTCACATCACGCCCAACAGGCAGGTGAATGGTGGCTTCCTCCTGCACCTCTCCAGTGATTAACGCTATTAGGGCCGCTTTCGTCGCCGCAGTTGAGCAAGCGCCTGTCGTGTAACCATGGCGCATGTCAGATGGATCTTTCTTTCCTTTCTTTTGCATCGTTGTTATACCTGATCAGCTAGAAGGGAAATAGCATTCAGTGCCGCTACAGTTACAGTACTGCCGCCTTTTCGGCCAACATTTGTGATGAAAGGAACTTCAGTGATTTTAGCCAGTTCTTCTTTCGATTCCGCCGCAGAGACGAATCCAACAGGCATGCCAATAATTAGATCGGGCTTTGCTATCCCTTCCTTAATTAATCGAATCAGCTCCAATAAAGCCGTCGGGGCATTGCCAATTGCGTAGATACCGCCTTCATTCTCACGTACAGCCTTTTGCATAGAAATGATGGCTCTCGTTGTGTTTTGGCGCTTCGCTTCTGCGGCTACATCCGGATCAGCAATATAACAATGCAGATCCCCGCCATGCTTTTGAAAACGGGCTCTGCCTGTTCCACTTTCGATCATTTGGACATCAGCAATCACATGCCGGCCTTTTCGGATGGCCTCTACCCCTGCCCGGATGGCGTCGGGATGAATAATGACGCTTCTCCCTAAGTCGAAATCAGCGGAGGCATGGATAATACGGCGGACGATTTTCCACTCCTCTTCTGAAAATGAGTGAGCTCCCATTTCCTCTGCAATAATCGAAAAACTGTAATCATAAATTTTATCTGGATCTACCGTCAACGGCTTAAATTCTGTTTTAAAGTCCATGCTTCTTGTCCCCTCTCAGTTAATTGTTTAGTTAACTCTGCAATCACACCAGAAAAGCTTGAATGGACATTTTCATAACGGACGTTTGGCCGCGCAATCATAATGGTTTCAATTCCGCATTCCAAGGCGGCCTCCAGCTTTTCATCTACTGAGCCGACTTTCCCGCTTTCCTTTGTGATCATTAAAGTAACGCCGTACTGCTGATATAACGCCTTGTTAAGCTCCTTAGAAAAAGGTCCTTGAATCGCTATGATGTTTTTCTGTTCAATGCCAAGCTGCTCGCACTTCTCCATGTTGTCTGTACGCGGGAGCATTCTGGCAATCAGCCTCGTATTCTCCAAACCTACCAGCTTCTTCGCAAAGATTTCGAGTGTTTTACTCCCTGTGGTCAGCATGATCACACCCTTTCTCTCGGCAGCTCGTTCAGCCGCTTCCTGGTAATCACGCACGGTCACTATTTTCTCATTTGAAAACTGCTGGTTTTCTCTTTCATAGCGGATATAAGGTACACTTGCTTCCTTTGCCCCCTGCATCGCATTCTTCGAGGCTTCCTCAGCGAACGGGTGGCTGGCGTCCACAACAGCTTCAAACCCCTCCTTAACGATCAACTCAGCTATATCAGCTGCCGTCAGCCTCCCCATGCGAGTGCGAATGCCCGCTTCCTGCAAGCTATGAACCGCCGATTCTGTCACTACGCTTGCTAATACCGAAAAGCCTGCTTCCTGTATTTCAATCGCTAACTCTCTTGCATCACTCGTGCCGGCTAAGAACAGAATCATTTTAACGCGCCAGCTCCTTGCATGTGATCATGGTGATCATGATCGTGATGATGATGGTGGTGTGCATGCCCGTGCTCCTCTGCGTATCGGCGATAGCTCTCGATGTCTTGGTCTCCGCTTGATTTTCCTTCCAGCGCTTCCATGGCACGTTCCCTTAAAATCGTTTGCAGTCTCGGATGATAGCCGAAATAATCGGCCAGTGTGAATTCACACTGCGGATACTGCTCTTTGTAACGAAGGACCATTTTTCCCATGCGTTCCATCAGGATGCCGGTAAACAAGAAGTACGGAAGCATAATCACCCTTTTGGCTCCAAGCTTCACGCATCGTTCAATACCTTCATCAACAAGCGGATCTGTTACACCCATGAACGCACTCTCTACCCATTTCACGTTCAACTCCTCCCAGAGGAGGCGGGTAATTTTATAGAAATCACTATTCGCATCTACATCGCTGCCCCCCCGGCCGATCAGCAATATGGCTGTATCCGGATGCTCTGCGGCCGTATCCAATCCTGCTTCCCCTAATCGGTCTATTAGGATTTTCAATGCCTCGGGGTGAACGCCAATGGTTTGTCCGTATGTAAACGTCACATCCGGATAACGCTCCTCTGCGTCCACTACCTCAGCTGGAATATGCAGTTTAGAATGACCAGCATGCAGCAAAATAATCGGAATAACGACGACCTCATCCGCCCCCTTTTTTACACAAGTATCAATCCCCTGTGAAATTGTGGGTGAGGCAAACTCGAGAAAGCACGTCTCCACGATTAAACGCGGATCCATAAGCGGTGTCATTCTCTTAACGAACGTGCGGACCTCCTCATTTCCTGCTTCCAGGCGGCTGCCGTGCCCGACAAATAGTACAGCTTTCATTTACATATCCCCCTTCTTAATCTTCACAAGGCGCCGGCTCGATTTTAATCTTCGGTGCGATATCTTGATAACGATACCCGTGAAGTTGTTTTGCCCGTTTGAAGTACTTAAATAATCGTTCATTCGGGTGAGCATTTTGTCTATACTCTTCAACAATGGCTGTAATGACCTCAACCAGCTGCTCGGGATCCATTCCTTCTGCCACCGGTTGTCCCGGATGAGCTGTACGCCCTACCGGCTTTGCCCCTAAAAACAAATCAAATTTCCCTCTCCGAAAGACGATGCCAATATCATTCATAACAGCCATGTAGCAAGCCATGCCGCACCCATTAAAGCCGATATTCAATTCCTTTGGCATCTCCATTCCGCCTAAGGTACGCTGCAATTCTTCCGCATAAGGAATAGACTCCGCCTTCTCTCCATCACAAAAATCACATGCTTTTAAGGTAACTACGCGACCCGTTGGTGAAAGTAAAAACCCAGCCTTCTCCAGCCTTTCTGTTATGTATTGAGGTTCGGATGTAGGAATTCTCAGTACAATCTGATGGTCAGGCGTATACTCCATCGTTCCCTTTTCACCGGTGACTTGCGCAAGGGTCATCATTTGATCTGGTGTGAATTTTTTATTCGCGACCCCTGGGCTGACAGCGAGCTCGAAAATAGATTCTGTCGGCTGCTGAACAGTGCCAATGGATGGCTGCGAATGCTTCCCGGAAACTCGTGCTAAAGCTTCCATTGCAACGTCATAGGAATCACTCTTTTTCTCCGGCTCTTTCGTAAGCAGAGCAACAGCGGACTCAGCATGAGCACTTTCCTCCACTCCTCTTTCTTGGTCCAATGCCCAAGGCTCCGCTTCCTTCTTCAGACGCTGGTGCGGTCTTAGCGGCTGCTTTTCAGCGCTAAGTGTGTATTTTCTCTGATAACCGCGTGGAGTAATCATTTTGTTGTCATACATGAAGGTGGATGAGTTCCCAATAATGACCGTTGTTAGCATGCCAATTTCATGATTCAGCATGTCCGCTAGATTGGTCATAACAATATGCTGACGCTCACGGTAGGCACTTTTCACCAGTCCGACTGGTGTTTCTGGTGAACGATACTTAAGCAGAATTTTTTGCGTTTCCACAATTTGCCGTGTTCGCCGGCCGCTCCTCGGGTTATACAGCGCAATCACAAAGTCGGCCTGCGCTGCTGCTTCCACTCGCTTGGCAATCAGCTCCCATGGAGTTAAATGGTCGCTTAAGCTGATCGTACAGGAGTCATGCATAACGGGTGCACCGATTAGGGAAGCACAGGAATTAATAGCCGAAATGCCAGGGATTATTTCAATTTCTACTCCTGTCTCTTCCTTCCAGCCTTTTTCAATAAGCACTTCATACACAAGTCCTGCCATTCCATATACACCTGAATCACCACTGGAGATGACGGCAACTTTCTTTCCGTTTTCTGCCTGTTTCACGGCTTCCTGAGCCCGTGACACTTCCTCTGTCATTCCCGTGCTAATGATGGTTTGACTAGTCAACAAGTCTTGAATAAGTTCTACGTATGTCTTATATCCAATAATAAAGTCGCTCTCTTGAAGCGCTTCTACAGCCCGGGCCGTGATATGCTTAAAGTCTCCCGGCCCAAACCCGACGACGAACAGCTTTCCTTTATTACTCACATAATCCTCTCCTTTACTTCTTTGAAATTCCTACAGGAGCAGCCGCAGCGGGATGTGGCATCATCTCCCCCTCCACAAATTGATAAATTTTATGAGAATCCAGACTTGGATGGTGAAGGTTGCGTACGATCTCACGGCCTACTTCAGGTGAATTTACGTGATACCAAATCCCCTGCGGATAAGCAATGACAATGCATGCATCCTTACAGCGGCCATTACAGCGGGTACGCGTCGTGTGTATACGATCATCCGCACCAATCAGGCTGATTTCATCCCGAATGGCCTGCGTGACTTCTTCGCCTCCCTTTCTCATGCAGCTGCTTCCATTGCAGATCAGTAAATGAGTATCTGTTCCTTTTAAATTCCAAGTAGTCATTTTCTTCCTCCTTCTTATACGACAGGGAAAATAAAAAAACCTTAACTCATAGAGTTAAGGTTTCAAAGAAGCCAGAGAACATAATAAAGCTCGCGCCGATTAGACTGCTTTATATACTTATCGCTTCAACCATTCCCTCCGAATGAGTATCGATCAAATTTAAAAGCAGGTCTCCTGGCTTAGCTTCCTCTTACTCTTGTCCCTTCCCGGCGTTATAGCCAGTGGTTTTGACAATTTCATCAGCTTCACAGTAGCGGGGGCTGCGTCGGATTTGCACCGACTTCCCTATTATCCCTAGCCCATTAGGCATCAGGCACTTTTAAATATGTTATTCAATTGTTAGTTGACATGTTTATCTATTACTTAAGTAAAAACTGTCCCTATCATAAACTATTTTTTGACAATTGAAAATAGAAAATTAAAATTCTTTTTATTTTACGTGAAGACTGTGAAAAAACGAATTTTTTCTTAGTCGTTAATGTTACTTTTATTTCCTTGTTTAATAAAAAGACCAGTTCGGGTAAACATACTTCTAGAAAAACTTCTGAGGAGTGATTATGTGAGTCAGCAAGAACAAAAACAAACGTTTCCGAAACAGCATCAAGATGTACAGCCCGGCAGAATAGATCCGATGGAGCCCCTGCCCGAGCATATTAATGACAATTACAAAGGCAGCGGCAAATTAAATGGCAAGAAAGCGATTGTTACGGGTGGAGACAGCGGCATCGGTCGCTCAACAGCCGTTTATTTCGCAAAAGAAGGGGCCGATGTCGCAGTCGTCTACTTAGAAGAGCACGAGGATGCGGAAGAGACGAAAAAATTGATTGAACAGGAAGGCCAGCAATGCCTGTTAATCGCTGGTGATCTTGGCTCGGAGGATTTCTGTAAAGAGGTCGTACAGAAGACAATAGATGCTTTCGGGCAAATCGATGTGCTTGTTAATAATGCCGGCGAGCAGCACCCGCAGGAGAGTCTCCTGGATATCACAGCTGAACAAGTAGAGAAGACCTTCCGTACAAATATTTTTGGTTATATTTATATGGCAAAAGCAGCCCTACCTCATTTGAAAAAAGGGGCCAGCATTATTAATACAGCATCCATCACAGCTTACCAGGGGAACCCGAAGCTGATTGATTACTCCGCTACAAAGGGAGCAATCGTGTCATTTACTCGTGCATTAGCCATGTCTCTTGCAAAAGATGGTATTCGTGTAAACGGTGTGGCACCCGGTCCTATTTGGACACCGCTCATCCCATCTACATTCTCAGAACAAGATGTAGCCAAATTTGGAGCGAATGCACCAATGGAGCGTGCAGGACAACCGTCTGAACTTGCACCAGCATATGTCTATCTTGCCAGCGAGGACTCCAGCTATGTGTCTGGACAAATGATTCATGTAAATGGCGGAACGGTCGTAAATGGTTAAGAAAGCATAAAAGAAGCCCTCAAGATTGACCAATCTTGAGGGCTTCTTTTCGTTAATCAGAGCGAGCGGACCTTCCTCGCTTCCACACAATATATAGGAAAGCTATAAAGATAACATAAACAGCGGCCAGCGCCGTAATAAATGGAATGTTCACTCCGGTTTTATCAGCCAGCGCATAGATTTCTGAGGTCTCCCGGTCAGTAATAATCGTAAATTGATCTTCCTGCGGACGAACCAGCCCTCCCGCCAGCAAGCCTCGCAGCTCTTTATTGCGGTGCAGCTCCTCTGCTGGAATCGCCACCTGCTGTGTCTCATCTGTATTATTAATCGCTACTATAATCGTTTCATCCTGGTACTCTCTCTTAAAGACCACCATGCCGTTTTCATTATAGATAGGCTCGTACGTGCCTCGAGTCAAGGCAGGAAGATCCTGGCGTAACCTGCCGATATCCTGAATGTGGCTAATTAGCTCATCATCTTCCTTGAAGCTGAGGAGACCATGGCTGTCCACTCCTTCTTCTCCATTAAGGGCAATTTCGGAGCCGTATGTGACAACCGGCACACCCGGGATAGTATACAGATAAGTTAATCCAAGCATCCAGCGCGTACCTGGGAACATATTCTCTTCTACCGCTTCCTTCGTAAAGCGGGCGGTCTTATTTGTATCTAAGAAGTTCGCGGACATAAGCTGCTTACTGTCCGGCGATTCTGTCAACAAGGCATCTGCCTTGCCTGAAGGTTCGTTGACATTTTTGAATTGGCTGCGCAATGAAGTGGACAGCGCCATATTCATGAAGGCATCTAGCCCTGACTCCTCATAAGCATCCATATCTGTTCCTTCACTGCCCTCGCCAACTAGGAAAGCATCCGGATACCGTGACTTCACCTGTTCAGAAAAGGCTTGAAGAAACGAAAGAGGTGCTTGACTCGCTTGGCTTAAATAGTAGCCATCAATATTCACTTGGTCTATCCACCATTCTCCTGCACGAATGAGTTCCTCCTGTACTTCTCTGTTCTCCAAATTAAGCACAGCTGTTTCTCCAAGCCATTCCTCTTCTGCCTTGGCTGCTTTGGATACAAACCAGTCTGCTTTTCCTTCCTCTTCTGTCCATGGATGGGAAGGACTGATTTGCGCAATTGGAAAATCAACGAGCACCTTGAGCTCACGGTCATGCGCTTGTTTGACAAGCTCATTCAATTCCTCTTTTGTCCCAAACTGCGGCTCGGTCTTGAAAAAATCTGTAATCCAGTAACCGTGATAGCCCCCCTCTGCATTCTCAAAGATTGGACTTATAATGATAGAAGTAAACCCCATATCCTTTATGTAATCCAATTTATCAATCATTCCTGCAAAGTCGCCTCCCTGATAAGCGAGAGGATCGTTATTATTAATCTCTTTATCGTTTTCTCGGCTTCCGTTATGGAAGCGGTCGGTCATTACATAATAAAATGTTTCATCTTGCCAGCTTCTCTCTTCCTTCTCAGCCGCATCGGCAGGGAAAACAGATGTAAGAAATACTGACAATAAGACAAGCGAATATACTAATCTTTTCACTTCGCTCCCCCCCAGTCTCAAGTGATTATACCGCTTTTAAGATTACGCTTTTCTATGACTGCCGTCAAACACAAATAAGAAAGTTCAACAAATCTACAATAACCGGAATAAGAGCGAGTTCATGAAAAAACAAAATAAAAAGCTGTCCGTTCCATAAGCGGGCTTTCCCGCTCGAAAGGACAGCTTTTTCTTCTGTTTATTAAGCAAAGAAGTTCATCCCTACCGGCAACCGGAAGCCTAAATAAAGAGTGATGATTAAAAGCACGAGCACGCCAACCAGCACTTTGCTGATCTCTTTACCTTTCTTCTTGCGTACAAGCACCATCTCCATTAAGCCGATCGTCAGTAATCCGGCAAGCATCTTCAAGCCGTACATCATATCATCAATCCCGTGATGCTGAATGAACAATAAAAGACCGGTTACTAAAACGAGCACATAGAATAATCTCAGTGCCATGTGAAGACCTGTTGAATATTTGCTTAAGGCAATGAAAAATAAAGCGATAGCTATAACCCAAGTTGTAATATGTAAGTGGGTGCTGTCAAAAAATAAGCTTTCCAACATATACTCCTCCTTTCCACTTTCCTTCTTAATAGTATCATTTTGGTCAGCAGGAAGGAAACTGATTAGGCGGTCATTATTGAACCTTATTTGTTAATGTACCAATTTGTTCAATATTGATTTCCACCACATCACCGGACTTTAAATGGCGCGGCGGCTTCATACCTTGTCCAACTCCGGCGGGCGTACCTGTCGCGATAATGTCACCCGGCTCAAGTGTCATGCCTGCTGATAACGTCGAAATAATTTCATCAATAGGAAAAATAAAATGTTCCGTGTTAGATTGCTGGCGTGTTTCTCCATTTACCTTTGTTTCGATATCCAGCGCATGCGGGTTGTCGACTTCATCCTTCGTTACAAGCCAAGGCCCCATCGGACAAGTGCCGTCTAGGCTTTTGCCAATGAAAAATTGTTTATGGCGCTTCTGCAGATCACGGGCAGTAACGTCATTGATAATGGTATAGCCAAAGATGTAATCAAGCGCCTCTTCCCTAGAGATGCCTTTCCCACGCTTGCCAATAATTACACCAAGCTCTCCTTCATAATCAAGCGCTTCCGTAATGCCGCTATGAGCCGGGATAGGTGCTTCATTTCCAATGACTGATGTTGGTGATTTCGTGAACACAATCATGTCGGTCGGGATGCTTGCTTCTCCCGCCATTTCAATCGCATGGTCCCGGTAATTCTTACCGACACACATGATATTCTTTAACGGCCGCGGAATCGGTGCCAGCCATTCCACGCTCTCTGCAGAAACAGCTGTCTGCTCTCCCTTTTCACCAGCCTGCTCGAACCATTCGTTAATGCGGGCCACCAGCTTCCCGCCAAGGGCGATTGCTTCCGCCATCGTACCAGGCAGTGTTTGTTGACCTGTCGCTTGTTTTTCTAGGGCGGGCAAACTCCACACCTTTTGTTCCTGTTCTTGATATACCCCATATGTTTCCTGACCATTTAATCGATAGCTAACTAATTTCATTCCTCTTTCTCCCTTCTTATTCGCTTTCTTTTCTCCCTTTCTTCCAAAGTCCATAAGTACTCCAGCGCCACAGCTGTTCCATCGGTCCCCGCTCAAATTTAGACAGCCAAAGTTCAGAAGCGATCACCTGAGCAGCAAAGATGGCCAGAACAAGCCATACACCTGTCGACAGTTCAATCTGCCCGTACAGCCCTAAGCCATAAGGGTAAAAGATGAGCGTGCCGATAATAGACTGCAGCAAATAATTGGTCAGTGACATTCTTCCGGCTGATGCGAACGGCTTTAAAAATGTTTGACCGTGAGCGGATGAGCCAATTGCTATGATCAGGGCCGCATAACCGATCGCTAGAAGCGGTCCGCCTACAGAGTCCTGTACAAATGTATAAGCGAGGTTTGCCTCGATGACATAAGGAAGCGCTTTTAAAATAATGCCTGCCGTGAAGAAGCTGGCGAATACAAACCAAGCAAGAGACGGACGTTTTTGCCATCTAGAGAATACTTGAAGCTTCTGTGCTCCGGCCCCAATAAGGAAAAGCGGAAAGATTGAGATCAGCTGTGTCCAAATAACGCCTAATCCATTGATTGTCAGCCAGTCAACGATCCTCTGGGCTGTTACTTCTCCAAATGTGCCGCTTCCATATGCAGCCATTGAACGCTCAACCCCACCGATATCTGTCCAGTGGGAGGTGCTAAGCGGGTCCACTAAAGACATAAGCACCAGCAGCACGCCAAGAAACACGCCTGGTATAAACAGCAGCAAGCTGCCAAGAACCACTAGCATCCTTCCGGAAAGCCGCATAAACAGCAGCAGCAAAAAGCCAAACAATGCATAGCTGAATAAAATGTCCCCTGACCAAATGAGGAAAGCATGAACAAGGCCAAGAATCATTAAGAACGAAAAGCGACGGATGCCAATACCTGTATAAGATTGGCCTCTCCGAGCAGCATGTTCAGCCTGCATAGCAGCTCCAAAACCGAACATCATCGCAAACAGCGGATAAAAACTTGCTTGGATGAATAGGTCAATCCAGCTAAAGTGCCAGCGATCGCTTGCTCCTTCCCACCATTCAAACGGATTGTAGTATATGTAAGGGGAATGAAAGGAAATCATGTTTACTAAAAAAATCCCTAAAAGCGCCAATCCTCTTAAACTGTCTAATGTGATCAGGCGCTCTTCCTGTTTTAACGGGGTTACTTGCATACCTGCTGTTCTCTCCTCTCCATGCTTGCTCCCTTCTGTCATATTGTGCTTGCTCCTTTTTATCATATCATTAATAGCGACTCTATTAACAGAATCACAGCACCGTCTTTCAGCTAAAAATAAAAAAGCTGACCGAAAAGTCAGCTTGCTGCAGCTTTTCGGTCAGCCTTCTCCATCTATATTAATCTATTGGCAGTACATGCGAACCATCAAAGAAGAAAAGGAACTTGCCATCTACTTTCCTCTTCCAAATCTGTTCAACCGCCTTAGCGTACAGACTGACTTGCAGACGATAACGCTTTTCAAGAACAGGAAGAGCTTGCTTTGCTCCTCCCGAGAAGCGCCCCGTAATCCGGTCTGTTTTATAGTCTAGCAGATACAGCTTTCCATCCTTTTCAATCAAGCAATCAATTACTCCCTGAACGAGCACTGTCTCTTCGGTTCCCTGCCAGTCAGAATGAAGCTCACTTGCTTTCATCCCCATATTGAATGGGACTTCTCTGTATACATGATCGGCCTTCAGGAGCAGCTGTCCAATCTCGGTCTGAAAGAAAGAGAGAACTTTCTCCGGCTCAATAACAGCTGCTTGATCTTCTGTCAGCAGCTCACGGGCAACGAGCTCTCTCACTAACTGCTCAATCCCTCCAGCCTCGGGCGATTGATCAAGTGAAACGTGCTGCATAACCGTGTGAAGAGCAGTACCCGCCTCTGCCGGTGTTAAGGATGTTTCCTGCATAAACCTTGGGCGCTTGAAAATAGGCCGTTGATAAGAATGGGACAAATCGGTACTAGCCCCTTCGTTAAAAATATCGTTCATCCGCTTTAAGTCAGAGACAGATTGTTTTGAACGCAAATGCGTAGCCGCTTTATGTCTGTATCTCCAGCTCATTCGCTCATCAATTTCTTCTTTAAATCGAGAAGCAGAAGGCACTGGCTCAAAAGCCTCTACTCTCTTGAGCCAATCAGCCTTGTCTTCCACCTCTTGCTCTGTCTGCTGCAAGGTGTCTGCTGGAATGGTCTGAACACTCCATCTTGATGGATGTTCAGATAAGCTTGCAGGAATAAGACCAGCATCAGGTTCAATAAAGTCTAAGTGACGCACAAGAGCAGGACCAATCCAGCCTAGATAAGAAGAGGCAGATGCTCTCATCGCTTTATTCAGCAGCCATTGATCGCTTTCTGCTGATTTCCGCCACCTGTCGAACTGCTTCTCTGCCTCCTTCACAGAACCAAGCAGGAACAGCTTTTCTTTCGCTCTTGTTAAAGCAACATAAAGCACCCGCATTTCTTCGGCCAGAAGCTCCATCCTTTTCTTTTGCTTTAGCGCCAGCTGAGGCAGGGAAGGATAACTGATTCTCTTCTCCGGGTTGATATACTTCGCCCCGATCCCCATTTCCTTGTCCAGCAAATAATCCTTCGTTAAGTCCGTTCTATTAAAGGAACGGCTTAAGCCTGCAACGAAGACAACTGGAAACTCCAGCCCTTTTGAAGCATGGATGGTCATCAAACGGATTACATCCTCCTGCTCGCTTAATGCGCCGGCCTCACCTAAATCCTCGCCGCGTTCTTGCATTCGTTCAATAAAGCGAAGAAAACGGAACAATCCTCTAAAAGATGTTTCCTCATACTGTCTGGCCCGGTCATATAATGCACGCAGGTTGGCCTGCCGCTGCTTTCCTCCTGGCATTCCTCCAACAAAATCATAGAAGTTCGTATCGCGGTATAGCTGCCACACAAGCGCTGATAAAGCACCGTGCCGGCCAAGGGCACGCCATTCGGACAGCTTTTCAAGAAACTTGCTGACCCTCTCATGCAGTTCTTCATGCTGAGGAGCTGGGCGAGCCGAAACAAACACCTGGATCGCCTCATAATAGGCTCCCGACTTGGCAGCTGTTCGAATAACAGCCAAATCATTCTCTGTACAGTCAACGATTGGTGAACGCAAGACCGACACAAGCGGAATATCTTGATAGGGGTTATCGATCACCTTTAGTAAGGAAATCATGATCGCCACTTCTACCGCCTGAAAGTAACCGTCCCCTGCTTTTGCATAGATTGGAATGCCGGCCCGCTTAAACTCCTCCTTGATGGCTCCTGCCCATGACATGGAACGCATCAAAATAACGATGTCACGGTACTGTATCGGCCGTTCCATCTTCTTCTTTGAATCATAGACCGGGTAGCGTGAATCAATCAGCTCTTTAATTTTCATAGCCATCCATCTCGCTTCAAGCTCTGATTCCTTAATATCCTCTACGACAGCTTCATCAGAAGCTCTTGTCTTTTCCTTGTCAATCAGCGCTACCTCAATAGGGAAAGGCTTCTCCGCTGGATAATCAGCCCCGAGAACCAGCTCCGCCTGTTTGTCATAATCAATCTCCCCTATTTCTTTATCCATGATCTGCTTAAACAAGAAGTTGGTGCCCGCTAGCACTTCCATCCGGCTTCGGAAGTTCTGAGACAGGTCAATACGCAGTCCGTTCGCCTCCCCATCAGCAGAAAAGCGTCTATATTTCTCTAAAAATAGATTCGGCTCTGCCAGGCGAAAACGGTAAATGCTTTGTTTTACATCCCCAACCATAAATACGTTCCCATTGTCCTCGTTCCCTGTTTTTAACAACTGAATAATAGATTCTTGAACAATATTAAAATCTTGATATTCATCTAAGAAAATTTCCTTAAACTGCTGCCTATAAGCTGATGCCGCCTCCGAAGGGCCGCCTTCCTCATTCGTTAGAATGTCCAGCGTGAAGTGCTCTAAATCACTGAAGTCGACAAGCCCTTTCTCTCTCTTGGCCGCTTGAAACCGATCCGTAAAACGCTGCACGAGACGAGCCAATGCATCAATCACTTCATGCATTTCTTCCATATTTCTAACATAGATGTCCGGCTTATGGGCAAAGTATTCTTTCTGCAGCTTCAGTACAATATCTTTCGCTTCTGTGCGCAGCTCTTTAGAACGTTCCTTTAGTTCAGGATCATACTCATCACCCTTGTAGCCTTTGAGTGTAGGAAAGTGAACGGCCTGCATCTCTTCATACAGATGATTCCATGAAGAAAGCGATTCACGCAGACGATGAATCATTTCCTTTTCCCGGCGAAACATTTCTTCTCTCGGTGCCGGTCCTCCCGGAAGATGCACCATATTCAAACATTCTCCAAGCATCGCTTCAGCAGCTTCTAATTGTAAGTCTATATACGATTTCAGCGTCTGGATGAAGGGAAGTCCATCAATGCTGTCCTCTCCCTCCTTGACGTCATATAGCTGAGACAATTCACGAAGCCAGCGGTCCGGCTCTGGGTGGGCACGAGCAAACTTATACAGTTCAGTTATAATTGTTTGCAGCTCTTCATCACTTCGATCACCAGAAAATGTATCAACAAGACGATAGAACTCTTCATTATTTTCTTTCCCATACTCTTCTTCTAGAAAGTCATCAAGCACTTCATCTCGAAGAAGCAGCAACTCTGCCTGGTCTCCAATTCTAAATGCAGGATCTACATCAATTAAATAATAATATTTGCGCACTACTTCAAGACAGAACGAATGAAGCGTTGAAATATGGGCTTTGTTTAATAATGTACCTTGACGCCGCAAATGCGGGGAGGCAGGATCTTCGTCCATGGCTCCTTCCAATGCACTCCCGATCCGCTGACGCATTTCCGCTGCCGCGGCATTCGTGAATGTTACGATTAACAGTTCATCAATATTAACGGGATCTTCTTTACTCGTTATTTTTCGAATGATCCGCTCGACCAGCACAGCGGTCTTTCCAGAGCCTGCCGCTGCTGCAACCAGGATATCTCTTCCGCTGGCGTTTATCGCTTTCCACTGGTCGTCCGTCCAAGAAACATCGCTGGGCTTTTCAGGAATGATCAGCTTATTCATTTTTGTCCCCCTCCTCCGCTAATTTCTTTATCAGTTCTTTCTCCGGCAAGATCAGCCGGTAATTGTTTTCCTCGAGTGAATCATCAAATTGGCAGATGGACCGGTACGAACAGAATGCGCATGGCGTATGCTTTTTATATTGATAAGGGGCGATCTCAACATTTCCGCCTACAATTTCATCTCCTGACCGCTGGTACAGGCGGCGAATATGTTTTCTCATTCCCGTAAATACTCGCCGGTCCGCTGTTCGAGATCTTGAACTAATCGTGCCATCACGCTTCAATTCAGCTGGGATAATGTCGGAAGAGCCTGTTGTTATGTTCTCATCCATTAAGTGAAGCGCTTCTTCTTCTCCTAAGACGAGGCCTTTCATCTTAAACTGCCTGAATAATTCCCGTTCAATTTCTTCAAGTGTCATAATTTTGTTCGTTTTGATCAGAGGATTATGAACATGGAAATACAAAACACCTGCCGGCTGAGCTTCCGTTCCAATCAGCTGAGGCGAGTAGGTTAGGATAATATCCAGATACGTGAGCATTTGAAGCGCCACTCCGTAGTACACTTCTGTTATATCTAAATCCCGGCTGCTTGATTTATAATCAATCACCCGTAAATAGACTCCTTCCTCGCCTTTTGCCTGATCGACCCTGTCAATTCGGCCAGCCAGCGCCATTTTCGCACCATTTTTCAACGTAAAGGCCAGCGGAGGCAGCTTCTCTCCCGGACCAAAGCCAAGCTCGAGACCTAAAGGTGAGAAGCCGCTTGCTTTCGCTTGATCGCTCAGCGCATAAGAGGCCCGCTCAATAATTTGCTCGAGCTTCCGGCCAAGATATAAGTGACGATTCGAGCTAAGCAGAATTTCGTTTTGCAAGCGGGGAGCCAGCTGCTTTACCGCCTCGCGTGCCAATGCCTGGCACTCTGCTCTTGTCAAGCTTGCCCAGCTCAGCCCCCTCCTGGCTACCTCATCAGCAATCCACTTCAGCGCTCCATGGAACAGGTCTCCAATATCTGGCGCCTGCAGGCGGTAAACCTCTCTTTCCCGAAGCTTCAGTCCATGCCTCACAAAGTGAGAAAATGGACAGCTATTAAACAGCTCCATTCTCGTTACACTAGCCATGATATGATCGCCGTATAACTGAGCACTTGTTGCTTCATCAAGCGGCTCGGCCTCATTTTTATAAAACAGGCTAGATAATACTTTCCTAGCTTTCTCTTTTTGATCCGGCCTGTCCATATAGAAATTATAAACATCCTGCCAAAAATCATATATCGGATAATTCTGCTGTTTTAACTGGAGCTGCGAAGCTAAATAAGACAGCGTTGGAGCCGGGTGACAAACATACTGCAGCTGCTCCTCCTCCTGCAAGCCTGAAGGTTCATTCGCAAGCATTCTTTCTTCAATAGCCGGGAATAGTTCCTTCATTCTCTTGATATATAAAGAAGGCAGCAGGGCCTTTCCTTCGTCATCAACAATTGGATAAGAGATGTACAGACGGTTGGATGAAGCAGTAAATGCCAGGTAAGCTGTAAATTCTTCATCCAGCATCCTCTGTTTGCTGCTCAGAGCAAGCTTCATGCCGCTTTGAAGCAACGTCTCGCGGTCTTCATCAGCTAGCACACCATCCTCATTCTGCTTTGCCGGCAAGATACCATCATTGGCACCAACGAGGAAAATAGCTTCCATCTCACTGAGTCGAGAAAGCTCCAGGTTTGCTACTGTCACTTGATCAGCAGCCGGCGGCACAATTGCAAATTGCATGGCCTCTAACCCTGCATCCATAACAGAGGCAAACTTCCGCAAGGGCATCGTTTCCTCCCCAAGCACCTCCACATACTGATCAAGCAGCTCCATAACTGCATTCCATGCCTGGTTATGTTCCCTTGCGGTGACTAAGTCTTCTCTTTCTTCTGCTTCCCGGCTGAATACTTCGAGCTTCTCCGGAATAGCCAGTTCTTCTAAATATAAATAGAGGGCCTTTGCGTATTCTTGTGTAGTTTTTGCCCGTTTGAGCCTGCTCTCAAATCTGGAGATCGGTCCCGCTACGAGCCGCCTGACCTCATTGAGCTCTTCCTCTATTGCCCGTTCTTCATCCGTCTGTACGCTATTGATGTTTTCAAGCCCCCGGTACCGGCGATAATGCCAGTTTTCTTTCTCTGTCCAGCGGCTGCCCTTTATCCCGTAAGCAAGAACATAATTTTCAAGGCGGTCCATTTTCTCACGGAGCACATGCCAGTCCGCTTCCATCGGAAACAGCAGATCTGTCTTTACCGCGCGAAAGACCGATTCGTACCGCCAGTTGCTGCTAATTACGTCGAGGGTAGAGCGGATGAGCTCGATAAGAGGATGATTCATCATCGGCCGCTTTTGGTCAATAAAGAAAGGAATATCGTAATCTCCGAAAATCGTCTCAATCAGCTGTTGATAATCTTTCCCATTACGGACAAGCACAGCCATCTGTTTAAAACGGCGCCCTTCCTCTCGTGCAAGTCGGCGGATTTCTCTTGCTACGCCTTCTATTTCCGCTCTTCGGCTTGCCGCTTGAACAAGCTGAAGATTTTCAGAAGGCTCTAAAGCAAAAGGCGGACGGCGGTCAAAGTATGCTTCCAAATGAGCCATACTTTTATTTTTATAGCGCACTGACTCTGTTAGCACCACGTCTTCTTCTACTTGTATGCCGCTTTCCTTTGCTATTTCGTATACAGTGGAATACGTATTACCCGTCAAGCGGAACAAATATGTATCCTCTGGCGGCGCTGTCCGATACGGAGCATCTACAGTAAGGGCAACGGTCACCTTCTTTGCCCGCTTCATTAATTGCTGGAGTACCAGGTATTCCTGAGGAGTAAAGCTATGGAAGCCATCCACGTATACCTCTGCCCGCTCGATATAAGAAGAAACAGCAGCAGCTTCCGTCAACAGGCGCAAGTAATCTTCCGAATCCACATACTTGCCGACTAATGCCTCTTCAAAATCAGCATAAATCGTCTGGAGATCGTGAAGCTTGTCATTTAGGGCTCTCGAGGCACCAGCTTGCACCAGTTCCTCACGCTTTTCCTCCAGCTCCTCCGGTGTAATACAATGTCGCTTAAATTCCGTCAGCATGCTTTCCACATGACTGATAAATCCGTTTTTATCGGCAGCTCCCGCAAAGATATGAAGGTCATCCCTTTTGTCCTCGATAATCTTGCGGATCAGCATATTCAAACCCGCAGAGGAAATGTGCTGACGGCTCATGCCGCCCGTTTCCTGAAGCACCCGCCAGGCAAGACGGGTAAAACTGTACACCTGCGCCCGGATCATGCCTCCGATCCCCTCATCAGATGCCAGCGTATATTCAGATAGAAATGTCATCTGTTCCGGTACAAGGTAAATGATAGGGTCGCCGATTGGACTTTCTTTCACCTTGCTTTTTATTTCATCAAGCAGCCGTTTTGTCTTGCCGGTTCCTGACCGGCCAATAATAAATTGAACAGACATCCTTTTCCCTCCAATAAAGTTTGCACAGTTACTGACAGCTCATTATTTATCCTTTTACTATAATACAGATCATACGTTCTGTCACCTGCATAAAAAAAGCAGCTGCAGCTGCTTTCTAACCTCTTTCTCTTTCCTTGTGGTCCTTTGTGTCCAGCCGAGCTTCAATTTGCTTACCAACGAACCAGAGAACAGCAATGACGGCAATAACGACAGCAGTTCTTGCCGGCTCTCTAAATAAAGCCCCTACATCATATCCGATAAAGCTGATCGTGAAGATCATCACCGCTTTCCCTGACATAACCGCCAGCAAGTATTGTCCGGTACTGATATTTGATAAGCCGGCTACAATATTAACTACCGCTGAAGGGGTAAAAGGAAAACAGAGGAGAAGAAACACCGGCCCAAAACCGTGGCGATCCACCCAATTCATCAATTTCTTTACTTGGCGGTGCCGCTGTAGAAACGATAATATCTTCCGCTGTCCATATGTTCGGACGAGAAAAAAAACAAGGAAAGCTCCTGCCACCGCTCCTGACCATGATAATAAAAATCCGAACCACAGCCCAAACGCTCCCGCATTCGCCATAACGAACACGAATAGTGGCAGAAACGGCAAAAAGGCCTCGAGCATAGGCAAAAAAAATCCGGGGATTGGCCCGAATGATTCATACCTTTCCAAAATCTCCATAATATTCTCTAACGTTAGCCATTCCTTAACATCCATACCATTCACCTGTTTTCCTTTTCCCCTTCACGTGTCTTACTTCTTAATTATTTTATCACAAATAAAATCTGTAATCCTAATCACAGAGATTTACTACCAAAGAAGAAAAGCCTATTTATAAAAAAATAAATTTTTAGAAAGTTTTAAAAGTTTCTATTGATAAGTTTCTGGGTATCACATATAATAAGAAAAAGGTATCTGAGGTGATGAAAATGGAAAATAACAATTATTTTGCTGAAATGATGAAGTCCCCGATGCCGCGTGAGAAAAAGAAAAGTGCTACATCCGCCTACATTGATAATTTGCTGAACGAAATTCTATTTAACCAAGAAAGACAAAAACTTATGAAGTCAATTGACCAGGCGCTGGATGAAGGCAACCGCAAATCTTTCATTGAACTATCAAGCAAGCTGAACGAATTAGAGAAAAAGTTCAAGGCATAATTTTTCTTCTTTAAAAGTTCATCCTCTTTTATACTAAACTCCTCTTGAGCCGACGAGGCAATTATAATTAGGGGCTGACTCAAATGAAGTACATGACACTTCTTTATAACGAAGTGTCATGTACTTATGGGTTAGTTCTGGCTTTTTTGAGTGTCCACCTTTCCCCACTCTTTCTTTTCCGTTTCTAAAGGATAGGTTTCAATCGTATAAATCCGCTCTGACATAGCAGGATGCCCGTAGCGGAAAACTTTTACTAACAGAGGCGGCTGGACCTCGGACAGCCCTTCCTTTGCCAGCTTTTGAAAAGCACTGACAGCAGCTTCTTTATTTTGGGTTAGTTCAATAGCATAAGCATCTGCCTGTCTCTCTTCAAAGCGGGAAAAAGCATTAGAGAGCGGACTTGCGGCAAACGACAGCATGGACAGGACGAGCAGCAAAAGCGGCAAGGTTCTCAGTTGTGATAGTCTGTCAATCTGAAGATTTTCACCGTGTTTATGAATGATTCTCTCCATCCATTTAGCCGCTAACCAGAATCCAAAAAAGGCAAGAAGAAGATAGCTGCCGATTCCAATATAAATATGTTTCTTTACATAGTGCGCCATCTCATGTGCCATTACGAATAGAATTTCCTCTTCATTAAGCTTGTTTAATGTTGTATCCCACAAAACAATCCGGGCGTTATCACCAATGCCTGTTACGTATGCATTGAGTGCATTCGTCTCCTTCGATTTATCTACCTCGTATACGTGTTCAGCCGGAATGTTTGCTTGAGCCGCCAGTTCAAGAATTTCTGCTTCAAGCTCTTTATTCTTTAACGTAGAAAACTCATTATAAAGCGGATCAATGACGACTGGCTGTACGTACATTAAAAAGACAGTGAATGGAACGAACAATGCCCAAGCGGCCAGCCACCACCTTTTCTGGAACTTCTTCATCAACCCATACAATGCGGCCACAAGAACGGTCATAATTAAATAGCTGATCCAGAAATCCATCAGCTCACCCTTCATCCATTGTGGAAAAGGCTGGGCAGAAATGTGATAAGCCTTTGAAAAATGATAGCTCATGTATTGGAATGGAAAGGCTAATAGAAAAGTAAGAAGTGACAAATAGAACAGATACACAGCCGTTTGAAGAAAAGAAAATCTAGCGGTTTGCTTTGACCAGTCCTCAAATTTCCGGGAGATTCCGAATACAAGAATCAAAAAATAGACCAGCCACTCAAAGGGGACACTAAGGAAGAAGAGAAAGTTTTTCACTGTTGAATAATCTTTACTTAATGCTTGATCTGCCTGGCTTAAGAACATATCCGGATCAGCGCTTGTTCCTTTGTAAATTTCCAGGATGTCTCCTGCTGCCATTACGTATAGATAATAATAAGCAGCAAAAGCAAACAGCACGTATCCAAGCAGAGCAAACGCAACCCATTTCTTCACTGCCTGTCTCACTCCTTTCTTGTTCCTCTATTATATGTAATCAGCAGCCAATTCAATTAGAACATGATTATGCGTCAATTGTTTCTTTCTAATGTCATCTGTCAGATGCTTGCATAAAAAAAGCCCCGCCAATGCCTAGCAGGACTTTCTCCTATACTATTAACTTCGGTTAGGCAGAACCTGCTCCCTCAAGGCTCTTCTCAGAATTTTTCCGGTTGCATTTTTTGGAAGCTCCTCCAAAAGCTCAATCTCTTTAGGCTGCTTGTATTGGGCAAGTCTGCTTTCACAGTACGCCCTCACCTCCCTGCTGGAAAGCCGGTCATTCTTTGAAACGACGAAAGCAAGCACCGCTTCTCCATATTCAGCATCAGGCACGCCAAGTACGGCTGCTTCTACGATATCAGGATGGCTATAGAGAACCTCCTCCACCTCACGCGGATATACATTGTAGCCTCCTACGATAATGAGATCCTTCTTGCGGTCAACGATGTAGAAATATCCCTCCTCATCCATCCTGGCTAAGTCTCCCGTATACAGCCATCCGTCCTTCAATACAGATGTGGTTTCCTCTGGCTGCTTATAATAGCCTTTCATAACATTCGGACCCTTAACAATTAACTCGCCCACTTCGCCTGGAGGCAGCTCAGCCCCTTCCGCATTCACCACTTTATTCTGAACATTAATAATGGACCGCCCAATTGATCCCGGCTTTCTCGGCCGATCTAATGGGTTGAAAGCCGTCACCGGGCTAGCCTCTGATAATCCGTATCCTTCTGAGATTCTTACGCTGAATTTCTTCTCAAAGTTTTCAAGCAAGGCAACTGGCATAGAAGCACCGCCTGAAATACACAGACGCAGAGAAGCTAAATCCTCAGGTCTGCCTTCAGGAGACTGAAGCAGGAAGTTATACATGGTCGGAACACCTGCAAAAACAGTTGCTTTATATTCCTTCGATAAAGCAAATACTTCTTTAGGACTGAACTTCGGGGATATAATCATTGTTGCGCCTTTAATAATTGAAGCATTCAAGCAGACGCTTAAACAAAATACATGGAACATGGGAAGAACGGTGATGACGCTATCTTCTTTGCTAAACTGCAAATACGTACCAATATCTCTGGCATTAGAGTAAAGGTTTTTATGGGTAAGCATAGCTCCCTTCGGCTTTCCGGTTGTACCTGATGTATACAGAATAACGGCTGTTTGCTCTTCTTGTATAGGAGGCGGGTCAAACGGCAGCCTGGCTGTTTGCAGCAAATCAGAAAACGTTTTCACCTTTTGATAAAAGGCAGGCTGCCAGGCTTGCGACCCTTCCACTTTCTCCTCCATCGTCTCAAAGACAATATAATGTTCTACAGCAGGAAGAGTCCTACATAGGCGCTCAGCCATAGGCGCCAGCACATCCGGCAATACTACCGCCTTGGCATGACTGTTTTCCACAATATAACTGACTTCTTCGGACGAATAGACCGGGTTAATCGGTATAACAGTTACCCCCGCCCTCATAGCTCCATAAAGAGAAATGATAAAGTGCGGAGAGTTTCCGGCTATTAAGGCTAAATGGTCTCCTTGTCCAATTCCAATTTCCCTCAAACCTGCTGCAAACTGATTGACTGATTCGTTCAGCTCTTCATAGGTTGCTGTCTGACCAATAAAATAATAAGCGGCCTTTTCCCCGGATTCAACAACTGCTGTCTCTAACGCCTTTGATAAGTTCATCCTATTCCCCCTCCCTTGATGAATGAACAACCATTCATTTTCTCTGTTATTATAGTTTAAATTTTCTGACTTATCAAGAATAAACAAAAAGAACTGCTCATATACAGCAGCTCCTTTTGTTATTCCGCTCAGTTATTCCTCTGCTTAATATAATAAATCAGCTATTTCATCCTCTGTTACATTTCCGAAGTAATGAGGTATATCGAACGACTTAAGTGCTTCCTTGATTGCATTCTTTTCATAGCGGACACCGATGAGGCCCTGCTCTATCTCTTGCACATCTCCTACTCCGAAAAAGTCGCCGTATATTTTACAATGATCAATGACACCTTTTTTCACATCCAGCCGAACATCAATTAATCCTACTGGGAAGCGATGAGATCGCTGAATGTTAAAGGCCGGTGACTTTCCGTAATTCCATTCCCAATTCTTGTAGTGCTCCTGAGAGATTTGCTCAATGACCCGCCAATCCTTTTCTGTGAGCTTATATTCTGGAATTTCGCTTTCTTCTTTGAAGATATTTCTTAATAGGAACTCGCGGAATTGTTCAATCGTCATCGGTTCTTCCAGTAAATCTGATATATTGGCTACCCGACTGCGAATAGATTTAATGCCCTTTGATTCGATCTTGTCCTTTCTCACCTTCAAGGCTGATACGACTTCATCCATGTCAGATTGGAACAAGAGCGTGCCGTGGCTGAACATGCGGCCTTTTGTCGAGAATTGAGCATTTCCGGAAATCTTATACCCATTGGCCAAAATGTCATTCCGACCGCTCATCTCTGCCCGGACACCCAGCTTATTCAACGCATCTACTACCGGCTGCGTGAACTTCTTAAAGTTGTGAAAACTGTCTCCATCGTCTTTAGTAATAAAGCTGAAGTTCAGATTGCCTAAATCGTGGTAGACTGCTCCGCCTCCTGATAGACGGCGTACGACGTGAATTCCCTTTTCTTCCACATAGTCTACATTGATTTCTTCAATAGTATTTTGGTTCTTTCCAATGATGATGGATGGTTCGTTAATATAAAAAAGCAGATAAGATTCATTTATATCTAAATGCTTTACGGCATATTCTTCAATGGCCAGATTCACTCTTGGATCTGTGATGCCTTGATTATCGATGAATAGCATAATAGCTCCTCCATTATAGTCCTATTTCTAGATTCTCGCTTGCCATTAATACATTACCATAAAACTCTTCCTCTGCCTCTTCCTTAAGCTTACTCAAATCGCCGTAGTGTGGAAGATGCGTCAAAACAAGCGTATTTACCTCCGCTAGCCGGGCAAGTTTGCCGGCCTCTTCACTTGTCATGTGACCAGCTGCTGCTCCGTTCATGCCTTTGTAGAAGTTACTCTCACAAAGGAGTACACTGCTGCCTTTAGCGAAAGAAACAAAGGACTCCTGATAAGAGGAATCAGCTGTATACACAACCGAATTTCTTCTAGTAGAAATCTTCATAGCATAGCATGGTACAGGATGAGCCGTCCTCAAAAATTCAACAGTAAATGGCCCTACCGATAGCTTCTCATCAGGATTATAAGCTCTTCCCTCTGTGATGTCCTTGTATGTAAGCGCAGCGAAGCCCTGCTCATCCTCCCGATGGCCATAAATCGGCAGCGTAGAGACTTCTTTATCTAAATACTTGCCAATTAAACGTGCATGCTGCAGCACACCAATATCCGCTACATGGTCTGGATGATAGTGAGACAGCAGCACTGCATCTAAGTCCTCGGGCTGGATATGGTTTTGAAGCTTTGACAAAACACCGCTCCCGCAATCGATCAGCATTTTAAAGCCGCCTTCCTCAAATAAGTAGCCGGAGCTTGCTTCGTTTACCTTCGGATAACCCCCCCAGCAGCCAATAACCGTCACATTCACAATAACAGCACCTTCCTTTACGTTCATTATTTTATTCCTTATGTATTGTATTCCCCTATTTATTGCAGTTCAAGGCTTCTGTTTTTTCGCTTTTCAAAAAAGTTCTTAAAAATTTTCAGAAAACTATTGACGCTGCCACTCTGTTATAATACAATTTAATCAATAAAAAGAACAGTTATATAACAAGTTGAGGGGAGAATACTAAAATGGTTAAAAGCATCGTAGAGTTTTTTAAGAACTTACCTTCTAAGCAATGTGTAAAGTGCGGATCGCTTATTGAAGAACAGCATGAATCCTACATCCACACGTGCGATGAGTGTACCGAAGTTCATGATATCTGATTCCTATAGTAACTATGTTTCCAATTCCATAACATATAAAAGAAGAACCAGCCTCGCCTTGGGCTGGTTCTTCTTTGTCATCTGCTAAGCAAATCCCTCCTAGTCTCAAAGAATAGGAGGGATGCTAACAAGGATTTACTTTTCTTTAGAAGCCCTGAAACGATCATACCCGCAAAATAACCAAGCTTTCTCTGCCGCTTCCTCCCCCTGACTGATACAATCAGGCAGGCTGAGGCCTTTAAAAGAGCTGCCGGCAACAAAAAAGCCAGGTAACTCTTTCTGCAGGTGCTTTTCCATTTCCTCCAGACGCTGCTGATGGCCGATGATATATTGAGGAATCGCTTTTTTCCAGCGAGTCACTACAGAGAAGCTAGGCGCTATATTCAAAGGTATAATCCGCTTCAAGTCCGTTAAGACAATCCGCTCAAGCTCGGAATCAGGCAAATCCACTACAGCTTCATCTCCGGCCCTTCCAATGTAGCAGCGCAGCAGTGCTTTTCCTTTTGGTACAGCATCAGGCCACTTTCTGTGCACCCATGTACACATAGTCATAGTAAAATCACTGTTTCTTGCTACAACAAAGCCGGTTCCCTGCAGTTCAGGAGGAATCACATCCTCTGAAAAAGCAAGAGAAATGGAGGCCACCGAGGCGGAGGGGATTTCTTTTAAGTCATGGAAAAATTTATATTGCGGCATCATCGCCGGCAGCATAAAATGCGGGACGGTAGAAATAATACTGTCCGCCACTATATGCTTGCCGCTGTTTAGGACAAGTGTGAAGATTCCATCTTCTCTTCTTTCAACTTTTTCTACACGGGTTCCCTTCAATACAGAGCCTGGCGTCAAGGAAGCGGCAGCCTCCTCAACTATTCCTTCCAAGCCGCCTTGTACCGTCATGGAAGCTCCCTGTTCGTAGGGGATTTTCCTCATGCCAAGCATTAAGCTTCGATGCTTCTGCTCTGCTTCATAAGCACGAGGAAATGTAGATACAAGGCTAAGCTTGTTAATATCTCCTCCGTACATGCCCGAGACGAGCGGTTCAATTAAATTCTCTACGACCTCGTCACCGAAGTGGCGCTTAAAAAAGCGGCCGACAGACTGATCTTGCCCCGGCTTCGGTTTCGGCAGAAGCAGGTCTGTACCTGCCCTTACTTTTCCGGGGATAGACACGAGGCTCGTTTTCATAAAAGAGGTAATCTGGGTCGGGATTCCCCTGACGAGCCCAGCCGGCATGGGATGGAGTCGATCGTTAGCCAGTACATAAGCCGTCTCTACGTTGCTCGGCAACAGCTGATCGGCAAGGCCCAGCTCCTCGGTCAGCCTTATGGCACTCTCATTATTTTCAAAAAAAGAATCAGGGCCTCTCTCAATGAAAAAGCCGTCCCTTTGTACCGTTTGAATTTTCCCTCCAAGCCGCGGAGCAGCTTCGATTAATGAAATGGACAGAGGAAGCCCTCGTTTTCGGGCCTCCTTCTGTAAATAATAAGCAGACGTGATACCCGTTATTCCCCCACCGATCACGACAATTTTTTTCATTTCTCCCAGCACCGTTTGATCGCCTTCTTTTTACTCATTCATTGATTGATTCAAGTGTTTCATCACCACATCTCCGAGCGCTTCAATAAATTCCGGGCGAGCGTTCGGCATATCCGGCCGGTAATAAGACACACCTAATTCGTCTGTTACGACTTTACATTCATAATCATTGTCATACAATACCTCCAGGTGATCCGCGATGAACCCGGCAGGTACATATACAAATGCCTTGTAACCTTTCTCCTCATATAAATCGCGCGTTAAATCCTGTACATCCGGTCCAATCCACGGATCCGGTGTATTGCCTGCACTTTGCCAGCCTACTTCTACATTAGCTATACCTGCTTCTTCAGCAATTAAAGCGGCTGTTTCCTTCAACTGGTCAGGATATGGATCTCCCATAGCTAGAATCTTCTCCGGCAGGCTGTGAGCAGACACGATCAATACAAAATGATCCCGCTCTTCGTCTGGCATAGCAGCCATTGTTTCCTTCAATTTATCTGCCCAGTAGCGGATGAATTTCGGCTCTTTATACCAGCTCTCGATAGAAGTAATAGATGGGCCGCCAATTCTTTCTGCTTCCTTCTTCGCGCGTTCGTTGTACGATCTTACGCTGAAAGTAGAGAAATGAGGAGCAAGCACGAGAGAGACTGCCTCTTCTATGCCATCTTCTTTCATTTGCTGAACCGCATCCTCTATAAATGGCTCAATATGCTTCAAGCCAATATACAGCTTGAATTCGACCTCGTCCTGGATGCTGTTCAGATGTTCCTCCAGCTTTTGTCCCTGCTCCTTAGTGATAGCAGCTAATGGGGAAATACCTCCGATTGCCTCGTAACGGGAACGTAAGTCTTCAAGCATTTCTGGTGTCGGCTTTCGCCCGTGTCGAATGTGTGTATAGTAACGCTCAATATCTTCTTCCTTGTAAGGTGTCCCATAGGCCATAACTAATAATCCCATTTGTTTTTTTGTCATATCTCTCACCTCGAAATTAGTGCACTTGTTGAATAAAAAATGGTTACATTATGCTTTATTTTCTCATTTGCCTGCTGTATTCATGAACAAATGTTGTTAGGCGCTTCAATGTATCTGGATTAACTTCAGGAAAAACCCCGTGGCCCAGATTAAAAATGTGTCCAGGCTGTGCAAGACCTTGATCCAAGATTGCTTTTGCCCTTTCTTCAATCACTTCCCAAGGAGCAAGCAGGAGAGACGGATCCAGGTTGCCTTGAAGGGTCTTCGTTAGCCCCATCGCTCTTGCTTCAGAAATCGGCAAACGCCAGTCAAGACCAACTACATCAAGCGGCAGATCGTGCCAGTCTTTAGCTAGATGGCTTGCCCCGACTCCGAACATGATGAGAGGTACATTTTCTTCGCGCAGCTCACTGAAAATGCGCATCATTACCGGCTTAATAAATGTTTGATAATCCGCTTGATTTAAAGCCCCTACCCAAGAATCAAAGATTTGGATGGCTCGGGCGCCTGCTTTTATTTGGGCTCTTACATAAGTGACCGTCATATCCGCTAACTTGTTCATCAGCGCCTGCCAGGCTTTCGGCTCTGCATACATAAATGCTTTCGTCTTATTGTAATTTTTAGACGGGCCTCCCTCGATCATATAGCTGGCTAGCGTGAACGGAGCACCGGCAAAGCCGATTAACGGAACGTCCAGCTGCTCTTCCGTCAGCAATTTAATTGTATTGAGCACATAAGGTACATCGTTTTCAGGATCAATCTCCCCCAACTTCTCTACATCTGCCATAGAGCGAATCGGGTTGTCGATCACCGGGCCAATGCCTGATTTAATATCTACCTGCACGCCAATGGCAGGAAGCGGCGACATGATGTCCTTATACAAAATAGCGGCGTCTACATCATATTGGTCCACCGGAAGCTTTGTTACGTAAGCACAAAGCTCAGGCTGATGCGTAATTTCAAACAAGGAGTATTTTTCCTTCAGCTTTCGATACTCTGGCTGAGAACGTCCTGCCTGACGCATATACCAAACCGGTGTGTAATCTGTTCTTTCTCCTTTTGCCGCCTTTAAAAACGTTTCATTAATAGGTCTCATAGCTGCCATATATCCACCTTTCATCCCGTCAAAAAAAGTCATTGCTTTATTTAATATTGTATCCTTCTATTAAGGTAAATGAAAATAAATAACCTTCATTCCGACTGTTCTTAGTTTACTTGCGTATCTAAAGATACCTATTTATTCTCTAAAAAAGATTGGTCTATTTGTACGCTTAAACTATAATTCTTTTTCTCAGAAAAGTATAGCAAGGGCCTCTAAATGTCATAAATTCGCCATACCGCCTCTCCCTACAGCAGTAAAGCTTATCAGCATATAGGTTGGCACATTATTGGATATCTTATAATAGAATGGTTTATATCGCTCTCTTTCAGTGTAAATTATTAATAGGACTGCATGCATTTATTATGTTTGAATGAGGTGAAACGAATGAACGTGTATATGACATCAGGTACATACGGCTTCATGAAGAGTCTTAAAGAGAAGCATCCCTCCGAAAGGATCCTTCTGATGGAAAGCGGAGGAGAAGCGACTCTTTTGCATGAAACCGTAAAAGATACAGTATTTCAAACTCCCCGTAAATATGAGGTCATTGATTCCGTCGGTGAACTGGCCGACCGAGGCTTCATCGTATGTAACAACATATCGGTTACCGATGAAGGACGGCCTGTCTTTGAATATCGGTTTGAGAATCGGGAACACGAAGTGGAAAAAGCACGCGGCTTCCTAGCCTTACGGGTGCTCCGTCCGATCAATTCCAATACTTATGTAATCCTTACGCAATGGACCAGCTCAGAAGCATACACAAATTGGACGGATTCGCCGGAATTCAAAAAAGCTCATGAGCAGCAAATGAATGAGCCGGGAGTAAATAAAGAGCCACATATTTTCTCGAGCAAGCCGTACATCACTACTTATAATATTCCTAAAGAGGAGTAACCCGTAAAAGAAAAGACTGCCTGCAGGAGAGCAGCTGCTCCCCTGCAGGCAGTCTTTTTCGGTTCCTCATTCTGTAATCTTCTTCAGCCTTCCCGGGGCGTACAGCTTCGTGAAGACGAAGGAAAAAGCAAGACCGACTGCAAGAACGATCAATGCATACATAGCCGTATTGCTGATTAAAACAGCCAAGCCAAACAGAATAGACTGAATCGCCAGCAAACGTGTGATCAAGGAAAGCAGTGATCTGCTCTTTTGCTCCTGAGCCACCGGGTAAAGAGAGACCCACATCTTCGTTTCATGCCTCCGGATGATTGGCAATAGCTGAAAGCCCGTTAAATAAATAAATAACAACGCAACGAACAACTGGATCATCAGCTGGCCGCTAAAGGCAATAATGAGGATGGCAATAATAGTTAGGCGGACGTACAGCCCGAAATATTCGTTCATGCGGACAAATGTACGCATGAACAGATAGTCATACGTATGAGGCGGCTCGAAGGATGCCTTTCCAAGCAGCGGGTCCATCCAGCGGCGGCGCTTTACTTCTCCGCGCAGATGAGGGACATCTGTGAACAAATTTGCCACCCGGTAAAAGGCAGCCATCCGCTCCTCCTCCAGCTCAACAAGCGTTTCCCATTTGAGCGTCGCTTTCCCGGACGCTTTCCTGAAATATAGCAGGTAAGCCATCATGATCACCGCCACAATCAAAACAAATACAATCGAGGTATTGGAGAACAGGAAGTATAAGAGTAAGCCATTTAAAGCAAACCTCACAAGCCAGTCTATTTGCCTGCTTTCCTTCTCCTGCATTTTGAGCACGTGCCAGCGGACAGTTAAGTTCCATATTTTCATAGCAGCCACGACAGCGAGCCACAAAAAGAACGACTGTGTTCCCCCGCCTTCTACTTGCCTATGAAGAGGAATAAACAAAGCAAGTGCGGCAATCAGCAAGTAAATTTGCGAGAAAAAGCTTGTCGTGATTGCTTTACGAAAGTAGGGAGCCATCTGCTCTTCAAGCGGTAGCAAAAACACTGTATCTGCTCGCATTAGGAGCGTATAAACAGAACTCCATGAAAGCAAGAGACCCAGAATGACCGCCATTAGCAAAGAGGCTGGAAAGGACTCGTCGAGTGTCTTCACCCAGCCGCTGTAGTAATAAAGCCCAGCGCCCAGCGCAAACACAAGCACCAGCAGTAAGTGGTCGTTCAGCATATAACGCAAATACTTGCGCAGCTCAGCATAATAGGCGGTCAGCCTTTCCTTCCACAGCTCATTAATCGGGTTCATCGCTCTTCTTCCTTTGTCAGTTGAATATATATATCGTCTAAAGAAGCTCCCGGCATATGAAATTGCTCCTGCAGCTGGTGGATAGTCCCTTGTGCACGAACCTCACCGTTATGCAAAATAATGAACGAGTCGCAATACTTCTCTGCAGTAGCCAGTATGTGCGTAGACATTAAAATGCCTGCGCCGTTTTCCTTCATTCTCTGCATCCAGTTGAGGAGCGACTGAATGCCCAGCGGATCCAGTCCGACAAACGGTTCATCAATAATATAGAGAGCAGGCTCCGTTAAGAAAGCGCTCATAATCATGACTTTCTGCTTCATCCCTTTGGAGAAATGAGCCGGGAACCAGTTCATCTTCTTTTCAAGCCGGAACTCCTTCAAAAGCGGACCAATCCGGTCGCTGTATTCCTTCTCCGACAGCCCGTAGGCCATAGCTGTCAGCTTCATATGCTCCTCAAGCGTCAGCTCCTCATATAGGATTGGCGTTTCCGGAATGTAGGAGAACTGGCGCCGATACTTCTCAGGGCTGTCCTTGAGAGATAGCCCGTTAATAGTAACCTGTCCCTTCTTTTGCTCCATCAGTCCAATGATGTGTTTAATCGTAGTGCTTTTCCCTGCTCCGTTCAAGCCAATCAAGCCAACAATGCTTTTAGCATCTACAGAGAACGAAACGTCTTTTAATACGGGCCTTCGGGTATATCCGCCCGTCAGTTCTTTTACAGTTAACAAAGACATTCAAAACGCCCTTTCTCATAAAGTCATATACTTATTTTAACAAAACTCCGTGCAAATCTCCTAATATGGAAACCGTCCTCTCCTTATGTTGTCTATTTCATAAAAAGCGGATGTATGATAAAATTTTGACAATTATACATAGGAAGGAGAAAGAAGTATGAGTGATTGCATTTTCTGTAAAATCATCGATGGAGAGATTCCTTCAGCAAAAGTATACGAAGACGAAGAAGTATATGCATTTTTAGATATCAGCCAGGTTACGAAAGGGCATACCCTGATCATTCCGAAAAAGCACAAAGAAAACATCTTTGAGTTCTCGCAAGAAGAAGCCGGACGCTTCTTTGAAAGAGTGCCTCTAGTTGCAGAGGCCTTGAAATCAGCTTTCCAGCCGGAAGGGTTAAACATTTTAAATAATAATGGAGCAACAGCCGGACAAACAGTGTTTCACTCTCACATTCACTTAATCCCCCGTTATGGCCGGGAAGACGGCTTCCACCCTGTTTTTAAAGAACATAACAGCGAATACACTTCTGAGGACCTGCAGCAGATTGCGAAGGAAATTGCCGCTCATCTATAAGAGCGGCTTTTTTGTTCCTTATACTGCAAATATTAGCTCTTCCCCGACACCTTCATACTTATCTATCACTATGATATAATAGTGCTAACTTTTCGCTGGCGGCAACGAGTGCACGTCAGGAGAAGCAACGACTAGCTGAGAAGAGAAGAGGAGAGATGAGTAATGAATACGAAGACTTTAGTAAGCCTGTCACTGTTAATTGGGATAGGAGCTGTACTTCATGCTGTTATGCCAGGACTGTTTCTTGGAATGAAGCCTGATATGATGCTGACCATGATGTTTCTCGGTATCTTATTGTTCCCAAATGCGAAAGGTGTGCTGCTTGCCGGCCTTGCTACAGGCATCATTTCCGGCTTGACCACTACATTTCCGGGCGGCTTTCTTCCAAATATGATCGATAAACCGGTTACTGCTTTCATCTTCTATGGATTATTCCTTCTGTTTGCTAAACGGGGAAAGAGCGCAGCTGGAGCTGCCTTGCTAACAGGGGTTGGAACCCTTATATCAGGAGCTGTATTCTTAGGATCAGCCCTTGCCATTGTCGGTCTGCCTGGACCGTTTGTTGCCCTGTTTGCAGCCATTGTGCTTCCAGCAACGATGATCAATGCGATCGTTATGCTTATTATTTATCCCATCGTGCAGTCTGTGTTTAAACGATCCAGCCTGGCTCAGCAAGTATAATACTCATACAAAAAAGCCCTTCTAGCTGAAGGGCTTTTTTGTATTATATTCGATACAGTAACAGCACCGCAAACAACAATACTATGCTTCCCGCTAAGCCCAGGATCCTAGCTCTTTTGATTAGCAGCTGCTTTGTCATAGAAAGGCCGGGACGCCAAATTGCACGAATATGATACACCATGCTAATTAAAAGAATGAAACTGAGAGCAAACAAACCAAAAATTAACCCTTCCATTTCCGCCACTCCTTTCCTGTTACCGATCATTTGGCCACATGGCGAAACCGATCCCAAGTTTTCACTTCCTTATTTAGGGGAAGTATAAAAGAGTACAGTTTTTACATACTATGCACGTATGATCGGCTCGCGACCTATTTCTGCAGGAAAGAAAGGATTTTTACGTTTAAAGGAGAATTCTGATATAGAGGTGAAGAAAATGAATGCAAAATCTTTATTAGTGGGTCTTATTACTGGCACGGCTGCAGGAGCCGCCGCCACTCTCTTCAGCACTCCAGTTTCAGGACAGGAGGCGCGTGAGAAAGTTAAGCTGGCTCAAACAAGCGTGAAAAGCAGCACGAAGATGATAAAAACAGACGCCAAGCAGTTAAAAGAAGCGGTGACCCGCTTGAAAGAAGCGGCAAAAGAGACTCTTCCGGAAGTGAAAGACAGCTTGAAAGTAAGCGCAGGAATGTGGAAGGAGAGCACGAAGCCTAACATTGAACATTTAAAAAATGATGTAAAAGACATCCAGGATAACATCCAAGATCTGCAAAAAAGCTTGCCTAATAAAGGAAAAAAGTAGAGAGTCGGATAGACTCTCTATTTTTTTCGAAAATTTAGTCAACTTTATCTTTATTATTTTTTATTTTCCTGGCATAATAATACTAATAACTTGATAGCTAATTGTTTAACCAGGTGTGAAAGAATGATAAAAAAGAAGGTGCAAAGATGTCCGATCAATCATGTTCAATGAAAGAGGCCTTGATTTTCAGCCAGCGAATAGCTCAGTTAAGCAAGGCTTTATGGAAAGCTGTAGAAAAAGACTGGCAAAATTGGATTAAGCCGTACGACTTGAATATTAACGAGCATCACATTTTAACGATTGCGTACCACCTTAAAGGAGCTTCCATTTCAGACATCGCAAAATTCGGTGTGATGCATGTGTCTACCGCTTTTAACTTTTCAAAAAAACTGGAAGAAAGAGGCTATCTTCGTTTTTCCAAGAAAGAAAATGATAAGCGGAATACATATGTGGAAATTACAGCGGAGGGTGAAGAGCTGCTGCTAGAGCTCATGGAATGCTTCGATCCCGAAAAGAACGCCGTCTTTGCTGGAAGCGCCCCGCTGCGTGACCTGTTCGGAAAGTTTCCGGATATGGTAGAGGTAATGGCAATCATCCGTAATATTTACGGAAATGACTTTGTTGACAGCCTCGAGGAATCCCTTGGCAACTTGGATAGAGAATTCGATGAAGAAGACGGAAAATTGAAGAAAGCTGTTGCTCATCAGAAGGTATAAAAGGGCGATAACTGAGGCAGAGAAGCATCATCTCTCTGCCTCAGTTATTGGTTGGTTATTCTGATTATTCCCCTTTTTTTCTAAACTCCTATAAATAAATTTTTTGTTCTTCTTCCCCTTCTCAGCCCACTATTAACGGGCTTTTTTTCTGTTTATTTTCTATGTCTCTTTGTTTTACGTAATCTTAATAAAAAAGTGGTTGATTTTTCTCTTCTTCCGTCGTAAAGTGATTAAACGATAACGAAAATAATGCCGTTGAATGGAGGGTAATGCCAATGAGATGCTGGCGTACATTTGACATTGAAAAGCGATACGGCTTTGACAAAGTCATCGTTTACTCTATTTTGCTCGCAGTCATGTGTTTTTTATTTAGCTATGCACTCTTGCAGTCTCTTTTTTCAGAGACTCCGCATTTTAAATATTTTCCAGTATTCCTAGCTGGTTTGGCAGGCATATACCCGCTTCATAAATTGATTCACTTGCTGCCGGTTTTTCATTACCGGACTTACATGAAATGCCGTTGCAAGTTTATTTGCTCATGCTTACCAATTTTCTCAATTCATATAAAAGAACCGGTTCCTAAAAAAACATTTATGTTAAGCCTTATTTTGCCTTTTCTTACAATCAATCCGATCCTGCTCGCATGCGTGGGCTTATTCCCGCACTACACTCATTACTTTGCGGTACTCATCGCGTTTCATACAGGATTATGCCTAATTGATTTGCTGTATGTGAAGGCACTGATTACTTGCCCTCAGCAAGCGGTCATTGAAGAACATGACAGAGGATACGAAATTCTAATCCCTCAATAATTAAAGGAAACAGCCCAAAAGAAAGCAATTATTTCATTTTGGGCTGTTTCTCTACCTTTTCGCCGTTATTTTTGCTATCTTTATTACATAGGACTTAAAAGGGGAGGGGAAATCAATTGATCTCCGTTATTGTTGTATTTATCATTTTTGCTGTTATCATTCTTTATAATATTAACCGCATGACGAATATCCTTTGTATCCAAAAAGAAATTCCGGAAGAAAAACATCCGAAAATCTTCCGCACGATTAACATTTATATTACCATCTTACTGGTTTCTTCGTATGTTGAAATTCTATTTACATAGGTAAAAAGCGAGCTGATTCTTTATAAGCCAGCTCGTTTTTTATCTTTTGGCGGGTCATTAAAAATATGTTATAGTATGTCCTAAGAAAAAAATGTAAAGGCCGACACTTTCCTGAGAGCCGGCTAATTAACTAGGGAGTTGTATACACATGAAAAAATGGATCCTATCTGTTTCCTTGCTTGCAGGGGCTGTCGGCCTCGCTGGCTGCGGCGCTGGTGGTGACACCGTCGCTACATCATCGGCAGGTGATGTCACACAGGAAGAACTGTACGAAGCGATGAAGGAGCAGTTCACTCCTCAAATGGAACAGACACTTCAAGAACTAATGTACAGAAAGGTACTATCTGATAAATATAAGGTAACAGAGGAAGAGCTTGACCAGGAAATGAAGCAAACGAAGGAGCAGCTCGGTGATCAATATGACATGTTCCTCTCCCAATACGGTCTTGATGAAGAGGCATTTAAGGATATGATGGAACTGCAGCTTCTCCAAGAGAAAGCGGTTCTTTCTGAAGTCGAAGTCACCGATCAAGAAGTGAAGGATTACTATAAAGAATGGCAGCCTCCAGTAAAAGTGCGTCATATTCTAGTGGAGGATGAAAAAACGGCCCAAGACATCAAAAACCAGCTAGCCAATGGTGCCAAATTTGCTGACCTTGCGAAAGAGCACTCTACAGATACTGCTTCTGCCCAAAACGGCGGGGACCTTGGCTGGATAGATTACGCAAACCGCCAGCAATTTGTCCCTGAATTCACAGAGCAGCTTAACAAGCTCGAGAAAGGCCAAGTTAGTGATCCAGTGAAGTCGGATTTCGGCTATCACATCATTGAGGTAACCGACAAGCAAGAGAAAAAGCCACTAGAAGAAATAAAAGAGGAACTTACAGAAGAGCTGAAGCTGTCTAAAGTAGACGCTGAAACGCTTCAAAATACACTCAACAAAGAACTGAAAGCAGCGGATGTGAAGGTAGAAGACGAAAGCCTAGAAGGCGCCTTCTCTGACCTTTCCGAGTCAAATAAAGAAGCAGATACTAATGCTCAACCAACAGAAGAAACAAACACAGATGAAGCAAAAGACGATCAGCCTAAAGAGGAAAAACCAGCAGAGTAATTCTCCTTTTGAAAAAAGCTGCAACAAAAAGCTGTCCGATAATACTATCGGACAGCTTTTTGCCTTGCCTTTTCTTCCCGCTCTCGTTCCATTCTTTTTATATATACTTGTCCCTCTTTTTCAATGAACTCCTCGTCCACTTTTTTCTCGTCTCTTGATGTCTTCACCGCCATAATCGCACTTAATATGATACCAGCAACCACTACATACACCCATACCGGCAGTGTCATCACCCGATCCTCTCCCCCTTTCACTTTAATTATTATTAATATATTCACCAGAAGGAAAAAACATGTCCAACAAGGGACATGTTTATGAAGAGAAATTAGGCTTATAGAAGGAGCGGTTATCGAGCGCGAATACCCGCTCTGTAAACTCACCCGGCTTCGTCCGTTCCAGCACCCGATCAAGCATATTCATTTTCGCATCGATGTTATCAATGTAATGAAGGATTTCTGCCTCTTTCACCATGGGCGGTTTCGGGCTTCCCCACTCTGCTTTCCCATGGTGAGACAATACGAGGTGTTTAAGAATCATTACCTCTTCTCCCTCAATCTGAAGCTCTTCTGCTGCTTTCCCAATTTCATTGACCATAATAGTAATATGACCGAGCAAGTTGCCTTCCACGGTATAAGCTGTCGAAATAGGCCCCGATAGCTCAATGACTTTACCCAGGTCATGCAAAATGACACCAGCATACAATAAATCCCGATCCAGTGACGGATACAGATCGGCAATCGATTTGGCCAGTTGAAGCATTGATACGACGTGGTAGGCCAAGCCTGAGACAAATTCGTGGTGATTCTTCGTCGCAGCTGGATATTCTAGAAATTCAGAGTGATACTTATTCAGCAGGAACCGTGTAATACGCTGGACATTAGGGTTTTTCATATCAAAAATAAATTGATTGATCGTATCAGCCATTTCCGTTTGATCAAGCGGAGCCGTCTCAATAAATTCGCTGATCTGCTTTCCATCCTGTGGGCCGGCAGGGCGGATTTGCCGAATCTTCAGCTGCATTCTTCCACGGTAGTTTTGAATCTCGCCCGCTACCTTTACAATGGTCTGGGGCTGATATTGTTTTGCCGTCTCTTCCTTTGCATCCCAAAGCTTCGCTTCAATATCACCGCTCTTATCTTGTAAAATCAACGTTAAATACGGATTGCCATTAACCGCTATGCTTTTTGTCGCTGATTTAATTAATAAGTAGCTTTCTACACTTTCCCCCGGTTCGTAATGAGTAATCCCCCGCACACGGCTTCACCTTCCTTACATAATTTAAGCAAATTATAACATAACAGCTTTTGGAAGCAGAATAAAACACTGCCCTGCTAACGATTTTTTGAAAGGTCCAGTGCTTTCTTCATATCCTTCAACGAATTTGACTTTCCATACATAAGTACGCCGCCCTTATAAATACGCGCACCAATGCTTCCTAAAAGGAAGATAGAGACAAGCAACACACCGACCCCTAATAGAATCTCCCAAAGCGGAATATTCAGCATACCAATTCTCACAAACATGGTCATTGGTGTGAAGAATGGAATATAGGAGGTGACCGTAATAAAGGTCGATTCAGGCTGAACGAGCCCATACATGGAAATGAAAAATCCAGCCATCACTAACAGCGTTAACGGTGTCATCATTTGCTGCACATCCTCTAAACGGCTGACAAGCGAGCCAAGAAGAGCGGCAACAGTAGCATATAAAAAGTATCCAAGCACAAAGAAGATAACTGCATAGATCATCATAGACGAAGAAAGAGATGAAAATCCTAACCAGTTTGCCGCCAGGCTCTCCGGCTGATTAGCCAGCGATAAATAAGCGACTAAGAGCCAAATGCCCAGCTGTGTTAAACCGAGCAGACCTACCCCAAGGATCTTCGCAAACATATGCGTAACCGGCGATACACTTGAGATTAAGATTTCCATGACCCGTGAAGATTTCTCGATCGCCACATCAGAGGCAATCATATTCGCATACATAATGACGGACAAGTAAATAAAAAACAGCAAGACGTAGACGAGCGACTGGGCTTGCATCCTTTCTTCTTCTGATTTCGCCGTATCGGCTAAGGCGACTGTATTGAATTGAACAGGCGCATTCCAGATTTTCATTTGCTCATCTGTTAACTGCAAACTTTCTGCGGCATGGATCGTTTTCAAAGATTGAAGCGCCTGCTGGATTTGCTCGGCTGACCCGCTGCTTGTTATATTCCCGGCCTTATACACGCCAGCCGGCAGCCCTCCTTCTGTCTCCCTTAACATTAAATAGCCTTCATATGTTCCTTCCTCTACCTCATCTTTTAGCACGCTTTCCGATTCATTGGTTTTAACGAGCTTGACCTCATCCTCTACAGCCGAAAATTGGGCTTGAAAAGGCTCAAAAAGAGTACCGGATTCATCGACAACAGCAATCTGCTCTGTCTCCCCGCCTTCATCAAAATAGGAAAAGATCCTTTCCATGTTGGTAGCGACTAAAATAGCCAAGGCAACCAGTACGGTTGTGACAAGAAATGATTTTGTTTTGAATTTAGTAGTGTATGATTGCGAGAGAATCAGCCAAAAATTATTCATAGGAAGCACCGACCTTTTCTATAAATATATCATTCAGAGAAGGCTCCTCGAGCTCAAACTTTTTAACGAACCCTCTTCCCTGCAAGGCTGCAAAGACTTCCTGGGCTACCTCTTCCTTTTCTATTTGCAATAAGGCACCCTCAGCTGTTCTCCTCACTCTCAGGATCCCTGGAATGTCCTTTAGGAACCCGAGGTCAAAATCGGCATGAATCATAATGTTTTTCTTTCCAAATGACCGCTTTACATCTCGAAGACGGCCGTGTACAACCGGTTGCCCGTGATGCATAATACACAGGTTTTCACACAGCTCCTCAACATGCTCCATTCTGTGGCTGGAGAAGACAATCGTCGTGCCGCTATCCTTTAGCTGAAGAACAGCATCCTTCAACAGCTCAACGTTAACCGGATCCAACCCGCTAAACGGTTCATCCAGGATCAGAAGCTCCGGTTTATGGACAACCGAGGCAATAAATTGAATCTTTTGCTGATTTCCCTTCGACAGCTCTTCTACCTTCTTGTCCGCGTACTCGGTCGCTTTAAACTGTTCGAGCCAGCGGTCTGTCTCATCTGCTGCTTCCTTTTTGTCCATGCCGCGCAGACGGGCTAAGTATGTAATCTGCTCTTTCACCTTCTGCTTTGGATAAAGCCCTCTTTCCTCCGGCAAATAGCCAATCTTTGAGCTCAGCTTGTAATTAACAGGATTTCCGCTCCACTGAATGGTTCCGCTGCTGGCCTTGAGAATGCCTAAAATCATTCGAAAGGTCGTTGTCTTTCCTGCTCCATTCGCCCCTAGAAAACCAAATAGTTCCTTTTCCGGAATTTCTAATGATAGGTTTTTTACTGCCGTAAAGCCGTTAAATGTTTTTGTTACCTCTTCTAAAACAAGCATGTGCAACCCTCCCGTCTAAGTATACGAAGCAATAAGAAAAAAGTTCCTTTAATCAGCATCTGGCTCTCATAAATTTCAAATCGGGATTGCTTGTTTGCAGAGATACACATGTTAGCTGTTAATCTCTCTGAACATAAAAAAAGACCGTCTGTTGACAGTCCTGTTTATAGCAGTAAGGCAAGCAGCAGGAGAATAACGGAGTTCTTTATGCCCTATGGATATCGAGCAGGAAGAATGCTTCATATTCATGAAACAAACTTCAGGACAACAGGCCCCAGCAAAATAATAAATAGAGTCGGAAAGATAAAGACAACTAATGGGAACAGCATTTTTATTGGTGCTTTCATGGCTGCTTCCTCTGCTTTTTGCTTTCTTTGTTCCCGTATATCCTCCGTTTGGACTCTAAGAACAGAGACCAACCCAATCCCCAGTTTTTCAGCCTGGATAATACTGCTTATTACAGATTTTAACTCCTCGACCGGCAAGCGCTCTCGAATTCCGATAAGAGCTTCTTTTCTTGTATTCCCAAGCCTGATTTCTTCCAATGCAACCTTGAACTCATCAGACAGAACGCCCTCTCGTTTTGAAACCATCTTACTTAGAGCAGCATCAAACCCCAGCCCCGCTTCAAGACTAGTCGTAATTAAGTCAAGCGTGTCTGGAAGTTCCTTCAGAGCTGCTTTGCTTCTCTTTTTCACCTTCAGCTTCAAATAATAGCTAGGAAGAATACTGGCTCCCAGAAATGAAAGTAAGCAAACCAGCATCTTTAGATGAAAAGGAAGCTGTAACAGAAAAGTATACCCTCCTGTTACAATAGGAAAAATAATCATAAGAACGAGTTGGATAATCTTAAATTCTACAGCACTAAGCCCAAAAGGACGGCCTGCCTGAGCAAGCTTCAGGTCCAACTGAAAAGCCTTCTCTTTGTTTAACCTTTTTTGCAGCCCGGTTTTAAAGTGTTTCCATAAAGGCTTAATAATCCGGTCCGAAAAAGAAAGCTCTTCCTCCAACTCCGCTTCATTCCCCCAAGAGGGAGTGTCCTCAGCGAAATAATAGTCTACCCTTTTTTGTACATGCGCCTTCTTTTCAAATCTAAACGCAAGGACCGCATAGAAGAAGAGGCTTGTAAAAATAAAGAGACTTATATACAGAAGCATGTTTACACCTCGATCGTAGTAATTTTCCGAATGAACATAAATCCCGTTACTTCACTGATCACTGCCGCTATTAACAAGCCTTGTCCGATGGGGTGAGTAAAAAGAGGAGTGATATAATCAGGATTTAGAAAATAAATCACCACGCCTAACCCCACTGGGAGAAAACCGATAATCATGCCAGACAGCCTTCCTTGAGCTGTAAGGGTTTGAACCTGGTTTTCAAGCTTATTCCGTGCTCTCATCGTGTCGACGATTTTCTCCAGAAGAAATGCCAGATTTCCCCCAACCTGTCTCTGGATCAGTATCGCCTCTACTAGTAAATCTAAATCTTCGCTTGGCATCCGCTTTTTCCATTCGATTAAGGCCTCTTCCATGCTTGTTCCATATTGGATCAGCTTTAATACAAACCCGATTTCCTCCTTAATTGGAGAATCGGACTCCTCTGCCACCATTTGCAGAGACTGGAGAAAGCTGAACCCCGCTTTCAGTGAACCTATAATTGATGTCAACATTCCCGGCATACCAGCATTAAATAGCTGCACCCGCTTTTTTTGCTTTCGTTTCAGCCATACTAAAGGCAGGTAATAACCAAGAAGTCCGCCTATTAGAAACATAACTATTTGATGAGATGGAAGAAAAAACAGCCCCCCGCTAATGAGAACAGCAAACCATCGAAAAACAACAAACTCCTCGGCTTTTAAGGGAACACCTGCAAGACTTAACGTTTGTTCAAGTCGCTCATTCCGCTTATTATCTTTCTTCCGAACCAATAAGGTTTTCAAACGTTTATTTCCTTTTTTCAAAAGCTCTTTTAAAGAAACAGGCTCATCAATCTCTCCTTCTTGGTTTGGAGAGCGAATGGAAGAAAAAATGACTAAAAGAATAAGGAAGCAGGTGGTAAAAAAAGATAGCATTAGCATTCCCAGCATCGGTTATTCTCCTTTTTCCATAAAGATAGAGGCTGGAAGGTGTATGCCTTCGCGTTCCATTCGTTCGTAAAACTTCGGCCGGACTCCGGTAGGTACCAGTTTTCCGATGATTTTCCCGTCCGGACCAACTCCAGATTGCTGGAAAACGAAAATGTCCTGAAGCACAATGATATCTCCCTCAAGCCCTTGGACCTCTGTGATATTAGTAATTCTTCTGGAACCATCTTTCAACCTGGACTGCTGAATAATGACGTCGAGCGCCCCGGCAATTTGATCGCGGATCGCCTTAATTGGCAATTCCATACCGGCCATCAATACCATCGTCTCAAGACGAGCCAGCATATCCCTTGGGCTGTTCGCATGTCCGGTTGCTAAAGAACCATCGTGCCCTGTATTCATAGCTTGCAGCATATCGAGTGCCTCCCCACTCCGAACCTCCCCAATCACAATTCGGTCAGGACGCATCCGCAAGGAATTTCGAACAAGGTCGCGAATCGTGATGGCTCCCTTTTCTTCAATATTTGGGGGACGAGCTTCAAGCGATACTACATGGTCCTGCCCAAGCTGCAGCTCTGCGGCATCCTCAATCGTAACAATCCGGTCTTCATTTGAGATAAAGGAAGATAATACGTTCAAGGTCGTCGTCTTTCCTGAACCTGTGCCCCCGCTGACGAACATGTTCAATTTTGCTTTTACACAGGCTTCTAAAAAGTCAGCCATCTCTTGTGTTAACGTCCCAAAGCGGATTAAGTCATTAACAGTAAAAGGATCTTTCGAGAATTTACGAATCGTAATAGTCGGACCGCCTAACGCAAGCGGTGGAATAATGGCATTTACCCTGGAACCATCACTTAACCGTGCGTCAACCATAGGGCTGCTTTCATCAATTCTCCTGCCAAGCGGTGACACGATTTTTTCCAATACGGCCATTACATGTTCATTATCACGAAAAGTGATATCGGTCAGCTCTAACCGGCCGCGGCGCTCAGCGTACACTTGATACGGACCGTTGACCATCACTTCTGATACTTCATCATCTAGAAGCAGAGGGTTGATCGGTCCGTACCCTGTCAGGTCATTGGTCAGTTCTTTCTTTAGCCTCTCTAAATAGTCGCCTTTAGCTATGTTCGGATTCGCCTCAAGTATTTCAGAGAGAATGGAGTCCAAATCAGCTACAATGACTTCAATATGTTCATCTTTTCTTTCTTTTAAAATATGCTTAAACGTAAGGTTTTTCAGTTCCTGGTAATCACCGTTTGCTTTTGTCTTTTCACTATTATTTTTTTTCTGTTTTGTTGCAGGCTTCACAGACTCAGGGGCCGGCTGCTTTGGTTTTTGAAGTTTTTCTGCTTCCAACAACGGTGCTGGTTCTTGTTCATTTCCCGTTTGCACATCATTTTGATTCTTCGATTGGAGCCTTTCCAGTAAACCCATTGATTTTCCCCCTTAATCTCCATACTTTAGGACTGCTTTTCGCTAGCAGCCCTTTTGGTTTTGGATCATGTTCTTTCGGAAAAAGCTGAGAAGCCATTTTATTCATTTCTTTTGAAAAGGCAAGCTTTGGATGGCTTGTAACAAGAGGTATGCCTACATCTAATGAATAGGCTACCTGCTTTGCATCAGAGGGCAAATAGAATACTCGTTCCATCTTCATTAATTGCGGGATATCCTCAGCCTTGACCGCAGAAGAAGCAGCTGATTGATTAACAACTAGAGCGGCTTTGTCTTTGAAACCTAAAGCATCCAGAGTTTCTATCATTAACCTTGTGTTTTTCAAAGAAGCCATTCCGGGTGTTGTCACCAATAAAATGTGATCGGCCTTTTCCATCACCATGAGGTTGTGATCATTTAGCCCCGGCTGAGTTTCGACTAATAACAGTTCTGTTTCCGCAAGCAGGGCATCAATTCCTAAGCCAAGATCTTCTGGGGTAATCAAATCGGCATGCTCCGGCCGCTTCGGTGCTGCAAGCAGCTGAATTCCCAATTCATGGGGGAGACAATACGCTCTAATACGCTGGAAATCCTTTCGTTCAACTGCCTCCTTGATCGTAGAAACAGCTTCTAGATTCAGGGCAAGAGCGAGATCTCCAAACTGCAGGTCAGCGTCTAGAATACTTACTTCTACATTTCTCTTTGCTAACAGGGCTGCCAGGTTGACTGTGATAACGGTCCTCCCCACTCCTCCTGCCGCACTGCATATGGCTAACATCTTCCCCTGCTTTTTCCCGCCGGTGATCTCCACTTTTTACTCCCCCTTCTGTTTCACAAACTGGCTGCTGATCCAGCCTTGCTTCCTATCAGCAGTTACTACTCGGAACCAAAGACCGTCTGCTTCATCTCTTCTCCGGTCTCCAAGAAAGATAAGTTCTGCTCCCTCTTCTGCCGCTGTAATCGCATGAGCATGAGTACTTGGCTTTTCGTGAACAGTAGCACGCTTTGATACATACTAAAGTGTACCCTATAGAGTAGACACCAAAAAAAGTCTACCTATAGGGTACTTTTTTGTATAATTAAGAAACACAACTAGAGATAACATGG
>NZ_JWJE02000017.1 GCF_000812025.2 Bacillus thermotolerans
AGTCTTTTCTATAAATGGTGTCAACGCCAATAAAACGCTGAAAAAGGGTTCGGAATAAGACTATTCCGAACCCCTTTTGTCTACAAACTGAGAGTACGCCCGCACTGGCGTACTCTTTTTTTCGCGCAATAATATTAAATATAAAAAATATGTTAGCTCCATCACTGTTCACCGGCGGCTATTTACTCAGCTCTTTGGCCAATCTTGACCGGCGGAATCCTCTCTGCTGGATGAACTCCTTTATCTCATCAGTGCTCTGGTAAGAAAGTCTAATGTGATAGTAGTTCACTTGTTCAACAAGAGCAAAAATATAAAGAAATAAAAACCACCCTAAATTATTTGAAGAGCTCACCAAAAGGAGAGGTCCGATGAGAAGCAGGAGCCAATTTAACTTTTTGAAGAAAGAGAATAAGCGCAGCTGTCTAAAGGACAGAGAAGCCTCTTTACCTTCGCGGATTTTTCGCCATTGCAGAAACCAATAAAGAGTGCCTTGCAGCAAAATAAATTCTAATAAGACAAAGGCATAGAGCGGGGAAAGGGTCAGTAAGTAAGGTTCGGTCCACTCAAACATGCGCGCATAAAGTACCCATAAAAAAATAAACAAGATGGCAGCGGTTAATTCACCGGTCCACAAATGAAGCAGCTTCTTTGTTGCTTTCTTTTTCATGAAATCGCCTCTTTATCATGTCGTTTATCATATATACGAATGAAGGAATCCATAAGTTTCAATTTGACTGAAACAAGCGGAGGGATGAGCGGCTCGCATAAGAAGAAGTTTAAGAGTAGCAAGCAAGGGAAAAGGAAAAGCTAAAGGAAAAAGACGCCAAAGGGGATGACAAGTGAATGCCGTTTATTAAAGCTGTTGTGACAGAGGATCCGCCTTACCGGTTTGAACAGCAGGATGTGGTCGAAGTCGTAAGAAACTTATTTGGGGACCATTACAAGGATATTGAAAGACTGCTGAAGGTATTTGATAATGGACAAATCGACAGCCGCTATTTCTCCGCTCCGCTTTCATGGTTTGAGCAGGAGCATGGCCTTCAGGCAAAGAATGACTTATTTATTGAGCAAGCTGTTCGGCTAGGGGCTGAGGCAGTGGAAAGGTGCTTAGAGGAAGCAGGAGTAGCGAAGGAAGAGATCGATGCCTTTATTTACGTTTCAAGTACAGGGATGGCTACGCCGACCATCGATGCCCGCATCATGAATGAGCTTCGGCTTCCTTCTCATATTAAGCGCATTCCGCTCTGGGGGCTTGGCTGCGCGGGCGGAGCAGGAGGAATCAGCAGAGCACACGATTACTGTCTTGCTTATCCGGATGCCAATGTACTAGTCCTTTGCATTGAGCTTTGCAGTTTAACCTTCCAGAAGTCCGATATGTCGAAAAGTAATTTAATTGGTACCTCTCTTTTTGCGGATGGAGTCGCTTGTGCGTTAGTAAGTGGCGAACTGCAGGCATCGGGGAGCGGGTTTTTCACAAAGAAGACACAGTCTACGCTTATGCCTGATTCTGAAGACGTGATGGGGTGGGACATTAAGGACAAGGGACTGCATGTAATCTTTTCGAGGGATATTCCAAGCATTGTAAAGAGCTGGCTAAAGCCGAACGTGGATTCATTTTTACATACTATGAGAAAACAGCCGGATGATATCGATCATTTCATTGCCCACCCTGGCGGAAAAAAAGTATTAACTGCCTATGAAGAGTCATTAGGCTTTTCAGAGGAAAAAACAGCCATTTCCCGTAATGTGCTTGCTCGTTATGGCAACATGTCCTCACCGACGGTTCTTTATGTGCTGAAGGAAGTCATTGCCGGGAGGCCCTCTCTTGGAGAAGAGGGCATGCTGACCGCTCTTGGGCCGGGCTTCAGCTCTGAAATGGTTTGGATGGAATGGGGAGAGGCATAGGGATGACGTTTTTTTTCATTCTGTTTATTATTGTTGTACTGCAAAGGCTGTTGGAGGTTGTCTATGCCCGCTTTAATGAAAGGCGGATGAAAGCGCAGGGAGCGATCGAAGCAGGACAAGAGCATTATAAATGGATTGTCCTGTTGCATGTTTTGTTCTTTCTCTCATTATTGATGGAAATAGTATACGTTACTGAAGGAGAACTGGCGCCTTTCTGGCCGGTGGCCCTGGCAGTATTTGTCATAGCTCAAGTATTGCGGGTTTGGACGCTTTACTCGCTCGGCCCATTCTGGAATACAAAGATCATTGTGCTGCCTGGTGCAAAGAAGGTAAAGCGAGGGCCATACCGATGGCTTCCTCATCCTAATTATTTAATCGTAGCACTAGAGATTGCTTCTCTGCCGCTTATTTTTGGCGGCTGGCGGACGGCAATCGTCTTTTCAATTGCCAATGCCCTGCTTTTGCTGCTTGTTCGCATTCCAGCTGAAGAAAGAGCCCTGCAGCAGTTAAAAGAATAAGAGAAAAGGCGATTCTTTTAACTGGGCCATGGGGCACAGGGAATCGCCGCCTTTAGCTGGAAAAAGCCACTTTTCATTGTATTCATCTGCAGATTGCGGTTAAATAGAAGGAGAGAGAATTTGACCAAATGAAACAATGAATAAAGAAATGATTAGCAGCCTGATGATCTCGTTATAATAGGGAGGCCATGGAATGAAAGAGGTAAATAAATTACACCAGGACGCGACAGAAATATTGAAAGCGACGAGCCGCACATTTTTCATCCCCATCAGCTATTTAGCACCAGGGGCGAAAGAGGCGGTATCGTCTGCTTATTTATGTATGCGGGCAATCGATGAGATCGAGGACCACCCTGCACTTGATTCTGAGCTGAAAAGCGAACTGTTACATGCAGTCAGCCGTATCCTGCAGACTTCTTCAATCGATCAGCCACTTGAGGAGCTGTTTGCCCCTCATAAAGACCAGCTGCCTGAAGTAACCGTGCGGCTGGCAGATTGGATAAAGGTATGTCCGGCGTCCATCCGCAAATGCGTGGTGGAGGCTACAGCAGAGATGGCCCAAGGGATGGGTGACTGGGTAGAGAAAAATTGGCATATTGAGGATGAACAGGATTTAGATGATTATACGTATTGCGTAGCAGGTGCAGTAGGTGTGATGCTTTCTGATATTTGGAAATGGCATGATGGGACAGAGACAGACAAGCAGCTGGCGATTGCTTACGGCCGCGGCCTGCAGTCTGTGAATATATTACGCAATTATAAAGAAGACCAGGCAGAGCGCGGCGTGTCCTTTTTCCCAAGCGGCTGGGGATTAGAGGAGATGTTCAGCTATGCACGCCGTAATTTAGCGATGGGTGATCAATACTTAGAAGATATTCCTGAGAATACGACTGTTCGCAGCTTCTGCAAAATTCCGCTTGCCCTTGCTCACAGTACGCTGGATGCGTTAGTAGCTGGAAAGGAAAAAATGAGCCGTGCAGAAGTGACGGAAGTGGTTAGCCGGACAGTAGAGGAATAGAGTTACACCATTTATTAAGGTCGAACCGTTTTTTTCTGCCTGCAAAGCCGAAGCATCATCTCGGCTTTGCATTTTTTTATGATGTTATTTAATAGAAATGCAGACGAAACATTCAACTGGTATACTAGAAGAGAATAAGAGCAGAATGATCTATTATGAGTGAAAAGGAGATTCAACGATGGAAGATCATGTAAAAAAGTCTTTAGAAGAATGGAAACAAGAAATCGGTGAATTATTGAAGGATATCGATAAAGAATATGACAAGGTCAAGCAAGAGCTGCAAGTCTATTCTTATAAGTTCAGCATTACGAAGCAAGTCATTCAATCGACTGTTAATGAAGAGCTTATTCGCAACGTGCGGGAGCTTTATCTTACACCTTTTGAACAGAAATTCAACGAACTCAAAGAAGAGATTAGAGATTTGGAAGAAAAAAGAAAAGTATTCCAAATGTTTGTGGACAAGATCGATAAGGTAAAGGGACCGGAAGAAGCAGCCTCACAGACAACTGCCCAAGTGTAAAAAAACAAGGACGCTGCTGTCCTTGTTTCAGTTTGTAGACAAAAGGGGTTCGGAATGGTCTCATTCCGAACCCCTTTTTCAGCGTTTTATTGGTATTGATACCATTTATAGAAAAGACTGGACCTCTCCGAGGCCATCATTTAGACCGTTTCCGGACTTTGCCAAGTCCAGTTGGCCATTTTCTTAAGATTCATGGCAGCAAAAGTAAGCATCGCCTGCATGGACAATTTTTTAAGGCCCCTTAGCGGACTTGATTATCCTTGTCGATTGGAATGGAAACAGGCAGCCTACATTTACGGGTAATAAAAAAACAAGGACGCTACTGTCCTTGTTTTTTTGTTACCATCATAGAAGAGGTGACGCTGGCAACAGTTTTGCCGTTTTGCTTGAGCTCGGCAGTTACATAAGAGACGGTACGTCCGAATTTTCCTACCTGTGCTTCTACCTCGACCTCACCGATGAACGTAGGGCGATGGAAGGTTGTCTGCAGGTTAATAGAAGCAAAGGTCTGCTCTTCTGTTAAGAGGGAAGAGATCGCATAAGCCATCATAATATCGGCCGCTGCCGTTACAAAACCGCCCATGATCACTCCGTTGCCGTTTAGCAGGTGGCTTCCAACCGTCCAAACTCCTTTTGCGAAGCCGTCCTTGGCTTCTTTTACTTCTACGCCAAGTGACGTATCACAAGCAGGAGGAGCACTCTCGCCTCGAATAACTTCATGTAGATTCACAGTTTTGACCATAATCTTATTCTTCCTTTCTACTAATTATGTAAACGGTTACGATAAGGGATTCGCTTCATGACCTGCGAAACCCTTTTTTCTTTCCATTTTGGTGAAAAAGCCTTTAGTCAAGAGGGGAAAGACCTGCTACAATAAAGTGGATATCTTAAGCCACATCTCCCTGTTGTTTGATCAGCTATGCAGTGGTGAATATATAGATAGAGCAAGGCACCGCAAGAGAGGAAAAGATAAACCATGTGGCCATTTCAGAAAAAGCCAAAAGAGGAAGCAAAGAAAAAGAGAGCATATTATTTAGCTGCAAAAGAGGATACAAAGGAAAGAGAAATTGAAATCATGGCGAGCAAGGTACGCTGGGCTATCCAGCAATCTCCTAATAAAGAGCTTGTTTTTTTATGCATTGGCTCTGACCGTTCAACCGGTGATGCACTAGGTCCATTCGTCGGATCCATGCTTAAGCAGAATAAGCTGCCCTACCCGGTATATGGGACTTTGAAATCTCCAGTTCATGCGCTGAATTTAGGAGAAGTCATGAAGGAATTGAAAGAAAACTATGAAAACCCAATGATATTTGCCATTGATGCATGCCTAGGAGATGAAGAGCGGATTGGCTATATTCTATTCAAGGAAGAACCGTTAATTCCAGGGCATGCACTGAATAAATCACTGCCGCAGGTCGGTCAATTGCACATGAGGGCGATTGTCAATTATTTAGACCCTTTATCCCCCGCCCAGTCACTAAATGATACAAGGCTTTACACCGTGATACACCTGGCAGGAGTGATAACAGACATTATTATGCGAGCAACGTCAACGGAAGAATTTGAGGAGTGAAGGTTTGCTCTTCATGACGGAAGTAAGCTATAATTTTGTATAAAGTATACGGTGAAAAGGGGGCTGGTCGATTGGCAAGCCAGTGGACAGAAGAAAGTTTATTGTCAATTCGCGAAAGAGCGTACCTCCATTTAAAGGATCTCATTTTAGATGGAGAGTTCAAGGCAGGAGATCGCCTGGTGGAGCGGGAGTTGGCAGAAAAGCTGAACATTAGCCGAACACCAATCCGCGAAGCGCTATTTCGGTTAGAGTCTCAAGGTTTCGTTAAGACGGTACCAAGGAAAGGTGTTATTGTAGCAGACAGCTCTGATCAGGAAATCCTCGAAGTCTTTACGATATTATCTTCGTTAGAAGTGCTTGCTTCTAAGCTTGCCGTTCAGAAGCTGAACGAAGAGAGCAAACAAGAGCTCCAGCGCTATATTGAGAAAGTAGAGAAGCAGCTGGAGGGCGAAGAAGAGCCCGATATCTCCTTACATAGCGAGTTGAATCATTTATTGTACAGTGCCGCTAAGAATAAGAAGCTCTATGAAATTTTAAGCGGATTATCGGATTATATTAAAGCCTTTGCAAAAACCGGCTATAAGAATTCAGGACGGGCAAGGAAGTCCATGGAAGAGCATTTAGCGATTATGAAGGCTATCGTGAATCAAGAGGAAGAAATGGCGGAGTACTTAACGAGAATACATATCGAAAACTCCAAAAAAGCCTATATCGAAGCGATCAGAAACAGCGAAAAAAGATAAGAAATCAAAAGAAAGGGTCAAGCAGCCCTTTCTTTTTTGCATGATTCGGTATAAAATACATGTAAATGATTGCAAAATTTTTATAATTGTTTGACTATTTTATTGAGACAGTGTTATAGTTAAGCATATTCATCTTTTTAAGAAGGAGGGTAGGAGCAGGAGGAAAGTCTGGGAGGGATGCATGTCCAGACGAAACAATCAAAAGGGGTAAAGTGTTTTTTTGGGATTGAATTGTATACAATGTACAGTATACAGAGTGAAAGGGATGGATGTCAGATTTAATCACATAAAAGTGATCATTCTTTGGGAAAGAAGAGTATGGTTGAAAGCGCTTTCTATGGGAGCTGACAGAAATCACTTCAAAAGAAGCTTGCTTGCAAAGTGATCTTGCACGCTTTATTTACTCAGTAGTGAAAGCAAAAAACGACGGATGCACATGGCCTAGGGGATCTTATTAAACAATGGGGGAATTTTATGGAACTCACATTCGCTCACTGGATTTACGTGCTTGTCACTGTGGTGGTCATCGGGACGATGCTTTTTAGAAAAGGGGTTGTACTGCCAGTTATTGTTGGGACTTTTCTCGTAGCGGCTGTATACAAAGGAAATGTGGTTTCAGGGTTTCAAGCAGTGTTCAATGCAAACCTGACTGCTGCTCAAGAGTTATTCAGTATCTTCCTTATTATTTCTCTTATGATCGCTTTATTGAATTCGCTTAAAGATCTGGGTGCTGATAAGAAGCTCATCGCACCTATTCAAAAAGTTATGGTAAACGGCCATATTTCTTATCTCATTTTAGCAGTAGTGACTTATGTCATTTCTCTGTTCTTCTGGCCTACTCCGGCCGTTCCACTGATTTGTGCATTGCTTGTTCCAGCAGCTGTCAAGGCCGGTCTCCCGTTGATGAGTGCCGCAGCAGTTATCATTATTGCTGGTCAAGGAATGGCGCTCTCTTCGGACTATATCATTCAAGTTGCTCCTATGCTCAGCGCAACAGCAGCAGGAATCGATACGCTCCTCATCACGGACAAGGTTCTCATACTCTCTCTCGTTACAGGAGGAAGTGCCCTCGCTATTGTTTACTGGAGAGCACGCAAAGAGATTGCTGAAAATGCTTCCCGAGTGGAAGATGGGTTCAATGAGGAAGAGAAAGCTTATTTCAATGTAGCGGATGAACTAGCTGCAGCCGCAGACGAAAGTGAAGAGATACTGGACAGAAAGCAGCGCTGGGGGAAAATCTTCGCTGTACTTGTTCCTCTTTCCATGCTGGCGGTCATGATTTACATGTTCCAGTCCAAGCTGTTCGGCGGTTCCTCACTGGAGGGAACGGATGGCGCCGCTTTTGTAGGCGGGGTAGCAGCTATCCTACTGATACTGGCTACACTTGCCTTTAACCGTATTCATGCTTTCGATAAAATCAGTGATCACTTAACGGAAGGTTTCGTATTTGCTTTTCGTGCGATGGCTCCCGTAATTCCAATTGCCGGCTTCTTCTTTATGGGAAGCGGGGACTTCACCGGCTCCATTCTTTCGCTTGATGAAAATGCAGTCAAGCCAGCCTTCCTGTTTGATATGGTACAAGCTGGTCAGACTCTTATTCCGCAAAATGCCTTCTTTACAGGGTTCGGTATTCTAATTGTTGGTTTAGTCACTGGATTAGATGGCTCCGGCTTCTCCGGACTGCCACTTACGGGTGCTTTATCTGGTGCAATGGCTGGAGGAGTGGGAATGGATCCAGCTACTCTCGCAGCCATTGGACAAATGGGAGCGATTTGGGGAGGAGGAACTCTTGTTGCTTGGTCTTCTCTTGTCGCGGTTGCTGGATTTCTGCAGCTGTCGCCAATTGAACTGGCAAGAAGAAACTTCGTACCTGTTCTCACCGGCTTGTTCCTTGCTACGTTATTAGCTATTCTTATATGGTAAGGAAAGGGCAGGGCCGATACGCACTAATATAGAAGACGAGAAGGATTAACCGGACGGCTTTATATCCGGTTAATCCTTCTTTGTCTAAGTTATTGAAAAGGGGAGAAGAGCGCAAATGAGCGAGTTAAAAGTAGGTTTAGCGGGCATTGGAAAACTAGGAGCAGCACTGGTCAAGCAGTGGGATATGAAGAAGCGGGCGATTGGCGCCTATCACTCGAACAGCGAGCGAGCGCGCCAATTCACAGAGGCTTATGCATATGCCTATCCGCTAAGCAAGCAGGAGCTTTTGAGGCTGGATGTATTGCTCCTGGCATTGCCGGCGAGCAATGTCGCTAGGTTTTTAGAAGAAATATTAGAAGAAGCAGAGGGACCGGTACATACGATTTTTATCAATATGGCTACCTCGCTTTTCACACCTCAGCTTACCCACAAGTTTCCGGATGTACGTATTGCAGGAGTGAAGTTTATGGGACATAGCCAGGATTTGTGGGAGAGAGGCGCTGGTCTTTTTATTACCGAGGCCGCTTTACCTCGGCAATTGAAGGAGATGTTCCGTGAGATAGGAGAAATTAAGGTCGATAAGGAGGAGGTCCTGCAGGAGGTGAATAAGTTAGCCTCTTATTATGCTGTAAAAGCTGCATTTGAAATTGAGTCGGCATTAGAGGAGAAAGGATTGCCTTCCGAGTACAAGGAGAGGGCACTAGCTTCCCTTGCTCCTGAGATGATCCGTTCGTACAGCCAAGGCAAGGTTGGTCACTTTGGCCAGCAGGTCATTCAAGAGCTTAAGGAAGATCTGAAAGGCAAGCAACATTCATAATTCAGCTGAAAAAGCGCGCTGCCCACATGGATATAAAGTGGCAGCGCGCTTTTTTGCATACTGTAGACAGATTAAGCAATAAATAACTCCAAGAGGAATAAGTACATCATCACAAAACCAATATACAGACATGTAAAGCCTAAATTCCAATTAGAGATTTTATAGGAGCTTTCTTTAGCAATGTTAGACATAAGGCCAATTGTTGCGTTGTATGGTCCAACTAGGAAGGCCGACACAGCTCCTGCTAACATGGCAACGGTTAAGATCACTGGTGAAATACCAATAGCGGACGGATTTAATGCCTCAGCCATTAACGCAAGCGTTACAGCAGGGTGGAACCCCAGAAAGGCAAAGGCTAATGGAATGAGCGGCAGCAGGATCAAAAATATTTCTACACTAATCGTGTCGATGACATTTGTAATAACGGCATACAGCCAATCGTTAGCATGCGATACATTAATAGTAGAAATGAAAAAACCTGCTGACAGAAAGATAAAAAATTGATCCTTCATGCTGTCAGCGACTGATTGAAAATGGGAAGACAGCTGAGTCCCGAATGCTTTTCCCTTCTTTAGCAGAAGTGCCCAAGAGAAGGCAAAGGGAATCACAAGCAAAGAAACAAGTATCAAGAAGGAATAAGGCAGCTGAACTTCAATAATGGAAATCGCTACATTAAACAGCAGAATAGCTATCAGAATATGCGCGATTCGCCCGGGTCTGCTAAGGGCATTGGATTCGGCTGCTACGGCCATCTCCTGCATTGAGATCGCATTCTGACGTGCAGGCAGCCGCTTTGCCTTGCGCGATCCTAAGAACCAATCTGTTAATAGCCCAAATATGCTGAGCGGGATCAAATAGGGAAGAACCGATGACCAGCTTACACCGGTCATAACAATCACAATACCTACAATGGGTGTGACCGGCGCCCATGTCAGCGGCATCGCAAAACCGCGTGTAATCGCCCGGCTCATAAATCTTTCCTCATGAGGGATAGCAAATACATGAAGAGCTGGGCGAATAGAGTAATACGTCATAGGCAGGGTAGCCAAATTCATAAAAATGCTGAAGAAGTAAGAAATACCAGACGTTAAGATGTAAAGATGGCCGGACGTCTTCACTTTTCTTTCGATCAAAGTCTGGATGCTTTCGCTGTATTGGCCTAGCTTAATGGGTATCCCTAAAATAGGGATGAGGGTAAACATTGTCAGTAAATCAAGCATAGGGCCAAAAGAAAGGATGTAGTGCTGCCATCCGGCTCCGCTTGTCCAAAGCAAGGCAGCGCCGGATAGAAGAAAGAGACTTCCCAGAATCCGCACAAATTTTTTCGCTCGCCAAAATGTGCTAATAACTGCTGCCAAACAGAGGACCGAGATCAGCCCCTCTACATTTAGTTGCGGAAAAATCACAGAGCTTAAGTATAAAAAAATAAGAAGCAAAAATAACAGCCTCAGCATATGATCACCTTGACCTTTAAAGAGTTAATCTTTATTATTATCCAGTTGCCTATCTTCATGCAGCCAGACATAATAAAGAGGTAAATCAATTGATGGTATACCAATTGTAAGATCTGAGCGGTTATTTGTCAAAAATTATCTGAATTTAACAAGAAAAAATGGTATTTGGTATACAAAAATGATTGTTTTTTAACTAGTTTATAGTATAATAAAAGAAACAAAATAATGGAGGGAAAAAGCATGTACAACTTTTTCTTCGGTTCAAAGAAAGCCCAGAAAAAAGCTGAAAAAAAGCTGACAGTTCTTCGTAATATATTAAAATTCTAAAATTGATAAAGAAAGAGGCTGGCTATGATGTAGCCAGCCTCTCAGATTGTTTTGGAAGATCTGCTCTTCAGCTGCTCTGATTCTCATCAGACTATTATGCAGCAAATGACAAGCAGCTGCCATCACACTGTGAAAGCGAGAATAAGCTTATCCATCTCATGATAGTTAAACAGTAATATCTTCGGACTTGACGAGTTTAGAGTGTTTGGAATCCTCGCTGTTGCCTGAAGCCTTCACGATTTCGTCTAATTCTTCACGAGCAGCTTCAATGGTTCCAAACGTTTCAAAGAATTTGATGCCAATTCGATTGACGTACTCTTTTCCTTCATATTTCTCATACAGCTCAATTTTAATGCTGTCATCCAATACTTTAGCAATTGTATACTTCGCTTTTAATTCATCAAAGAAATAGAAATGATAAGTTTCAACAATTTCTAATCCCTTGTTATCAAGCACAGTTTGAAAAGTATCTTTATTAGTTAGTACGATGTATTTTTCTGCCATTTTTAACACTCCTTAAAGTATAGATTTATTCCATATTGACTAAAGAAACTGCCAGCAAAAAACTTAGCTTTGATCCTCTCCTTTTTTTGGAATTTTGTATACCAATCCTGTGTAAAATATTTTATAGGAAGAGGGAGAGGAATTCAACCATTATTCTTAATTTTTTAATAATTCATTATATTTGTTGCTTTTATTTAGACGAGCGGTTATAATTTCTTCAAACATTAAAATGTTTTAAACTATCCAGAAAAGGAGCAGTGCTATGCCAAACGTTAAACTTCACGTTGATGGAACAATAGTCGAGCAAGAGGTAAAGGATAATGCTAACTTAGTTGTTTTAGCGGGAACTAGGCAGTTTCCAAAATTGAAATATGGCTGTGGAATGGGAAGATGCATAAAGTGTACATGCCAAGTTCTTTCTGGTGCTGAGTCCTTAGATCCGCCAAACTGGAAGGAAGAGAAGATGCTTGGCGAGAAGGTGAACGAAGGATATCGCTTAACTTGCCAGTTAACGATCCGGGATGATGTGGAGATTACGCAAGATAATATTTCAGTTTCGCTTCCAAAGAAGCGGTCAGCTACTGCAGTGAAGTAGTTTTTTATTTTAAGATTATTGGTATACAAAATACCTATTGGATAAAGAATTGTTTAGCATAGGAAGTGAGAAGATGAGCAGTTATAATTTGACAAAAATGACTTGGGAAGAAGTAAAGGAAGCACTAGAAACAGTAGAATTGGCCATCATTCCGGTAGGTGCTCATGAGCAGCACGGTCCGCACATGAACGAAAGCTGTGATGCTGTATTAGCCGAAAGAATGGCTGAGAAGCTGGGTGAGAAAATGTTTCCGTACGCTTTCATTACACCAACGGTTAATATGGGCGTATCTCCGCATCATTTAAATTTTCCAGGAACGATTTCGCTTCAGCCAGAAACATTAATCGCTATTTTACGGGATATCGTTTCTTCCTTAAAGCGTCATGGGATTAATAAGTTTCTGTGCTTGAATTCACACGGCGGCAATATTTCTACGCTGAGTACAGCTTCTACTATTCTATCTCAAGAGCTTGAAGTAGAAGTATATTATGCGAAAACAACCGCGTCAGCGAAAGAGGCAATCAGTACACATGTAACTTCTTCTTTATTTGGCCATAGCTGCGAGCGAGAAGTATCGGAAGCTCTTTACTTAGCTCCAGAGCTGGTGCGTATAGATAAACTGACCAAAGGGGATATACAGGAAGGCGGCCGCTGGAGAAGCCTACGGCCAGGACGTGCAATTCAGGGGTTCTATCGTTATGAAGAAATGACACAGAATGGATGTATTGGTAATGCAACGCAGGCCAGCAGAGAGATTGGCGAGCAGATTGTCGAAGAAGCTCTAGGGAACCTGGCAAGAGATCTGTATGATTTACTCGAATTAAAGGTGAAAAGCTGAAATTTTTAAAAAATTCTAAAATATGTGTTTACAAATCTAAAAGTATAGGCTAATATAAGTTACAAGGTATACCAAATACAAAAAAACGAAAGAAAAAGAGGAATCATTTTTATTTTTTAAGTAACTTGGTATACAAAATATCAAATACCTGATGGGTTTTTAAAACAAAGGAGGAAATGGGACATGACAGAATTATTATCTAAAGACGAATTTCGTAAAGAATTAGAGGAAGCGATCAAGGGCAATCATAGCCAAAAAGCTCCTTTTACAATTGCTTGGGCAGAAGGTAAGTTAGAAAGAAAGCACTTTGCAAGATGGGCAGAAAACCATTACCACTATGTAGGACCATTTGCTGACTACTTAGCTTATATTTACCATAACACTCCAGACAGACCAGAATATACATCAGCAAAGGACTTCACATTACAAAACATGTATGAAGAAGAAATCGCTGCTGACCGTCATACAGATTTGTTAATCCGCTTTGCAGAAGCTTGTGGCACAACTGGCGAGCGTGTAATGGATCCAAACAATATGGCTCCTACTACATTAGGCCTTCAAAGCTGGTGCTACGCTGTTGCCGCTCGTGAGCACTTCGTTGTTGCTACAGCAGCTCTAGTGGTTGGTTTAGAGTCTCAAGTACCAGACATCTACCGTAAACAAACACCAGCTCTTCGCGAACAATACGGATTCACAGATGAAGAAATCGAATTCTTCGACCTTCACATCGTATCTGATGAAATCCACGGCGAGCGCGGTTACAAAATCGTTCTTGACCATGCAGATACACCTGAATTGCAGCAACGCTGCCTAGAGATCGTCCGCACAGGAGCAAAAATGCGCCGTATGTATATGGATGGTCTGTGGAGAGAGTATCTTGAACAAGATCTTGGCACATTAGTTCAATCTTAATTCGAAATAATAATCGTCTCTTCTTTATAAATACCAATCCACCCCAACAGCGAATCGTCTTCTCTCTGACAAAGCATTATCTATCTTTGCCAGAGAGAGGGACTCGCTGCTTAATACAAGTAAGGGGATGCATGACTACTCTAACGATTCGGCCTTCAAATGGAATCTTATGAAATAAGGTTGCTAGATGATGGTCCTTTTTTATGAGAAAGACAAATAAGTACAAAGAAAAGGTGATTGATTGTGTTAACAACGAAAGTAATCACATTTAGCAATTATATCGACGGCGAATGGAAAGAGGCTGTCAGCGGGAAGACCTTTGATAGCATAAACCCTGCAAATACATCTGAAGTGGTTGGAACATTCCAGGCCTCTAATGAAGAAGATGTAAAGCTGGCTATTGAGGCAGCAAGTCAGGCTTTCCCGTCATGGGCAGCAACAGCTCCTTCCAAGCGTGCAGCAATCTTAAACAAAGCAGCAAGCCTGCTTGAGCAAGATGCCGACAAATTAGCGGAAGAGCTAACGAGAGAAGAAGGCAAGCATGTGAAGGATGCCAAAAACGAAGTATTACGCTCCGCTCAAACCCTTCGCTATTACGCAGTAGAAGGCCAAAGCTTCACAGGCGAAACATTTCCAAATGATGATCCGAATATGAACGTGTCAACAGAAAGAGAGCCGCTTGGTGTTATCAGTGTAATTACGCCTTGGAACTTTCCTGTATCTATTCCAGCGCGAAAAATTGCACCTGCTTTGATTACTGGGAACACGGTTGTATTTAAACCTTCATCAGACACTCCGCTTATTGCTTTACGCCTTGTTGAGGCCCTACATAACGCGGGCATCCCAAAAGGTGTCATTAACTTTGTGACAGGGAAGTCTTCGGATGTGGGCGATCTGTTAGTGACTCACCCGGCGATTAAAGCAGTAACCTTTACAGGATCTACTGCTGCTGGAGAGGACATTCACCAAAAATCCTCTTTTACAACTCGTACCCAAATGGAGCTTGGAGGCAAAAACCCTATTATTGTCATGGACGATGCCGATGTAGAATTAGCTGCCACTTTGACGATCAATGGCGGATTCTCTTTAACAGGGCAGGCATGCACTGGAACAAGCCGTGTCATTGTATTGAAAGAGGTAAAGGAAGCTTACGTTCAAAAGCTGGTTGAAAAAACAAGCCAGCTGAAAATTGGAAACGGCTTTGAAGAAGGAGTAAAAATTGGTCCTTTGGCTAATGAAAAGCAATTGAAGACTGTATTGAAGTATATTGAATATGGCAAGCAAGATGGAGCGGAATTAGTGTATGGCGGAGAACAGCTGACAGAAGGAGAATTCGGAAAAGGCTTCTATGTGACGCCTGCGATCTTTACGAATGTATCTCCTGATCACCGTATTGCGAAAGAAGAAATCTTTGGCCCGGTGGTAGCTGTTATTGAAGCAGAGAACTACGAGGAAGCTATTCGTATCGCCAATGATGTAGAGTACGGACTATCCGCCTCTATTGTGACGAATAATCTTAAAATCGCTCATCAATTTACGAAAGAAATTCAAGCAGGAACAGTGAAAGTAAACCGCACAACGACTGGTAACTTGATCAATGCGCCGTTTGGCGGATTGAAGAAATCAAGTACTTCCACGTTCCGTGAGTCCGGCCGCGTCGGCTTGGAATTCTTTACGCAAGTGAAGACAGTATATATTGGTTATTAATCGATAGAAACAGGGGAGATAGCAATGAAAACAGGAATCAAATTAGAATTAGAAGAAGCAAAATTGATGATTGAAGCAGCAAAACAAAAATCCGAAGAAATTAACGTCTTCGAGACGATTGCGATCGTTGATGACGGAGGGAATTTAATCGCTCTAGAAAGAATGAACGGCGCGCGGATTACAGGTCCAGAGATTGCTATTGCTAAAGCTTATACAGCTGCAGGCCATAAGCGTTCTACTCATTTATTTAACAAAGAGCCGAATGGACCGGCGCTTCCAGGAAATGAGGCATTTGGTATTCAATTAATGATTCCTGGTAAGTTTGCCATTTTTGTCGGCGGATTTCCTATTGTTGTTGATGGCGAAGTGGTTGGCGGTATCGGTATCAGCGGAGGAAATGGCGAGCAGGATACAGCGGTCGGCACGGCAGCTTTAAAAGCCCTTCAGGAGCAAATAGCGAAGGATGGGCATGAAGTCATTACTGAAGCAGATATAAAGAAATAATGAATCACGGGGACCTCATTCTGAATGGCGCTTACATCGGATGAGGTCCTTATTCACTAAACTGGGGAGACAGTCAGGTTATAAAGAAAGGGCGATTAGATTGGGAACATATAGGGATTTAGCGGTTGGATTTGCCCGCACTGGTGTGACCGGCTATGGGGGAGGTCCCTCAACCATTCCGTTAATTGAATATGAAGCTGTAGAGAAATACAAATGGGTCTCAGAAGAAGAGTTTGGCGAGATTTTGGCTTTGGCCAATACATTGCCGGGACCGATCGCTACAAAAATGGCCGCGTACATTGGTTATAAGGTAAAGGGGAGCATAGGGGCAGTAGTAGCTATTCTTACTCATATCCTGCCTTCGCTCGTAGCAATGATTGGGTTATTAGGGTTTATCTATTCATTCAGGCACTCACCGATCGTATCGGGAATGGTCCAGGGTGTGACTCCAGTTATAGGGTTCATGCTGGCGGAAATGGCTTATCGCTTTTTTGAAAAGGGACGCAAAGGACTCGGCGTTTCCAGGATGCTCTTATTTTCAATTATTTCTTTAGTTTTCACAGAAATGCTCGGTCTGCATCCGGGAATTTTAATCGGTGCTTTTCTTATTTCTGCTTTCTTTATTGCAGCACGGAAAGAAAAGGCAGCCGCTTCTAAGAAGGTGATCATGCAAAGAAAGGAAAATAGCTTATGATTTATTGGGATATCTTTTGGGCATTTTTTATTTCCAACCTGCTTGGTTACGGAGGAGGCCCTTCAACCATTCCGTTAATACAAAATGAAGTCGTTAGTAATTATGAGTGGATGTCGCTGTCTGAATTCGGTGATGTTCTGGCTATTGCTAACGCATTGCCAGGACCGATTGCTACGAAGATGGCGGGCTTTATCGGCTTTGAGCTTGGCGGTGTATTAGGCGCAGCTGTTGCACTGATTGCCACAATTTTGCCGTCAGCGCTTGCTGTCATTGTATTATTCAAATTTGTTGATTTGTTCAAGGATTCTCCGAGAGTCAAGCTGATGACAAAATCGGTTCAGCCGATTATCGCTGTGCTGCTGGCTGTCATGGCCTACCAATTCTTCATTACAGCTTTCCAAAACAGCGGGGTATTGCACTTGTTGCTTTTGACGCTGGCTAGTTATCTTACACTTTACAAATTTAAGGTGCACCCTGCATTGGTCATTGGCTGCGCCCTATTCTATGGCGGAGTCTTCTTATCATAAAAGGGAAAAATGAAATGAAAAGCGGGTGAGGGGACATATGGAGACAGAGTGGAAAGAAGAAAGCTTTCTGTCTATACGGGAGCATGCTTATTTATATTTAAAGGATAAAATTTTAAAAGGGGATTATAAGGCTGGGGACCGCCTCATCGAACGGGAGCTGGCATCTCAGTTAGCCATTAGCCGTACGCCAATCCGTGAAGCCTTATTCCGTCTAGAGTCACAGGGATTCGTGAAAACTGTACCGAGAAGAGGCGTGATTGTAGTGAAGGTCTCCGAGGAGGAAGTGATTGAGGTCTTTACTATTCTTTCCTCTTTGGAGGTGCTGGCTGCTAAACTAGCCGCCCAGCGAATGGATGACAAGATGCAGCGGGAATTAGATGAAAAGATTAATCAGCTGCTTGAGCAGCAGGAACAGGCGGAAGAGCAGTTTAGCAGTGAACATATCCAAATGAATCACTTGCTGAACAAAGCGGCAAAGAGTCCGAAGTTATTTGAAATTCTTTCAGGGCTGACAGATTATATTCACATGGCTGCTAATATGGGGTATGAAACGCCTGGAAGAAAAAGAGAATCGTTAAAAGAACACTTGGAAATTATGAAAGCTTTGCGCAATAAAGAAACAGAGATGGCCGAGTACTTAATGAGGATCCATATTGAGAATTCAAAGAAAGCTTATATCAGCTATATGGAGAGCTTGAAAGAAAAGCAGAAAGCTTAATGGAGAATGAACGAAAAAATTTTATAAAATTGTAAGAATTTTTAAAACTTATAGTTGTTTATTAAAAAACAATATGGTATATTGTATACCAAGAAGAGCTCAAGGAGGAAAATCACATGCCGAAAATTAACTTTCTAACAAGCGAGAAAACATTAGAAGTACCAGAAAACTCCAATATTCTAAGAATGTCTCTGCGTTATGATGGCGACCTGCCTAACCGTTGCGGCGGTGGTATTTGCGGAACTTGTGTTTGTAAGATAGAAGAAGGTGCAGAGTTTATTGATAATGTAAAGATTCAGGAAAGAAGAAAACTCGGAGATGATTGGCTCGAGAAAGGCTACCGTCTAGGCTGCCAAACGTTCGTTACTACAGGCGATGTGTCGATCTCTTGGGATGAAGAAGTAACCAATCAAGTGAAGAAAAGAAAGCCGGACAAAATCAAGAAAGAAGCTGCTCCAGTAAAGTGATCATTAATCAAAAATAAGAGGTGAGATTATGTGGGTTTGCAAGGGTCATTTAAAGGAAGTATTGGCACAGTTGGATACCCCTCATATTAGTAAGGCACCTTACAGGATTCAATGCTCTTTTTGCAGCAGCGAGGCGAGTGCTAAGCTGTACTACACTCACCATCCTTTCTTATACAGAAGAAAATCGAAAGCGCTTTACTATTTAGCAAACATAGAAGAGAAGCAATCCAGTTAAAAAAGAAGTGGAGAGAAGAAACATGGCAGAAGTAGTGAACACAGATGTAGAAGAAAGACTGAAAGCGTTAAATATCAATTTGCCGGATGTACCGGCCAATCCCCACCCATTTGCTCCGGGCGTTGTCTCAGGAAACACAGTGATCCTGTCAGGACAAACCCCAAAAGTTGACGGACGTCAGCAGTACGTTGGTATTGTTGGAGAATCAATCAGCATGGAAGAGGCACAGGAGGCAGCAAGAACCTGCACTCTTAACCTGCTGGCTTCATTGAAATACCTGGTCGGTGATTTAAATCGGGTGAAGCGAGTAATTAAGGTAAATGGTTACGTAGCAGCCACTCCTCAATTTAAAGAGCACCCAGTTGTAATTAACGCCGTGTCGAACATGCTGTATGATGTGTTTGGAAAAGAACATCAGCACGCACGTATTGCAGTTGGACTGGCTTCTCTACCAGGAGGAGCACCAGTAGAAGTTGAAATGACAGTAGAAATTAACTGAAAATTTTAAAAAAGGTTTACAAAAAAACAGTTATATGATAGATTTTAAATTGTTAGATAATTCAGATTAGTCTAACTAAGAGGATGAATGGTGGATGGCATGGATGGTTGGTCCTTTTAAACAGGAACTAATTAAGGATTATAATAATATCAACCTTAGGATGTTTGATATAGGTGTCAAAAGTCAAAAGGTTGATATTGTAGGTGATAAAGTGTTGATCATCGCCCATCATAAGAGAATTGCTGCTCTTAAATACCTGGACGAGATCAATCGCTCGGTCACCAAGATGACGGACCTTGCTATTATTGACGCCTTTAAGGAGCATTTAAAAGAAGTCATAGAGGAGAAGTATGGCATGAAAGTCCGCTCGATTTTGAAGGACTATGATCCTTATACAGAAATCTCAGGTACCGTTATTATATTTGACAAGCAAGTAAGTTCTTATATTGATATGGCTAATTAAAATAAAAGGACTGGTCAAGCGAACTCTCGAGAGTGCGTGAAAACCGTCAGTACAGGATATCAGATTACATCTGTATCGTTGTGCTGACGGTTTTTTTGTGCATGCTCAATAGATCAATGGTTTCTTGAGGTAAAAAGCGTCGGACTGCCTTCTCCATAGGAAGATAACCATTCACCTATCCTTCATGTGAAATTAATAGGTTTGCTTTTTAACACATTGCGGGCGAATAATCGGCAGCTATCAACACAAATGGGGGGAAATAAATGAATAATGTACAAGATGTCTTGAATGCACTGGACAAGCTGACTGGAGGAAGAGTAGTTAAGTCTCTAGGGGACCTTACAAGGGGAGATCATCCTTTTGTCATTATGAAATCTTCTAACCTTCCTGGGAAAGAAGTGATCGAAACGCCTGGCCTGGTTTACGGGGATTTGAATAAAAGTGTGAAGAAAATTGCCGTCACTATGACCATGACAGAGGGCAGCATTGAGCTGGCCGGGGCAACCGGCGTCGATGCAATCATTGCTCACCACCCAATAGCAGAGGCAGCTAATTCTGGCGGGGTTACATTAAAAAACTATTTAGATCTTTATAATGTAGCTGCATTTGAGCTGCATGAAGCGTTTCATGGATTGCACCCGGGTATTTCTTTTCTGCATGGCCATGAGGCTTATAAAGCAGATATCTCTTATGGAGGAGTGCACGGTAATGTACTATTTGTTGGCAAAACGCTTCCAGGGGTGCAAACACTCGGTGATATGTTAAGTCGATTAAATGACTTTATGGGATTACAGCAAGAAGAAGAACTTCTCTTTACAGAAAGAGAAGTAAGAGGGTCATCTTCCTTAACTGAAACAAGCGTGGTTACACGCGGACGGATTGTGATTGGCAATGAGGATACACGAGTGAATCACATCTTGCACATTTTTCCTCATACAGGATTCTCGCCTGAGCATTTGCGGCAGGCAGCAAAAGAGCATCCCGAGGCAGACACTGTGCTTGCTTCCATCAGCCGTGTGTATGATGGACACGCTCTTATTGAAATGGCTCGGGAGCTGGGGCTGAATATGGTCATTGGCAACTGCCATGTATTAGAAATACTAGAGAATGGCCTGCCGTTAGCTTATGCATTGGATAAGCTGCTGCCGGATGTGGAAGTAGTAGTTTTTAGGGAGCGCATAACAAGTACCGCTTTACATGAAACAGGAACCTCCCAAATGAAAGAATACGCGGAACGGATGGCGGATGAGTATTTAGTTAACAGAAGTGCTGCCAAATTATCGAACTAGGAAAGAGGAGGGAAGAGTATGAGTGAAGCAAAAAAGCTGGCCGAGGAAGCGGTTAAGTCAGAAGAGCAGGCAGTCGTTGCTCATCCTGACAAGAGAAAGTGGGCCAAGATTGAGTTAGTTGGTTTAAGTTTAGTGATCATTTCTTTGTTAGTTATGATGCTATCGCCAAGTACGCTGGCAGGGCTGTTTAATTCGATTGTTGATCAAGTCTTCTCTGTCGTGGTAGAGGTATTTCTGACGGGGACAGTCGGTGTCACGATTATTGTCAGCGTGATTATCGGCCGGACATTAGAACGGCTGGGCTTCACCGATGCTCTTATCCGGGTATTTGTCCCTGTCACTAAGCTGCTGAAAATTAATTCCGCTGTTGTCATTCCCAGCATTTACAACATTCTCGGCGATATTAATGCGGCAGGAAAAATAGCAGGACCGATTTTGGTGAAGTCCGGTGCTACAAAAGATGAGCAGAAGATAGCCGTAGCCACAATGGTACAATCTCAACAATCCTTCTCTACCTTTATGTTAGGAATGCTTGCATTGACTGCTGTAGGAGCTAATGCTTTCGTAGTGGTAGTACTAGCTGTATTTCTGCCCGTGCTCGTTGTTCCATTTCTTCTTTCCAAAACGATTTACCGGGATACAAAGGCTGTTCAGCTTGAGAATTTGCCTAGGTTTACTCCTAAGACAGGCGCTCTGCCGACTGTATTTAACGCCGCGCGTGAAGGAGCCGAATTGGTTTTTCTTCTCATTATTCCGGCAGTAGCAGTTGTTTTTGCCATGATTGGCGTGCTGGATTATATTGGTATATGGACGACGATTGAATCAGGGTTATCGTCTGTTCTGCTCGCTTTAAATATTGAACCGGAAACAGGTATTCTATCTATATTGGCTACTCCAACACTTGCTATGGCTCAATTAGCGGAGACCGCTGCTTCTATTGACCCCCGCCTGGTAATAGGTTCATTTGTTTTAGCTTCATCAGGCTTGCCGCTTTCAACCGTTTTAGGACAAGTTCCTGTTATATGGGGAGCGAACTCTGACCTCAGCGAAAAGGAGGCAATGGGGGCGGCCGTTTTAGGAATTACGATGAGAATTATCACCGCTTTCTTAATCGTTTACTTTTTAACACCTATACTAGTTTAGAAGGCATTTTACCAATGTTTTGCAAGTTGAGAAGAGAGGTGAAGGTAAACTGTCGAGGAATTCAGCCTCTCTATTGAACGGGGATCTAGGTAAAAAGGGATTCGCTTTAAGTATGAGTGTTCTCGTTTCAAAAAATGAAGGCAGACGGTTCTTTCTATAGGCTCTATAAGTTCTCCGTTCACTAGCATCAGTTCTATTTGAAGTTCTTCTAGCTGGGCGCAAGAAGGAGCGGTGAAGGAACAGGGGGATGCTTGGAAAGGAGCAAATGAACGAGCAGTATCCTCGGAGATATGGTGGATCCTTCCTGTGGCTGCCAGCCGTTTATCTGGAAGAATAAATGCCGGCTCATGATACAAGTCTTTCCCTATAGAGGAAACAAGCTTTTTACCATTTTCAAAAATGGACATACAAATAGAAAAGTTAGGCAAAATGGATAGCGACCGAACAGTGAATAGTTCGAAACCGATTAAGTTCAAGAGAGTCCCACCCTTCATGATGTTTAAATATTCTATGAGAGAAAAGTAAGATTATGAAATCAAACCCAGCTGCTTCGTACGTCAGGCGGCTGGGTTTATTTATTTGAAAAAAAGCAGAGCGCCTTATTAAAAAGTGACCGGGGCACAGCAATCCAGGTCAGAACTTGAATAAAAATTCTGAAAATATTAATTATTCTTTATTGACACTTCTTAGCTTCTTGTATTAATATTACGTTAGAAATGCGATGAAAAATAAAACGTATTAAAGTAAAATGAAAGAAAGAAGGGGAAGAGCATGACGAATCAAACTATAACCGTTCATTGTTCGTTCTGTGACTCGGACAATGTGGATAAGATCGCCCCATTTGGGACTGCACAGCTTGTTTCTCAATATTATTGCAACAGCTGCCACAGTGTATTTGAATTTATTAGATGGCAAAATCCAGGAAAGAAAGAAGCGGAAATCCAAAAAGTAATTAAAAAATAACCACAATTATTGTGAAAGAATCCTTCTAATATTACGTTTTTAAAAAGTTCGCAAAAAAAAGATAAAAAAAACTATTGCAAGTAGTTAGAATATTATGTATATTATGTATTGAGAACGATAGTTAAAAAAACATTAAAGGTTTGGGAGGAATAAAAATGACACAATCAACTGCAGTAGAAATCAAAAAGGACAATCTGACAATCGTTAAGGAAAACGGAATTGCTGAAATCCATATTCATGTAAATAAAGCGAATTCTTACGCGCTTGAATTCTACCAGGACTTAAACGCCGCGATCGATGAGATCCGCTTTGACAAGGATATTAAAGTAGCAATCCTGATGAGTGATGTGCCGAAGTTCTTCTCTACAGGAGCCGACATCAACTTCCTGAAAAATGCGGATCCGAAATTCAAAACGCAATTCTGCTTGTTCTGTAACGAAACACTAGACAAAATGGCCCGCTCTCCGCAAATCTATATCGCTTGCTTGGAAGGCCACACAGTAGGCGGCGGCCTGGAAATGGCATTAGGCTGCGACCTTCGCTTCATGGGTGACGAAGCCGGCCAAATCGGGCTTCCGGAAGTGTCTTTAGGCGTACTGGCTGGAACAGGAGGCACTCAGCGTCTGGCTCGCCTTGTTGGCTTCTCCCGCGCATTAGATATGAACATCACAGGCGAAACATTGACTCCGCAGGAGGCGCTGGATATCGGCCTTGTGAACAAGGTGTATCCTCAGGAACAAACAAGAGAGAAAACAAGAGAATACGCGAAGAAAATCGTAGAAAGCGCGACGTATGCTGTATCGAACATCAAGCTTTCTATCATGAACGGAAAAGAAATGCCGTTAAACGTAGCGATCCGTTACGAAGGCGAGCTGCAAAACTTATTGTTCCGTTCAGAGGATGCGAAGGAAGGCTTGAACGCATTCTTAGAGAAGCGCGATCCAAACTGGAAAGGTCAGTAATAAAAAAGTGTTATAAAGAAAAAACAATATCGGCGCCTGCTGCCGATATTGTTTTTTCATATAAAGGCAGGTCGTGAGGCAAACAGCCGAGCGAAGAAGGCAGGTTTTAAGAGAAGAAGCGTGAAAACACTTGTAAATCCCTGCTCCCCTAGTAATAATGGAGACAAAAGAATATGTGAAAGAGATGAGTAGAAAATGAAACCTAGATCATTAATGTTTACTTTGTACGGAGAGTACATCCAGCACTACGGGGGAGAAGTGTGGATTGGAAGTTTAATCAAAATGATGTCCCAATTTGGCATATCTGAATCATCCAGCCGGGGCGCCACTCTTCGCATGGTACAGCAAGGATATTTCCAGGCGCGAAAGATTGGAAATAAAAGCTATTACTCCTTAACGGATAAAGGAAAAAGAAGTATGCAAGAGGGAGTGTCCAGGGTTTATTCCATACGAAACCTTAAATGGGATGGTTATTGGCGGGTCGTTACTTACTCTATTCCTGAGAATAAGAGAGAGCTCCGAAATCAAGTTCGCAAAGATTTAACCTGGATTGGCTTCGGAATGATCTCTAACAGTGTATGGGTAACCCCTAATCCGCTGGAGCAGCAGGTCTTGAAGATGATTAAGGAGCATGGCCTTGAAGATCACATTATTTTATTTAGTTCCAGTGAAATCGTTTCCCATGATAAGGGCGAGATTGTTCAAAAAGGCTGGGATTTTGATGGGATTGACCAGGCGTATCAATCATTTATTGAGCGGTATAGCGAAAAATATGAAGCACTAAAGGAACGTGCGTGGAATGAGCAGTTGACGGATAAGGAATGCTTTATTGAACGGACGACTCTTGTTCATGAATATCGCAAGTTCCTATTTTTAGATCCTGGCTTTCCTGCCGATCTGCTGCCGGCAGACTGGAGTGGAAACAAAGCAAGGGAGCTGTTCTTTAACGTGCACCAGCTGTTGTCTATTCCAGCTATCCGTTATTTTGAAGACGTTTTTGACCCGGCACCTGATTGCGAACATGTATCTAATAGGGAAAAAGCAATTCATCCTTTCATTAATATTATGTGAGCCATCAGGCTAAAAGCCAGTATTTTTATTAGAGCAAGGGGAGGAGCATACATATGGCTGAACAATTTGAAACGATTCAATTCCGGACTGAGCAAGGGGTTGCTTACCTGACGTTAGATCGTCCGCCTGTGAATGTATTAAACATTGAAATGATGAATGAAATTTCAAGTGCGCTGACAAGTATACGCGACAACAAGGATCTGCATGCTTTAGTCATTCGTGCAGAGGGGAAGGTATTTTCCGCAGGAGCAGCTGTAGAAGACCATATGGGGGACAAAGCGGAGCCGATGCTCCATGCCTTTCACAAAATGTTTCATCTTTTGATTGAGATTCCTTGTCCAACGATTGCTGTAGTAGAGGGCGCGGCTCTAGGCGGCGGCTGTGAACTGGCGACTTTCTGTGATATTGTCTATGCGACAGAGAAGGCGAAATTTGGTCAGCCGGAAATTAATCTAGGGTTATTCCCTCCGGTATCAACAGTGGCGTTTCCTTGGGTAACCGGGCTGAACCGGACGATGGAACTGCTTTTAACGGGAGAAACCATCGATGCTCAAAAGGCATATGAATGGGGATTTGTTAATCGCCTTGTGGCGCGGGAGGAAGTGGATGAGGCTTTGGAACAGCTGTTAGGTAATTTAAGAAGCAAGAGTGCATTGGCTTTATCCTTAACAAGAAAAGCTGTCCGAAAGGCAATGGCTTCAAGCTTTGCTGCCTCCATTGGGGAAGTCGAGCAGATTTATTTTCGTGATCTTCTCCCTTCCAACGATGCACAGGAGGGGCTGCATTCGTTCGTGGAAAAAAGAGAACCCGTTTGGAAAAACTCCTAGGGGGCGAGGCAATTGGATATCCAACAGATAGATGAAACGACTTACAGGCTTCCCATTCCCGTTCCTTTCCCTATGAAATATGTGTATTGTTATTTGTTTAAAGAGCCGTCGGGCTGGACCATTGTAGACACAGGTGTGAATTATCCCCCTGCAAAGGAAGCGTGGGAAGAAGCTTTTGCCGAGCTGGGTGTAGCAGCTGGCTCGGTTCAGCGTATTTATTTAACTCACTTTCACCCTGATCATTTTGGCTTGGCGGGCTGGCTGCAGGAGAAGACAGATGCTGCTGTCTATATTAGTGAAGAAGATTTCCATATGTCTAGGCGCGTATGGGGGAAAGACAGTCGGCAGGCTGAGCACATCGCTGTAATGTGCAAGCAAAATGGCGTACCTGATGAGCTTACAGAGCAAATTAAGCAGCAAATGGAGAAGCTGCAAAAAAATGTAGCTCCTTTGCCGAACTTAACTGTTTTAAAAGAGGCGCATGTAATATTAGGCGGCGTTTCCTGGGAGGTTATTAAGACACCGGGGCACAGCGATGGATTGATCTGCTTCTTTCAGCCGGAGAAGCAGCTGCTGCTCGCAGCTGATCACGTACTGGACAAAATTACGCCAAATGTGAGTCTTTGGCCTGGTGCGAGCAGAAATCCGCTGCAGGATTATTTACGTTCGCTGGACAAAGTATGCGCATTAAACGTAAACAAAGCGCTTCCTGCACATGGCGGCTTAATTGCTGACCTTTCAGGAAGAGTGGAGGAGATTATGGCTCATCATGAAGAGCGCTTGAAGAATATGTTTCAACTGTCACACGACGGAAAGACGGCCTATGAAGTAGCTTCAGAAGTATTTCGTCATAAAGAGCTGAATGCGCACCAATGGCGGTTTGCTATGGCTGAAACATTAGCTCATTTGGAATTTCTCGTTTCCCGAGGAGAGCTGACTAGGCAAGAAGGGACAGTTATACAATATACTGCTGCTTCTCCCGTTAGCAGCTAAAAGCCGTGATCAGCTGGATATAACAAAAGGTACATTTTATAGTAAAGCCCACAGCTTCATGCTGTGGGCTTTAATTGTTACGTATTAATATCAATCGTTAATAAAACATATACATAAATTGAGGTTTTATATTACTGAATTACCTCTTATAGGGAGAAAAATGTTAGATTGTTTTCTGGCAGGAATGATAATGAACAAGCTGATCTTTAGCGAATAAGGCGTTTAACGGCGTTTTTTCGCTGTTTTTTTTACTAATTACCCTGTCCTTTTATTTATTAAATTTCTATTTGAATTTTTCTGAATTTTTTATTGACAGTCGTCAAAAAAACGTATAATGTTATAAATAACAAACGATAGTTAAAAAAACATAACAATAAATAACCAGCTAATTAATCCATTAACTAATTAAAAATGAAAAAGAAATAAATGAGGTGGGAAAATGGAAAACGCAGCTCTTTTAAAAGAAAAAGTCCAGGAAGGCTTTATGGTTGAAGGTATGGAGGATATGAATGAAGAATATCTGAAAGCGCTTAAGCAAACGCTCACAATTGTGGGAGATACAGAGCTTCTAAGCGTACCTCCTCTATTAACTGTTTATGATCAGGCGCCTACGCTAAATAACAAAATTACTGCTTTAGCGATCATGCAGGATGAGATCGGCCACGCCCATATCGCTTACCGTCTGCTGAAGGACCTGGGAGAGGATACGGAGGAGCTTCTTTACAACCGCGAGCCAAACCGCTGGAAAAACCCTTATGCATTCGATTTCGAATTATCCAACTGGATTGAGCTCGGCGTATTTAACGCATTGTTCGACCGTGCAGGCTATACCCTTTTAGGAGATGCAGGAGAGCATACATCCTACGGGCCTTGGAGACGGGCGCTGGTAAAGGTGGATAAAGAAGAATTATTCCACTTAAGAAACGGCGAAATTATCATGAAATCCGCAGTAAAAGATCCTGAATTAAAGAAAAAGGTTCAGGAAGCTGTTGATTGGATGTTTATCATGGGATTGGAATTCTTTGGTGTAGCGGATAACCTAAAGAGCCGCTCGCAGCAAATCGAATACAAGCTAAAAGGAAGAACAAATGATGAGCTTCGCCAAAAGTGGCTGTCTACAGCTGTTCCATTCTGCGAGTCGATTGGCATAAAAGTACCTGCTCACTATGATGAAGCAACAGAAAAGTTTGTCATTGATGTACCATTCCCTTGTAAGTTTGACGCAGAAAACAAGAAATGGCTGACAGATCAACCTGATACATGGGAAAACGTTATCAAACGCTTTAAGTCACGTGGACCTCAAAATCAGCAATTTGTTGAGAGAATTCAACAAGGGGCAAAAGAACTTGAAAAATTAAGAAATGAGGCGGTATAAATGACAGCAGTTTCTACTGACACACAAAAATATTGGAACGCACTTAAAGAAGTCATGGATCCGGAATTTCCAATCAGTGTAGTAGACATGGGACTTATCTATGATATCCAGGAGACAAATGGTGCAGTTAACGTAACGATGACTTTCACTGCTGTTGGATGCGCTTGCACGGAATGGATCAAAGGGGACATCGAAAATCGTCTGTTAGAGGAGCAGGAGGTAAGAGAGGTCAATATCGAGGTCGTTTGGGATCCACCATGGACGGTAGATAGGCTGAGTGAAGAAGCACGGGAAAGAATGAAGAACTGGGGGGTTAGCTCGAGATGAGTGTGAAGACAAAGCAAAGAACAACGTTCGATGTATTTACCCGCATCGAACGGGGCGATGATTTAATTCACATCGGAACAGTGGAAGCTGAAACAGCAGAATTAGCTAAAGTATATGCTGCTTACACGTACGATGAGGAAGATTGGGTGGAAATGTGTGTAGTGGATCGGGCTCAGCTGGACTGGGTGCGAAAGCCTAAAGGATTATTCGCCGGGAAAGGAGCTTAATAGTATGGCAGAGCAAACAGCAGGTTTAACGTCATTTATTCATTTAGTTGAAACGATTGCAGATAACAAATATGTACTAGGAGATCGCCTGGTAGAAGTGGGGGTCAGCGGGCCCAACTTAGAAGCAACGCTTGCTGCTATCGCTATGGCGCAGGGAGAACTAGGGCACGCTAGATTGCTTTATAACTGGAGCGCTGATTTGAAAGGCGTCAAGAAAGCTGATGTAAAAGACCAAAGCGGAAAGGCTCTTCCGAATGCCGTAAAGGTTAATAATTGGATCACGCTGATCGCTTCTTTGTATGCAACAAATGCAGCTATTGATCTTGTTTTGAAAGCGGTATCGGAATCAGAACACGCCAAGGTGGCTTCTCGTGTACAAAAGCTGATTAACGAACAGAAGGAACATATCATTTATGCAAGAGGCTGGGCTAAACAGCTTTTAAATGATAAAGGAGCTGTCCCAGCGAAATTCAAGGAAGCTTTAAATGAGGCGATCCCTGAAGCGGGAGAATGGTTGAAATCTGTGGAAGCTCAAACAGAAATAGTGGAAGAAGGCTATATGTCTAAAACAGTCTCACTATATGAAGCTTTTAAAGCGGAAGTGGAGCAATTAACCACTCCGGCTCTTGTCAGCACAAATTAAAAAAATTATTTTGTTAGTCATGCAATAAGTACTTTGTGCTTATCGCTGCTTATATAATGGGCTATCCAGCTGCTTATTACAATACACATGAAATTGGGAGGAATAAAAATGACACAATCAACTGCAGTAGAAATCAAAAAGGACAATCTGACAATCGTTAAGGAAAACGGAATTGCTGAAATCCATATTCATGTAAATAAAGCGAATTCTTACGCGCTTGAATTCTACCAGGACTTAAACGCCGCGATCGATGAGATCCGCTTTGACAAGGATATTAAAGTAGCAATCCTGATGAGTGATGTGCCGAAGTTCTTCTCTACAGGAGCCGACATCAACTTCCTGAAAAATGCGGATCCGAAATTCAAAACGCAATTCTGCTTGTTCTGTAACGAAACACTAGACAAAATGGCCCGCTCTCCGCAAATCTATATCGCTTGCTTGGAAGGCCACACAGTAGGCGGCGGCCTGGAAATGGCATTAGGCTGCGACCTTCGCTTCATGGGTGACGAAGCCGGCCAAATCGGGCTTCCGGAAGTGTCTTTAGGCGTACTGGCTGGAACAGGAGGCACTCAGCGTCTGGCTCGCCTTGTTGGCTTCTCCCGCGCATTAGATATGAACATCACAGGCGAAACATTGACTCCGCAGGAGGCGCTGGATATCGGCCTTGTGAACAAGGTGTATCCTCAGGAACAAACAAGAGAGAAAACAAGAGAATACGCGAAGAAAATCGTAGAAAGCGCGACGTATGCTGTATCGAACATCAAGCTTTCTATCATGAACGGAAAAGAAATGCCGTTAAACGTAGCGATCCGTTACGAAGGCGAGCTGCAAAACTTATTATTCCGTTCAGAGGATGCGAAGGAAGGCTTGAACGCATTCTTAGAGAAGCGCGATCCAAACTGGAAAGGTCAGTAATTATTAAATAACCGAAAGAATTATCTTAAATTTCTGACTTAAATCTAGTATAATCAATAATTGGTCAATAGATTCATGTATTGCTTGGCCGCCCAAAATGAATGGAATAAGAGAAGCTTCTCTTCCTAACTTCATTTTGGGTGGCTTATTTTAAAAGCAACTGCACACACAATTTGAAAAATTTAGATAACAGAGGGTGATGATTAGATGGATTTCCGCGGCATAGGTATGCCTTACAATCTTACTCATCAATTAATTGATGAAAGTATTTTTCGCGGTTTTGGGGAGAAAGCAGCCATCTACTATGAAGATCAGCAGATTACTTACCAGGAATTGCAGGGGAAGGTAGGCCAAACGGCTAATATGCTCAAGGAGATTGGAGTAAATATGGAAGATCGTGTGTTAATTACATGCCACGATACACCAGAATTTATTTACTCATTCCTCGGTACAGTCAAGATGGGAGGGGTTGCTGTCCCGGTTAATACGCGGATGCAGCCATCTGACTACGAGTATTTTCTAAATAATAGCCGTGCAAAAGTATTTATCGTGCATCATGATATTTGGGAGAATATTGCTCATTTAAGAAACCGTTTTATTTTTCTAGATAAGGTTGTTGTTGTTTATGAAGGAGCCAGCACACAGGAAACAGAGGGAACGTTGAATTACCACCGCTTGCTTGAAAAGCAGAGCAAGGAGTTCACTTCACCTTACACATGCTACGATGATGCAGCTTTCTGGCTTTATAGCTCAGGAAGCACAGGGAATCCAAAAGGAGTCATTCATCTGCAGCATGATGTTGAGTTTTCTGTTAATACGTATTCTAAACATATTTTGCAAACAACCTCAGAGGACCGCTTCTTATCTGCTTCTAAGCTGTATTTTGCTTACGGACTGGGTGCGATGTATTTCCCAATGGCTGAAGGCGGGTCGACAATACTTGTGAAAGAACCTTCTTCGCCGGAAGTGATGTTTGAAGCGATCGAGAAGTACAAGCCAACTGTATTTTTAGGAGTGCCCACTCTTTATGGTGCTATGATCGAACATGTACAGCGGAGCGGCAAAAAATATGACCTCTCCTCTCTTAGAATTTGTACATCGGCTGGGGAGGCTCTTCCAGCATCGTTTTCGAAAAAGTGGAAAGAGCTCTTTGGTGTGGACATTTTAGATGGGATCGGTTCAACAGAAGCGCTGCATATCTTCATTTCTAACCGTTCCGGAGATATTAAAGAAGGCAGCACCGGAAAGGCTGTACAAGGGTATGAAGCGAAAGTAGTGAATGAACAGGGCATTCCGCTGCCGCCAAATGAAATTGGGGATCTTATTATTCGTGGTGACAGCATAGCCCATGGCTATTGGAATCTTCATGAACAAAACAAACAAAAGTTTATCGGCGGCTGGCTAAACACGGGAGACAAATATTATATAGATGAAGACGGTTATTTCTGGTATTGCGGACGAGCGGACGATATGTTGAAGGTAGGAGGCATTTGGGTCTCTCCTATTGAAATTGAGAACTGTCTGCTGGAGCATAAGGATGTGTTGGAGACGGCAGTGGTTGGAGAAACAAATGAGAACAATCTTGTGATTCCGAAAGCATATGTCGTATTGAAACAGGAGGTAGAGGCTTCATCTGCCTTGGAGAAAGAATTGCAGGAGTTCGTGAAGCAGCACCTGGCGCGTTATAAATATCCGCGCATTATTCAATTTATTGATGAGCTTCCTAAAACAACAACCGGTAAAATCCAGCGCTATAAGCTAAGAGAGCTTATTCAAAGCGGTACGGTTCAGCTGTAAGCCTGACTGGACTATTCTGAATATTTTGATTTGAAGGAAGAGAGTATATGAAGAGAAATGAATTCCAGGCGCGCGTCAATTTTGGTGATACCGATGCGGCAGGCATTGTGTACTATCCGAATTATTTTAAATGGTTTGATATTGCAGGACACCAGTTTTTCAGAAGTATCGGCTTAGCCCCTGCTTCATTAATGAAGGAACAGAACATTATTCTTCCTCTTCTTGATGTTCGCTGCACATTTGAGCGTCCGCTATATTACGATGATGTGATTACAATCAGAACGACAGCCGCCGAAGTAAACAATAAAACGATTAAATTAATTCATGAAGTATATAGGGGAGACGTGAGAACCGGTCATGGCTATGAGCTCCGCGGCTGGGTAAAAGAGGAGGAGGGCAGCATTTCTGCTGTTCCTATCCCCGATGAGGTAAGAGCTATACTTGAAGAAGAGGGCTTGGGAGAGAACCATCAGCTGAATCCTTGGCTGAATGCGTAATAACAAAGAATCTAATAAATAAGGCAGGCTGGCAAAAATGGTGTATAGAGAAACTTTATACACCATTTTTGTATCAAAGGACATATAACTAGCCAGCAGAAATACAGGGAGGAGAGAATATGAAAACGAAAGCCTCGCGTGTTGAATTAATTGAAGTGGCACAAGGTCGGCGGCCGGCCGACTTGTTCATCAAGGGCGGAACGGTGATTAATGTGTATTCTGGTGAATTCCTACAGCAAAACGTCGCTGTTTATAAGGATTGTATTGCCTATATTGGAGAAAGTGAAGCAGCGATCGGTGAGGAAACAAAAGTCATTCATGCAGAAGGAAAGTACGTATCTCCAGGGTTTATTGAAGCCCATTCCCACCCTTGGGTATTATACAACCCGGTCAGCATGACAGAAAAGGTGCTTCCGCTCGGCACAACAACGACAGTGAACGATGACTTGTTTTTCTATTTACATATGGGCGCCGCTGGTTTTAAGCAAATGGTCCAGGACCTGAAGCTGTCCGGCAACTTCTTTTGGCTCGTGCGGCTCGTCTCCCAAGCAGATTTTCCGGGAGAGAGAGAGTGGTTTAACCAGGAGGCCATTCAAGATTTGCTCAATTTAGATGAAGTGCTTGGAAGTGCAGAAGTAACGCGCTGGCCGCTCTTGTACAAGGGAGATCCTTTCCTGCTTGATACAATGGAAGTGTTAAGAGAGAAGGGAAAAGTAGCCGATGGGCATACGGCAGGATGCTCCTATGAAAAATTGAACTCCGTCGTAGCTGCCGGAGTAGATGCCTGCCACGAGGCTATCACAGCGAAAGAGGCATTTGATCGGCTGCGGCTTGGCATGTGGACAACACTTCGCAATAGTTCACTGCGCCCTGACCTTCCTGAAATTATTAAGCTCATCACCGAAGGAAAGGTCAATACGAGCCGCATTTTAATGACCACAGACGGTCCTCATCCAGGCTTCATTGAGAAGGAAGGATTCGTTGACGGTCTGGTACGCCAAGCTGTAGAGCTGGGGATTTCTCCTATGCAGGCGATCCAGATGGTCACGATCAACGCCGCGACTTATTTGCGGCTTGATAATTACATTGGAGGACTTGCGCCAGGCAGAAAGGCAGATATTTTGCTGTTGCCGGATCTTGTTAACTTCCGTCCGGATATGGTCGTAGCCGGCGGTGAAATTGCAGCCGAAAAGGGAGTATTGCAAGTAGAGCTTCCGACAGTCGATTGGAATAAGTACCTTGTGAGAAAGCCATTTGTATTTTCTAAAGAGGTATTAGATAATGCGAACTTATACCGCTATCCTCACCCATCATCGGATGAGCCTATACCAGTTGCTTATTTCCGAAGCAATGTCATTACACAAAGAAAGGACATGAATTTGCCTTCCGTCGATGGATATGCAGACTTAACGAATGAAGAAGGTCTTGTGCAGGCAGCCCTCATTGACAGGAACGGCCAGTGGGTATCAAAGGCTATTCTAGAAAGATTTGCCGTTAACTTAGACGGAATGGCTTCTACGTATAATACAACCACTGAGCTGCTAACCGTGGGGACAGATCCGAAAGCGATGGCTAAGGCCGCTAAGAGAGTATATGAAATGGGAGGCGGGGTTGCGATTGTTGATGGAGATGACATCGTGCTAGAGGTTCCGCTCCCGTTCACAGGAATGATGACAACGAACCCATCGTTTGATCAAGCAGCGGAGTATCATGACAAGCTGCTGGCAGCTATGCAGGAGCGCGGATTCCCATTCCATGATATTTTATACACGCTTTTATTCTTAACATGTGACTTCCTTCCGGGATTACGCCTCGTACCTTACGGATTGTATGAAGTGAAGACAGATGAGATTCTGCTCCCTGCTGAGCAGCTGGATAAGTTAACTTCCATTCAAGTTTAATGCTTTAAGAAAGAGAGTAGACGAGTCTTATAGAGGAGGGAGCAGAATTGGCGAAATACACTATAGTCGATAAAGATACGTGTATTGCTTGCGGCGCCTGTGGCGCCACCGCCCCTGATATCTTTGATTACGATGAAGAGGGGCTTTCCTACGTAATTCTTGACGATAACGAAGGAACAGCAGAAGTGCCAGAGGATTTGTATGACGATTTGGAGGATGCTTGTGAAGGGTGTCCGACAGAGTCAATTAAAGTAGAAGAAGAACCATTTCATAGCAAAGTAAATGCATAAAGAAAAAGGTACGGGAGGCGATGGGTCCTTTCGTACCTTTTCTTGTTTAAATATTGATTCGACCACAGGACCAAACAAACGATAATCTATACCCCAGGCAGCTTATATGAACAGGAATAGAAGCAGGGAACCCATCACAAGCTATGGGAAAAGCTGACTTAAAGGGGGATGACATGGATTACGGTTTATTGTGGAAAGCGGTTATTGTGGTATTAGGAGGGACATTGCTGCTTCGGCTGGCGGGGAGAAAATCCATTTCTCAGATGACGCTGGCCCAAACAGTAATTATGGTGGGTATCGGTTCTCTTCTTATTCAGCCGGTTGTCGGTAAAAATATATGGAGCACATTAGTTGTTGGCGGTGTTCTTGTACTCACTTTAATTGTAATGGAGTATTTTCAAGTGAAGTCTGACAGAGTTGAAGCATTTATAACTGGTAAAGCTAAGGTATTGATCAAAAATGGAGAGCTGCAGGAGGATCAGCTAAAGAAATTAAGGCTTACAATCGATCAGTTAGAAATGAAGCTGCGCCAGCAAAATGTTACTAGAATGGGTGATGTGAAGTGGGCGACACTGGAGCCGAACGGCCAAATTGGCTATGAGCTAATGGAGGAAGCCAAACCAGTGACGAAAAAAGAGTTTCAAGCACTGTATGAGGATATTCAGTAAATGAAACAGGCGTTGCTTTTATCTGTACCGCCTCCTATTTCTTCTCAGCGGACGGCAGAGGAGAAGGGAGACCTTTTTGCAGAAGTAGAAAGGAAGTCTCATCAGCAGCCGCCGCCCAAGCACTTACAATGATTAGTGTCTGTCAACATTTTGGCCATTTAGAATATACTGAATAGACATTGGGCGGAGGTGAAAGAATGGCAGTTGTTAAGCATCGAGAGTCCGATATTAATTTACTCGCCCGGCTGCTGCGGGCTGAGGCAGAAGGAGAAGGGCAGCAAGGGATGCTGCTCGTTGGCAACGTAGGGATCAACCGAATCAGAGCCAACTGCTCAGATTTCGTCGGCCTGCGGACGATTCCGCAGATGGTTTATCAGCCGCACGCATTCGAAGCTGTGCAGAAAGGATACTTCTACCAGAGGGCACGTGAAAGCGAAAAGAGGCTGGCTCGTCGCGCTGTCAGAGGTGAACGGTTTTGGCCGGCCAAATATTCTTTATGGTATTTTAGGCCAGAGGGAGATTGTCCGCCGACTTGGTACGATCAGCCGCTCGTCGCCCGCTTTAAATTGCACTGCTTCTATGAGCCGACGGGAGAAGAATGCCAAAATATTTACAACACTTTTTAACTAGATATTATTACGAGAAGAGGGGTCTGAGAGGACCTCTTTTTTTCTTGGGCGACCTTAGGTAATAAAAGGACTAGTACCTATAATTATGACATATTTGTAAATTTAACCTCATTCATATATCATGCTAAATACTTATCAAGTATAATAGACTGATGATTAATATAGGAATAAAGAACCATTCGTGTAGGAGATAAGGAGGAAGAGGTTTGTTTGCGTTTAAATCATTAAGTACCAGGCTATTCGTTGTTCTACTGGCGACATCCATTATTCCGCTTTTGCTTTTAGGAGCTGTGCTGCTGTACAACGCTAACCATGCGTTTACAGTAATGAGCGATCAGAATCAGGAATCGACAAAGCGGTCGGTCGTAAGCAGTCTTGATCTTATATCGGAGGAGCTGCTGAGGCTTGCCCAATTGTATGCACAGGATGAATCGTTGTCTAAAGCGGTTCAAAGCGGTAATAGAGAACAGCTGGCCTCACACGTACAGCCCATATTCGCCCGGCTTGTCAAGGAGCATGAGCTAAGCGTGCTGGAATTTGGCAACGGGGAGGGAGAGGTGTTTTTTAGAGGGCATAACTCTGAGAAATATGGTGACGACAAAAGCGGTGTGCCTGCCATTGAAGCTGCGCTAAATGGAGAAGCAGTATCAGGATTTGAATTCGGCAGCAGCGGTCTGGCTGTCCGGGCATTTGTACCGCTTATTTATAACAACCAACAAGTAGGTACGCTGCAAATGGGAATAGACAGCGGCTTCTTTGAAAGAGTAACAAAAGCGGCACAAGGTGTGGAAGTGAATTTATATAACTTAGACGGAGAAGTTGTCCAGTCTTCAAACGAAGATCAAATTGGACAGGCGCTTGACGATAACACGTTGAAAGAAACCGTTTTGGCCGGTGAGGAAGCTGTCGTGGAGGAGAATGGCCTGCTTCAGACCTATGTACCTATGCTTGATCCGACGAATACAGAAGTAATTGGCATGATTGGCATCAACCAAGATCTATCTATTATTCAGCAGGCAGGGCAAAAAATGACTTCTTTAACCTTTATTGTTGGAATCATTACTTTACTTGTCTTAGTAGCCGCAGCTTTCCTATTTAGCCGATCCATTGCACGTCCCATTAAGCAGGCTGCCTCTTTTATGGATGAATTTGCTCAAGGAAAGCTCAATGCGGTATATGAGGGAGAAGAGCGGAAAGACGAGATCGGCTTATTGACGGTTTCTATTAAGAAGATGCAGGAAAACCTAAAAGAAATGGTCACACGAATAGCTAAAACTTCGAAGGTGATGACAGAGCAGAGCGGCATATTGAAGCAGTCGGCTGGTGAAATCAATGAAGGGAGCCGGCAGATTGCTGTAACAATGAATGAAATGGCTGTAGGAGCAGAAACAGAAGCTCAATCATCTGTAGAACTTTCTGAAAGGGTGCATACATTTTCAGAAGATATCCAAGAGATGCATAAAGAAAGTCAAAACATGTCTGATGCTACTAAGCGTGTGTTCAGCTTAACAAACAGCGGCAAGCTCTTGATGGAGCAATCCGTTCACGGTGTGCAGGATTTGCACCGGGTTGTAGAGCATTCTGTACATGAAGTGAAGAGGCTCGATGAAGAGGCGGAACAAATTTCAGAGATGATTCAGGTCGTTCAGGACATAGCTGAGCAGACGAACCTGTTGGCACTTAATGCAGCGATTGAGGCGGCAAGGGCTGGTGAGCATGGCAAGGGCTTTGCTGTCGTAGCGAGTGAGGTTCGCAAGCTGTCTGAGCAGGTGAAACAATCGGTCAGCGGTATCACTAGGACGGCTGCTGGTATTCAGCAAGGTTCAAAGGAAGTCACAGATACTTTGCGGACAAGCTTTGAAAAAGCAGAAGCGATTACAGAGCAAATCGAGACAACCGGAAGCACATTCGAGGAAATGACGAAAGCCATCTCCGGACTTGTACAAAAGATTGAGGGGTCGGCCGGGCAGTTAACGGCTATTCATAAGGAGACAGCCGTTATTCAAGAAGTAGTCGAGAACCTGGCTTCCATTTCTCAAGAGTCAGCGGCCGGAATTGAAGAAACATCGGCTGCTGTTCAACAAACAAATTCTTCTATGGAGCAAATCACCAGTCAGGCAGAAACTTTGTCATATCAAGCGGAAGAGCTAAACGACTTATTAAAACGATTTACTTTATAGTGTAAAAGAAACAGCCGCTTCGGTCAGGGATGTCCGGGGCGGTTTTCTTTTTATCTGTAAGCGGCTCAAGGCAGCTCACATATGAATATCGCAGGCAGAATAGAATGCTGTATGAAAAGGCAAAGGCAGCTGCGGGAATAAGAGAAAGGTTTTTTTCTTTTTGTGGAGAAGTTATTTACAACATCAAAGAATCAGTCAGGCATAGTTGGTTTGAGGAGGGATGAAGTGGAGAAAGGACAGCATATATGGAAATATGCTTTTGCTTGTGTAATGGTGACCATTAGTACTCTTGGGTTTGGAAGAATGTCTTATGGAATTTTCATGCCTTTTATGAAGGAGAATTTGAACCTCACCTATGAACAGGCGGGGGCGCTGGGTACTGCTACGGCGATTGGATACTTAGGGCTCGTGTTATTTGCGGGGATCATGGCGGCGAAGTGGGGGTCTAAACGGCTGGTCATTATGGGCACCTCGCTTGTTGCTTTAGGATTATTCTTTTTATCGGTGGTGGACAGCTTCTGGGCTTGCTTGCTGGCAATGGTTATGCTTGGCATCGGAACGGCCTTTGCTTATACCCCTCTTGTTAATATTATCGTCGGCTGGTTCCCTGAGAAGAAAGGAATGATGATTGGTTTTCTTGGAAGCGGGCTCGGGTTAGGTACGCTTATCTCAAGCTCACTGATCCCATTTTTCATGGGCTGGTACCCGGAAAATGGGTGGAGGTACTTATGGGTTGTATACGGTATCTTTTCTATATTAGCAGCTCTCATTGCTGTGTGGATCCTAAAAGATCCGCCCGTTCCAGTGCGAGAAACGAATGGAGAGAAGGAGTCGCTTTTTCGAGAAGTGTATTTTCACAAAAAAGTATTGCTTGTAGCCTTCATTTATGGCTTGATCGGCTTTGCTTACCTCATCCCGCAAAGCTTCTTATTCAGCTTTATGCTGGAATCGCAAATCAGCAGTCATACTGCCGGCCGAATTATGGCGATTGGCGGCTTGATGTCGATCTTTAGCGGTCCGCTTTGGGGGATGATTTCGGATAAGGTCGGCCGGAAGAAGTCCCTGCTGTTTACACTGTTCATCGGTTCAGCCTCTGTACTGATCCCAGTCGTTTTTCCTATGCTCGCTGGGTTCATTATAAGCCAGCTTCTCTGGGGAGTAACGGTAGTAGGGATGCTGATGCTTATTCAAGCTCTATCCACGGAGCAAATTCATCCCATTTATGCACCGGTAGCCTTGGGATATACGACGGTATACTTTGCATCTGGTCAGCTCCTTGGTCCGGGACTTGGCGGCTGGATGATTGATCATATGGGTGGTATTCCGTCGTCGCTTCTGCTTTGCGGAGGGTTGCTGCTTTCGGCTTTCTTGCTATCTACACAGCTGGGAGGGAAAGCGCTCGCTGAGTCTGTCCCGTGGCAGAAAAAGCGCCATACGCTTGGCGGGTAGATTAGGAAGCCTGATGAATCAGGCTTCTATTTTATTTTCAGCTTTTGTTAATATTTTTTTAATTAAGTATGAACAAATATAGGAAGATAGGTCCGGAGCTTTTGCTTGTTTTGCTGATTCATGAATAGAAGAACTGACGAAGAATTAAAGAAGTCCTGCTAGAAAAGTTTTAAGGAATAGATGGGAAAGGTGGGGGTTATTTACAAATATTTATATGAACTTAAAAAACATCCCCTATACTCAACCTTGCACAAATCTTTTAAAGAGGTGAAGGGGTATGAGTAACGAGAAAGAGAACATGCTGGATGAATTAATTAAGAGGTTTAATGAGGAAAGCCTACAGAAAGACATCGACCGTCGGAGCTTCTTATCGGGAGCAAGCAAGGTAGCAGGAGCCTCGCTCGCTGTTGCAATTGCTCAATCAATGGGCGGATTCACCGTAGAAGCTGCACCTCAATTTAAGGATTATCCGTTTACACTTGGAGTTGCTTCGGGTGATCCGCTTTCTGACAGCGTCGTATTGTGGACGAGATTAGCGCCAGATCCATTAAATGGAGGCGGCATGCCTTCGCATGGTGTTGTGCCTGTGAAGTGGGAAATGGCATTAGATGAGCATTTTCGTAAAATCGTCAAGCGAGGGGTCGAGCATGCTCACCCAAGCCTAGCGCACTCGGTGCATGCGGAGGTATTTGGACTGAAGCCAAACACAGTATATTACTACCGTTTCAAGGTAGGGAATGAATTAAGTCCGATTGGAAAGACGAAGACACTGCCAGCGAAAGGAGCTAGCGTAGAAAGCTTAACGTTTGCTTTTGCTTCCTGTCAGCAATATGAGCATGGTTACTATACAGCATACCAGCACATGGCTAAAGAAGAACTGGATTTAGTTTTCCACTTAGGAGACTACATATATGAGTATGGGGCAGATGAATATGTAGCATCCACGGGGAATGTGCGTCAGCATAAAGGTGAGGAAATTATTACACTGACAGACTACAGAAACCGTCATGCACAGTATCGTTCGGATGAACACTTAAAGGAAGCACATGCAGCTTTCCCATGGATCGTTACATGGGACGACCATGAGGTAGAGAATAATTATGCGAACGTCATCCCGGAGAAGGGTCAATCGGTGGAAGCATTCATTAAGCGCCGTGCCGCTGCTTATCAAGCTTATTATGAGCATATGCCGCTGCGGAAATCTTCCTTGCCGCATGATTCGAGCATGCAGCTGTACCGTGACTTCAAATACGGAGATCTTGCTTCTTTCTTTGTGCTGGATTCTCGACAATATCGTGATGATCAAGCCAATGATGACGGCAGCAAACCGCATTCGCCGGAATCTCTTGACCCGTCACGCACATTGCTTGGAGAAGAGCAGGAGAAATGGCTGCTGGATCATATGGAGAAGTCAACATCTAAATGGAATGTGCTGGCCCAGCAGGTCTTCTTTACAGAGCGTAACTTTGGAACAGCGGCGTCTCCAGTGTACAGTATGGACTCTTGGGATGGCTATCCGGCCGCTCGTCAGCGCATTACAGATTTCGCAACCGATAAAGATATGGATAACATGATTGTATTGACAGGAGATGTTCATGCCAGCTGGGCTGCTAACATAAAAGAGGACTACAGCAATCCGGAATCTAAAACACTTGGAGCTGAATTTGTCGGCACATCTATCACGTCTGGGGGCGATGGCTCCGATGTTCGTGCCGATACAGAGAAGGTATTGGCGGAGAATCCGCACATTGAATTCTTTAATAACTACCGAGGCTATGTTCGCTGCCGGGTAACCCCTGATCAGTGGAGAGCAGATTATCGGGTTGTTCCATTTGTTTCTAGCAAAGGAGCGGATATAACCACTCGTGCTTCTTTCGTATATGAAAGAGACGGGAAAGGTTTGAGAGAGATTTCTGTTAACACCGTGCCAGAAGGCATCCAAAAGTCAACTGAGATCGAAGAGGATCGTCATAAGGCCCACAAACGTGCGCATGAAAGACAAATGAGAAAAAAGAGAGGGAAGGTAAAGAATTAAAAAAGGCGGTTACGCTTTTAGATAGCTCACAGCAGCAAGTGAGATGGAGCAAGAACCGGTAAAGAAGGCACCTAAAGGGTGCTTTCTTTAGTTTCAGGAAGGCAAAAATAGTGAATAAGAAAGGAGAGAGGGCTAAAAAGGAGGAGTTTGTATGGAAGAAATGAACCTTAGAGAACAAATTGTATTGACATATTATATTCATTATTATGTGGACAACGACCCCAATACAATGGCTGAACTGCATCATGCCTTATCAGAAGAGCTGGGAGAAACATATACAGAGACTTTGGAAGAGTTGAAAGAAGAAGGCTTAGTCAATGGCTTAGAGGCGCTTCCGGATTCCTATGTAGAGCAAGGGGCAGAAAAAATCACCAAACCTATGCTTACGAATAAAGGGGTCATGCTGATTGAAAATATACTGGACATACACTCCTATGCAGTAGAAAGGGATAAGCTGTCCTATATTCAAAATAACTTGGAGCGGAACAGCATTCGACTCACTGTCCAAACGCTAAAGAATTATTTGGAGAAAGCGAAGAAGGGGAGTGCAGAGGAATAAAGAAGAACGAATATCGCGCATATTAGGAAAGATAGCGGCTATATCATGTCGAGAGGAAAAGGCAGGGGTGGAGTAAAGAAAATGGATCAACCAAAGTATGATGAATCGAAGTACATCCAGCAGCATTTAGCGAATGAACGAACCTTCCTTGCCTGGCTCCGAACGGGGATTGCCATTATAGGTATTGGTTTTTTGGCCGTAACCTTGCATTTAAATTATGGCCCTTTAGTAAGTGAAGTGACGGACCGGCTTTCCGTTTGGATGATGGTAACATCGCTGATCGTAGGGTTAGGAGTACTGCTGACAGGTATGCTTAGCTATTTTCAAAAAAGAAAAGCCATTAATGAGTCTTCCTTCCGTTCATCTGGCGGGATGATCCTTCTCGTTACTTCTGCTGTCAGTTTGCTTGTTATACTGCTGGCTTTTTATTTTTTGCTCATCTTGTAAGGCTGCCGTTTTTACCAGCGAAAGTACAGGCCCGATAAGCGTATCGCGCCTGTATTTTTTTAGATCATTTATACGTGAACGTTGTCAAGAAAAGCTAGTAATTGGAGTGGAAGGCTGATCTCTGTAAGAACGGTAGGAGAGAATCTGTGCCGCTCCTTTCGTAACATCAAGCTGTAAAATATGGTTGTCCTTCTTTTCTAGATAATAAAAGGCACCATCATATTTCAGGTTATAAAACGTATACTCAGCCCCTAGCCAATTTCTTCTTTCTATGTTCGCTTCCGGGTGATTAGTAATGAACTCAGCCAAGTCAGAGACCGAAACAGCAGATGGTTTCTTCGGTCGCGAATTTACGTCCTCTTTCTTGTCCTTCATCATCTGAGATGCCTGATTGAGTGTTTGTTTAGCCTTTTGAACAATTCTATTAATATTCATCCTCCATATCGCCTCCTTTCTCTATATATTCCCGTTATTCAGTCAGTTATCCATAAAAATAAACGGTATTTAACCGTTAAATTTGTACCTTCATCTCTCATAAATAAATGATGGAAGATAACCTGACGCATGCCTGGCGGAACCCCTTCTTCTTTATTTATAATCAAATCATCCTTTACCGAAAGAAAAGCAAGTCTGAAGAATTTATACAAGTATAGAATTTCCCCATGTATTTACTTACATGAAGTACATAACAAAATGAAATTTTAAAAATTATAAAAAAATAAAGCGGTGTTAACTGGAATATTATTGATTTTTAGTTAAATAAGTACAAAACGCAAGAAGTGGATTAAATCAACAATGAAAGCGTTTTTTAATGCTGAAAGAAGATTCAAAAGAATCGTTATATATTTTTATATATCAAAAATAGATCGTTTTTATAAAAATTATATATTGTTCAGATTGGTTGTCCCGCCATACAATTAAGTCAAGAAAAGCGAATCAACCATCACATCAACGAATCACCAAATGAAAACGGTTGGTCACGAAACAGAAAGGGTGAGGGAAATGAAACCAATAACAACTCCAACAAAACAAGGACTATACGATCCGGCTTATGAACATGATGCATGTGGAATTGGGTTCATTGCCAATATAAAAGGAAATATTTCCCGAGAGATTGTTAAACAGGGTATCTCCATGCTCTGCCGGCTTGAGCACCGCGGCGGCCAGGGAAGTGATCCTCAGACAGGCGATGGAGCAGGCATTATGGTGCAAGTTCCACATTATTTTTTTCAGCAAACATGCAATGACTTAAATATACCAGAGACAGGAAACTACGGAGTTGGCATGCTGTTCCTGCCGCAAGACAAAGAAGAACGTAAATGGTTCGAACGAACATTCGAAGCCATTGTGCAGGAGGAAGAACAAACGCTTCTTGGTTGGCGTGATGTACCAGTGGATGCCTCACAGATCGGCCAAGCAGCAAAGGAGAGCCAGCCATTTATCCGTCAAGTATTTATTGAAAAATCAGATAAAAGTATGTCTGAACAAGCATTTGAACGGATTTTGTATGTTATTCGCAAGCGGGCAGAAAGTGAAGCGCTTAAAAGACAACTCATTACCTGTTATTTTGCCAGCTTATCCACACGGACCATCGTGTATAAAGGCATGCTGACTACTCAGCAACTTGATCAATTCTATTTGGACCTGCAGGATCCGGCTTTTCAATCAGCCTTTGCACTTGTTCATTCCCGATTTAGTACGAATACATTCCCTAGTTGGGAACGAGCCCATCCAAACCGTTATTTGATTCACAACGGGGAAATTAATACGGTACAGGGAAATATCAATTGGATGAAAGCAAGAGAGCAGGTCATGACATCTTCTGTGTTCGGTCCCCGTATGGAAAAAGTATTGCCAATTATAGATGAAAGCGGAAGTGATTCATCTTCGTTTGATAATTGCCTGGAGTTTTTCACTTTAGCCGGACGTTCTTTAGCTGAGACCGCCATGATGATGGTGCCGCAGCCGTGGGAAAAAGATGAAGAAATGAACGGCTTGTTAAAAGCCTTTTACTCTTATCACAGCCATTTAATGGAGCCATGGGACGGACCAGCTGCCTTTGCTTTCACGGATGGTCGTCAAATAGGAGCCACGCTTGATCGTAATGGACTTCGTCCGGCGCGTTACTGTATAACGGCAGACGATACAATTATCTTTTCCTCGGAAGCAGGGGCACTGGATATTCCGTCAGAACAAATCATTAAAAAAGGAAGGCTAAGCCCAGGCAGTCTGCTCCTAGTTGATTTGATAGAGGGGAGAATCATTCCGGACAAAGAAGTGAAGGAACAGGTTTCCAAGCAGCGTCCATATCGTCAATGGTTAAACGAACACAGCACTCATATTAATGAATTGCCCGTAGCGGAAGCGAAGGGTGGGAACAAAGAGTTCTCATTATTAAAGGTGCAAAAAGCCTTCGGCTACACAAATGAAGAACGCGCCAAGTATTTAGCACCAATGGCAAGAGAAGGAAAAGAGCCAGCGGGTTCAATGGGGAACGATACACCGCTAGCTGTATTATCAGAAAAGCCCCAGCTTCTCTACAATTATTTCAGGCAATTATTTGCTCAGGTTACTAACCCGCCGATTGATGCGATTCGGGAGGAGTTCGTTACTTCAACGACTACAATGCTTGGAGCTGAAGGGAACTTGCTTGAACTATCCGGGAAGAACTGTGAACGTATTCGGCTAGATACACCGGTTTGCTCGGATAAGGTTTTAACAAAGCTTCGTTACAACAATCATCCATCTTTCCAAACAAGAACATTTGACATGCTATTTGAAGCGGAATACGGTGAAGCGGCTCTAGAGTCAGCTTTGCAAGCGTTATTTCAATCCGTTGATCACGCGATTGAAGAAGGTATTTCTTTGGTTATTCTGTCTGATAAACAGCTCAATAGTCACCTAGCGGCCATGCCAGCTTTACTAGCTGTAAGCGGCTTACACCATCACCTTGTGCGACAAGGAACGAGAACAAAGGTAAGTATGATAGTAGAAACTGGTGAAGCAAGAGATGTCCATCAGTTATGTATGCTTGTTGGATACGGAGCAGACGTGGTCAATCCATATATTGCCTTCGCAGCTATTAAGGAGATGGCTGAGAAGGGTGAATTGGAACAAATAGATACAGATCAAGCGGTTAGCAACTATATTAAGGCAGCAACAAACGGCATGGTGAAGGTATTATCGAAAATGGGGATTTCTACTATACAAAGTTATAGAGGAGCACAAATTTTCGAGGCTGTGGGAATCGATGAATCAGTAATCTCTAGGTATTTTACAGGAACCGCTGCCCGTTTAGGCGGAATTAAGCTAGAGACAATCGCTAAGGAAACACTATTGCGGCACGAAGCAGCTTTCTCTGAAACAACTGTTGGGGCGTTAGAGGCAGGAAGTGACTTCCAATGGCGCCATGATGGTGAAGCCCATGCTTTTCGGCCTGGTACTATTCACTTGCTCCAGCGGGCTTGCCGGGAAAATAATTATGAACTCTATAAAAAGTATGCTTCCATGGCAAATGAGGAGCAGCTGATTTTCCTTCGTGGACTATTTAAGTTCAAAGACCGCACGTCCATTCCAATTGAGGAAGTGGAATCAATTGAGTCCATTTGCCGCCGATTCAAAACAGGAGCCATGTCGTACGGCTCGTTAAGCCAGGAAGCGCATGAAATTCTGGCTATCGCTATGAACCGCATTGGCGGAAAAAGCAATAGCGGAGAAGGCGGTGAGCACCCTAGCCGCTATACACCAGATGAAAATGGAGACTTGCGCCGCAGTGCGATTAAGCAAGTTGCGTCAGGACGATTTGGAGTATCCAGCCACTATCTAGTCAATGCTGATGAAATTCAAATTAAAATGGCGCAAGGAGCAAAGCCTGGAGAAGGCGGACAGCTGCCCGGCAATAAAGTATATCCGTGGATTGCTGAGGTGCGGGGTTCTACACCGGGAGTCGAATTAATCTCGCCTCCTCCGCACCATGACATTTATTCGATAGAAGATCTTGCCCAGCTCATTCATGACTTAAAAAACGCAAACCCGCAAGCGCGTATTAGTGTGAAGCTTGTCTCGAAGGCTGGTGTTGGCACGATTGCTGCCGGGGTTGCTAAAGGATTAGCGGATGTCATCTTAATCAGTGGATCAGAAGGCGGTACCGGAGCTGCACCAAGAACAAGTATTAAACACGCTGGCATGCCATGGGAAATTGGCTTAGCAGAAACACACCAAACATTAATGCTTAATGGTCTCCGCGACCGGATTGTTCTCGAGACAGACGGAAAAATGATGACCGGACGCGACGTAGCTATCGCCGCATTATTAGGTGCAGAAGAATATGGCTTTGCTACTGCTCCGCTTGTTGTGCTGGGATGTGTGCTTGTTCGGGCCTGTCACTTGAACACATGTCCAGTGGGAATTGCCACCCAGGATCCGGAATTGCGCAAGAAATTTATTGGCCAGCCCGAACATGTCGAAAACTTCATGAGGTTTATCGCACAAGATGTCCGTGAAATCATGGCGCAACTAGGATTTCGCACGGTCAATGAAATGATTGGACGTACAGATGCTTTAACGGTAGATGAAAAGGTGCAGGGACATTGGAAGGCAAAAGAAATGGATTTATCTTCCTTCCTGTATGTGCCTAATTCACCGGCGCAAGGAGGAATGTATAATCAGCGTCAGCAGGATCATGGTTTAGAAAGGTCGCTTGACTATAAGGAGATTTTAGAAGCATGCAAGCCGGCTTTGGAGAAAAGGAAGCCAGTGACGGCCGATTTCTCTATTCAAAATATTCAGCGAACTGCCGTTACGATGCTGGGCAGCAAAATTTCACAGTGCTTTGGCCAGGAGGGGCTGCCTAATGACACGATCCAATTAAACTTTACTGGATCTGCCGGACAAAGCTTCGGTGCTTTTGTTCCGAAGGGAGTAACGATGACACTCGAAGGGGAAGCGAATGACTATGTCGGAAAGGGACTGTCAGGCGGAAAAATCATTGTAAAGCCATCAATTAACTCAGCTATTGTCCCTGCAGAAAGTGTCATTATTGGAAATGTAGCTCTCTATGGAGCGACAGCAGGAGAGGCATACATCCATGGACTGGCTGGTGAGCGGTTTGCTGTTAGAAATAGTGGGGTGAATGCAGTAGTTGAAGGAATTGGAGGTCATGGCTGTGAATACATGACAGGCGGAAAAGTTGTTGTCCTTGGGGAAGTCGGCAAAAACTTTGCTGCTGGGATGACAGGTGGGATCGCCTATGTATACGCGGAGGAGCCAGGATCCTTTTATCAAACGTACAATCAAGAGCACGTGAATCTCGATCCTCTTACATCCGAAGCAGAGATAGAAGAGCTAAAACGGCTTCTCTCTAATCATTATCGTTATACGGAAAGTGAGCGTGCTTTATTCCTTCTTAACAACTGGGAAGATCATTTAACAAACTGGGTGAAAGTGATTCCGAAAGAGTACAAGAGAATGATGGAAGCAGAAGGCGAGAAAGATATTCATGCTGTTTCCTAGAATAGAAGCGAGCGAGGAACAAAAATGAAAGGAGCTGCGTTATGGGAAAGGTAACAGGTTTTATTGAATATGAACGGGAAACATCAGCTGAAAGAAGCCCCATTGAACGTTTGAATGACTGGAGTGAATATCAGCAGCCAATGCCGGAGCACAAGCTTCAAACACAAGGAGCGCGCTGCATGGACTGCGGCACTCCTTTCTGCCACACGGGGATACAGCTCGGACATGAAACGATTGGCTGCCCTTTATACAACCTGATTCCGGAGTGGAATGATTTAGCCTACAAGGGCCGATGGAGAGAGGCGCTCGACCGGCTCTTGCAAACCAATAACTTCCCTGAATTTACAGGGCGGGTTTGCCCGGCTCCATGCGAAGGGTCCTGTACAGTCGCTATTAACGACCCTGCAGTAGCGATCAAAAGTATTGAGCGTGCGATTATTGATAAGGGGTTCGATGAGGGATGGATCGTTCCAAGTCCTCCATCCGTCCGGACAGGGAAGAAAGTAGCCGTAGTTGGCTCTGGTCCTGCAGGTCTTGCCAGTGCCGATGAATTAAATAAAGCGGGCCACTCCGTCACTGTCTATGAACGGTCGGACCGTATTGGCGGCCTTCTCATGTACGGCATACCTAACATGAAGCTTGATAAGGAAATTGTTGAGCGCCGGGTAAAGCTCTTAGAACAAGAGGGGGTCCAATTTGTCACAAACACTGAAATTGGAAAAGATATCAGCGCTAAGGAGCTGCGTGAGAAATACGACGCTGTCATTCTTTGTACCGGCGCTCAGAAGCACCGCGACTTGACGATTGAGGGAAGAAGATCAGCTGGTATTCATTTCGCGATGGATTACTTAACGAAGAATACGAAAAGCTTATTGGATTCAAACCTTGAGGACGGTCAGTACATCTCTGCAGAAGGCAAGGATGTCATTGTAATCGGCGGAGGGGATACGGGGGCTGATTGTGTAGCTACAGCCCTGAGGCAAAAGTGTAAAAGCGTCGTTCAATTCGGCAAGCATCCACAGCTTCCGGCGGAGCGGGCAGCGGGGAATCCATGGCCTGAATATCCGCATACCTTTACGCTTGATTATGCCTATTCGGAAGCGGCTGCTCGCTTCGGGAGAGACCCGCGTGAGTATTCTATCTTAACGAAGAAATTCGTCAAGGACGATGCTGGCAATGTGAAAGAGCTTCATACCGTGCAGGTAGAAAAAGTGAAAAATGAAAATGGCCAGCTTGTTACCCGCGAAATCCCGGGAACCGAGAAAATTTGGCCAGCTCAGCTCGTACTAGTCGCCATTGGATTTAGTGGCCCAGAGGAAGAGGTGATTCAAGCGTTTGATGTTGAACAAGATGGGCGCAGTTGTATACATACGCCTGAAAACCGTTATACAACGACGATAGACGGCGTATTCGCTGCTGGCGATGTGCGCAGAGGACAAAGTTTAATCGTCTGGGCTATTCAAGAAGGCCGGGGAGCCGCTCAAGAATGCAATCATTATTTAACAAAGCAGACTGTGTCTGCATAAATAATTTATAGAAAGATGAAGGGGAGAATGAAAATGGCAAAGTTTACAAAAGAACAGATCTTCCAGATGGTAGAAAAGGAAAACGTGAAATTTATCCGCTTGCAATTTACAGATATTCTAGGAACGATTAAAAACGTAGAAATCCCAGTATCTCAGCTAGAGAAAGCACTAGATAATAAAATGATGTTTGACGGCTCCTCTATTGAAGGCTTCGTCCGCATTGAAGAATCTGATATGTATCTATATCCGGACTTAGATACATTTGTTATTTTTCCTTGGACAGCAGAGAAAGGAAAGGTGGCTCGCTTCATCTGCGATATTCATCATCCTGATGGCTCACCGTTTGAGGGAGATCCCCGCAACAACCTGAAACGCATCTTAGAGGAGATGAAAGCGCTCGGCTTTACAGATTTTAACCTCGGACCAGAGCCGGAATTCTTCCTTTTCAAGCTGGATGAAAAGGGCGCTCCGACATTGGAATTGAACGACAACGGCGGCTACTTTGACCTAGCGCCAACAGATCTTGGCGAGAACTGCCGCCGGGATATCGTGCTTGAACTGGAGGAGATGGGCTTTGAAATTGAAGCTTCCCACCATGAGGTTGCTCCGGGCCAGCATGAAATTGATTTTAAGTATGCGGATGCCATTCGTTCGTGTGACGATATTCAAACGTTCAAGCTGGTTGTCAAAACCATTGCTAGAAAGCACGGATTGCACGCGACATTCATGCCAAAGCCATTGTTTGGTGTCAATGGATCGGGGATGCACTGTAACTTGTCATTATTTAAGGATGGGCAAAATGCTTTCTATGATCCGAACGGTGAGCTTGAAATGAGTGAAACGGCACGCCAATTTATTGCAGGGATCCTCAAGCATGCTCACAGCTTCACAGCAGTGACGAACCCGACAGTCAATTCCTACAAGCGTCTCGTGCCGGGATATGAAGCACCTTGCTATGTTGCCTGGTCTGCAAGCAACCGGAGCCCGCTGATCCGAATTCCGGCTTCCCGCGGATTAAGCACCCGTGTTGAAGTTCGAAGCGTTGATCCTTCTGCAAATCCATATTTAGCACTTTCTGTTCTGCTGGCAGCCGGCTTAGACGGTATTAAAAACAAATTAACTCCGCCTGAAGCCATCGATCAAAACATTTATGACATGTCTAAGAAAGAGCGTGTAGAGAACAATATCGTTGATCTTCCGGCTACTTTGGCAGAGGCAATTGAAAGCTTCCAGGAAAATGAAGTCATGACAGCTGCGCTGGGCGAGCACTTGTGCGAACACTTTGTAGAAGCCAAAACCATCGAATGGGATCTGTTCCGTACGCAAGTTCATCCGTGGGAACGTGAACAGTATCTTTCACAATATTAATTTGATAAAGACTCATTCCAGCCATGCCATATAATTATGTGAATGAGTGGGACAGTTGCCCATTCATTCACATACAAATGAACAAAGGGGAGTTCTTAGGCAATTCCAAAATCACCATGGGAGAGTGGGATAACGAATGTGTGGAATCACCGGATGGATTGATTGGCACCAGGACTTGAGAGAACATGCATTCACTGTGAGGAAGATGGCTGGCACGCTGGAAAGACGAGGGCCTGATGCGACAAATGTGTGGAACAGCAGCCGAGCTGTATTAGGCCATACCCGGCTGGTTGTCGTCGATCCTGCTGGCGGAAGCCAACCGATGGAAAAAACAGTTAACCAGCATACGTACACGATGGTTTACAATGGGGAGCTTTATAATACAGAAGATATTCGAAAAGAGCTTTTGAAAAGAGGGTACTCTTTTCAATCACACTCCGACACGGAAGTATTGCTGACTGCTTATATGGAATGGAAGGAACAGTGTGTGGACTATTTAAACGGCATCTTTGCTTTCGCTGTTTGGGATCATAAAGAGGAAAAACTTTTCATGGCAAGAGACCGCTTGGGGGTAAAGCCTTTATTTTACACCGAGAAAAATGGAAGTCTTCTATTTGGATCAGAAATGAAAGCTTTGCTGGCTCATCCTCATATAAAGGCAGAGGTGACAGCAGAAGGGCTGCGGGAGATATTCGGGCTAGGACCATCCCGTACTCCGGGATGCGGGGTATTCCGGGGGATTAAAGAGCTCCGGCCCGCCCACGCCCTTACCTATCAGCGAGGCGGCTTGAAGCTATGGAGGTATTGGAATGTTGAAAGCGAGAAACATGACCAGTCATTAGACGAGACAGTAGAGCAGGTCAGGTTTCTTGTGAAGGATGCTATTGAGCGTCAATTGGTAGCTGATATGCCGGTATGCACATTTTTATCAGGAGGAGTCGATTCAAGCGCCATTAGTGCGATAGCCTCCAGCTATTTTAAGCAGGAAGGACGCGGCTCCCTTCACACATACTCTATTGATTATGCTCATAATAGCCGATACTTTCAAAAAAGCACATTTCAGCCTGATCAGGATGGACCGTGGATTCAAAAGGTAGGAAGTCATATAGGCTCTGTTCACCATTCAGCAATCATTCAAAATGATGTGCTGGCTGATTATTTAAAAGACGCCGTGCTCATGAGAGATTTGCCGGGAATGGCAGATGTCGATTCCTCTCTGCTTTGGTTTTGTGAAACGATTAAGGAGGATTTTACGGTTGCTTTGTCCGGTGAGTGTGCAGATGAAATTTTTGGCGGCTATCCATGGTTCTACAAAGAAGAGCTGCTTAAAGGCAATGGATTTCCATGGATGAGATCACAAAAGGCGAGGGAGGACTTACTGCTTCCGCATTGGAAGAAAAAGCTTGATCTCGAGGGCTATGCCCGGGAGAAATATGAAGAAACGGTAAAAGAAACGCCCCAGCTGGAGGGAGAGGCTCCACTAGAAGCGCGCCGGCGGGAAATGTTCTATTTAAACATGACCTGGTTTATGGCGACGCTCCTTGAGCGGAAAGACCGTATGAGCATGGGGGCAAGCTTGGAGGTACGCGTTCCCTTTGCTGATCATAGAATTGTAGAATATGCCTGGAATATACCATGGGAAATGAAAATGCTGAATGGACGGGAAAAGGGGATCCTGCGGCGTGCCTTAGAGGGAGTGCTGCCACATGAAGTCCTTTATCGAAAGAAAAGCCCTTATCCAAAAACGTACCACCCGCAATATACCGCGCTTGTCAGAGACATGTTAAGCCAAATCGCAGACAGCAAAACATCCCCGTTACTTGACTTACTCTCAAAAGAAAAAGTACAACACATCATTGACTCTAACGGCGCATCCTTTAAAGAGCCATGGTTCGGCCAGCTCATGACCGGCCCGCAGCTCATCGCCCACCTTGTCCAAATCAACACTTGGCTTGAACACTACAACATCAACATCATTGACCATTAATATTGCTTTAGTACTTTAATGTGCTGGGGGTCAGTCCCCCGTTACACTAACGCTTCACTGTAACGAAGGGCTGGCCCGCTAATAAAGGAGGAGTGGAAATGGATAATTTGTATTTTTTAAATAGTACATGGATTATGCTGGGGGCCATTTTGGTCATCTTTATGCAAGCCGGCTTTGTTTTACTGGAAGCGGGGTCGACCCGGATGAAGAATGCGGGCCATATCGCAGGAAAGACCGTGTTTACCTTTGGACTAGCTTCTATCGTCTTTTGGATCGTCGGCTATGGGTTTATTTTTGGGGAAAATGCGAACTTCTTCGTTGGCTTGTCTGACTTCTTTTACTCGGGAACAGAATTGGAAGGAAGCTCTTATTCAACAGCTGCATTTTTCGTGTTCCAATTGGCTTTCGCCGGCATCGCTTTGACAATTGCGACTGGCGGGTTTGCTGAACGGGCTAAGCTTTCTGTTTATCTTATTTTCTCTGTTATTTTTACTGCTCTTATTTATCCGGTGGTTGCCCATTGGATTTGGGGAGGCGGCTGGTTAGCTGAACACGGAAAGCAAGATTTCGCCGGCTCAACAGTTGTTCACTTAACAGGTGCCATGGCCGCTCTAGCAGCAACGATTTTATTAAAACCGCGAATTGGCAAGTTCAACAAAGACGGCACGGCTAATCAGCTTCACGGTCATAATCAAGTGTACACGGCTCTAGGTGTGTTTATTTTATGGATTGGCTGGTTCGGGTTTAATGCAGGAAGCACGCTGGGAGTAGAAGAAGCCTTCTTCGGATATGTGGCATTAAACACAAACTTAGCAGCCGCTGCAGGCGCTATTAGTGCCTTGCTGGTTTCCTGGGTTGTATTCGGAAAGTCAGACGTTCCCACCATGTTAAATGGTGCGCTTGCAGGGCTGGTTGCTATCACTGCTTCTTGTGCATTCGTAGATACATGGGCGGCGGTAATTATCGGTCTAATTGCAGGTGTTCTCGTCTTCTATAGCATGAGATTCTTTGAAAGAATGAACATTGATGACCCGATCTTTGCGCTTTCTGTTCACGGTCTTGCAGGGGTATGGGGGACCTTATCGACAGGGCTTTTCGCTACTCCGGAATTAGCGACTGTCGGTTTACCTGGTTTATTTTACGGAGGCGGCTGGACACAGCTTGGTGTACAAGCTATGGGTGTAGCAGTATCAGGAGCTTATGCTTTCATTGTTTCCTTCGCTGCACTGTACGTACTGAAGAAGGTATTAGGCGGATTAAGGGTGACACCTGAAGAAGAGCTGATCGGTTTAGATATGAGTGAGCACGGCAGCTACGGTTACCCGGAAGCATTTGAGCTAAAAGAACATAAAGTTGCTAAATAATCAGCAAGCTTAAGCGACAAGAGGAGTGAAAAAGTGGAGCAATCTTTTACTTCATTTAAGGAAATTAAGCATTGGCATGACCAGCATCTGTTAACTCATCAGTTTCATACTGATGAGTTAAATCATTTTCATGAGTCGATTCGGAAAAATATATTTTTTCTTACACTGAAAGAAGTAAAGCAGGAATACGGTTCTCCGCCATGTTCGTTTACCTGGTTTGTAGTCGGCAGCGCTGGCCGTTGGGAACAAGCGGTGCATAGTGACCAGGATCACGGCATTATGTTTGAAAAGTCTGGTGAGACAGAGGAGCGCTACTTTTTGCTGCTTGGAAAAAGGCTTTCTGAAAACTTATATTCCGCAGGGTATCCATATTGCGATGGGAAGGTTATGAGCCATAACCCTGTATGGTGCCGGTCGCGAGCAGAGTGGGCTGTCCAGGTGAAAAGATGGCTGGAGGCGGGAACGTGGGAGGCGTTCCGCTATCTGCATATTTTGTTTGATGCAAGAGAGGTCATTGGACCATCTGAACCCGTCCGCTGGCTCAAGAGGATTGTGGGCGAGTACCTTCATGAACATCCTTCCTTGCTTAAAGCGTTGATGGAGAATATGCTTCATGTAGAAAGTGGAGTGGGGCTTTTTAATCACTTTATCAAAGTGCGGTCCGGCCCTTACACAGGCAGCCTGGATATTAAGCATACGGCCTTCTTTCCATATGTGAATGCAGCTCGCATTCTTGCCATGAAGGAGAATATTGAGCGAACGGCCACATTGGAACGTCTCGAGGAACTAGGACGGTATGAGTGCTACAGTCAGCAGGCAGAAAGAGCTAAGAAAAATTTTCAGAAACTCCTGCATTACCGGCTCATGTACAGTGAAACGGCCCGTTATGAGGACGCCCATTATCTCTATGTCAATAAAATGAATGCAAAGGAAAAGAGTGAGCTTAAGCAGATCATCAAGGGTGGAAAAGAGCTTCACCGCTTTACCCAAGAGGTCATTGAAAGGGCGGTCCATTATGAATGTTAACTCCTTTATTCACTGGATGAAGCAGACGCATGGAAAGGTCAGCTCGGCAGTTTATGCTCCGATTGCCGGGCAAAACCGTTCCCAACAGCAGGCCTTTTTAAGAAGCTTAGAAAAAGAAAAGAAAAATAGCTTATATGTACCGCTGGATAAATTAAAGGTGGTCGTTTTTGACTTTGAGACGACAGGATTTTCGCCGGAGCAGGGCGATCAAATTTTATCAGTCGGAGCAGTGAAGCTTGAGGGCTGGCTAGTAAAAGAGGAACAAACTTTTTATTCGCTCGTCCAATTTAGCGGTGACCTTTCTCCAAAGATCAAGCAGTTAACAGGTCTTGAAGAGGCTGATTTGCGAGAGGCGCCGCCTCTTAGAGAGGTGCTTCTGAAATTTTATCAATATGCGGGCGGCGACGTTTTAGTGGCACACCATGCCAGTCACGAGAAGCGATTTCTCGAGCAGGCTACCTGGAAGCTGTTCAGGACCTCATTAAAGCACCGACTGATTGATACTTCCTTTGTTTTTAAGCTCGTGGATACCAACGAACAGCTCATCCGGCTGGAGGATTACTGTCAGCATTGCGGAATAGAAGTGAATAATCGCCATCATGCGCTGGGAGATGCGCGCTTGGCAGCTAAGCTGTGGAGTATATATATAAACAAGCTTTATCAGGATGGCTGCTATACATTGAAAGATATATATGAGCGCTTAGCTGTGTTAAGCCGTTAATATGGGTGATGCCCCCGCTATATTTTTGTGGAGACACTTCTGTATTCAAAAGTTTAGAAAAGAAAACGTTTTCTTTATCTGGTATACTAAATAAATACAGCATAAAAGGGGGATATTCACAATGGGAGAAGCAAGTATGTATGCTGATAAAATTCTGAAGAATGCAACGATTTATACAATGGATGAGTCACGGCCCCAGGCATATCAGCTGGCGATTGCGGGCGGAAAGGTTGTAGCTTTTGATGAGGAAGCAGAGCCGTACATCGGACCGGCTACTGAAGTCATAGATGGAAAAGGGAAAGCAGTGCTGCCAGGCTTAATTGAAAGTCATGCGCATCCTCTTCACTATGCAGCCAACCTGCAGCAGCTCGATTTGCGGACGGAAGTTACCCCGTCGATTGAAGATATTCTAGAAGCAGTGAGGCGAAAAGCGTCAGAGCTTCCAGCTGGGGAATGGATTATTGGAACGGGCTGGGATGACAGCAAACTAAAAGAGCGGAGGTTTCCAACGATTGATGAGTTAAGCGAGGCAGCTCCTGATCATCCTGTATTTTTAAAGCGAACTTGTATTCATAATGCGGTCGTTAATTGGAAGGCATTCGAGAAAAGCGGACTTACCGCTAATCCAGCGGACCCAGAGGGCGGGCATTTTCATCGGGATCCGGCAACTGGCAAATTAAGCGGGCTTATTCAGGAAAATGCGATGAAGGAATTTGATGTGCCGGCATTTACTGTTGAGCAATTCAAAGAAGCAATGAAGCAGGCGGAGCAGCAATTCTTCGAGTGGGGGATCACAACCATTCACGATATGGCTGTAACGAAAGAAGAGCTAACCGTCTATCAGCAGCTGCGAAAAGAAGGAGAGTTCCGGATGAAGGTCCGGCTCTGGCTCTGGGCAGTCACTCAAATGGGCTGGACAGGCGTAGAAGAAGAGGTGCTGGCTCTTGGCTTGGAAAGCGGGTTCGGTAATGACCATTTAAATATACAGGGGCTGAAATATATGCTTGATGGCAGTGTCGGAGGAAAAACGGCAGCCGTCTCAGAGCCTTTTGAAAACGATGGAGAGAACCGGGGGATTCTTTATATGTCGGAGGAAAAAGTGAAGGGCCATATCGCGCGGGCGGTTGAGAATAACCTGCGTGTATCTATTCACGGTATCGGTGAGCGGGCGATTGAGCAGGCGCTGAGGGCGATTGAACAAGCTGCTTCTCCTGAGAAAAACCGCCAGATGCGCCACCGAATTGAGCACTGTGCTCTGCCGACGGAGGAACAGCTGGAGCGAATTGCGGCTCTGGATGTGGTGGCTGCTTCTTCCATTGGCTTTGTTTATGCAATTGGAGACAGCTACTTGAAGAACTTGGGGGAAGAACGAGCGGAGCGGGTATTTCCGCACGCGTCCTTTAAGGCACACGGCATTAAAGCTCCAGGCAATTCGGACATGCCTGTTTGCCCGGGGAATCCGTTCTTTGGCATATACGCAGCAGTTACCCGCCGAACAGTAGGGGGGCAGCAGCTAGGGATGAAGGAAGCCATTTCAGTAGAAGAGGCCATAAAGGCTTACACTACCGAAGCCGCATATAGCGGGTTTGACGAGGAGATCATTGGCACACTTTCCGCAGGGAAATATGCTGACCTGATTATACTTGATGAAAACCCGTTCGAATTATCCACAGAAAGGCTGAAGGACATTCGTGTCTCCATGACTATGGTTGACGGAGAAATTGTATTTGAAAGAAGCAGGCATCCAGAAAGGATATCAGTTAATTAGAAGAAGCACCGGCCTGCACACCTGTCAGGCCGGTAAAGCTGTTATTGATATCGAATGCCTAAAATCATTTGATTTTGCAGCTGCTGAATTTGAAACCTCTTGCGGTGCAGCATTTCTCTCTGCTGCTCATTCGCACTGAGAAGCAGCTTGTCCAGCTCATTATAAGCGTTCTCAAGCATAAGCTGCGCCTCGTTAAAATCTCCGGCATTGTTGTGTTCCTGCCGGGCTGACTCCTCATATTGAGCCGCAGCAAAGTCAATGGCTTGCTGGCATTGCTCTAGACAATGATCCACAGATTCCCTTGTCGCCATTGTTCGTCCACTCCTTCCGGCATTGTGTGGTCTTTATTAGTATGATCATTTGAAAAGGAATTAACAGAGAGAATGCTTATCACTTTTGCAAAGTTTTTCTATACTAAAGGCATTCACTTTGACAAACAATGAAAGCAGGAGGTGCGTCTTATGAGTAAAAACAGAAACCGCGGCAATAAAGCATTCAGCGGTGTGAATCCGCAAGGCTATGCAGGAGGCGGCAAAGGAGACACAAGTCCGAAAACACAGCTGGAAGATCTTGCGAAACATCGCAACGCGAAACGGTAGATAATGAATAGGCCCCCGCTTAGTTAACGGGGGCTTTTTTTGTGAAAAATGTAGAATTTTTAAGGTGTGTTCAGTACGATGTACAAAGAGAAGGGTCTCTTAGCTAATCAGACAAAAGGAGGAGAAGGGATGGACGCGATTTACGAAGGAACCTTACAAAGCAACGGACAAGCATTCTATGTGCGCCGATTAACGCTTAATGATCTAGATAAGCTGATGTTCCTGCAGGAGAAGGTGATAGGGTCTCTTGAAGACAAGAGCGTGTTGCAGCCGTTAAGCAGAGAAGAATTCCGATACATATTAGAAGGAAATGGATTACTCGTCGGTGCTTTCACCGATACAGATTTTATTGCCTTCCGGGCGCTATTAGTGCCGCCTATTGATGAAGAGCATTTGGGCTGGGACATCGGCTTGACGAGGGAAGAGCTGGCGAGCGTCATCTATCAGGAAATATCAAATGTGCATTCTGATTATCGAGGAAACGGCCTGCAAAAGCAGCTAGCGTTCCTCATTATGGAGGAACTGAAGAAAATCGACCAGGCTTATAAGTATGTTTGCTGTACAGTGGCGCCGTTCAATATGCCAAGCTTGAAGGACAAATTTGCACAGGGAATGGAAATAGCCGCTTTGAAAGATAAGTATGATGGTATGCTTCGGTATATCTTCGTGAAAAAATTAGCTGAAAACCAGCCACGTGCATATGAACACGTACAGGCGCTGAAGATGGAAGATATTTCTGGCCAGCAGGCGCTTCTTGAGAAAGGCTGGCGCGGCTTTCGGATGTATGAGCAGGAAGGTGTGCCGGTTGTAGACTACGGTAAATAAGAGGAGAATCACACTATGAGGATTAGGCAAATCATTTTGAGGCATATGGAAATGGAGATGAAGTTTGCGTTTACGAATAGCTCGGCGACAGTACAGACGAAAAACTTTATTTTGATTGAAGCCCAGGATGAAGACGGCTTATCAGGCTGGGGAGAGTCTGTTGCCTTCACGGAGCCCTTCTACACGGAGGAGACATTTAAAACGAACTGGCACGTAATAGAAGATTTTTTAATCCCTATGCTCAAAGGGAAGGAGCTTCATCACCCAGACGAACTGGTTCCGCTTTTTGCTTCTGTGAAAAGAAACAAAATGGCCAAAGCCGCCATCGAAGGAGCGATATGGGACTTGTATGCAAAAAGGGCGGGAATCCCGCTGTACAAAGCGCTGGGAGGTGAGCGGACAGCGGTTGAAGCGGGTATTAGCATCGGCGTTCAGCCGACGATCGACGAACTGCTTTCAGTCATTAAGCAGCATGTAGATGAAGGGTATAAGCGAGTAAAGGTGAAAATCAAACCGGGCTGGGATGAAGGAATCCTCAAGGAAATCCGCCGCGCTTTTCCGTCTCTGCCTTTGATGGCAGATGCCAATTCTGCCTACCGGCTGGAGGATCTTCCGCTGCTCAAGCGATTGGACGAGTACGGGCTGATGATGATTGAACAGCCTCTCGCCTCTGATGATATTATTGACCATGCGATTATTCAACAGGAACTTGATACACCTGTCTGTTTAGATGAGAGTATTACGTCCTATGAAGATGCGAGAAAAGCGCTTCAGCTTGGCAGCTGCCGAGTCATTAATGTAAAGATTGGACGTGTTGGCGGTCTTACCGAGGCCAAGCGTATTCACGATTTATGCAGGGAAAAGCATATTCCTGTTTGGTGCGGGGGCATGCTTGAAGCAGGTGTAGGCCGGGCGCATAACATTGCCCTATCTACGCTTAGCCAATTTACACTGCCAGGAGACAACGCTGCCTCTTCCCGGTATTGGGTGAAAGACATTATCAAGCCGGAGGTTACAGTAGAAAGCGGTATGATTGATGTTCCGGAGCGTCCTGGTATTGGTTATGAAATAGATGAGGAAGCGGTGGAAAGCTTCACAATGATGAAAAGAGCATATAACCTGTAAATAATGAAACGCCGTACGCATGAAGAGGGAAGGGGTGTTTGAAAGCGTCTGCCTCTTTTGTATGTACGGGTTATATAGCTCATTAAACTTCATAAAATGCTGTTGATTGAAATAGAAGGCACAAGAGACCCCGTCAAGCGCCTGCAGTGGAAATCAACAGCCCTCATCTTAGAATAGAACAGGTGATAGACAAGTTTTTCTACAGTTTGAGCTATCCTATGCGATGGTTGTTTTTAATGGAATATATATGATGAAAATGTGCTATAATGAAGATAAGGGTACCCTCTGCGGGTATAATAGAACATGAGGGGGAAGCAAATGGAGGCGCATGAAGAGGTAGTAAAAGCCACTCACAGAGATGATATAGAAAAAGAACAGCTCATTAACCGTCTGAAGAGAATTGAAGGTCAAGTGAGAGGTATTCAAAACATGATTGAAGATGATCGTTACTGCATAGACGTACTCACACAAATTTCTGCAGTAAATGCAGCGTTAAAGAAGGTCAGCCTGCATATGCTCGAGCGGCATACAAGCCACTGCGTAACGGATGCCATACAAAATGGGGAAGGGCAGGAAGCCATTAAAGAGTTAATGCAAGTATTTGAACGGTTCGCTAAAGCGTAAAAGACGAGAAAATCTTGTTTGTTGATTTACCCTACAGGGGTATGGTAACATAAAAAGGAGCTAAGGATTAGAGGAGGCTGAATATGATGGAAAAAGTAACATTAAATGTAGAAGGTATGTCCTGCCAGCATTGTGTGAATGCTATTGAATCCAATGTCGGCAGCCTAAGCGGCGTAGAATCAGTTACGGTGGATTTAAACAAAGGTGAAGTAGAGGTATTTTATAACGACGAAGAAGTTTCTCCTCAAGCGATTGCAGATGAAATTGAAGAACAGGGATACGATGTAAAATAATACAGCGTGCCGGGCAGCCGGTACGCTTTTTTTATTGAAACAGCGTACACAATCAGAGGAGAGGGCAATAGTAGAAAATAAATAGACGAATATATAAGTAAAACAATTACATTTTTAGGTGGGAAACGAGGCCGGTTAGGGTATAACAATAGAGATAATTTTCTTCATACAATCACCATTTTGAAGGCAGATGGAAAGAGGGGGACTTCTATGAATAACCGTACTATTGCTGCTGCGTTGACAGCTGTTGGCGCGGGAGCTGCTTGGATGATGCGGAAAAGGCAAGGAAAGAGAAAGGAGGTACAGATGACAAGCAGTATCGTCGACTCCATTGAGCAAAAAACTGATGAAATTACCTTCTTGTTAAGCGAGAAAAATAGGAATTATCGCGTATATAGAGATAATCAGCTAATCTACTCAGGAGCACATTCCCGTATCACCGACCAGTCACTTACCCCGGCGACAAGCTACTTATATACCATTGAACGGACGGATGCATCAGGCCGTATGCTCGATATTATCCAGGTTCAAACCTCGACTTTACCCGAAGAGAGGAATGAACGAAATGTTCTCCAGGATCTAGTTATTACAGCTGCCGCAGGAAACTCGCTCATTATGCTGGAGTGGGAGCCCATTGAAGGAGTAGAGGAGTATATCGTTTATCGGAACGGAAAGAAGGTGGCTCGTATAACAGATTGCTTTCTCATCGATCCTTCTATCCGGCACGATAAGACGTACACATATTTAATCAAAGCCAGGCGCCCGCTGATGCTTTCTGAAAGAAGCAATAGCGAGGAGAGGTTTGCGGCAGCTGGTGTATTCGGCTTTTTCAAGAAGGGTGCCTCGGAAAAGGAAGCGGCCATGGAAGAGTTTCGGATTGTTAAACAATTCCCGCCTATTGAAAAGCTTTTACGACCGGAGGAGAAGAAAGCAAAAGAGAACGGCTGGATGCTTCGATATACGACATTTCTTACAAATAAGTGGCTCAAAAACCCTAACTTTCTCTCTAAGTATCGTTATTTTGCGGGGGACAACAGGGGCTTTGATCCCGAAGCTGCCTCTTATCGAACAAGAGCGGATGTGACGATCCGGTTTGCAGAAGACGGCTTAGATGTTAATTTATCAAGCGATATTGGTACGACGAAAGCCTATGGCTGGAGCAAGAAGTTTAAAGAGGAAGGCAGAGCATCAAGCGATGGAATTCAGATGGAAGAAACAGACCGGTCTGATGAAAAGGTATCCTTCCGTTTAAGCCATGCGGTGGGCAATCCATTGATGGTGACAGCCCCGCCGGTAGATTATGAGGTGTGTGCTTCTTTTTATAAGAGGGGGCACTATGATATGACGGGTACTCATGACCAATCACCACATCATGAAGTTTATGTAAAAAGAGAAGGCAGCGACAATTGGATTCCCATTCACCAAGCGAGAAGCAAGGGTCTTGAATGGATGGCTGCACCTATGGCTGACCAGTTTTGGCGTGTATCTAATTTCAAATAAATAAAAAGCAAGACGACAATGTATTGCCGTCTTGCTTTTTATTTATTAAGTGTGATGGTAAAGCTTACAGGAATCTCGCTCGAATATGAGGAGGAGGAAGCATGCAGCTTTGTTTTTGTCCGAACCACTTGTAGCGGTTCTTTGCGAGATAATCGTATGCGAATTCGCGAATTGGACGAGGAATAAGGACGAAGGCATATAGCAGCTTCCAGGCACCTTTTAGATGACGCGCAATTCGCAGGGCTGCAGTGGATTTATAATAAACCTTGTCTCCTTCAATTAACAACATACTGTCTACGTCATCACGAACTTGATGCTTTTCCTGTAATTCCTCACCGGCTTCGCTTTGCAGGGAAGCAAAGTGAAACAGGCCTTCCGGGTCCCGATTAAGAATAAATTGTACGCTGGCATCGCAGAAATTACAGTCACCATCGAATAGAACGACAGGATGCTTGTGAGTATTTACCATGTTGTAGAAAATCTCCTTTCTTTGTTGATTGCTTCTTAATGATTAAGAGGATAGGAGCGGTTACTCATCTTTTCTTCAAAGGCATGAGGAGGTACTTGCTGTGTTGGCAGACTCTCCTTCAGCTGTTCAAGCTGCAAAGCCTCTTCTTCATAATGAAGATTGTTTGTATATGTCTTTTGGAAACAAATTATACCTTTAGGAGATTCAATGAGCGCTTGAACAGTTAATTCGGTGCTTGTCCCTCCCGTATCTTCATCTCCCAGGGAAGCAGGAGAGGCGGGATTCTCTTGCTGGCATATGAGCAGTTTCTTTTCTCCTCTTATACCCTGGGCATCTTCTATGAATGTATCTAGATTCTGTGTACAGTTCAATTGAATCACCTCTTTTTTTCTTTTACCTTTTTTGGCACAGAATAACCCTCTTCCCGAAAGAAAAGCTGGTATATGAAAAAAATATATATATAAAAGGTTAGCTTATATTGCGGAAAATTCAGATAATAAATACAGTTAAATCAATAAGATACCAGAAATTTGGCAGGCTTTACTAAAAAAGAAAATAAAGGAGGGAGTTAATTTTTTCTAAATTTTTTGATAAACTAATAATTGTGGACTAGATATGAATGAAATACTAGGCGTTAAGACTCGCTGAAAGAGAAATTTATACATTTTTTAAAGCAGTAATAAATAGATAAAGTAATAAATAGATAAATAGAAGAGTATAGATAGAAAGGTATTCAACAGCCACTGGTGCCTGGGAGGGGAATTTGAGGTGACGCAAGATTATATAGCTAACGCGGAAGAGGGGCGGTCGACGAACTGGATTGTCTCTTTAATTGAAGAAATCAAGCATTCCAACAGCGCTATTTCCACAGAATCTTCCATTGAAATTTTAACTACTCTGTTAGAATTGAAGCAGTTAGTGGGGGAGCAAAATCAGATGATCGCCGAAAGAGAACGCCTGTTTTTAGAGATCACTGAAAACATATCAGAAATCATTACTCTTTTTGATGTGACAAGGCAGGAAGTTCTGTATATTAGCCCTTCTTTCAATAAAGTCTTCGGCAAGGAGATGAAAGCCGAAACCTTCTATGATAATCCGCATTTTGTTTTAGAGAAGATTCATGAAGAAGACAGGGAGGCATTTAAAGAGCTATTCTTTAATCCAAAAGCTGCCCCTAAGGAACTTGAGTTTCGGTTAAAAGAGGGGAAACATCATCAAATAGAATGGTTGAGGACAAGAATCAGCCCGATTGTGAATGGACAAGGGAAAGTAACCCGGCACATTAGTGTAACGCAGGATATTACAGAAATTAAGCAGCGGGATCAGCTGATGAAAAAGTGGGATACGCTTGGCGTAATGGGACAGCTGGCCGCTGGGATTGCCCATGAATTGAGAAATCCATTGACATCGGTAAAAGGATTTATGCAGCTGCTCGCGACCGAAACGAATAATAAGTACAGCGATATTATTCTATCCGAGTTAGAGCGCATTGAATATATCATGAATGAATTCCTTGTGCTGGCGAAACCGAAGCAGGAGATCCAATTGGTCAAAGAGAATATCAATGACATTCTACAAGCGATTACAGTATTTATGAATCCTGAAGCTTTGATGAATAATGTGGTGGTTACTACCTCATTTGAGCAAAAGGAAGCCTTCGTCTACTGTGAAGAAAAACAAATTAAACAGGTGATTATGAATCTAATCAAGAATGCTATTGAAGCAATGCCCGAAGGCGGAAACATCAATATTAGAACATCGAGGCGGGAGGACGGATTGATTGCTGTAGAAGTGCAGGATGAAGGCGTCGGCATGTCTAAGGAACAACTGGAACGCCTAACGGAGCCCTTCCGCTCAACGAAGGAGAAGGGGACAGGTTTGGGGGTTATGATCAGCTACAAGATTATTGAAGATCATAAGGGTATACTTACTTACTCCAGCCAAGAAGGAAAAGGGACAACCGCTTCCATTCTTTTGCCGGAAGCGATTGAATAGAAAGCATCACCTAGCGATGCGATGCAGAAGCAGCCCAGCAGCTGCTTTTTTCTTGTGTGCCAGGCATGGCAACTATCTAGGTGGTGAGAGTCCACTGTGGGGGTACACATCGACCAACCACTAAGGAAGCGCAAGGTACT
>NZ_JWJE02000018.1 GCF_000812025.2 Bacillus thermotolerans
AAAAAATGATGAATGGTACCATCCATCATTTTTTATAGAGGCCACCAAGCGTAGCGCGGTAGCCTAAAACCCCAACATTTGATTTAGAACCCTTTTTTTAGATTTATACAAGGCCTTGGTCTAGCATAGCATCGGCCACTTTCATAAAGCCAGCTACGTTGGCACCAACGACAAGGTTGTTTTCATAGCCTACTTCTGCTGCAGCTCGAACGCTGGCAGTGTAGATATTTTTCATAATCGTGTGCAGCTTTTGGTCTACTTCTTCAAATGTCCAAGGCATCCGCGCGCTATTTTGAGCCATCTCTAGAGCAGATACAGCTACTCCCCCGGCATTTGCTGCTTTTGCTGGAGCGAACAGTACACCTGCATCCAGGAAGACGTCAATCGCTTCTAATGTAGATGGCATATTTGCTCCTTCGCCAACTGCTTTTACACCGTTCTCAATAAGTGTGCGTGCAGATGCTTCATCGATTTCATTCTGAGTAGCGCATGGAAGAGCAATATCACAAGGGATCGTCCAAATATTTGTGCAGCCCTCTACATACTCTGCCTCTGGATGATCTTTTACATACTCACTGATACGCTTTCTTTCTTGCTCTTTTAAGCGTTTAACTGTTTCAACATCGATACCATTCTTATCATAAATATAGCCGTTCGAATCACTGCAGGCTACTACTCGTGCGCCTAGCTCTGTCGCTTTCTCCATTGCATAAATGGAAACATTACCAGAACCAGAAACCACCACTGTGCTGCCATTGAATTGGAGACCGTTATCTTTAAGCATCTCCTCGACGAAGTATACAGTACCGTAGCCTGTTGCTTCTGTCCGGGCTAAGCTTCCGCCGTAGTTAACTCCTTTGCCTGTAAGCACACCCGCATGATAAGCGTTCTTCAATCGCTTGTACTGGCCGAACATATAGCCGATTTCACGAGCGCCTACACCGATGTCACCCGCAGGAACGTCTGTGTCTGGGCCGATATGGCGTGACAGTTCCGTCATGAAGCTTTGTGTAAAACGCATAACCTCAGCATCTGATTTACCTTTCGGATCAAAGTCAGATCCACCTTTTCCGCCGCCGATTGGCTGGCCTGTTAGAGAGTTTTTGAAGATCTGCTCAAATCCTAAGAACTTAATAATACTTGCGCTTACTGAAGGGTGAAAACGCAGACCGCCTTTATATGGTCCTAGAGCGCTGTTATACTCTACACGATAGCCGCGGTTTACTTGAACATTCCCATTATCATCTGTCCAAGGCACGCGGAAAGTAATCATACGCTCAGGCTCTGCCATTCTTTCCAAAATGTTCTGTTCTATGTATTTCGGATATTTAGCGAATACTGGAACAAGAGATTGGAAAATTTCTTTAACGGCTTGATGAAATTCACTTTCTCCGGGATTACGTCTTTGAACGATTTTATATACTTGATCAACATATTCTTGTGCAGCTTGTAACGCTTCATTATTTGATGGTGCATTTGTTGTTAGTTCCATTAGAGCTTCCCCCTGCCCATAGTTTGAATTTTTGAAATAAATTAAATTCATTAAAGTTTCTTACTTACATCTTACCTTCATTCATTGATCGTATCAATATCATTATGTTAAAAAACCAATGCCGAAAAGTGATTAATGAAAAAGGAGTATTTAACCAACATCAGTTTGAGATAAGAGCCAGATCGAATAGTAGCCGTACTTTTCATCTCTGTCTAATAAAAAAAGCCCCGGGAAGGGACTTTTAAAGAAGGCCAAGCGTATTAATAAAGACAACGGCGATCGTGATGGGAACGATCCACTTCATTAGGAAACGCCAGACGGAATACAAGCTGTTAGGCATAGAGTGGCTGAGCATAAATTCATTCTTAACTAAATATTTATCCATTTCCCAGGCAATAAACAGGGCGATGAGCAGGTTGCCTGCAGGCAGAAGGATATTGCTGACGAGAAAATCTGTTGCATCAAATACCGTTTTGCCGAATAACTGTACATCCGCTAGAAGACTGGATGAAAGGGCCGCTGGAATACCGGCGAAAAACACGACGACTCCTGTAATAATTGCCAGCTTTCTTCTTGAAGAATGATTCTTCAAGAAAGCTGCGACGATGACCTCCACTAAACTGATAGAGGAAGTTAATGTGGCGAACAAAAACAAAGCCAGAAACATAAATAAGAAAAGTTCACCAAAAGGCATTTGCCCAAACACGGAAGGCAGCACAACAAATAGCAGGCCCGGTCCTTCCGCCGGTTCTACCCCAAAGGCGAATACAGCAGGGAAAATGGCCAGCCCTGCCAGAATAGAAACAAAAACATTCATTAAAGCGACTGTTCCCGCGGAAGAGGGGATACTGACGTCTTTATTTAAATAAGAGCTGTAAGTAACCATGCATGAAAACCCGACAGCAAGTGAAAAGAACGAATGCCCTAACGCATAGAGAACAGCTTCTCCTGTTATGTTAGTAAAATCGGGCTTCAGGAAAAAGCGTACACCCTCCGCTGCACCGTCAAGCGTTAGTGAGCGGATAACAATGAGAATAAAGAATATGAATAGAAGGGGCATCATATACTTGCTGACTTTTTCAATCCCATTTTGCACCCCTGCAGCAATGATTATAATATTAATAAAGAGGAAAACAGCCAAGCCGCCCAGTGTGATCAGCGGCGATCCGGTTATTTGGCCGAATAGAGCGCCGTAATCCTGTCCATGGGTGATGATTTGTCCGCTGGTTGCCATCAACGTATAAATAAGCACCCAGCCGCCGACTACACTATAAAAGGAAAGCAGCAGAAAGCAGCCGACAACCCCGAGCTTGCCAATGATGGTCCAAAAGCTTCGAGGTGCAAGCTTTTGATAAGCACTCACTGCTTCCTTGCCGGTACTGCGTCCAATAATAAATTCAGAAATCAACATAGGAAGACCGATTAATAAAGTAAATAATACAAATAATAAAAGAAAAGCTCCTCCTCCGCTCTGTCCAGTTACGTAAGGGAACTTCCAAATAGCTCCTAATCCGATGGCCGCGCCAGCTGAAGACAAAATAAAGCCAAGGCGTGACGACCATTGTTCTCTCTTCTCCACTAAAACTCACCTTCTCTGTCTAACTATTAATTGGTCTTTTCCATCATACCCTTAATGTAGCGCCTAGTTCAATAAGGAGAAGAATGGAAGGAGGAGATAGCATGGCAAAAAGATTTTCAATACGTTATATTTACAGTATAATGGATAATTATTTGATCAAGTAAAGGCAGGGTTTTTAATAATGAATACAAACGCAAACAGCAATCCTATAATATATGAAGAGAACGCGCGTGACCGAGGCGCATTGCTTGTAAAGTGTCCGGACCGTCCAGGGATTGTTGCGGCGATCTCTAAATTCTTGGCTGACCGCAAGGCAAACATCGTTGAATCCAACCAGCATTCGAGCGACCCGCAGGGCGGAACGTTCTTTATACGTGTAGAGTTTGAATGTCCTCAATTAAATGAGAAGAGAGCAGCCATGGAAGCAGAGTTTGAATCGCTGGCAGAATCCTTCTCCATGGATTACCGATTTACTTATAGAGCGGACCGAAAGCGCACAGCCATTTTTGTTTCCAAGGAAACACATTGCTTGCTTGAATTGCTTTGGGAATGGCAAAGCGGGGACCTGCCGACTGATATCGTCATGGTCATCAGCAACCATGAAGAGGCGAGAGGGATGGTAGAGGCGCTTGGCATTCCTTTCTATTACATTCCGGCTAATAAGGACATCCGCAAGCAGGTAGAAGAAAAGCAAATCGCTTTGCTGAAAGAGAAACAAATTGATGTCATCATTTTGGCACGCTATATGCAAATTTTAACTTCAGATTTTGTAAGCGAATTTCCAGACAAGATTATCAATATCCATCATTCCTTTTTGCCGGCGTTCATCGGCGCCCGGCCTTACGAGCGGGCTTATGCACGCGGAGTGAAGCTGATTGGGGCAACATCGCACTATGTAACGAATGATTTAGATGAAGGGCCAATCATTGAACAGGATATCGAACGGGTCAACCACCGTGATCATGTAGCAGATTTGAAGAAGATCGGCCGTTCCATCGAGCGCCGTGTTCTTGCCCGAGCGGTGAAATGGCATTTGGAAGACCGTGTCATCGTTCATGAGAATAAAACTATCGTGTTTGAATAAAGAGTGAAGCAGGCTGTCTTTTGGAAAGGATCTTTTCCTTTCTGAAAGGCAGTTTTTTTATGAGAACGAGTGTTGGTTTTGGGGAATTTGACTTATCAATAGTAAACTTGATATATTAGTAGAAAATTTAGATTTCAATCTAAATAGCTTAGAAGTGAGGAGACGAGAGAGATGAGTCAAGTAGAGACAAAGCAAGGATATTTTGGGGAATTCGGCGGAAGCTTCGTGCCGCCAGGGCTGCAGGAAGCGCTGGATTATCTGGCGGATCAATTTAATACCTACAAGGACGATCCTGAATTTATAAAGGAATACAAAGATTATCTAAAGGATTATGTAGGACGAGAAAATCCGCTGACCTACGCAAGCCATTTAACGGAGAAGCTGGGCGGTGCCAAGATTTACTTAAAGCGAGAGGACCTAAACCATACTGGTTCACATAAGATTAACAACGTAATGGGCCAAATTTTACTGGCGAAGAAAATGGGAGCTAAACGAATCATTGCTGAAACAGGAGCTGGTCAGCATGGAGTGGCTACGGCAACCGTTTGTGCCATGTTCGGCATGGAGTGCGTCGTGTATATGGGGGTTGAGGATACTCGCCGCCAGGCTCTAAACGTATTCCGCATGGAGCTCTTAGGTGCAGAAGTAGTTGCTGTCGAGAAGGGACAAGGCCGTTTAAAGGATGCTGTTGATGCGGCACTGGATGATTATGTAGAAAACTATAAGAACACTTTCTATTTGCTTGGATCGGCTGTTGGCCCGCATCCGTACCCGACTATGGTTAAGCATTTTCATTCTGTGATCAGTGAGGAATCGAAGAGGCAAATTCTTGAGAAAGAAGGACGTCTGCCGGATGCGGTTCTTGCTTGCGTCGGGGGAGGAAGCAATGCGATTGGTGCCTTTGCTCATTATATTGATGAGCCATCTGTTCGATTAATCGGTGCAGAGCCGGAAAAAGCACCTTCTCTTACACAAGGAAAGCCTGGTGTTTTGCATGGATTTAAGTGCCTCGTATTAGCAGATGAAGAAGGGAATCCGCTGCCGACTTATTCCATCGCTGCTGGGTTGGACTATCCAGGAGCCGGACCTGAGCACAGCTACCTGAAGGAAACAGGCCGGGCTGAATACTACACAGTCACAAATGAGGAAGTGCTAGAGGCCTTCCAGGAGCTTTCCCGTACGGAAGGGATTATTCCGGCTCTTGAAAGCTCTCATGCGGTAGCGTATGCTATGAAACTGGCACCGACTATGGATAAAGAACAAATCATCATCGTCAATATTTCAGGGCGCGGTGACAAAGATGTTGAGAAGGTTTTTGAACAATTAAAGCAATCATAAGACAGCAAGAGAAGAAGCTGCCGGGCGAGATGCCTGGCAGCTTCTTCTTGGTTGGATTATGCATAAATAGGAAGGGTATGCAAATAATGAAAATAATGATTATTATCTTCGCTTTTTCAGTAATTTCCGGTTTGCCCGCAAGCTGAAAAGGTAATAAAAAAAACTGAAAAGCAGCACTGTCCCGCTGCTGTACAGAAGCCATTCGTGATGAAACAGGATGCCTAGGACAGTGAAAATAAAGCTGATGACTATGAAGACTAAAGCATCCCGCTTTTTGGAGAGCAAAAGAGCTTGTTCAAGCTGAAGGTTCTCATGGTGCTGTTTCCATTCTCTGTACTTACGTGGTTCATCCAATGCTTGCTGCACCCGGCGGGGAACAGCAGATAAAGGACGGACTGACTGGATAAGCCAATTGAATGCAGTTCTTGGAGAAAGAAAGTCCTTTGGCTCGTAATTTTCCTTCAGCCATTGGAATAAAAGCGGCTTGCTGACTTGAAGCAAATCAATATCAGGATCGAGAATATAAAGCGTGCCGACGAAAGTGGAAGCTGCTTTTCCAAAAATAGCGAACTCACTTGGCAGCTGAATCGGCTGTTCCCGAACAATTTTCTCGATATCGGCAAACAGCTGCTTCACCAAATATTCATCGCTCAGTGAAAAATCACGGCTCGTGTATGTATTAACAAGAGTGCGGATCATTTTTTTCAGCAGCTCTCTGTTTGCACCGGGCAATAGGAACCTAAGGTTCTCGAGCGCGTGAATCACTTGATCATAGTCTTCCAGGATAATGCCTTCTACCAGCTGCCGAATGAAAATTGCATCGCTGCGGCTGATTTCTCCGATCATGCCGAAGTCAATCAGCATAATAGTACCATCGCGTTTTACTAAAATGTTTCCTGGATGTGGATCAGCATGAAACTTGCCTTCCCGAAGCAGCTGCTCTAGAAACACTTCGACAAGCCGAACAGCCAGCTCGCGCCGGTCGATGTCATTCGCTTGCAGGTGGTCGAGGTTGGTGATACGGGCCCCTTCCACCCATTCCATAACGAGAACTTTTCTTGTTGACAGCTTGTCGTAATAGAAGGGAGCGTCTACATAATCGAACGATTGATAGCGGTTCTTAAAGTAAATGCCGTTTTGCAGCTCTTTTAAGAAATCTAATTCCTGCCCAATCGTTATATCCAGCTCCCGGTACAGGGCCCACAGATCTGCCTGTTCACCTATTGGTGTGAAGGTCTTCAAGATCCACATCACGATTCGAAGTGCTTTAAAGTCCGTATTGATAATCCGCTCAATGCCCGGACGCTGGATTTTCAAGGCGGCTGTGTCACCATTCGGAAGAATCACTTTGTACACTTGTCCGATAGAAGCGGAGGCAACAGGCTCTTTGCTAATTTTCTGAATCACTGTGTCATAAGGCTTATTCCATTCCTTTTCAAGCACTTCCTTAGCGGATTTCCAAGGCACACTCGGTACACGGTCATTTAGGTCCTCTAGCTGTTCAATAAACACTCTAGGCATAATGTCCGCTCTAGTGCTTAAAAATTGTCCTAGCTTAATCAGGAGGCCTTCTAGGCGCAAGGCTGTCTGCCTATATTCGATTGCCTGCTCTTTCAAGAGCGATTCCCATTGTTCATTTGTCTGGTTTGTCCAGTTTCTGCGGTGTTTTCTGCGGAAAAGGGCGATTTGCAGAAGAAACTTCACAGCCATAGAGACGATCACAACAATGCGGTACAGAGAAAAGTTTTTCACTTTGCTTCTTCCTTTCCACAGGTCACTGGTACCTCTATTGTAAAGCAAGCACCTTGCCGCTGTACACTGATAGCCATTTGAGTACTTACGTGGATGGCGGTTCTAATTTGCTCTCGTAACAGCGGAGCAGACAACAAGTATGAGGGGATAAAAGCAGCTTGTGATAAAAAGAAGAAATTTAGGATGAAAAGAGGGAATGAATTGAAGGAACTACATTCATTTGCTTGGTATGCTGCCCGTGTGCGTCCTTACTTGCCGGAGAAAGCGTTTCAGCCTGTACCGGCGCGGCTTTGGGGCGGGCTGGCTTACCTGGTCGTTGTCATTGCTGGCATACTGACCATTAGCTTTACAGACTTTCATTTTTGGCTCTATACATTCATAGCTTTTATATTGGGCAGCTCATTCGCGGCAATGGGCTTTCTAGGTCACGAGATTTTGCATGGAACGGTTGTCAGAAAAGCCTGGCTCCGTGAATTAACGGGGGGAATTGCGTTCTTTCCGCTGAGCACCGGACCGAAGCTATGGACAAAGTGGCACAACTTAACGCACCACCGGCATACGCAGGACGAAGAGAAGGATCCGGACGCATGGCCGACAGTTGACCAATTTTCCCGGTCTATTCTCGTTAAATACTTTTACAGGCTGCCGATCTCTGTACGGGGAATGCTGGAGATGGCTTTTCTGGCTATTACCTTCTCTCTCCATTCACTTCGCATGTTTAAGCGCTTTATTAAGGAGTTCAGCAAAGAGAAGCGACCAGCGGTTTGGCTTCAGCTGCTTCTTCCATGGGCCTGCTGGATCGGGTTATTATTCTTGATTGGCCCGTTAAAATGGCTGTTTGCTTTTTTGATTCCCCTGTTGATTGCTAATTTTATTGTGATGGCGTACATTGCAACAAATCACCGGTTAAATCCGCTTGTGCCTGTAAATGATCCGCTTGCTAACAGCTTAACGGTTACGGTGCCGAAATGGGTGGATGTGCTTCATTTCCATTTTTCTTATCATACAGAGCATCATCTGTTTCCAGGGATGAGTTCGAAGTATTATCCGCTTGTGAAGGCTGAGCTTAAAAAGCGCTGGCCTGAGCGCTATCATGAAATGCCGCTGTTTAAGGCACTGGCCGCCCTATATAAAACGCCGCGCCTATACAACAACCGAGAAGAGCTGGTGGACCTTGAAGCACGGCATCGATATGGTACACTTGGCCATGGGTTGGACCCTAATCAGCTCAAACCGTTAAAAGAGAGAAGCCCTGCTAAGAGGAGCACACGGGATCGAAAAGTATAAAGGAAAACGCCAGACTCCTGCTTATGCGGGAGCCTGGCTCCTCTTATCTGCTGTGTTTACTGTAAAGATGGGAAGGGAATACATGACTAAATTTATGAAATCGTGAGAGAAAGAAAAGAGGTTGTTATGTTCGATTCCATTTTATTTTATCTTATGCTCATTATCCTGTTAGGTATTGTATCTCAATGGCTGTCCTGGCGTTATAGCCTTCCTGCGATTGTCATTATGTCTGTCGCAGGACTAGCCCTTGGTCCTGTATTCGGTATTGTTGATCCTCAGAACGATTTCGGTAACTTGTTTCAGCCTATTATTTCCATTGCGGTCGCTATTATCTTATTTGAAGGAAGCTTGAGCTTAAATTTCAAGGAAATTAAAGATTTAAAAAGGCCTATTATTCGCATTACCACACTTGGTGCCTTCATAGCCTGGCTATTAGGCTCTGCTGCTGCTCACTATGTAGCAGGGTTGTCCTGGTCGGTCTCTCTTGTGATCGGCGGCTTGTTCATCGTTACAGGACCAACTGTTATTCTGCCGTTGCTCAGGCAGGCAAAGCTTAAGCAGAGAACAGCTGCCATTTTGAAATGGGAAGGGATCATTGTCGACCCTTTTGGCGCTTTGCTGGCTGTATTGGCCTTCGAAATTGTACAAGTGGCAAATTCAGATAATGAAGGTTTAACGGCTTTTCTTCCTTTCTTTGCTGCCTCTATCTTTGCTGTTTTTCTTGGCTGGGCACTTGGAAAAGGAATTGGCCACATGATGGAAAGAGGGCAAATTCCAGAGTTCTTAAAGGCGCCGGGTGTGTTTGTGATGGTGATCGCCTGTTTTACAATCACAGACGAAATTATGCATGAGACTGGCTTGCTGGCTGTCACAGCCATGGGGATTACAATGGCAAATATGCCGATTTCCTCGTTAAGGGATATGCGCCACTTTAAAGAGAACATGTCGCTTTTGCTGATTTCTTCTATTTTTGTCATGCTGACTGCATCGTTGACAATGGATGTACTGATGCAAGTATTTAACTGGCACATTATTTTATTTGTCATACTGATGATGTTTATTGTAAGGCCTTTGTCGATTTGGCTCTCCACCATAGGAACAGATTTAACAACGAAAGAGCGGGCGCTCGTTGGATGGATTGCTCCTCGGGGAATCGTGGCTTTGACTGTTTCTGGCTATTTTGCAGAGCGGCTCCTTGCAGCAGGGTATGAGGACGCAGAAATGCTCACATCCTTAACATTTGCCTTGGTCTTTGCAACAGTTTGTGCCCATGGATTTTCTATTAGCTGGCTGGCGAAGAGATGGGGGCTGGCTGTTGAGGATAAGCCGGGCATCTTAATTGTAGGCAGCAGTTCCTTTACAATTGGTTTTGCTAAGGTTCTGCAGGAAGAGGACGTTCCTGTGATGATTGTAGAAGAGTCGTGGCGCCGATTACGAAAAGCAAGAGAGGCAGATATCGCAGTCTATTACGGTGATCTATTATCAGAAGGAGCCGAGCATGAGCTGGAGATTACCCCGTACCAATATATGATGACAGCGACAGATGATGATGCTTACAATACCTTAGTCAGTAATACCTTTATCCCGGAAATTGGCCGGGCAAACGTCTATCAGCTGCGTACTGAAACGCACCGGCAGGTCGATTCGAATGACTATGCCAAGTCACTCGGAGGGAACAGTTTATTTTCAGAAGATGTGACGTGGGAGTCCCTTCATGAAAAAATGAGCAATCAATACGGATTCAGGCGGACTCAGCTGACAGAGCAATATGGATATGAGCAATACGAAGCAGAACGTGATCAACGAACTATTCCACTAGCTTTAATTAAGAAAAACGGAAAAATTGCCTTTTACTCAAAGGGGAATGATCCAACGGGAGAAGCAGGGGATACGGTTGTTAGCCTGGCACCACAAAAGCTGAATAAAAATAAATAAATCACTAAAAAAAGCAGTCCGATCTCATTCCGGACTGCTTTTTTTAGACAGTTATAAAAGGTGTAAGTGTTATATTTTTAACGCCGGGCGGCACTTGAAAAGCGCAGTCTTAAAGATGACAGGAATGGGGTGGTCTCTCATCTCACAGCAAGCACCGCCTTGCGGACGTTACGAAAGTAAACAGGGCATTTTAATTGTTGCTTACGGAAGAATTGATCGGCATTAACATAGTGCCATTCTCTGCAAAGTTAGTGTGCCAAGAAAAAGCCTTCTCTAATACATGCGGTGTTTGTCCACCACGTGCAAGAGCTTCTTCAAAATAAGCTTTTATTTGCTCTTTATACAGTGGATGTACACAGTTTTCAATCATCACTCGTGCTCGTTCTACAGGAGCGAGGCCACGCAGGTCTGCATAACCTTGTTCTGTAACAATAACGTCCACATCATGTTCTGTGTGATCCACATGAGAAACAAATGGAACGATACTGGAGATATCACCATTTTTCGCGATAGATTTTGTCACGAAAATTGCTAATCTAGAATTGCGGGCAAAATCACCAGAACCACCAATGCCATTCATCATCTTCGTGCCGCAGACATGTGTAGAGTTTACGTTTCCGTAAATATCTACCTCGAGTGCTGTGTTGATAGCAATCAAGCCGAGGCGGCGAATGATCTCAGGGTGGTTAGAGATCTCCTGCGGACGAAGAACCATGCGGTCTCTATACTCATCTAATTTAGGAAGAACAGCTTTCAGCTTCTCTTCTGACAGAGTAAATGAGCAGCCGGAAGCAAAGCGGAGTTTTCCGCTGTCTAATAAATCAAACATGGCATCCTGTAGCACTTCGGAATACACTTCAAGGTTTTCAAATTCAGAATCAAGGAAACCGTGCAGCACTGCATTTGCTACAGAACCAATGCCTGATTGAATAGGAGCCAGTTCATTTGTTAAGCGGCCAGCTCTTACTTCCTCACGCAAGAACTCGATCAGGTGTGCGGCCATAGTAGCCGTATCTTCATCCGGAGGAACAATCGTTGAAGGAGAGTCAAGGTCATCCGTCAACACGATTCCTTTAATCTTATCGGTATCAATGTGAATACCAGGTGTACCAATACGATCGCTCGCTGATGTAAGCGGGATAGGTAAGCGCTTTCCTTGTTCTGCGGGTTCATAAATATCATGCACGCCTTCAAGCGCAGATGGCTGTGCAAGGTTTAATTCAATAATGACGTTCTTAGCTTGTTGAAGAAAAGTAACTGAGTTACCGACAGAAGCAGATGGAATGATTGCACCATCCTCGGTAATAGCTACAGCTTCAACGATGGCAAAATCAATCGGGCAAAGTGAGTTGGCACGAACCATTTCTGCTACATGAGATAGATGGTGGTCTGTGAACAGCATTTCTCCCTGGTTGATTTTCTTACGCATAGCAGGATCTGCTTGGAAAGGAAGCCGCTTATTAATAATACCAGCCTCAGCCATTAATTTATCGATATCAAAGCCGAGGGAGGCTCCTGTGTAAACGTTTACCTTAAATTGCTCATCTTTTGCACGGTCTACCAGCGCCATAGGCACAGCTTTAGCATCACCTGCACGTGTGAAACCGCTTAATCCTAAGGTCATCCCGTCTTCAATCCAAGAAGCAGCTTCATGGGCGGAAACAACTCTATCCTGAAGCTCTTTTGAGCGTAATCGATCAGTAACACGTGAATTCAATGATACGTCCCCCTATCACATATTATTTGTTATAAATATTCTAACAATCGTTTTGCATTTCTTCACTTGAATCCGCATGAAAAGCCTTTAAAAAGAAATAAAACAGCGAAAAAACAACACTAAGCACTAAATTAATAATTTAGTGCTTTCCGGAAGGAACTTGAATATGTTTGGCTAACTGGAATCTTTGTCCGGTCTTTCATAATCAATAGAAAGGTAGAGTGAGAATCAGGCTGAATTTCCTGTATGTGACTAACATTGACGATATAGGACCGGTGAACACGGATGAATAAATCGTCAGGAAGCATAAATTCCAGTTCTGTTAAATTCATTTTGTGGTAGCCGTTTCCGCTCATAGCCTGTACTTTTGTCTTTCTGTTTTCCGATTCCAAATAAACAATGTCTTCATAAGGAATAGTATACCAGCGATCTTCTGACTTAATCGTAAAGAAGTTCCTTCCGATAGGGGAGGGCTTTGCTGGGAAAATGGTCGTTACAGTTCCGACAACTTCGCCATCTTCGAATAGCGGCTTGGATACCGCGTAATAAGGAAGGCCATAAACCTCACTGTCAATATATTGGGACACCTCCTGCTTCTCTCTTATCGCTTTCTGCGTCACACTGCCTTCACGGATAGGATCACCTGATTGGATACGCAGGTCGACTAGTTTGCCTGGGTGATAATAAATAAATTCTTCTTTATCAGCTATAGCAATGGACGTATAAGGCGGTAATTGCTCTTTCAGAAGGTTCATCACTGATGCGATTGTTACTTTATTCATTCACTACACCTCATATAATTCATCATTTATAATTACTATCATAACGTCGAAAGGAAGCTGAAACAAATGAAAGGTAAAACAAATGCTATGCGCATATTGGATGCGGAAGGGTTATCATATACCGACTATGCATATAACCCAAAGGACGGGAAAATCGATGGCCTATCAGTTGCTGAAAAAATCGGAAAAGAGCCTGAAGCGGTATTTAAAACTCTTGTAGCGGCTGGGACAAGCAAGCAGCTCTATGTCTTTGTAATACCTGTGACCGCAGATTTAGATTTAAAAAAAGCGGCTAAAGCAACGGGAGAGAAGAAAATAGAGATGATTCCTGTCAAGGATATCCAGAAGCATACAGGCTACATAAGGGGAGGGTGTTCACCGATTGGCATGAAAAAACTTTACCCTACTTATTTAGATTCCCGAACGATTTCCCGGGAAAACATGATTGTCAGCGCAGGGAAAATCGGCCGCCAGATCGAGCTAAATCCAAGTGATTTAGTTGCTGTCACAAAGGCTATAACGGCCCACGAATTGATCTAAATACAAATTCATTGTATAGACTGCTTGGCCCCTTGCATACAGTGGAAGAGATTCACTTTTAAAATGCACGTGAAGAGGTGTGATTATGAGCGGAAACATCATCCACTACTTTGCAAGGGGAAATACGGCTAAAGGGTTGTATCATTTACTTGAATCCAACCTTTATGGAATAAAAAAGATTTTTCTTTTGGACGGAGGAACAGCATCAGAGAGGACAAATTTTTTTAATGAGCTGAGCAATCAGCTTGTTGACCAGGGAAAAGACGTGGAGCTGCTTCACTGTCCGCTTGATTCACATGTGATCGAAGGGTTAATTGCTGTTAAGGAAGAAACAGCTGTGCTTGCAAAAGGTGCGGCTCCCAGCCTCTCAGGGCCGAATGTGCAAGTCCTCCGGCTTTCCTATTCACCAGTTGTGCCAGCCAATCAGCGGGAGCATGTCAAGAAGCTAAAAGAGCAGGCAGAAGCAGCTCGGCAAAATGCTTACACCTGTTTTCAACATGCCCTGGCTGTGCATGATGAGTGGGAGGCCATCTATATTCAGCAGCTTGACCGTAAAAGGGCGAATGAGCTATCAAATGAGTGGATCAACCGTCTGCTGCCGACAGTGACAAGAGATAGAAAGGCGGTTATAAAGCATCGTTTTCTTGGCGCAGCTACTTCAAGAGGCGCGGTAGACTTTGTGCAGAATTTAACGGAAGGGCTGGCTAATAGATACTTTATAAAAGGGCGTCCAGGCACAGGAAAGTCCACAATGCTGAAAAAAATTGTTGCTGCTTCTGAAGAAAGAGGATATGACACAGAAGTATATCACTGCGGATTTGACCCTGGAAGCTTAGATATGGTCATTGTCCGCGAGCTTGGATTTGCCATCTTTGACAGCACCGCGCCTCATGAGTATTTCCCGGAAAAACCGACAGATCAAGTGCTGGATCTATATAGGGAAATTGTAGCAGCAGGTACAGATGAGAAAAACGAAGCCAGCATTAAGGAAATTGCCGGGCGCTATCGCAGCTGGATGAACCAAGCAACGGCCCACTTAAACGAGAGCAACCGCTGCTATCAGCAAATAGAGGCCTGCAGTGCACAGGCAAGAGACGAGAAAGCCATAAAGGATGCGTGTGAAAAAGTGCTTAAAAGTATATAGCAATCCTAAAAAGAGCCGGCACCCTGTTACAGGGGCCGGTTCTTTTTCAGGTTGCTTTAGTCATTCTCTCCCCATAAGAATTCTCCAATCAGGCGATCGACTTCAGGGCTTTCATGAAGACCAACGTGGGTAATAGCAGGGCTTGCTATGATCTGTCCGTGAAACTGGCTTTTAGGCACGATTCTATCTAATAGAAGGACGCTACGGGTTGATACGAGACTGTCACCTGTTGTAGCGATGGCCAGCACTTTGACATCTGAAGGAAAGGAGGCTTTGTGCCTGAACAGTCTTTTTAAGGCATCCGAATTGGGCATTAAGTCTGCCGCTCCCTCCCCGGTGTTCTTTAATAGGTACTCTTTATCGATGACGCCGGCAAAGGGGCTGCCAAGAACGATCAGGTGGTTGATCAGAGGGTAGCCGGGCTTTTTCGAATAGTCTTCCAAAAACTGAACAGATACAATACCGCCCATTGAGTGGCCGACGAGGTTTGCTTGTTCGATTTTGTACTGATCGTGCAAGGTGCTCAGCACTTTAGAGAGCCAGTAGGCTGTATCTTCGAAGCTGGCCCGGTTATTTTCGAAAATAACCTGTACAAGCAGGCGCTCCCTGCTATGACGGTCGGCTAATTGATCGACGAGAACTTTTCCATCTGCCGTGACTCGACAAACAAGAGCTCTTTTGCCCCAGTCATATTGCTCTTCAAACCGCTCTAGCAGCGTGTCGAAGGATCGAGCGGTACCTTTATAGCCATGGATAAACACTGTCGCTTCCACTGCTTCCTCGCTGCTTGCCTCTGATTCGGCGGGCTGTATGTGAGAAAACAGGTTGATGCTGATATAGATAAGGGAAAAAAGCAAAAATACAGCGAGCAGCCGCTTATTTATGTTAGACAAAAGGTGTTCTCTCCTTTTTCATGGAATGGTGAAGGATACTGCCATAATTAGTTTCTTCTGTGTGGAAAGGTAATATGCTTTTATTATACAGAAGTATGTAAGCCATTCCTATGCGGAAGAGAAGAGGAAAACCAATTGGCAAAAGGGAATATAAGAGGAAAAGGGGGGAGAGCATGCAAGAGAAAGTAGGTACGTGCAAGAATTGCGGGAGGACACTTTATTGTATGGATGGCTTCTTCAATGGCGTGAAGGAGGATGGAGCGACTTACTGTTTTGAATGTGCGGAAGAAAAAGAAAAAGAGTAACAGCTTCAAGCTGTTACTCTACTTCCTTCGTAGCTGCTTCTGTAATTCTGCGGCGTTCTTCGTATAAGTTCATCACGATTGTTTTTAAAGCAGCATACGTCGGGATAGCCAGGATAATTCCCCAAAGTCCGGCAATATTCCCTGCAGCAAGAATCAGGGTGATGACGGTTAATGGGTGAATATGCAGCGCTTTTCCCATGACATTCGGTGAAATGAGATTCGACTCAATCTGCTGGGCAATCAGCATCACAAGGGCCACCCAAATAACCATTTGCGGTTCCTGAATCCAAGCGACAAACAAAGCCGGCATAACAGCGAGGTAAGGGCCCAGAAATGGAATGACATTGGTTGCCATGCCAATCAGTGCGAGAACCAAGGAGTAATCAAGTCCAATGATTAAATAACCGATATATAGCATGACACCGACGAGGAAGCTGACAAGCAGCTGTCCTTGAATGTAGGAACGCAGCGTATGGTCTAGATCCAATAGCGTATCGGTTACCCATCTTTTGCGGCGTCCCGAGAAGAACTGTGTAAAGAAAGGCAGAAACCTCTCTCTGTCCTTTAGCATATAGAACAGGAAAAAAGGCGTAAGTACGACTAGAGCAATCGTTTGAAGGAAGCCCTGCAGAAAATTAAACAGCCAGGAGCCAAACGACATTGCCCAATCCTCTATATTACCTTCCGCTTCCTTTAGAGAGTCAATAGCAAATTGAGGCAACCGGTCTCTTTGGTTCATGAAGTAATTAATCCCATCTTCCACTGCGTCCACCATCTCTGGTGTGTTTTCAGCGAACTTGGAGCTTTGCTGAATTACAATCGGTCCAATCATCGCATACAAAATCCAGAAAAAGAGAATGAGCAAAAGGAATACACTTAAAATCGATCCCCATCTAGGCATTCCTTTATTTTCTAACCAGTTAGAAACAGGCTGTGTCAGATAAAAGAGAACGCCCGCTAACAGAAGCGGCAAGAATACCGTGCTGGCAATAATAACGAGAGGCTGAAAGACATCATTTATTTCTCTGAACAGCATAATGATCAGAAGCGCAAGCAGAATCGCCACTCCTGCCTGAAACCAGCTTTTATTTACCAAGTGACTGTCACATCCTTCCACGTACTAGCTTCATTATACAGATAATTGAAGCAATAAATAAATAATTCCCTCCATTCTGCTTGAAAAACTATAAAAGCTTTGGACCGCTGTTTTTGTTCAGCGGTCCAAAGCTTGTTAAAAGATCAAATGAGCGATAACAGCAATAATCGGCAAGGAAATAATCGTTCTTAATAAGAAAATAATGATCAGGTCTTTTAAAGAAACTGGAATTTTTGTCCCCAGCAGCAATCCGCCGACCTCTGATAAGTAAATCAATTGTGAAACTGATAGAGCAGCGATCACAAAGCGGGTCAGCTCGCTTTCAATGCCTGAGCCGATAATCGCAGGCAGGAACATATCGGCAAATCCGACGAGCATAGTTTCCGATGCTTCGGCCGCATAAGGGATCTGCAGAAGTTCAAGAATAGGAATGAACGGCAGACCGAGCCATTGGAAGAATGGAGTAGTTTCAGCAATGATCAAACCGATCGTACCGACAGCCATAACAATCGGTGCTACGCCGAGCCACATATCGATTACGTTTTGAATACCTTCCTTAAAGACAGAAGAAAATCGATTCTTTTCTGCATGGGAGACAGCCTGTTCAAAGCCGTAGCTCACAGGTGTATAGCCTGCAGGTACATTCTCATCCTCTTCGCTTCTAGGCTTCCCGTTAATAAATGTATCTTCCTTCCTGGAAAGGGGAGGGATCCGCGGCATGATGAGGGCACAGGCAACTCCCGCTAAAATAATGGTGCCGTAGAAAGGCAGGAAGTAGCTTGTTAGGTCTACTTCTGAGATGATCACCAAGCAAAATGTAATAGAAACAACGGAAAAGGTTGTGCCGATAATGGCCGCTTCCTTCTTCGTATAGAAGCCCTCTTCATACTGCTTGCTTGTCAGAAGCACACCGATTGTGCCGTCTCCTAGCCAGGAGGCCAGTGTATCAACGGATGACCGGCCAGGCAGTTTAAAGAGCGGACGCATGACTTTTGTTAGCGAGTAGCCGACAAATTCGAGCAGCCCAAAATTTAATAGAAGAGGCAGCAGCAGGCCGGCAAACAAGAAGGTAGCGAATAAAGTAGGAAGCAGAGAGTAAAGCAGTGTGCCGCCAATGGCATCGCTGTAAATCCATTCCGGTCCAAGCTGATATAACGTCATAAGTGCTAATATGGCTCCAAGCACTCGTATAAATGTCCATAATGGAGAAACATTAAATAATGAGTGCAAGAACGGCGAGCGCATAATGAAGGCCGGTTTCGCTATCTTAACGAGTAAAGATCCTAAAGCGGAAAGGACAATCAAGTACGCCATAATAACTGGTGTGGCATCGCCGAGCGATTCCAGCAAAAAGTTTGATAAAATGGCGATAGGTATAGTTAACTCGCCATTCTGTGAAATAGGCATGATAAAGAAGAAAATACCTATTAAGGAAGGAATGACGAACTTTAGTACGTTGGATAATGATGTTTTGTTTGTGTTTTCCATTTTATATTCTCCCTATAAGTAAGAGTGTATAATTATTAATAGATTTAAATTTTAATTCATATCCGAAAAAAAATCTACCCTTTTGTTAATGTTTAAATTTATAAAAAATTTACATTTTCAACGGAGAACACCCCATTATTTTTTGTATATAATTTAATATACAAATAAATAAGAAGAAATAGGCAGCGGCAGCAGGCCTTTTTTAAGGTTTCTGTCCATTGTTCATGTTACAATTCCAAAAGAGTACATTAAAAGAAATGCAGGTGTGTTCATGATTAAATGTGTTGCAACAGATATGGATGGAACATTGCTGGATGCAAAAATGCAAGTCAGCCAGGAGAATAAGAAAGCAATTGAAGCAGCCCAAGCTCAAGGTGTTGAAGTAGTGGTGGCGACAGGGCGCTCTTATTTTGAGGCACGCTTTGCGCTGGATGAAGCAGATATTCACTGCCCGGTTATTTGTATTAATGGTGCGGAGACACGGGATCCAGAAGGGAATATTGTAGAGCAGGCCTTTCTGCCAGTGGATCAGGCACTTGAAGTATATTCAATGTTGAAAAAGGCTGGCCTTTATTTTGAAATATACACAGATCAAGGAACATACACAGACGATTATGAGAAGGCTCTTGACATTATGGTTGATATCTATTTATCAGGCTATACGGATCTTTCTCCTGAACAGCTTCGAGAGGAAGCTAAAAAGCGTTTTGATATCGGGCTTTTGTATCTTGTAGATAGTTATGAGCCAGTCATTCGTGAAGGCAAACACTCCATTTACAAGTTTCTCGCTTATTCCTTTGATGAGGAGAAGCTGGAGAAGGCGTCAGGCCTGCTCGAGCGCATACCTGAGCTCGCAATCAGCTCTTCAGGAAGCGAGAACATTGAAATTACGCATACCGATGCCCAAAAAGGAACGGCACTTGAGCGGTTTATCGAATCAAAAGGTATTCGCTTAGAAGAGACAATGGCCATCGGTGACAACTTAAATGATTTATCCATGCTTCAAAAGGCTGGTGTTCCTGTTGCTATGGAAAACGCAAATCCGCAAGTGAAGCAAGTTTGCAGCTATGTGACTGATTTAAATGACGAAAGTGGGGTCGCCTCAGCGATCAACCGCTTTATCCTAGGCGAGCAGGTGTCATCATTCCATTCCCCATCTTTGAAACAGAAATAAGGAAAATCAGTAAACGGCACTTCCCGCCGTTTCAGAAATAGCCCTATCCATGCTTGGATAGGTATGTTAAAATGATTCATAAAATTCAATTAAAAGAAGGGGAAAACTGTGAATAAGGCTTTAACAAAAATAAAGGTAGAAGACATCGTCATGGCAAGTCAAACGCTGAAAGGCGTGGCAATCAAGACACCGCTTCAGAAAAACGAGCTGCTTTCCGCACGCTACGGCTGTAATATCTTTTTAAAGCGAGAGGATTTACAGGTTGTGCGTTCATTTAAATTGCGTGGTGCGTATAATTTCATTTTCAATCTGTCGACAGAAGAGCGGGAAAAGGGAGTTGTCTGTGCAAGTGCAGGTAACCATGCACAAGGCGTAGCGTATTCCTGCAAGGCACTTAATATTAAAGGGGCTATCTTTATGCCTTCTACGACGCCAAAGCAAAAGATCTCACAGGTGAAGCTATTTGGCGGTGAGAATGTAGAAGTCATTTTAACCGGCGATACCTTCGATGATTCGTACGTAGCTGCGAAAGAGTATGGAACAAAGGAAGGCATGGTATTTGTTCATCCGTTTGATGCTTACATGACAGCAGCGGGACAAGGGACAGTCGGAATTGAAATTATGAACGAAGCACCACAGCCGATTGACTATGTCTTTTGCTCGATTGGCGGCGGCGGCCTTGCAGCAGGAGTCGGCTCTTACTTGAAGAGTATCAGCCCACTGACAAAAGTCGTTGGTGTAGAACCAGAAGGGGCAGCAAGCATGAAGGCTTCGATCGCCAATGGAGAGGTAACTCCGCTTGAAACAATTGATCCATTTGTAGACGGAGCGGCAGTGAAGAAGGTTGGCGGACTGACAATGGATGTATGTAAAGAAGTGCTTGATGATATCATAGCTGTGCCGGAAGGAAAGGTATGTACAACCATTTTAAATCTATATAATGAGAATGCCATCATTGCTGAACCGGCTGGAGCTCTGCCAATTTCTGCGCTTGATTTTTATAAAGATGAAATTAAGGGCAAGAATATAGTGTGCATAGTGAGCGGCGGAAATAATGATATCGACCGCATGCAAGAGATTAAAGAGCGCTCATTAATTTATGAAGGCTTGAAGCATTATTTCATCGTCAGCTTTCCGCAACGTGCCGGAGCACTTCGTGAGTTTATGCAGGACGTACTGGGAGAGACAGATGACATTACACGCTTTGAATATACAAAGCGCACGAATCGCGATCAGGGTCCCGTGCTTGTTGGGATTGAATTAAAGTCAACAGACGATTACTTGCCTCTTATTTCAAGAATGAAGCAAAAGGGCTTCCCGTACACCGAGCTTAATAACGACCCGCTGTTATTTAATCTACTTATTTAATCATATAAAAACACGCTGCCTCACTTAGAGCAGCGTGTTTTTATATGAAGTGAAAAGAATCCCCTTCTTACAACAGCAGAGGGGTTGACGGTTAATCTTCTATGTCACTCACATTGTCTTTTGCCCAGTCATAGAGCCAAAAACGTTCAAATTTTACGCGTTGAACAGTTTCCTCATCATTAACAGCGAGGAGCTTCTCCATTTCCTTTAACATCCAAGCGGTTTGGGATATATGCGCGCGCATAGCATTCATCTTGTGTTCGAATACATCCGATACATCATGGATGATATCCGCAGGCCCAAGGTCGGTCTCCGTATTATTCGCAAAAGCAACTAAGTGAAGCTTCGGGCGTTCCTCGTCGGGAAGCTGGCGAACCGCACGGACAACCGCACGTGCAGTGGCCTCATGGTCAGGATGCACGGAGAATCCCGGGTAGAAGCTGATAATTAAGGAAGGCTTGAGCTCTTCAATTAAATCTGCAACAAGCTTTACCATCTTTTGGTCATCTTCAAATTCTACGGTTTTATCCCGCAGGCCCATCATGCGCAAATCCTTAATGCCGATGGCTTTAGCTGCTTCCTTCAGCTCAGCTTTGCGTATATCAGGCAGAGATTCTCTCGTGGCAAAAGGAGGGTTCCCAAGGTTCCGCCCCATTTCACCGAGCGTTAAGCAAGCATATGTAACGGGAGTGCCCCTTTTGATATGGACAGCCAGTGTGCCAGACACACCGAATGCTTCATCGTCAGGATGCGGGAAAACGACAAGCACCTGTCTCTCTTTTTCAATCTCCATGTGAACAACCTTCTTTCTTGCTTATTTAAACGGTACTTCTCCGATTTCTAAAGCGACAGCCAGCTTTCCATCGTAGTCGTGGCCAGCTAAAAGCAATCTTCCTCTTTCATCAAAGCCATAATGAGTTAAACCTTCTGCATATACCCAGCCAATCGGAAGCTTTAAGCCTACTCGATAAGGACCTTCTCCGACAATCTTTCCATGCTCATATTGAATATTGGCATTTCGGATATAAGCTCCGGCTGAGAAAAACTTCTCGTCAAAGTGAGAGGCATAAGCCCCATTGGTTGTTTCTAAATGAATGTATACGTCTTTCTTTGCAAAATGATCTATGGACTCTTGAACTTTTGCAGGGATAATCGGCTCCATTTTCGTCCACCTCCGTAAGCGCCTTCTATTCAATATTCTACTAAAAAATCCGATTAATTGCGAAAGATGCATCCAAAAAAAGCTGTTCCGCAAGCGACAGAGTGTCTTCTCGCGGAACAGCGCCTGCTATTCACTCCATTATTTTTGGATGCGGTTAAAGGCACCATGCATAACAGGGCCTACATATTCGTTCAGCTTAAAGCCATGACGAATGGCTGCGCTGACAAAGTCTTTAGCATTGGATACAGCTGTCTTCATGTCTTTTCCATTTGCCAGGTTAGCTGTAACTGCTGCTGCAAATGTGCAGCCGGCTCCGTGGTTATACGTTGTGGCTACTTTTTCTGCTTCGAGCACAGTGAAATCGCTGCCGTCATAGAAAAGGTCTAAAGCTTTTTCGTGCTCAAGCTGTTTTCCGCCTTTGATAACGACCGATTTCGCACCTAAGTCAACGATTTTTTGAGCTGCTTCTTTCATCTGATCAACTGTGCGGATAGGGCCAAGTTGGGAAAGCTGTCCAGCTTCAAATAAGTTTGGTGTCACGACCGCTGCAATTGGGAGCAAGAACTCACGCATGGCAACAGGTGCTTCAGGGTTTAATACTTCATCTTCTCCTTTGCACACCATAACCGGATCGATAACAATTTTATCTGAACCGCTTGCCTTCATGTGCTTAGCTGCCACTTCAATGATTTCGGCAGTTGCCAGCATGCCTGTTTTCATTGCGTCAATGCCTACAGACATCGCTGTTTTTAATTGAGCTTCGATTGTGTCAATCGGAACCGGATGAACCCCGTGGCTCCAATGGTTATCAGGATCCATTGTAACGATTGTTGTCAGGGCAGTCATTCCATATACGCCGTGCTCCTGGAATGTTTTTAAGTCAGCTTGGATACCTGCGCCCCCGCTTGTATCTGAACCTGCGATTGTTAATACCTTTTTCATTTCCATGATGTGAAAAGCCCCTTTCAGTATGGCGATAAGTATAGGTTAATATACATTTGCTCAAGTATATAGTAACATTTTAAAAAAATCCAACCATTTCTACAACCTTTCCTTTAAAAAAAGCCCCTCTTTCCAACGAGAGAGTGTCAGTGCAAAAGGCTTTGAGAGCGGTAAGGTCGTTGGAGTGATGAAGCAGCTTAGAGCGGGTGATAGAGTTATAAAACCTTGTGAAATCAACATCTAGCAGCCGTTGATATTCCGGAGATAGCAACTGAGGGCGTCCTCCTGAAAGGTCAAAAAGAGTCCATTCCTTTGTAAAAGAGCAGAATTTGTCTCATAATTAAGGATTTTGGGTATAAACCAACCAGATAGGCTTCAAGCTAGGTGTATAATAGAAAGGGTGATTAGATGAGTAAAAGCATATTAAAAAATGATTGGGCTGAGTTGCTGGAGCCGGAGTTCGAACAGCCGTATTATAAAGAGCTTCGAGAATTTCTAAAGAAAGAGTATCAAACAGAGACAGTTTATCCTGAAATGAACGATATCTATAACGCTCTTCACTATACTGCTTATAAGGATATAAAAGTCGTGATTCTTGGTCAGGACCCTTATCATGGACCTGGTCAGGCTCATGGTCTAAGCTTTTCTGTTCAACCAGATGTGACACCGCCGCCTTCTTTAAAGAATATTTTTAAAGAGCTGCAAAGCGATCTTGGCTGCCAAATTCCGAACAATGGTTATCTTGTTCCTTGGGCCGAGCAAGGGGTGCTTCTTTTGAATACGGTACTGACGGTGCGAAAGGGAAAAGCCCATTCTCATCGCAATAAAGGCTGGGAGAAGTTGACGGACCGGATTATTTCATTAATTAATGAGCGTAAGCAGCCGGTTGTGTTTATTCTTTGGGGGCGCCCAGCTCAGAAAAAGCTAGCGCTGATCGATCAGGACAAACATTGTATTATTCAATCGCCTCATCCAAGTCCGCTTTCGGCTTCTAAAGGTTTTTTCGGAAGCAGGCCATTCTCGAAGGCGAATGATTGTTTAAAGCAGCTTGGCGAAGAACCAATCAACTGGCAGCTTCCTAATCGATAAAATCTTCCAAACTTCAAAATCTTCCAAACTTCGCTGTTTCACGTGAAACAACGACACAAACAGACAAGAATAGCAATTGTCAAAAAGTATCCTTATCCCTTTTAGGTGAAATTTGTTAAAATGAGAACCATGAAGGAAAGGAGCGGGTGTATGGAGAAGGTCGATTGCTTTAAATGCCGGCAATTCTACGTGACGTGGGATCAAAGAAGCCCTCGTGGCTGCCGGGCTTATGGCTTTAAGTCAAAGCAGCTGCCAGCAGCAGTTGTTCTTCAGGCTTCCGGACACCCATGTTATCAGTTTTCACCTAAGCTTAAAAAGCAGTAGCAGGGGGTGCATTACGTGGATATTTCACATAAGTCCGTTCTGAAAAAAATGGAGGAAGAGCTCCAGCGGGCAGGAAAAGCAGAAGGAAATAGTGCGATGAAGCAGCATGTTTATACCATCCGCACACTTTGTGACATGCTTTTAGATGCTCAAGGTGACGGAAGTATACAAATAGAAGCAGAGGATGTTTCGAAACCTGTTCTGCTTCGCCCAGAGGTCCCGCAGACTGTACAGCCGGCGGTTCATCAGCCGAATAAAATCAGCACAGATGATGGGGCAAATGGGGATTCTATCTTTGATTTTTAAGGAGCGGAAAGATGAAGTTATTTATTATCATTGGTGCAATTAGTGCTTTCTTTTCAGTAGCGCTGGGTGCGTTTGGTGCTCATGGCTTAGAGGGGAAAGTAGAGCCGAAGTATTTGGAAACGTGGCAAACGGGTGTGCAATATCAAATGTTTCACGCAGCTGGATTGATTTTAGTTGGTTTGTTAATCGGTCAAGTGCAGGCAAGCTCTCTCTTGAACTGGTCAGGCTGGCTGATGCTGATTGGAACGGTGATTTTCTCAGGAAGTCTGTACGCTCTGACGCTATCAGGAGTGAAAGTGCTCGGGGCCATCACGCCTATTGGCGGCGTTGCCTTCTTAGCAGGCTGGGTTCTGCTTGTTTTAGCAGCCCTCAAATTTTAATCACAAAAGCTTTCACACCTTGCTTAGCCTCGACGGGCAAATGTTCTTTCCCAAAAGAAGCGTTCTATGCTTTGTTGGGGAAGGTTATTTGCCCCCGAGAGGCTGGGTGTGAAAGCTAGCCGAAACAAAAGCTTTCACACCTTGCTTAGCCTCGACGGGCAAATGTTCTTTCCCACAAGAAGCGTTCTATGCTTTGTTGGGAAGGTTATTTGCCCCCGAGAGGCTAGATAGAGGAGGAAAAAGCTGCTCTCCGTTAGATGCGGAGAGCAGCTTTTTTTAACGTGGCGGATAGGAAGCGAGCGGACCTCCGTCGAATGGGTATTGATACTCAAGTTCTTCATCAAATGTGGCGTAATCGAAGTACACCATTGGCAGGAGGACACGTCTTCCTGTTTGTGGATCGCTTAAGATTAAATGATCGCGGCCGGCAGCTTCAATGAGGCCTGTAAATGTCCTGGCATTCCATTCTTGATTGTTCTCAAATGTAGCATAGACGGTGGCTAATTTCCCGCGGTTCAGGCGCAGAATGTTCTCAATATAAGACTCCTCCATAGGCAGCACGCCCGGTACGTCGATGCCTCCTGTTTGGCCCGTGCCTCCCATTTGACCTGCACCTCCCATGCCTGGGGGAGGAGAGGTTTGAGCAGAGGCTGGAGGCATGGTCGGCTGGCCGGCAGGATACGGATAAGACATATAGCTTGGCTGATAATAAGGTGATCCTGTGTACCTATAAGGATAAGCAGATGGTATATTCACGAAAACCCTCCTTGAAAGATCAGTTTCAAAATCGATTGTCAATTTATGTGTATGTGAGGGTCGTTCGCTTCATGACAAAAAAGAAAGCGATTCAAGTGGGATGCTTGAATCGCTTTCTAGCTTACAAGAAGTTAATTCACGTGCAGCATTTGCTCGAACTTCTCTGCATCAAGCAAATTGCCGACGAAGAAGGAGCCGAATTCACCATAGCGGGCGCTCACTTCATCAAAGCGCATTTCATAAACGAGCTTCTTAAATTGAAGAACGTCATCAGCGAATAGAGTTACGCCCCACTCATAGTCATCAAAGCCGACGGAACCAGTAATCACCTGTTTCACTTTGCCTGCGTATTGACGGCCAATCATGCCGTGGCTGCGCATCAGCTGGCCGCGCTCTTCCATTGGAAGCATGTACCAATTGTCTTCACCTTGGCGGCGTTTATCCATTGGATAGAAGCAAATGTAGTTTGCTTTTGGCAGTTCAGGGTACAAGCGCGCACGGATTTGCGGGTTTTGATATGGATCCTCATCAGAGGATAAGTAGTTGCTGAGTTCAACGACGGATACGTAAGAATAGCCAGGTACAGTATACTCGGCAATCTTGAGCTTATTAAACTCAGTTTCCACCGCATTCAATTCTTCCATGGTCGGGCGGAGAATCATCAGCATGAAATCCGCTTTCTGGCCAACAACGCTGTAAAAAGCATGGCTTCCTTCTTTTGCTTCATGAACGTCATTTAAATTATTTAAAAACTGTTGGAACTCATAAATGGCTGTTTGGCGTTCATCACTTGAAAGCATCTTCCAAGTAGTCCAGTCAATGACACGGAAATCATGAAGACAATACCAGCCTTCGATTGTTTTTGCTGCTTCACTCATTGATTATTCACTCCTAACTGAAAGTCCTGCTTCTACTTATTAATATAACATAAATGACCGGGCAATCCAGAAAAGTGGTTTGACGAGGCTGTGAACGAGCGATGGGAACATGGATTAGGGATATATTGTCCAAGGAAAGGAAATTATATGAAAGACGGACATAGGGCTCTTTTGTCCTATAAAGAAGCGCGTATTGATGTATAATTATGATAAAGGAAATGTTATAGACCGAGAGGGAGAACGTGTGATGAATGAAACGATGGAATTGCTGAAACAAGAGGAGTGGCGACTCATTGACCAATCGAGCTTAGGCCCGATGTTCGATGCGCTGCAGTCATTTGCCTTTGACGATACACTATGCACCTCTGTCGGAGCCGGAGCAAGTCCGCCAACGGCTCGTGCCTGGGTGCATCATGAAACCATTGTATTAGGCATACAGGATACGAAGCTTCCTTATCTTGAGGAGGGTGTGAAGACCTTGCGGGAAGAGGGCTACAAAGTCATTGTGCGGAACTCAGGGGGACTGGCTGTTGTCCTTGATGCCGGTGTGCTGAACATATCGCTAATCCTTCCTGACACAGAAAAAGGGATTGATATTGACAGAGGCTATGAAGCCATGTTTTTATTGATCCGACAAATGTTTGCCGACTTCCCCGTAACGATTGAAGCGCGTGAAATTGTCGGCTCCTATTGTCCGGGAAGCTACGATTTAAGTATCGGCGGACAGAAGTTTGCAGGAATTTCGCAACGGCGCCTTCGACATGGTGTGGCTGTGCAAATTTATTTATGTGTGACAGGAAGCGGCTCTGAGCGGGCAGAAACGATCCGCCGCTTTTATGAAGCGGCAAGGAAGCAGGAGAACACAAAATGGGTCTATCCGGATATTCAACCGGAGGTAATGGCTTCTTTAAGCGAGCTGTTAGGGCAGGAGATAACTATACAGGAAGTCATGACGCGCTTCTTAACAGCGCTTAATCAGCATGCGGAGCGTTTGCAGGCAAGCTCCCTGCAGGGGGAAGAGCTGGATCTTTACCAAGGGTATTTGCAGCGCGTACGGGAGCGTAATGACAAAGCGCTGGCCCATCTATAAAACAACAGCCAGCAGCCGGGAATGATCCCGGCTGCTGGTCTATTCAGCCATTTTTTCAAGATTGCCATTTTGGTCCATTTTGAAGGTGGATGAGCTTGCGTCGTCCTCATCAAACAAAACGAGTTTTCTAGCACGATTCATAATTTTCATGAGTGTTTCATAATCTTCTTGCATGGTGACAGAATTCTGTTCAAGCTCTTTGATGGTGCCTTGCAGCTCTTCTTTTTCCTTTGTGAGCTGTTCGATCTCTTGCTTTAATCTGGCATTCTCTTGTTTTAGCCGGTCAGTCTGATAGGCAGTACCCGTGAAGTTCTGCAGAAAGGCAATGACCTTCTCCATTGAGATTTCGCCGCTTTGAACAGAGACTTCAGATTCAACATCTTCAACTGGCAGGTTTACCTCATTAGCGAGCGGCAGGGACATGGCTTCTACTTCCTCCACAGAAGGCATAGGCGGCTGGTACAGCAGCTTCTTCTTCCCGCCCTGCTCCTTGCCGAGCAGGCGGTTACGCTGCTTTCGCTGTTTTTTCGCAAGAGCTAAAGCCTTCTCATATTGATGACGAACCACTGCATTCCAGCGAAAGCCGCAGGCAGCAGAGGTGCGGTTTAATTTATCCCCGACTTCCTCAAACGCATTTAACTGTGTACTTCCTTCACGCACGTGACGAAGAACGGTTTCCGCTAGCAATAAATCATTTTCTTCTGACCAAGCATCCTGTCTGTTTTTCAATGGATCTCACTCCTTAGTTTATTAAAGATTCCTTACTGACAGCATGTTCTAAATACGATAGATTTATACCAATATGAAAAAATAATTTTTTTCTGCTAGTTTCCCTGTTTAACGGTTAGACTGCTCTCTGTTCGCAGGATGGTATCTTGCCAACAGAAATATTTCAAGGTAAAATACCGTGTAGTCTTACCTTCTTAAAGAAAGGATTGTATGATAGATGGCAAATGAATTTCGAGTTTGTGATGACTGTCAGGCAGTTAACTTGAAAACTCTTGTGCCAAAGCTGAAAGGGATCGATCCTGAGGCAAAAATTGATATTGCTTGCCAGTCTTATTGTGGACCAGGCCGCAAGAAAACATTTACATTTGTGAATAACCGTCCTGTTGCCGCATTGACGGAAGACGAACTAATGGAAAAGATTATGAAAAAGCTGAAGAAATAATATTAATCACCTGCCGCCTTTTGGATAAGGTGATTTTTTATTTCGCAACTGATGAATAGACAGATGACTTTTATCTCTTTCTTCTACTATATGCAAAAAGTAATGGATTTCTTCCTGCTATCCTCACAATTTTGGTTATAATAAGAGCATGATGGAGTTCGAATGGGGGTACAGAATGGAATATTCAAGAAGAAAGCTGAAAGAAGAGAAGGTGTTTAAAGACCCTGTTCATCGCTATATTCACGTCCGCGACCTGGTCATATGGGATTTGATTGGAACGAAGGAGTTTCAGCGCTTAAGAAGGGTTCGTCAGCTCGGTACGACCTACTTAACCTTTCATGGGGCTGAGCACAGCCGGTTTAATCATTCGCTTGGTGTCTATGAGATTGTCCGGCGCATCGTGGATGATGTATTCAGGGAGCGTTCGCAATGGAACAAGGAGGACCGGCTTTTATCCTTATGCGCAGCTTTGCTGCATGATGTGGGGCATGGGCCTTTTTCACATTCCTTTGAGAAGGTCTTCCACGTAGACCACGAGGAATTTACGAAGCAAATCATCCTGGGAGATACAGAAGTGAATGAAGTACTATCAAAGGTAGATCCCGATTTTCCGAAGCAAGTAGCAGAAGTGATTGGCAAAACACATGATAATAAGCTGGTCGTCAGCCTGATTTCAAGCCAGATTGATGCGGACCGTATGGATTATCTGCAGCGAGATGCGTATTTCACCGGTGTCAGCTATGGCCACTTTGACATGGAGCGGATTTTGCGGGTTATGCGCCCCCGTGAGGATCAGGTCGTATTCAAACAGAGCGGCATGCATGCGGTAGAGGACTATATTATGAGCCGCTACCAAATGTATTGGCAGGTGTATTTCCATCCGGTTACCCGAAGCGCTGAGGTGCTGTTGTCTAAGATTTTGCACCGGGCCAAAGAACTGGGGGCCCAAGGGTATTCCTTTACATATAAGCCGCTTCATTTCGAGTCAATTTTCAAAGGCCAGTTTACCTTGCAGGATTACTTAAAGCTGGATGAATCCGTTATGCTGTTTTACTTCCAGGTTTGGCAGGAGGAGAAGGACCCGATCTTGAGCGACTTATGCCGTCGTTTTGTGAATCGTAATTTGTTTAAGTATGTAGAGTTTGATCCAGCGAAAGAGTACCGCAAGCATAGCGAGCTTGAGGCGCTGTTTAAGAAAGCGGATATTGATCCGGAGTATTACCTTGTATTTGATTCCTCCTCTGATTTGCCGTATGACTTTTACCGTCCAGGAGAAGAAGAGGAGCGATTGCCGATTTACTTGATGACGAACCAGGACGAACTTCGCGAATTATCAAGGGAATCGAGTATTGTAGATGCAATTTCAGGGAAGAGACGGACGGATCATAAGCTGTATTTCCCGGCTGACTTTTTAAAGGACGGATCCACCAAACGTAACATCAAGCGTCAGATTCGCAGTCTCTTAGATATTTAGTGCAAAGATAAACATTGGGACAATAAAGTGGGGTTGAATAATGTTATTAAAAGAGCATGCAAAACTAGTGGGGGCGTTTTCTGCTTGCGAAGAAATTATCGGACGAAAGAAATTGCAAAAAATGATTTATATTGCAAAGAAGCTTTCTTTTCCTTTCCAGGAGAAGTTTGAGTTTCATTTTTACGGACCTTACTCGGAGGAGCTTACCTTACGGGTAGAAGAGCTGTGCAACATGGGGTTTCTTCATGAAATCCGTGAGAAGAAGGGTGGATATTATCAGTATCGCTATACACTGACGGAAGAAGGGAAAGCCTTCCTTACCCACTCAGAGGTTGTCATGCCGCAGTTGGAGGGAGCGGTGATAGATATGAACGGTCAAAGTGCCCGTTTTCTAGAACTTGTTTCAACCGTGCTATATTTTGATACGCTTCCGTATGAAGAAGTAGAGGATAAGATCTTTACCTTGAAAAGAAAACAGCGGTACACAAAAGAGGAGATTGCTGAAGCATATGAGTATATTGAACAATTAAAAAAGCAGTACGTGCCGTCTTCTAATACCGGATGGAGCCAGTAAGGCTGCTTGGCTGTAAAAGACGGCAGCGTCCTGCTTAGTTGTCGCTTAGGCGTTTGCCGGCAACTGCATAGTGATTTTTAGACATCTCTTCAATGAATACAACGACTGCTTCTTTAGAAGCACCTGTTGTTTCGGTGACCGCGTCGGTTACTTTTTCAACAAGAGCTTTCTTTTGCTCCTCTGTGCGTCCTTCTAGCATTTTCACTGTGACGTAAGGCATGATTGACTGCTCCTTTCCATACAATGTTCATATAGCTGCAAGGTAATTGTATGCTTTTCCAGAAGGACAGGCAACATAACGACGAGGAAAATCAGCATTTTTTTAAATAGAGAGAAAATGAGGTACAATTCTAGAAAAAGGGGTTTATTATTTGGAGAGTTTTTTAGCTTTTTCATTGAAGGAATTGCCTTTTGTTGTAATTACGCTGATCGTGGCGTTCACCCTGCATGAGTTTGCGCATGCCTATGTGGCTTACAAATTCGGGGACAATACGGCAAAAGACCAAGGCAGGCTGACGCTTAATCCCGTTCAGCACCTTGATCCGATCGGTACAATTTTGATTTTGATTGCCGGGTTTGGCTGGGCACGCCCTGTGCCGGTGAACCGCAGAAATTTTCAAAACCCCAGGCTTGCTGGTGTATTAGTTTCATTGGCTGGTCCTTTAAGCAACTTCCTGGTTGCAGCTATTGCTTACGGTGTTTTATTTTTTGCTGTTGGTTCCGGCCTCCCGCCATTTCTTATTGATTTGCTTAACATGATGGTGTGGTTGAATATTGTGCTGTTTGTGTTTAATCTGCTGCCTCTCCCGCCGCTCGACGGCTACCGGATTGTAGAAGATTTGGTACCTGCTCGAACGAGGATAAAAATGACGCAGTATGAACAGTACGGCACCTTGATTTTTCTCATCATTGCTATTACCCCCTTATACCAATACACGATACAACCTATTTTCAGCGTAGCTTTACCTTCTATTATTCAAGGCTTTAATATGATATTTGCTACGTTGTTCGGCTAAGCATAGCTGGAGAAAGGAGGAGTTTGTATGGAGAAGAAGAAAAAAGTCCAATTCAATATTATTAAAAATGATCCAACAGATGGCCACAAAGGCTTTGGAAAGGGGGCACTGTCTCTAGAGAATGTATCCCCGGTCTTTATAGATGTAGAAGAGGGAGAAGCCTTTATTGATATTGGTGCCATGCATGCCCGCAGCGCCGTTGAGAAGGGAATTAAATTTCTTCCGAACAAAGAGGAAGTGCCGGAGGGAGCTAAGCCGTTCTGGCTTGTCTGGGTCACCATTGACCAAGGAGCGGAAGGCCCTTTCTATACAGGTGTGACTGCTTGTGAAATGACAGTTAACCGCGAAAAGCGCAGAGGCTACAAGTCGCTTCCTGAGCACGTCAACCGCATGGACAAGTCACTAAAGGGACATATTATTGTGGATCACATGGATGCCCCTTCTAAGAAGATATTGAAGGATTTCTTGCGGGGCCATAATGAGGAGGTGTGGAATCGCTCCTCTGAGGAACTCAAAGAAGGACTAGCGGAATAATTATCCGTTAATTTCCTGTTTGGTGAACAAAAAGTGAACAATTTTCGAAAAAGTTGTTCACATCTTGCCCAATAACTAGAAAAAAAGTACACTTGAAGTAATGCATGAACTGCATAAACTAGGACAGAAAGACGCCCCGGGCCGCACACCCGGGGCGTTTCTCTTTGTTGTTTATTCCTTTTAATAGAAAGGGAGAAGCCGCTTGAGCCAGCTGTCTTCGTTCTTTTGCTTTTTCATTTCCTTTTCTTCCGGCAAGTGATCAGTGCAATATTCCTCAGGCTCCGTTCCTTCAACGAAGTACATTTTTCTGGAGACTGGACAGTGTTCGGTCGCAAGCTTTCCGTTTTCTGGATTGACATCCAGGGCAAGAACGCCCTTTGGTTTCGGAAAGTATTTCACGGGCTGACCGGTATGGGCTTTCTCCATAAACTGTACCCATACCTTTTTGGCGTACCCTTTTTCTTCAGCTTTTGTGATCTCCTGCCCATTGTCGTATCCAGTCCAGATACCGGCAGCCAGCTGCGGGGTAAAGCCGATCATCCAGTAATCATAGGCTGTGGATCCAGATTTCCCCGCATAAGGGCGTGTCATATTCTTGGCAATGGAGGCCCCTGTCACACTGGCATAGCTGCTGAGCGTTTCATCAAACATGCCTGTCATCATGTGAGTGAGAACAGCTGTCTGTTTCTTGTCGAAGCGAGGCTCCTCATCAGCTGCATGTTCGTAAATCACATTGCCGTCCACATCTTCTACCCGGGTAATGAAAACGGGCTCCGTATATTGTCCGCCGTTCGCGATGGTGGCGTAGGCGTTAACCATATCCAGCACGCGGACACCAGATGTGCCGAGTGCCAGCGAGGGAACAGGCTTTAACGGAGTCGAAATGCCAAACTCCTTGGCGGTATCTACAAGCGTCTCGGGCTTTAAAAACAAGTTCGTTTTCACAGCGTAAATATTGTCTGAGACAGCAAGTGCCTGTTCCATTGTAATGTCTTCATCTGCATAGCGATGGTTAAAGTTGCTTGGTTTATAAATTCCGTGGCCATTGTCATATTCAAAGGTTGTTTTCTCGCTTTTTAGGCGGGTTGCCGGAGTGAAGCCATTTTCCAGAGCCGCATAATAGAGAAGCGGCTTAAATGTAGAGCCAGGCTGGCGCACCGCTTGAACGGCCCGGTTATAGGAGCTTTCTGTAAAATCTTTTCCTCCGACGAGCGCTGTAACATAATGCGTGTTTGGTGAGATCGCCACGAAAGCAGGCTGTATGTCTGACTCTTCACTAATGACCTGTTTAACCGCCTCTTCAGCTGCCTTTTGATGCTCTGTGTTCAATGTTGTGTAAATACGTAAGCCGCCGAGTGCGATGGTTTGTTCGTCCATGCCGAGCTTGTCAGCGAGTATCCGTTGAACGGCATTTCGAAAGTAAGGTGCCGTTTCTGCATCCTCATGCGGGTGTTCTCCAACCACATGGAGCGCCGTGGCGTAGGCTGATTGACGCTGGGCTGATGTGATTGCGCCGCCTTTTTCCATTTCACGCAAAATAACACCTTGACGCTCTTTCGCTTTCGATAAAGAAGCAAGCGGTGAGTAAATGGAAGGGCCTTTTGGAATGCCTGCAAGCATACTAGCCTCTGCAAGTGTCAGCTCGCTGGCTTTTTTCCCAAAATAGAATTGGCTGGCGGCTTCAATGCCATAGGCACCATGACCGTAATAAATCGTATTTAAATACCCTTCTAAAATTTCCTCTTTTGAATAGCTCATTTCAATGCGAAGCGTGTACACTGCCTCAAGAATTTTCCGTTTCCATGTTTTGTCATGGGTAAGGTAAAGGTTGCGGGCGTATTGCTGGGTGATGGTGCTGGCTCCTTGCACCATTGCCATCGCCTTTATATCGGCTAATGCTGCGCCGGCGATCCGTTTAATATCAAAACCGTGATGCTCAAAGAATTTTTTATCTTCGACGGCCAGGGTAGCTTCTACTAAATGAGGAGATACTTCGTCAAGAGAGACCCAGTATCTTTTCTCGCCAGCATGGTTTTCTCCGATGACCTGTCCGTCACTAGCGAAATATAGAGTGGATTGCGGAACGGCTACTTCAGGCTTACCTAACAGCTTCATGGATAATAGGCCAATGCCAAGTAGCAGGAGCAGCCCTGCCGCTGCAAACAGACCGAAAAAGAAAAAAGCACGTATCCATTTCACTGTTTTACGATAGCCTGACAGGGTAATGACTGTCATATAGAGGTTACCTGCCTTGTAAAGAATAATTATGAATAGTATGAAAAAGTTTCCGGCATTTTAAACATAGGAGAGAATATTTCTATGGATTAGACAAATAAGGAAAAAAACCGCTTGAATTTTTGCGGAATTTGTCTATACTTTTCTCAGTGCAAATGGACGGCAGCCGCTGCTGACCACAAGCCGAACACCCTTTACAGAAAGGAAGAAAGAAAATGAGCGGACTATGGTATACAGAAAAACAAACAGAGAACTTTGGCATTACCATGAAAATTAAACAGACGCTTCATACGGAGCAAACGGATTTTCAATATTTGGAGATGGCTGAAACAGAAGAGTGGGGCAATATGCTCTTTCTAGATGGCATGGTGATGACGTCACAGAGAGATGAATTCGTCTATCACGAGATGGTTGCTCATGTTCCTCTCTTTACTCATCCAAATCCGGAAACCGTCCTTGTAGTCGGCGGCGGCGATGGAGGGGTTATTCGCGAAGTACTGAAGCACCCTGAAGTGAAGAAAGCGACACTTGTAGATATTGACGGCAAAGTCATTGAATATTCCAAGAAGTACCTGCCGGAAATTGCTGGCAAGCTGGAGGATGAGCGTGTAGATGTACGAGTGGATGATGGATTTATGCACATTGCAAACAGCGAGAATGAATACGATGTCATCATGGTCGACTCTACGGAGCCTGTTGGCCCAGCCGTAAACCTGTTTACAAAAGGCTTCTATGCGGGAATCGCCAAAGCACTGAAAGAGGATGGCATTTTTGTGGCACAGACGGATAACCCTTGGTTCAAAGCGGATTTAATTCGTGAAGTGCAGCGCGACGTGAAGGAAATCTTCCCTGTTACACGCTTATACACAGCAAACATTCCGACTTATCCGAGCGGGCTCTGGACGTTTACGATTGGATCAAAGAAACATGATCCTCTTGAGGTGAAAGAGGATCGATTCCATGACATTGATACGAAATACTATACGAAAGAGCTTCATAAAGCTTCGTTCGTACTGCCTAAATTCGTAAAAGACTTAACAGAGTAAGGAAAAGGTGGGAAGGTTATGCGTTTTGATGAAGCTTATTCAGGCAACATTTTTATCGGCGCCCAGCAGGACTACGAAAACTGCAAGGTGGTCCTGTATGGCATGCCGATGGATTGGACAGTCAGCTACCGGCCGGGTTCACGCTTCGGCCCGGGACGTATCCGTGAGGTATCCATCGGCCTGGAAGAATACAGCCCTTATCTAGACCGGGAGTTAGAGGAAATCAGCTATTTTGATGCAGGCGATATTCCGCTTCCGTTCGGAAACCCCGCTAAAAGTCTGAACTTGATCGAAGACTATATTGACGGCTTATTGCAGGATGGCAAATTCCCGCTTGGCATGGGCGGTGAGCACCTTGTTTCTTGGCCCGTCATGAAGGCGGTAGCGAAGAAGTATCCAGACCTGGCGATCATTCATATGGATGCACATACGGACCTGCGCACAGAGTATGAGGGAGAGCCTCTTTCTCATTCGACGCCTATCCGGAAAATTGCCGAGCTGATCGGCCCTCAAAATGTATATTCGTTCGGTATTCGTTCCGGGATGAAGGAAGAATTCGAATGGGCGAAGGAAAATGGCATGCATATTTCAAAATTTGAGGTATTGGAACCATTGAAGGAAGTGTTGCCGAAGCTTGCGGGACGCCCTGTGTATGTGACAATTGATATTGATGTGCTTGACCCAGCACATGCACCGGGGACAGGTACAGTAGATGCAGGCGGCATTACATCTAGAGAGCTTCTAGCCTCCATTCACGCCATTGCTCACTCAAATGTAAATGTGGTTGGCGGTGACTTGGTCGAAGTCGCACCGGTTTATGACGCCTCTGAACAGACAGCCAATACGGCTTCCAAGCTGATTCGCGAAATACTGCTTGGCTGGGGACTCGTCAATCAAATGAAGTAAACAAAGAAACACCTCCAAGCTTGCTCTTGGAGGTGTTCTTTATTTAAAAGTCTTTTTTCTCACTTAAGCGGTATTTATCAAGAATTCCCATCTGGTCAATGTGATGTCTAGCTTCCTCGTCGCCAAATTTATAGATTAAGCCATAGATCGCAATGAGTGAGCGGTCGTACTGGTCGTCTTGGGGGTCGATGGAATAATCAAGGTATGGGACATGGGCGCGGGCAAATGTACTTACTTCGGCTGAGTAGTTTTCTGAAAGAATCTGTCTAATAAAGTCTGCTTCCTCCTCTGTCACAGCGATTCGGAAGTTTCCTTTTGCATCTGATGTCGGCAGCATTTCTCTACTGGCAGGATCCACATAATAAATATGCTTCTCTTGTTCCATAATTAACAGCTCCAATCCTTTTTTTATTGATGTACCACAAGTGCCGGCACTTTAATCTTCAAGAAAGACAGAAAGTATGAATTCAAGAAGAGAAGCCTACCCTTTTTAGAGAGAGCAGGCGATGAAAGGAACTTCGCATTGCAATTTTATATAAACATTTTTATACTTAATAAGTTATAACAAGAATTTTTAAAAGGATGTGAATAGCTTGATCAAACAAACGCAAGCACATATTCCTGTTAGTATTCATTTAGTATCGAGCGTTGAGCAAGAAGGACAAAAGGACATTTATGAGATGATGCTTTCCGGAAAGTTCTATGAGCAGGGTCAGCTGTATGTTCTTGAATATGAAGAGCGTCAGGAAGAAGGCTCTATCCATACAACGATTGAGTTCTCTAAAGATCGTGCTGCCATTTCACGCAGCGGAGCAGTGAACATTAACCTGCCTTTTCACAGGGAGGAAGCACTAGGCGGTGCCTTCACGACTCCTCAAGGCTCCGTACCCATTACAACCGAAACAAAGAAGCTTTCCCACAGCCATACATACGGAGAATCGACATTAAAGGGAACGTTTCAAATTGACTACAGCCTGCATGTGCAAGAGCAAACGGTAGGCAAATACTCCCTAGAAATTCAATTCAACGAAAAATAAACACAACGCTTTATTGCTTTAGTGTAGTGGGGGACAGACCCCCGCTGCTTTAAAGCGCGAAAGACTCATGAGGAGGTAATAATAAATGAATGTGGCAGAGAAGGTTCAGGAGGCATTAAAGGCGGAGATCAAGGCGGCCGTATTAAAGGCGGGCTTGGCAGAGGAGGCCGAGGTGCCTGCTGTCGTATTAGAGGTGCCGAAAGAGAAGGCGCACGGTGATTATTCAACGAACATGGCGATGCAGCTGGCTCGCATTGCCAAAAAAGCGCCGCGTGCGATTGCGGATGATATCATCGCGCATTTTGATTCGTCCAAAGCCTCAATTGAAAAGATTGAAATTGCTGGTCCCGGCTTTATTAACTTCTATATGGATAACAGCTATTTGACTGATTTGATTCCAGTTGTTCTCCGAGAAGGAGATGATTATGGCCGGACAAATGCTGGAAATAACGAAAAGGTCCAAGTGGAATTCGTATCAGCTAACCCGACAGGAGACCTGCATCTAGGGCATGCCCGCGGTGCCTCAGTCGGTGACTCCTTATGCAACATACTGGACAAGGCAGGCTATGATGTAACGAGAGAATATTATATTAATGATGCCGGCAATCAAATTAATAACCTGGCTTTATCGGTAGAAGCTCGTTACTTCCAAGCGCTTGGCCATGACAAGGAGATGCCGGAGGACGGGTATCATGGACAAGACATTGTTGGGATTGGTCAAAAGCTGGCGGACGAATTCGGCGATAAATTTGTGAATATGGAGGAGAAGGAACGCTTTAACACGTTTAGAGAGTACGGCTTGAAGTATGAAATGGAGAAGCTGAAGAAGGACTTGGAGGATTTCCGCGTGAAGTTCGATGTTTGGTATTCAGAAACCTCTCTTTACCAAAACGGCAAAATCGATGAAGCGCTCGCTGCCCTGCGTGAAAAGGGTCATATTTATGAAGAGGACGGGGCCGTTTGGTTCCGCTCTACAGCTTTCGGTGATGACAAAGACCGGGTATTGATTAAGAATGACGGCAGCTACACATACTTAACACCAGATTTAGCCTATCATAAGGATAAATTTGACCGTGGATTTGAGAAGGTCATCAATGTTTGGGGGGCCGACCATCACGGCTATATTCCGCGGATGAAAGCGGCAGTTGAAGCGCTTGGCTACAACCCTGACCAGCTAGAAGTAGAAATTATTCAACTGGTTCACCTGTATAAGAACGGTGAAAAAATGAAGATGAGTAAACGGACAGGAAAAGCCGTAACGATGCGGGATCTTGTGGAAGAAGTAGGGTTAGATGCTGTCCGCTACTTCTTTGCGATGAGAAGCTCGGATACGCATATGGACTTCGACCTTGACTTAGCCGTGTCCGAGTCCAATGAAAACCCGGTGTACTATGCTCAATATGCTCATGCTCGCATTTGCAGCATTTTGCGCCAGGGTGAAGAGCAAGACTTAACGGTAAACGAGCAGGCGGACCTGTCTCCTTTAAAAGCAGAGAAAGAATTTGAGCTGTTAAAGAAAATCGGTGACTTCCCGCAAGCGATTGCGGAAGCAGCTGAAAAGCGCATTCCTCACCGAATGACGAATTATGTTCAGGAGCTGTCTGCTGCCTTCCATAGCTTTTATAATGCAGAAAAAGTGTTAGATGCGGAGAACAAGCCGCTATCAGAGGCCCGCTTAGCACTAATTCAAGCGGTTCAGGTTACACTGAAAAATGCTTTGCAGTTAATTGGCGTATCTGCCCCGGAAAAAATGTAAAAGAAAAAAGTCCTGCGAGAACAAAGGGGATCGCAGGACTTTTCTTTTGGAAAAAGAGTCTAACTAAATAGAATATTTTTTATATTACAAACTAATGGTTGACTGAACGCTCGTTCATAATATAATATAACTAATATAAATATTCTGAAAAGTGTAAACTTTATTCATGAAAGAGGGGAGTGCAACGGGGAATGAACGCTTTGTTGTGGGTTAACTTGCTTGCCGCTGTTCTTGTAATCGCTTACGGAGTGTACTTATTCGCTTACGTATTAAAGACACGCTACGAGTATATTCAGCTAGGCCAGAAGCAAGAGTTCGATAATGATGTCAAGAAGCGGCTAGAGAAAATTTGGGTGTATGTATTCGGGCAGAAGAAGCTGCTGAAAGACAAGAAGAGCGGGGCTATTCATGTCATGTTCTTCTATGGCTTTATTCTTGTACAGCTTGGTGCTATCGATTTCATTATCAAAGGCATTGTGCCTGGAGCTCACTTGCCGCTCGGGCCGCTGTATGAGGGCTTTAAATTTTTCCAGGAGCTTGTGACATTGATGATTCTAGTGGCTGTTGTATGGGCCTTCCATCGCCGCTACGTAGAAAAACTTGTCCGCTTGAAGCGCGGTTGGAAGAATGGACTCGTTCTTATCTTTATCGGATTATTAATGGTTTCTGTGTTAGTCGGAAACGGGATGGAGCTCGTTTGGCACCAGGGAAGCGATGTCAGCTGGACATGGTTTGAACCGGTTGCCTCTGCTGTTGCTGTGAGCTTTTCATGGATAGGCACAAATGCAGCGGTTGCTTTCTTCTATGTTTCCTGGTGGGTTCACCTGCTTGTGCTGCTGGCCTTCCTTGTGTACGTGCCGCAGTCAAAGCATGCGCATTTGATTTTCGGACCCGCTAATGTGTATTTTCACCGACTGGACCGTCCAGGCACGTTAAAGCCGATTGATTTTGAAGATGAAACGAAGGAATCATTTGGGGTGGGGAACATCCGGGAATTTAATCAGCTGCAGATGATCGACTTTTATGCCTGTGTAGAATGCGGTCGCTGTACGAATATGTGTCCAGCTACTGGAACAGGAAAAATGCTGTCGCCGATGGATTTAATTGTGAAGCTTCGCGATCATCTTACGCACACAGGTGCGGCTGTGACATCTAAGCAGCCTTGGGTACCAGCCTTCGCCTTTTCTGATACAAAAGGAAACCAGCTGGCACTGGCTCAGGAAGAAACAGCAGCTGACCTCTATAATCCTAGCCTAATTGGTGATGTCATTACGGAAGAGGAAATCTGGGCTTGCACGACTTGCCGTAACTGTGAGGATCAGTGTCCAGTGATGAACGAACACGTCGATAAAATCATTGACCTTCGTCGATATCTTGTTTTAACGGAGGGGAAAATGGACCCGGAAGCTCAGCGTGCGATGCAAAGCATTGAACGCCAGGGCAATCCATGGGGGTTAAATCGAAAGGAAAAAGAAAACTGGCGCAGCCTTCGTGAAGATGTTCATGTACCGACAGTAAAAGAACTGAAGAAAGCAGGAGAAGAATTCGAGTACTTGCTTTGGGTCGGCTCTATGGGTGCGTTTGATAACCGCAGCCAAAAAATTGCTCTTTCCTTTGCCAGACTGTTGAATGAAGCGGGAGTGAAGTTTGCTATTCTCGGCAACAAAGAGAAGAATTCCGGCGACACGCCGCGCCGTCTCGGCAATGAATTCTTGTTCCAGGAGCTGGCGACTGCCAACATTGCAGAATTTGAGAAAAACAACGTTCAGAAAATTGTAACGATTGATCCGCATGCTTATAACATTTTTAAAAATGAATACCCGGATTTAGGCTTTAAAGCAGAAGTTTATCACCATACAGAGCTGCTGGACCAGCTTGTTAAGGAAGGGCGGCTTGTGCCGCAATATCCAGTGAATGAAACGATTACCTTCCATGACTCATGCTACCTTGGCCGCTATAACGATGTGTATGATCCGCCGAGGGAGATCTTAAAAGCAATTCCAGGTGTGAAGCTGGCTGAAATGGAGCGGAACCGTCAGGATGGTATGTGCTGCGGGGCAGGCGGCGGTCTGATGTGGATGGAAGAGGACACAGGGCATCGCATTAACGTGGCACGGACCGAGCAGGCTTTAGCCGTGAATCCGTCTGTGATCAGCTCAGGCTGTCCGTACTGTTTAACTATGCTCACGGACGGAACGAAAGCGAAGGAAGTAGAGGACACGATTTCTACTTATGATGTAGCGGAGCTTCTGGAGAAATCCGTTATTGGTATACGCAAGGCAGATGGTCCACCGGAAGGGGAGCCGACAGAAAAAGACAGCGTAAAAGAGCCAGAGAAGGAAGCGGTAGCTGAAATGGCTTCTGCAGAAGCTGATAATCTTTAAAAAATGAATAGAGAAAAAGAGAGGAGTTCCTCTCTTTTTCTCTTCAGCTTGCCCGGCAGTTTTCTATATAGCTAAGAAGCTGTCTAATTGTTTGGCGAGCCATTGAGCGAACGTTCAGTCAGAAGGAAGCAAGACGAGTTTTGAAAAAGAGGAGGAGAAAAGTGTGACGAAGACAGTGATTGTTGAAGGAGCACGTACACCTATCGGAAAGTTTGGCGGCAGCCTGAGTGCATTAACGGCCTCACAGCTTGGCGGAGCAGCCATTAAAGAGGCGTTAAGACGGTCAGGAGTACAGCCCGAGCAGGTGGAGGAAGTGATTTTTGGAAATGTTCTTCAAGCCGGACAGGGGCAAATTCCTTCACGGCAAGCAGCGAGAGAAGCAGGCATTCCTTGGGAAGTAAAGACAGAAACAATTAACAAAGTATGCGCTTCAGGGATGCGCAGTGTCACGCTCGCAGACCAGATTATCAGGGCAGGTGACGGGGAGATCATCGTAGCTGGCGGGATGGAATCCATGTCAAACGTTCCGTATGCTCTCCCGAAAGGAAGATGGGGCCTTAGAATGGGCGATGCGTCCGTTGTGGACTTGATGATCCATGATGGCCTGTCATGCAGCTTTACAGGGGTTCACATGGGGACCTATGGAAACGAAACGGCGGAAGAGTTCAACTTGTCCAGAGAAGAGCAGGATGAGTGGGCAGTGAGAAGTCATCAAAAAGCAGTCGCCGCTATGGAAGAAGGACGCATGGCTGAAGAAATTGTAGCAGTAGAGGTGCCTCAGCGTAAAGGAGAGCCGGTGATAGTAGAGAAGGATGAAGCACCCCGCAAAGACACAAGCAGAGAGACATTGGCAAAACTTCGTCCAGCTTTCGACAAGAATGGCACCATTACGGCCGGCAATGCACCGGGTATTAACGATGGCGCCGGCGCTCTTCTGTTAATGAGCGCAGAGCGGGCGGAGAAGGAAGGGAAGCAGCCGCTGGCAACGATTCTTGCCCACGCCGAGGTAGCAGTAGAAGCAAGTAAATTCCCACAAACACCGGGTCTTGTGATTAACAAGCTCTTGAAGAAAACCGGTAAATCACTGCAGGATATCGATCTATTTGAAATTAATGAAGCATTTGCAGCGGTTGCGCTTGCCAGCGGCCAGATTGCAGGCGTTGATGCGGAGAAAGTAAATGTCAACGGAGGAGCCATTGCGCTTGGGCATCCAATCGGAGCCAGCGGCGCAAGAATTATTTTGACACTCGCCTACGAGCTCAGAAGAAGAGGGGGCGGTATTGGTATCGCCGCGATATGCAGCGGAGGCGGCCAGGGAGACGCCGTCATGATTGAAGTGTAGTTTACTAAAGCCGGCATTCTGACGCTGGGGAGGTTTCGGGTGCTCCAGCCCATACATATAAAGCAAACTCGAAAGACACAGGCAGGTGCCGGCAAGCATATGGTGAAGCAGAAATACCTGCCCATTCTTTTAAGGATGGATACACACAAGGAGGGAAAGAAATGACAATCAAAAAAATTATGGTAATTGGTGCTGGACAAATGGGATCAGGAATTGCTCAGGTGTGTGCACAAGCGGGCTATGAAGTGATTTTCAATGACTTAAAGCCGGAGATTGTAAGAAAGGGCATAGAAGGCATCGATAAAAATCTCTCTCGACAAGTAAAGAAAGAACGGATGACAAACGAGGAGAAGGATGCTGTGATCAGTCGCCTCCTCCCATCCTCAGATCTGCAGGATGCAAAAGAGGCAGACCTTGTGATTGAGGCAGCTGTTGAAAATATCAACGTGAAATGCAAAATCTTCTCTAACCTGGATGCGATTGTTCCAGAGCATGCAATTTTGGCAACAAATACCTCCTCCTTGCCAATTACAGAAATTGCTGCAGCGACTAACCGGCCGGAAAAGGTGATTGGCATGCACTTTATGAATCCAGTCCCTGTTATGAAGTTAGTAGAGATCATCCGCGGATTAGCAACTGCTGATGAAGTATACCAAACCATTGAAGATTTAACCCATGCGCTCTCTAAAGTTCCGGTGGAGGTCAATGATTCTCCAGGCTTTGTCTCTAACCGGGTACTTATGCCGATGATAAATGAAGCAATATATACGCTGTATGAAGGGGTGGCAACAAAGGAAGCCATTGATGAGGTAATGAAGCTTGGGATGAATCACCCGATGGGACCGCTCACTCTTGCTGACTTTATTGGCTTGGATACGTGCCTGTACATCATGGAAACATTGCATGATGGCTTTGGAGATGATAAGTACCGGCCATGTCCGCTGCTCCGAAAATATGTAAAGGCAGGATGGCTCGGCAAGAAATCAGGACGCGGTTTCTACATATACGATGAAAGCATTTAATTAAACAGCAGGAGGGATCGAGATGGAATTGCGATTTTCACAAGAGCAGCAGATGGTACAGCAAATGGTGAGGGACTTTGCAGAGAAGGAAGCAGCACCATTTATTGAGCGAATGGAAAAGGGAGAGTTTCCGCATGAACTCCTTAAGAGAATGTCAGAACTCGGCCTGATGGGCATGACCATCCCCGAGGAGTATGGGGGCAGCAATATGGATTTCACTTCTTACATTCTGACTATACATGAGCTGTCAAAGGTCAGCGCGGTGCTGGGCGTCATTTTATCTGTACACACATCTGTTGGGACGAATCCAATTCTATATTTCGGTACCGATGAACAGAAGAAAAAATATATTCCGAAGCTGGCCAGCGGAGAGTACTTAGGAGCATTTTGCTTAACAGAGCCAGGTGCCGGCTCCGATGCGGCTGGCTTAAAGACAAGGGCCGTGAAACAGGGAGACAGTTATACGATCAACGGGTCGAAGGTATTCATTACGAACGGAGGGGCAGCTGACACGTATATCGTGTTTGCCTCCACTGATCCGTCGGCAGGAAGCAAGGGAATCTCTGCCTTTATTGTGGAAAAAGGGACCCCAGGGCTAGTTATAGGAAAAGATGAAAATAAAATGGGGCTGCACGGTTCGCGTACTGTACAGCTAGCCTTTGAAGATATGAACATTCCAGCATCCCAGCTGCTTGGCAGGGAGGGAGAAGGCTTCAAGATCGCGATGGCTAATCTGGACGCGGGACGCATTGGGATTGCAGCTCAGGCACTTGGCATTGCAGAGGCTGCTTTTAAGGAGTCTGTGCAATATGCAAAAGAGCGAAAGCAATTTGGCCAGCCGATTGCCAGCCAGCAGGCGATCGCCTTTAAGCTGGCTGATATGGCGGCAAATATAGAAGCGGCCAGGCTGCTTGTCTATCGGGCAGCTGACCTTCGCACACAGGGCAAATCGTGCGGAAAGGAAGCATCGATGGCTAAGCTGCATGCATCGAAAACAGCTGTGGATACAGCCATTGAAGCTGTCCAAATTCATGGCGGCTACGGATACACGAAAGAATACGCGGTGGAGCGGTTTTTCCGCGATGCCAAAATAACGGAAATTTATGAGGGAACAAGCGAGATACAAAGGATAGTAATCAGTAAGCATCTACTGCGATAAAGGGGAGAATAAGATGAACTTTCAGTTAACAGAAGAACATGAAATGATCCGTAAAATGGTGCGCGACTTTGCAAAAAACGAGGTAGAACCAACAGCTGCAGAGCGCGATGAAGAATCCCGGTTTGATCGGGGGATTTTTGACAAGATGGCAGACCTCGGCCTGACAGGCATTCCGTGGCCCGAAGAATACGGCGGCATTGGCAGCGATTACTTAGCCTATTGTATTGCGGTAGAAGAACTGTCGCGTGTCTGTGCCTCGACGGGAGTCACGCTATCTGCCCATACATCACTCGCTGGCTGGCCGGTTTACACATTTGGCACAGAAGAGCAAAAGCAGAAGTATTTAAAGCCGATGGCACAGGGAAAGAAGATCGGAGCGTACGGACTGACAGAACCTGGTTCGGGGTCGGATGCAGGCAGCATGAAGACTACGGCTCGCTTAGAAGGCGATGAGTATATTTTAAACGGGTCAAAAATTTTTATCACAAACGGTGGAGTAGCCGACATCTATATCGTCTTTGCCTTAACGGATCCATCCTCCAAGCAGCATGGCACAACAGCTTTTATCATTGAGAAGGACTTTCCTGGCTTTTCAGTCGGCAAGAAGGAAGATAAGCTGGGCATCCGCTCTTCGACCACAACGGAAATTGTGTTTGAGGACTGCCGGGTACCGAAGGAAAATGTGCTCGGGTCAGAAGGAGAAGGCTTTAAAATAGCGATGAAGACACTTGACGGCGGCCGTAATGGCATCGCTGCCCAGGCTGTAGGCATCGCTCAAGGTGCGCTTGATGCGTCGGTCGAGTATGCAAAGGAGAGAAAGCAGTTTGGCAAGCCGATTGCTGCCAATCAGGGGATTTCGTTCAAGCTGGCCGATATGGCTACGGCTATAGAAGCATCCCGCCTGCTTACATACCAGGCAGCTTGGCTAGAATCCAATCAGCTTCCGTACGGCAAAGCCTCGGCAATGGCAAAGCTGATGGCAGGTGACACAGCGATGAAGGTGACGACTGAAGCTGTCCAGGTCTTTGGCGGTTATGGTTATACGAAGGAGTATCCGGTAGAGCGCTATATGCGGGATGCAAAAATTACACAAATCTATGAAGGGACACAGGAAATACAGCGGCTAGTCATCTCTAGAATGCTGACAAAGTAAACAGATGAGCCGACGTGTCCTTCTACAAAAGGCGGGTGATCGAATTGAATGGTACAAGGAAAACAGTGCATGCCTCTGTGAAGGATGAACAATTGATTGAAAAAAGGCGGGCTGAAATGATCAAGGCGGCGGTCACTCTCTTTAAAGAGAAGGGCTATCACCGAACGACAACAAGAGAGATTGCTAAAGAAGCAGGTTTTAGCATCGGTACACTCTACGAATATATTCGGACGAAGGAAGATATTCTGTATCTGGTGTGTGACAGCATTTACGATCAGGTAAAGGACCGCTTGCAGCGGATAGACCTCGAGGAAGGGACTCTTGAAAGCTTAAAGCTTGGCATTGCCTATTATTTTAACGTCATGAATGACCTGCAGGATGAGGTGCTTGTTATGTATCAGGAAGCCAAGTCGCTTTCAAAGGATGCGCTGCCATATGTGCTGAAAAAAGAGATGGATATGGTCAGTATGTTTGAAAAGCTGATCCGCCGCTGCGTTGAGAATAAAGAGCTTCAAATGAGCAGCCGAGCGATTCACATGCTTGCTCAAAATATTTTTGTGCAAGGACAAATGTGGGGCTTCCGGCGCTGGACATTACAGAAGACCTTTACGCTTGATGAGTATATTGATCTGCAGACGGATCTGTTGTTTTCAGGAATGAACGGCTACAAAGCAGAATAATAAGGAGGTTCGCTATGAGTCAGACTGTAGAGGTTTATAAACCCGTACACCATGTTCGGTTTGTAACAGCTTCTAGTCTCTTTGATGGGCACGATGCTTCCATTAACATCATGCGCCGCATTTTGCAGTCAAGCGGCGCTGAAGTGATCCATTTAGGTCACAATCGCTCTGTAGAGGAAGTAGTGCAGGCTGCCATTCAGGAGGATGTGCAAGGGATCGCCATCTCGTCTTACCAGGGTGGTCACGTAGAATACTTTAAGTATATGTATGATTTATTGAAGGAAAAAGGCGCTCCCCACATTCGTATTTACGGAGGCGGAGGAGGCGTCATTATTCCTCGGGAAATAAAGGAATTGCATGATTATGGGATTGCTCGTATTTTCTCGCCTGAAGATGGCCGTCTCCTAGGGCTGCAGGGGATGATTGATTTAATGATCAAGGAATGTGATTTCCCGACGGTTTCCGAAGCCTTCCAATGGAAAGAAGAACAAGAGGCGTTAATTTCAGGCAAGGCGAACACAGTAGCCAAGCTAATCTCTCTAGCAGAAAACCAGGTGGAGGCTGACGAGAAAGCCAAGGAAGCGGCCGCTTCGCTCTTTGAGCAGGTGCGGACGCTGGGCAGACAGGTGCCAGTCGTCGGTATTACAGGTACAGGCGGCGCAGGGAAGAGCTCGCTGACAGATGAGCTGATCCGTCGTTTTCTTAATGAGCTTCCTGATAAGAAAATAGCTGTGCTGTCTGTGGATCCGACGAAGCAGAAGACAGGCGGGGCTCTTCTTGGCGACCGCATTCGGATGAACGCCATCTTCCCTGACCGCGTATTTATGAGAAGCTTTGCTACACGTAATTCCCGATCTGAAGTATCTCTTGCTTTGAAGGATGCTATTGCTGTCGTGCAAGCTGCTGGCTATGACCTTATTATTGTAGAAACGAGCGGCATTGGCCAAGGGGACGCTGAAATTATAGAGATTGCAGACTTGTCACTATATGTCATGACCAGCGAGTTCGGGGCACCATCCCAGCTTGAGAAAATTGACATGCTGGATTACGCAGATCTCGTTGTGATTAATAAATTTGAAAAGAAAGGATCCGAGGACGCCAAGCGCCAAGTGCAAAAGCAATATCAGCGGAGCCGTCAGCTGTTTGATGTTCCACTTGATCAAATGCCGGTATACGGAACGATTGCGAGCCAGTTTAATGACCAGGGCACCAATGCATTGTTCGCAGCCTTAATTGAAAAAATCAATGAAAAAGCTGGGACCAACTGGAAGGTCTCCTTTTCGAAGGAAGTAGATGTTGAAAAACAAAATGTCATCATTCCGAACGACCGCCGCTATTATTTAAGAGAGATCGCTGATACTGTCCGCCGCTATCACGAGAAAGCGGATGAACAGGTACAGATTGCCCGCCGCTTCTTTCAGCTAGAGGGAGCGCTTGAAGAAGCAAGAGCGACCGGAGCAGAGCAAGCAGTGGTTGCTTCGCTTGAACAGCTGAAAGCTTCTGTGGAGGAGCGGCTTTCAGCAGAATCGAAGCGTGTGCTGGCTGGCTGGGCAGAGCTCAAAGAAAAGTATGCTGGTTCTCAGTATGTCACAACGATTCGGGGCAAAGAGATTGTGACCGAGCTGACTTCCAAAAGTTTATCCGGTCTAGATATTCCGAAGGTTATGCTGCCTAAATTTGTGGATTACGGAGAGATTTTGCGCTGGGTATATAAAGAAAATGTGCCGGGCTCTTTTCCTTACACAGCTGGAGTATTCCCGTTCAAGCGGAAAGGGGAAGATCCGAAACGTCAATTTGCCGGCGAAGGAACACCTGAGCGGACGAACCGCCGTTTCCACTATTTATCTAAGGATGATGAGGCCAAGCGCTTGAGTACCGCTTTTGATTCCGTTACTTTGTACGGGGAAGACCCGGATCACCGTCCTGATATTTATGGCAAGGTAGGGGAGAGCGGCGTTAGTATATGTACGCTTGAGGATATGAAAAAGCTGTATGCTGGCTTTGATCTCTGTCATCCTTCTACGTCGGTATCTATGACGATTAACGGGCCTGCGCCTATTATTCTGGCTATGTTTATGAATACGGCTATTGATCAGCAGGTGAAGAAGAAAGAAGAAGAGCTCGGCCGCACCTTAACTGTGGAAGAATTCACAGAAGTGCGGAAACAAACCTTGAAAACTGTTCGGGGCACTGTGCAGGCGGACATTCTGAAGGAGGATCAAGGGCAAAACACGTGTATCTTCTCGACTGAATTTGCGCTTCGCATGATGGGCGATATTCAGCAATACTTTATTGACCATTCGGTTCGTAACTATTATTCTGTTTCTATTTCAGGCTATCACATTGCAGAAGCGGGTGCGAACCCAATCTCGCAGCTGGCGTTTACGCTGGCAAACGGCTTTACGTACGTAGAATATTATTTAAGCCGCGGCATGCCGATTGACGAATTTGCCCCAAATCTGTCTTTCTTTTTCTCTAACGGACTTGATCCGGAATATACAGTGATTGGCCGTGTCGCCCGCCGCATTTGGGCGGTTGCCATGCGTGAGAAGTATGGAGCGAACGAGCGGTCGCAAAAGCTGAAGTATCATATTCAAACATCCGGCCGCTCTCTGCATGCACAAGAGATTGACTTTAATGATATCCGCACCACGCTTCAAGCGCTGATGGCACTGCAGGATAATTGCAACTCACTTCACACGAATGCATACGATGAAGCTATCACGACACCAACAGAGGAGTCTGTACGGCGAGCTATGGCTATTCAGCTGATTATCACAAAGGAGCACGGCCTATCCAAAAATGAAAATCCGCTGCAAGGTTCCTTTATAGTAGAGGAGCTTACCGACCTTGTTGAAGAGGCCGTGCTGGAGGAGTTCGAGCGGATTAATGATCGGGGAGGCGTGCTCGGTGCTATGGAAACCCAGTATCAAAGAGGAAGAATTCAGGAGGAATCCATGCATTATGAAATGCTGAAGCATACGGGAGAGCTGCCGATCATCGGAGTGAACACGTATTTAAATCCGAACCCGCCTTCCGAAGAGGAGCTGGATAGCATGGAGCTGGCTCGGGCAACAAAGGAAGAGAAGGAGCATCAAATCAGTGAGCTTCGCCGCTTCCAGCAAGAGAACGAACAGCAAGCACAGGAAGCGCTGAAACGATTGAAAGAAACAGCTGTCAGCGGCGGGAACATTTTTGCCGAATTGATGGAAACGGTTCGGTCGGCGAGCCTTGGCCAAATCACTAATGCACTGTACGAGGTGGGTGGTCAGTACAGAAGGAATATGTAAGGAAGAAGCCGCAAAGAAAAGGTTTTTCTTGCGGCTTTTTTCGCCCCTTACGGTTAAATTTTACACAAAAAGGGTAGTTTACTTAATAAAAGCCATTTACAATTATTGGAGAGGAATTGAAGAAGTTTTCTTTTGTAATATTCACATATCGGTATACAATAGAGAGAGATAAAAGAGAGGGCGTGAGGCAATGAAGCGAGTAAGACAAATTGCATGGATAGTGGTCTGTGTCATTGCTGCCTCATGGTTGTATCAAGTTCAGTTAGGAGCTATTCCTTTTCTCTCTTTTTCAGTATTTTTATTCTACCTGGCCTACAGGGAGATGAAACCAAGAGCAAAAAAGCGGCGATCCCGATTTGACGAACCGGAAGAATTTCTTACAGAGGAAGAACCACCCGAAAAAAAAGCAGAAATCATTACATAATTATGGCATAATGAGAACGTGTTTATTTATAATGAGGAATATGGCCTTTTTTACTCTGCGAGAGTGTGTAAATAGAGAAGGGAAGTGCGGATGTGGATTTAAACCAATTGTCAAAAGAAGAATTACAGGAAATGTCCATGATTGAAATAGCCTACGCGATCCTGGAAGGAAGCAAGCAGCCTATATCTTTTCAAGAGATGGTAGACAAAATCAAAGAATACCAGAGCTTGAGTGATGAGCAGTTAAGAGCAAATGTTGGCCAGTTTTATACAGACTTAAATATTGATGGCCGCTTTTACTCTCTTGGCGAAAACCGGTGGGGACTGAGAGCCTGGTATCCAGTCGAACAGCTGGAGGAAGAAGCAACAGCTGGTACAAAGACGCGGAAGAAGAAGGCGAAGAAGGTAGTAAAAGAAGAAGTGGAAGATGATATTGAAGAAATAGACGAGCATGATGAAGAGGATCTCGACCTAGATGAGGATCTAGATGACTTGGAGGACCTTGAGGAAGATATCGAGGACCTGGACGAGGATTTAGATGATCTGGATGAAGAGGACGAGGATTTTGAAGAAGAAGAGCTTACCACAGAGGATGATTACAACCTTGATGATGAGAAAGAAGATTTAAAATAAAGAATTTTAATCTTTTCTTGACTCTCTCCTATCGAAGTTGTAGTATTTTATTTGGGCTCTTTAAAAGAGACGAAATGACGTACACAACGCTCCCTTTACTTTTAAGTAAATGGGGCGTTTTTACTTTTTCCCCTGATAAAATGAATTCATTCGCTAATAAATAATTAAGACACACAATAGATTGAAGGGGGCTTTTCAAAGTTGACTAAATATATCTTTGTAACAGGCGGGGTTGTTTCTTCTTTAGGAAAAGGAATCACAGCTGCCTCTCTTGGCCGATTGCTAAAGAACAGAGGCTTGAAGGTGACAATTCAAAAGTTTGATCCATACATTAACGTAGACCCGGGCACAATGAGTCCTTATCAGCACGGTGAAGTTTTCGTAACAGATGATGGGGCAGAAACGGATTTGGACCTAGGTCACTATGAGCGTTTTATCGATATTAATTTAAATAAGTACAGCAACGTTACAACTGGAAAGATTTATTCTTCTGTTTTACGCAAAGAGCGCCGCGGTGAATATTTAGGCGGCACGGTGCAGGTGATTCCGCACATTACGAATGAAATCAAAGAACGTGTATTCCTTTCCGGGAAAGAAACAAAGGCGGACGTGGTCATCACGGAAATCGGCGGAACAGTCGGTGACATTGAATCCCTTCCGTTCTTAGAAGCGATTCGCCAAATCAAGAGCGATGTTGGTGCAGATAATGTCATGTACATCCACTGTACATTAATCCCTTATTTAAAAGCTGCGGGAGAAATGAAAACTAAACCAACGCAGCACAGCGTAAAAGAACTGCGCAGCCTTGGTATTCAGCCAAACATCATCGTTGTTCGTACCGAAATGCCGGTGTCACAAGAAATGAAAGACAAGCTTGCTCTTTTCTGTGATATTGCTCCAGAAGCTGTCATTGAGGCGATGGATGCAGACACGCTTTATGAAGTGCCTCTTTACTTGCAGGAGCAAAAAATGGACGACCTTGTTTGCCGCCATTTAAAACTGCAGTGCCATGAAGCTGAAATGGATGATTGGAAAGCCCTTGTAGAAAAAGTACGTAACCTATCGAAGAGTGTAAAAATCGCTCTCGTTGGTAAATATGTCGAGCTTCAAGATGCCTATATTTCCGTCGTAGAGGCACTGCGTCACGCCGGCTATGCGTTTGATGCAGACATCAACATTGACTGGGTTAATTCCGCTGAATTGACTGCAGAGAATGTAGCGGAGCGCTTAAGTGATGCAGACGGCATTCTAGTTCCAGGCGGCTTCGGTGACCGCGGAATTGCTGGCAAAATTGAAGCGCTGAAATATGCACGCGAGAACAATGTGCCTCTTCTAGGTATTTGTCTTGGCATGCAATTAGCTTCCATTGAATATGCGAAAAACGTGGCAGGATTAGAGAATGCCAACTCGTCCGAAATTGACCCGGAAACACCATATCCGGTCATCGATTTACTGCCAGAGCAAAAGGACGTAGAAGATCTTGGCGGTACACTTCGTCTTGGCTTGTACCCATGTAAGCTGCAGGAAGGTACGAAAGCTTACGAAGCCTACCAAGATGAAGTTGTCTATGAGCGTCATCGCCATCGTTATGAATTCAACAACGAATACCGTGAAGTCATGGAAAAAGCAGGCTTCATCTTCTCTGGAACGAGCCCAGACGGCCGTCTTGTAGAGATCGTTGAATTGAAGGACCATCCTTGGTTCGTTGCTGCTCAATTCCACCCTGAATTTACTTCTCGTCCGACTCGTCCACAACCGCTTTTCAGAGCTTTTGTGGGGGCTTCATTAGAAGAGAAGTAAGACGAGATAAAAAGCCTTTAAGACACACACGTCTTAAAGGCTTTTTTTGTGCTGAAAGTCAGGTTATATTTCCTGATCTTCGAGAATTTCATCGATCGTCAACTTAAGGGCAAAATAAATATAAAGCGCAGCCAGGCTGGAAGGAAAGCCGGTACGGCCGCCTGTGTCATCGGGGAGCAGTCCTTTCACAAGGTGTGTATCAATAAATACATCTGCAAGCTCAGCCAAACGGTTTTCTTCTTTTGGGAGAGAACCGGCAATAGCCACAAATGGAATATCTGCTTCACGCCATGAAGCCGCAGCTTCAAGTGCTTCAGGGTCGTTCGCAAAGCGGCTGATCAGGAGAACCCGGTCGCTTTCTGTCACAGGTGTGTTGACTGTATAGGTTTGGCTGCTGGTAAGCTTTTCTGCCCCTGATGTGGCTTCAGCTGCTACAGCATCCATTTCATTAAAGGCCTGTATGTAAATCGTTCCTTCACCCACAATGGCCTGGGTAAGCAAACGGGCTCCGTCTTCAATAGAAAAGGATTCTTTATCAGCGATCCGCTGAAATAACCCATGAAGCTGAGTAGTGAACATTTTTAACATTAAACTTTTCCCTCCTTGCGTGTGCCTTCATTATACAAGGCTCTCGGAGATTGAGCAAAAATAGGAATTTATCGGACAAAGCAGGAATTTGTCTATAATAGCAAGAAGTATATACATTATATATATTGATAGGTCTGAGATGAGCTGAATTCTAGGGGGGAGAAACCATTGCAGAAAATATTAATCGTAGACGATCAGTTCGGTATACGGATTTTATTAAATGAAGTACTTCAAAAAGAGGGATATGAAACGTTTCAGGCAGCGAATGGCATTCAGGCGTTAGAAATTGTTGATAATCATTCGCCCGATCTAGTGCTTCTGGATATGAAGATTCCAGGAATGGACGGAATTGAAATATTAAAGCGCATGAAAGAGAAGGACAGCAGCATTCGCGTCATCATCATGACGGCTTATGGAGAGCTGGACATGATTCAAAAAGCAAAGGAACTCGGAGCGCTTACGCATTTTGCCAAGCCGTTCGATATTGATGACATCCGTACCACAGTGAAGGAGCATTTAATCTCCTGATACCTGGATGGTTCTTTGCATGTTCCTCTTATAAAGAGAAAAAGCAGCCGGCCTCTTTCCCATTGGTAAAGGGCCGGTTATTTTGGTATGATACAAATGTAAATTTATTCGAAGTGTACAATAGGTATTGATATTAGTCTACCGAGGAGGAAATCATTATGCCTTTAGTATCCATGACGGAAATGCTGAACAAAGCAAAAAACGAAAAGTATGCGGTTGGTCAATTTAACTTAAATAACTTGGAGTTCACGCAAGCCATTTTGCAGGCGGCAGAAGAAGAGAAGTCACCGGTTATTCTAGGTGTATCTGAAGGAGCCGGACGCTACATGGGCGGCTTTAAAACAGTTGTCGCTATGGTTGAAGCATTAATGGAAGAATACAACGTAACGGTGCCCGTTGCGATTCATTTAGATCACGGTTCCAGCTTCGAGATGTGTGCAAAAGCGATTCAAGCAGGCTTTACGTCTGTAATGATTGACGGTTCTCATCACCCGCTTGAAGAGAATATCGCGTTAACGAAGAAAGTGGTAGAGCTTGCTCACATTCATGGTGTATCTGTCGAAGCAGAGCTTGGCCGCATCGGAGGCCAAGAGGATGATTTAGTTGTGATGGATGCAGAAGCCGCTTATGCAATTCCTTCTGAGTGTGACCAGTTAGTCCGTGAGACAGGTGTCGATTGTTTTGCGCCAGCTCTTGGATCTGTACATGGACCATACAAAGGCGAGCCGAACCTGGGCTTTGACAGAATGGAAGAAGTCATGAACTTAACAGGTGTACCACTGGTTCTTCACGGGGGCACGGGTATCCCAACGAAGGACATTCAGCGTGCCATTTCCCTTGGAACAGCGAAAATCAATGTAAACACAGAGAATCAAATCGCTTCAGCTAAGACGGTTCGCGAGGTGCTTGCAGAAAAGCCTGACCTCTATGACCCGCGCAAATACTTAGGACCGGCACGTGAAACGATTAAAGAAACCGTAAAAGGAAAAATGCGTGAATTCGGTTCAGCCGGCAAAGCGTAAATCTTGCTGGCCGCTAAGAAGAAAACCGCCTTATCGAAGTAGGGCGGTTTCCTCACATTAAAAAGATCACACAAGCAGTTTATACATAAGGAGGATATTTTTCATGAAATTATTTATTGATACAGCAAATATGGAAGAAATTAGAGAAGCACATTCTTGGGGAATTCTGTCTGGGGTAACGACGAACCCGTCCCTTGTAGCGAAAGAGTCTGTTCCTTTTCATGACCGATTAAAAGAAATCACAGATTTAGTAAGCGAATCTGTCAGTGCAGAGGTCATTTCCCTAGAAGCAGAAGGGATGATTAAAGAAGGACGCGAACTGGCAAAGATTGCGCCAAACATTACAGTGAAGGTACCAATGACGCCGGAGGGAATGAAAGCTGTTTCTACACTTGCCAGCGAAGGAATCAAAACAAACGTCACCCTTATTTTCAGTGCAAATCAGGCATTATTAGCTGCAAGAGCAGGAGCTTCTTATGTGTCTCCATTCATCGGCCGTTTGGATGACCTTGGACATAATGGAGCAGAGCTAATTGAAGACATTGCCTCTATCTTCGCAATCCACGGCATCGAAACAGAAATCATCGCTGCTTCCATCCGCCACCCGCAGCACGTAACAGATGCAGCCCTGCGCGGAGCCCATATCTCAACTGTACCTTTCAAAGTACTGAAGCAAATGTTCCACCACCCGCTCACTGATAAAGGCATCGACGCCTTCCTAGCCGACTGGGAAAAACGCCAGAAGTAAAAAGAAAAGCGGAGCCGACTGATCTGCTCCGACCGGCGAATGTTCTCAATCAAAGAAGCCGCTCCTTGGCTTCATTGATTGAGGTTATTTGACCCGAGGAGCAAGGCGCAGCAGCTAGACAACGAGAAAAGCGGCGCCGACTGCTCTGGGGCGACAAGCATATGACCGGCTGGCGAAGCGGCGCTGTTTGCCGCACAGCCAGACGGACATATGACCTCGAGCCCCAAGGAGGCAAAGCTAGACAAAAAAGAAAAGTGGAGCCGACTGATCTGCTCCGACCGGCGAATGTTCTCAATCAAAGAAGCCGCTCCTTGGCTTCATTGATTGAGGTTATTTGACCCGAGGAGCAAGGCGCAGCAGCTAGACAACGAGAAAAGCGGCGCCGACTGCTCTGGGGCGACAAGCATATGACCGGCTGGCGAAGCGGCGCTGTTTGCCGCACAGCCAGACGGACATATGACCTCGAGCCCCAAGGAGGCAAAGCTAGACAAAAAAGAAAAGTGGAGGCGCCTGATCTGCTTCGACCGGCGAATGTTCTCAATCAAAGAAGCCGCTCCTTGGCTTCATTGATTGAGGTTATTTGACCCGAGGAGCAAGGCGCAGCAGCTAGACAACGAGAAAAGCGGCGCCGACTGCTCTGGGGCGACAAGCATATGACCGGCTGGCGAAGCGGCGCTGTTTGCCGCACAGCCAGACGGACATATGACCTCGAGCCCCAAGGAGGCAAAGCTAGACAAAAAAGAAAAGTGGAGGCGCCTGATCTGCTTCGACCGGCGAATGTTCTCAATCAAAGAAGCCGTTCCTTGGCTTCATTGATTGAGGTTATTTGACCCGAGGAGCAGATCAGGCGAAACCGTGACATTCTGTTTTGATGCTCTCACCAGCACCCTGTGCATCGAGGCAGAGGTATTTGAAGTAATGAGCATTTCTGGAAAACAACACTTTATTTACATGTTTTTCATGAATTGGGTTAAACTATAATTAATTGTAAAACTGTGAGCAGACGAGTCATTCTTTTCAATGCTTAGCCAGTGCGTGAAAGAAGGGATCAAAAATGGAAAAGCTAAAAATTGTAGGAGGCCGGCCATTAAAAGGAACCATCAAAGTAGACGGAGCAAAAAACAGTGCAGTGGCTTTAGTTCCGGCTACAATTTTAGCGGAGTCTCCAGTGACGATTGACGGATTGCCTGATATTTCCGATATTCATATGCTATCAGGCTTGCTTGAAGAAATTGGCGGAAGGGTCACCTTTGAAGATGGTCGAATGACCGTTGATCCGGCAGATATGGTGGCGATGCCTTTACCAAATGGAAAAGTCAAGAAGCTGCGCGCTTCCTATTACTTAATGGGCGCGATGCTTGGGAAGTTTAAGAAAGCGGTCATTGGTTTGCCGGGAGGCTGTCATCTAGGACCTCGTCCGATTGACCAGCACATTAAAGGCTTCGAAGCTCTTGGGGCAGAAGTGACGAATGAGCAGGGAGCCATTTACCTAAGGGCTGATGAACTGCGCGGAGCGAAAATATATTTAGACGTAGTCAGTGTAGGTGCTACCATTAATATTATGCTGGCCGCAGTAAAAGCAAAGGGACAAACGATTATCGAAAATGCGGCAAAGGAACCGGAAATTATTGATGTGGCGACGCTTTTGAATAATATGGGTGCAAAGATTAAGGGAGCCGGAACAAATGTGATCCGCATAGATGGGGTGGATAAGCTGGACGGCTGCCGCCATACCATTATTCCTGATCGCATTGAAGCAGGTACGTTTATGATCTTAGCGGCTGCCGCAGGTGAAGGCATTGTTGTTGATAACGTCATTCCGCTTCATATGGAATCGCTGACTGCCAAGCTCAGGGAAATGAATGTGCCCGTGGAGATCGGTGATGATCAGATCTTTGTTGGCAAAGCGGAGCATTTAAAAGCGGTCGACATCAAAACGCTGGTGTATCCCGGGTTTCCGACTGACTTACAGCAGCCATTTACTGCATTGCTAACGAAAGCGAAAGGATCGGCCGTCGTGACGGATACCATTTATCCAGCCCGCTTTAAGCATGTGGATGAATTGAGAAGAATGAATGCGACGATGAAAGTAGAAGGAAGATCCGCGGTAGTGAGCGGGCCTGTTAAGCTCTGTGGAGCGAAGGTAAAGGCAAGTGACCTGCGGGCGGGTGCAGCTCTTGTGATTGCTGGATTAATGGCAGAAGGCATCACTGAGATTACTGGACTTGAGCATATTGACCGGGGCTACAGCAATCTTGTTGAGAAGCTGAGCAGCCTAGGTGCGGAGCTTTGGCGGGAGACATTATCCGAGGAAGAACAAGCACAATTAAAAAGTGGATGAATTCCTCCCCGAATCTGCCTTTTAATGTGTTACAATATATTTGGCATTAGGTTATACGAATAAAACTTGCAGTTCGAATATGGGAGGAAACGATAAAATGGAAAGAAGCTTATCAATGGAGCTAGTCCGCGTGACAGAAGCTGCTGCTTTATCTTCCGCACGTTGGATGGGAAGAGGAAAGAAAATGGAGGCAGATGATGCAGCTACTTCTGCTATGAGAGATGTATTTGATACCATTCCAATGAAAGGAACGGTTGTCATTGGGGAAGGCGAAATGGATGAAGCTCCAATGTTGTATATTGGAGAAAAGCTTGGTACAGGTTACGGCCCCCGCGTAGACGTAGCGGTAGATCCTTTAGAAGGAACAAATATCGTGGCATCCGGCGGCTGGAATGCGTTAGCTGTACTTGCTGTGGCTGACCACGGCAACCTGCTTCACGCACCTGACATGTATATGGATAAAATTGCGGTTGGTCCCGAAGCGGTCGGTCAGATTGACATTAACGCTTCTGTGATTGATAATTTAAAAGCCGTAGCAAAAGCAAAGAACAAAGATGTGGAAGACGTAGTGGCAACAGTTTTAAACCGCCCACGTCACGAAGAGATTATTCAGCAGCTTCGTGAAGCAGGTGCGCGCATCAAGCTGATTGACGATGGTGATGTGGCTGCTGCTATTAATACGGCGTTTGACCAAACGGGCGTGGATATTCTGTTCGGTTCTGGCGGCGCGCCAGAAGGCGTCATTTCTGCTGTAGCTTTGAAATGCCTTGGCGGTGAAATTCAAGGACGTCTCATCCCGCAAAACGATGAAGAAATTACACGCTGCGAAGGCATGGGAATTGATGTAAAGAAAGTTCTTCGCATGGAAGATTTAGTTCGCGGAGACGATGCTATTTTTGCAGCAACAGGTGTAACTGACGGTGAATTGCTGCGCGGTGTTCAGTTCAAAGGCGCTCATGGCGAAACACAATCAGTTGTCATGAGAGCGAAATCAGGTACAGTTCGCTTTATTGATGGACGACACAGCCTGGACAAGAAGCCGAATTTAGTTATGAAATAAGAGAAACAGTATTATTCATTTGATCATCTAAACAGTAAGCGGGCTGCTGCCGGAATGACCGGTCTTTAGCCTGCTTCTACTGTTTCACTACTGCTGACCTAAACATCTGTTACATTTCCCCTCCTTTTTTCACTAATGAATAAATCCTCTCAGTTGGTCCAAGTTAGAGGAGAACTAAATAAAAGTGTGGTGCCCAAATGGAAGAAATGACAATTGCGTATTTAGAGAATTTAAAGCTAAAAGAGCTATATGAGCTCGCGCGCACTTATAAGATTTCCTATTACAGTAAATTAACAAAAAAAGAATTGATTTTTGCGATATTAAAAGCTCGAGCGGAAGAACAAGGCTTTTTCTTTATGGAAGGCGTACTGGAAATTATCCAGTCAGAAGGCTTTGGGTTCTTAAGACCGATCAACTATTCACCAAGCTCCGAGGACATTTATATTTCCGCCTCACAAATCCGCCGGTTTGATTTAAGAAATGGAGACAAAGTATCAGGTACGGTGCGGCCGCCAAAAGAGAACGAACGTTACTACGGTCTTTTACATGTAGAAGCGGTTAACGGAGATGACCCTGAGACAGCGAAGGAGCGGGTTCATTTTCCAGCATTAACGCCTCTCTATCCGGACCGTCAAATCATCTTAGAAAATAAGCCGAATAACTATTCCACTAGAATAATGGATTTGATTGCGCCTGTCGGCTTTGGTCAGCGCGGGTTAATTGTGGCGCCGCCAAAAGCAGGGAAGACCATGCTGCTTAAAGAGATTGCTAATTCTATTACAGCTAACCATCCAGAGGCAGAATTAATCGTCCTGTTAATCGATGAACGTCCGGAAGAAGTGACTGATATTGAGCGCTCCGTTCAGGCGGAAGTGATCAGTTCCACATTTGATGAAGTGCCGGAGAATCATATTAAAGTGGCCGAGCTTGTTCTCGAACGGGCCATGCGCCTTGTAGAACATAAGCGGGATGTCATTATCTTGATGGACAGCATTACTCGCTTGGCACGTGCTTACAACTTAGTCATTCCGCCAAGCGGCCGTACACTGTCCGGCGGGATTGATCCGGCCGCGTTTCATCGGCCGAAGCGCTTTTTCGGGGCAGCGCGTAATATTGAAGAGGGCGGCAGCTTGACCATTCTGGCGACTGCTTTAATTGACACAGGCTCCCGTATGGATGATGTCATTTACGAGGAATTTAAAGGTACCGGCAACATGGAGCTGCACCTTGACCGTTCACTGGCTGAACGCCGTATCTTCCCAGCGATTGATATTAGACGCTCAGGTACTCGTAAGGAAGAGCTGCTTGTGAAGAAGGATCAGCTGGAAATGATTTGGGCGATCCGCAAGACGATGTCCGATTCGCCAGACTTAGCTGAGAAGTTCCTTCGCCGTCTGCGCCAGATGAAGACAAACACTGAATTTACCGAGCAGCTGCTGGCAGAGATCAAGGCCAATCAGTCCTCGAAACGAATTTTATAATTATATTTGATTTTTAGCAGAACACTTGCTATAATAATGTCAGTGTGCTTAGGACATAAGTGCAGAGCAAGAAGTCTGCGCTTCGTATAGACAACTCTGTTTCGGAATGATTCAGGGCGGAAGGAGATGAAAAGAATGAAAACAGGTATTCATCCAGAATATAAAAAAGCGAAAGTAACTTGCGCTTGCGGTAACGAGTTTGAAACTGGTTCTGTAAACGAAAATATTCGTGTAGAGGTTTGCTCAGAATGCCATCCATTCTACACTGGTCGTCAAAAATTCGCTGATGCTGGCGGACGTGTTGATCGCTTCAACAAAAAATACGGCCTTAAAAACAACAACTAATGTAAAAAGTGAAACAGGCAAGGAGTTCTTCGTAACTGCTTGCCTGTTTTTTGCCTTTTAATGGACAACCAATGAGAAGGAAGATGGAAAGTGAGGCTTTTTTCATGTACGTGATGAAACAAACCGGCTGGGTTGAAGTGATCTGCGGCAGTATGTTTTCCGGGAAATCGGAAGAGCTTATCCGCCGAATTCGTCGTGCTCAATTTGCCAAGCAGGATATCATGGTGTTCAAGCCCCAAATGGATAACCGGTATAGTAAGAGTGCCGTGGTTTCTCATAACGGATCTGCTGTAACAGCTTTGCCTGTCGACAGTTCAGCGGCCATCTTGTCCGCTGTTACATCAGATATTGACCTTGTGGCTATTGATGAAGCGCAATTTTTTGATGAAGCGATTGTACATACCGCTCAGCGTCTCGCTGACCGGGGACACCGTGTGGTTGCAGCGGGGCTGGATCAGGACTTTCGCGGAGAGCCATTTGGGCCAATGCCGGCATTAATGGCTGTAGCTGAGCTTGTGACGAAGCTGCAGGCGGTATGTGCGGTATGCGGATCTCCAGCGAGCCGGACACAGCGCTTGATTGATGGGCAGCCAGCCCATTATGATGACCCTATTATTTTAGTAGGAGCATCGGAGAGCTATGAAGCTCGCTGCCGCCACCATCATGAGGTGCCGCGTAACGCTGCCTGTAAGACAGAAACTGTTTCAAAGAATCGATAACCAACCGTGCCCTTTTTCGCTTGAGGAAAAGGGGTTTTTTGCATGCGCGTGCATTGTACGGACATTTTCCATGTATTATAATAATGACATTATGGACGAAACTTGAGGTGACGCTATGTTTGACCGTTTACAATCAGTAGAGGAACGCTACGACAAGCTAAACGAGCTGTTAAGTGATCCGGAAGTGATTAATGATTCGAAGAAGCTGAGAGAGTATTCAAAAGAGCAGTCTGATCTGCAGGAGACCGTACTCGTCTACCGTGAGTATAAAGAGGCTAAGCAGCAATACGACGAGGCGAAAGCCATGCTTGAAGAAAAGCTCGATGATGAGATGCGTGAAATGGTAAAGGAAGAAATGGAAGAGCTGAAAGAGCAGCTTGCCGGGCTTGAGGAAAAACTAAAGATCCTGTTAATTCCGAAGGACCCGAATGATGATAAGAACGTGATTATGGAAATACGCGGAGCAGCCGGCGGAGATGAAGCCGCTCTATTTGCAGGGGATCTTTACCGTATGTATAGCCGGTACGCAGAAATGCAAGGCTGGAAAACCGAAGTAATTGAGGCGAACGCGACAGGCCTTGGCGGCTACAAAGAAATTATTTTTATGATCAATGGAAACGGCGCGTTCTCGAAGATGAAATACGAAAATGGCGCCCATCGTGTGCAGCGTGTGCCTGAAACTGAATCGGGCGGCCGTATTCATACATCAACAGCGACAGTCGCTTGTCTTCCAGAAGCAGAGGATGTGGAGGTAGACATTCATGAGAAAGACATCCGTGTAGACACATTTGCTTCCAGCGGACCAGGCGGTCAAAGTGTAAACACGACGATGTCAGCTGTTCGTTTAACTCACCTTCCGACTGGGATCGTCGTTTCTTGCCAGGATGAAAAGTCTCAAATCAAAAATAAAGAAAAAGCCATGAAGGTCCTGCGTGCGCGTATCTATGACAAATTCCAGCAGGAGGCGCAAGCAGAATATGATGCGCAAAGAAAGTCAGCCGTTGGCTCTGGTGACCGATCTGAACGTATCCGCACTTACAATTTCCCGCAAAACCGCGTAACAGATCATCGCATCGGCTTGACGATTCAAAAGCTCGACCAAATATTAGAAGGAAAGCTCGATGAAGTGGTGGATGCACTAATCATGGAAGAGCAATCCTCTAAACTTGAGAATTTGCAGGATGAAATATGAGTCGAAAAGTATTTGAGGCCCTTCGTTGGGCTTCTTCTTTTTTAGAGGAGCATGAACGGGAAGCCAATGCGGGAGAATGGCTTCTTCGGCATGTATTATCAGTATCAAGGTCACAGCTGCTGGCGGGCATGCATGACCAGCTGACAGAAGATCAGAATGAAAAATTCATTAGTCTCGTGAAGCAGCATGCGGCCGGCATACCAGTGCAGCATTTAATAGGGGAGGAAGAGTTTTACGGGAGGCGCTTTATCGTAAATGAACATGTCTTGATTCCAAGACCGGAGACAGAGGAATTGATCTGGAACACTCTCGAGATGACAAAATGGCTGGCTGCAAAGAAAGAACCGCTCACCATGGCAGATATCGGCACAGGAAGCGGAGCGATTGCAGTGACCATGAAATTAGAATGGCCTGAATTAACGGTGTACGCGTCCGACTTGTCCGAAAAGGCTCTAGAAACTGCCCGAAAAAACAGTCAACACTTACAGGCAGATGTTCACTTCATGCAGGGCGATTTACTTTCCCCTTTCATTGAGAATGAAGTGAAGCTCGACATTCTCTTGTCTAATCCGCCTTACATTCCTCTAGGGGATAAGGAGACCCTCTCTCCCGTCGTCGCGGAGCATGAGCCTGAGCTGGCACTTTACGGGGGCGAAGACGGTTTGGATTTATACAGACGGTTCAGTGAACAGCTTCCCGCTGTTCTAAAGCCGGAAGCATTCGTAGGTTTTGAGGTTGGAGCGGGACAGGGCCAGGCGGTTGCGGACTTGATGCAGCTGGCTTTCCCGCAGGCTTCTATTAAAGTGAAGTATGACCTCAATGGCAAGGATCGAATGGTTTTTATGAAAATTTAATAGTTTCATTGTTTAAGTTTCTCTTTTCTGGACAGACTGTTTGCCAGGAGGGGAAAACGATGAATAAACTACTTGCAGGGATTTATTTACTAATTTTATCATTTGCTACCGTTATCAGCTTATATATACCGGAACATACGACCGAGGCAGAGGAAGCCATCGTTATTCCGAAAGAAGCGATTCGTCTAAGAATTTTAGCCAATAGTGATAGTGAAAAAGATCAGGAACTGAAGAAAAAGATTAGAGACGATGTGAATAAAGAGATTACAGAATGGGTATCTGACTTAACATCCTTACCGGAAGCCCGTGAGCTGCTTAAAAGCAAACTTCCTGAAATTCAGCAAATTGCCATCCGCCGTGCTGAGGCGGAAGGGATAACGACGCCGATCAAGGTGGATTTTGGCAAAGCGACCTTTCCAACAAAGCTGTATGGTCAGTTTTTATATCCGGCAGGTGAATATGAAGCGATTGTGATTACCATTGGGGAAGGCGAGGGAGCGAACTGGTGGTGCGTGCTTTATCCTCCGCTATGCTTCCTGGATTTTTCAAATGGGCTGGCGGTTAGCCCGGGAGTAGAAGAGGACAGTGAGCGAGCAGAGGAACCTATTCAGGCAGAAATAGAAGAGTCTGTGGATAAAGAAACAGAGGAAGCCACCGCTGAAGAAGAACCTGTGGAAATGAACCAAGAGGAGAAAGAAGAGGAGGCATCAGTCTCTGTAGAAGAAGAGCTGGTTGTTCACGAGGCGGCAGCTGAAAAAGAGAAGAAAGCTGAGCAGGAAGAGAAGAGAGCCTCTAGCCCTGAGCGAGAGAAAACAGAGCGTCCATTAGAGGAACCTCTATATGCAGAAGGCGAACCTCAAGAAGTTGAGTTAAGGCTGGCAATTGTGGAATTCTTTAAAAGAGATAAATAAATATGTGGATAAAGTAGAAAATAGAAGAATTTTTCAGAAATTATCCACTTTATCCACAGAGTTATACACAAAATCTAGATAATTGTACACAAATTGTGGGTAAAACAAGAAAGAAAAAGTGCAAAAACATTATTCCTTTCATAGAAATCAAGCAATGAAGGGAAAATTGAAGCATAGAAGAATAGGTGAACAGCATGCAGACAAAATATTGGGTTGTGGATAACTATGAGGAAAAATCAAAAGGATATCCACAAGTAAAAAAAGCTGCGGCGTATTTAATAGATAATGAAGTGGTGGCTTTTCCAACTGAAACAGTATATGGGCTCGGCGGCAATGCCTTATCGGAAGAGGCTGCTTTGAAAATCTTCCAAGCTAAAGGGCGTCCGGCGGATAATCCTCTGATTGTTCACATCTCTTCCAAAGAACAAGTGGCAGAGGTTGCTGCAGAGGTGCCGCAAGCAGCTAAGAAGCTGATGGATGCCTTCTGGCCGGGTCCGTTGACTATTATTTTTACGAAACAGCCAAACCGCTTGGCAGAAGCCGTAACAGCGGGGCTTGATACAGTGGCTGTGCGCATGCCAAACCACCCTGTCGCGCTAGCTTTAATTGAAGCGGCTGGATTGCCAATCGCTGCGCCGAGCGCAAACCGCTCGGGAAAGCCGAGTCCTACGGCTGCTAAGCACGTATATGATGACTTGAATGGCCGAATTGCCGGGATTGTGGACGGCGGTGAAACAGGTGTCGGAGTGGAATCAACGGTGGTGGATTGTACAGGGGAGACACCGGTCATTTTGCGTCCAGGCGGTATTACGAAGGAGGATATCGAGGCTGTTACAGGAGCAGCCATGCTGGATGTCGCCCTGCAGGACCACCAGGCACGACCAAAATCACCAGGCATGAAATATACGCATTATGCACCGGATGCCCCTGTTTATTTGCTTGAGGGCAGTCCTGAGTGGATTCAGAAGCAAATTGATAAAATGCGCGAGCAGGGAAAGAAAGTTGGATTGCTAACGACTGAGGAACGGCTTTCCCGCTTTGAAGCAGATGTCGTGTTGCCATGCGGGCAAAGAGAAGACTTATCTACAGTGGCCCATTCTCTTTACGAGGTTCTTCGATCCTTTAATGAAACAGATGTGGATATTATTTATTCAGAAACGTTTCCTTCTGAAGGAGTGGGGCTCGCCGTCATGAACCGTCTAGAGAAAGCAGCCGGCCACCGCTGGCTAAGAGAGAAGGAAGACTCATAGAAAGCAGCTGGCAGCGACCTGTGTCGCTGCCAGCTTTTTTTACATAGCGCTTATCTTCAAGTCTACCTCTTGAATGGGCGTTTCCTTATAGCTTTGAAGCAGGCCCTTTGTAGCAACTGCTGCTTTGGACACTGCCTTTTGCTTTAAGGTGATATGGATAGGTGTTGTGAAAGGGAAGTGGTCCATAATTACAGTCGTTGAATCCTTCCAATAGATAGAAATATGTTTTTTCGGAAACAGCTCAAAGGCAGAAACAGGGAGGCCGTCGCGGAAGAAGGGGTGCTCTTCTTCCTTCTTTGCTCCAGGCTTATTTAAACAAACGTAAAGCGAAAGGTTGTCTCCCAGCTGAAGCAGAGCATAATGGAAATCAAGCACGGCGGCTTCTTGGACGCCTATGGAACGCTTAAGTCTTTCCTGGCGTTCCCGCTCGGCTGTCACAAACCCCCTCGACTCTTCGTCCGTTTCATGTTCTAAAAACCCTTCATAATGCCGGCTGCATAGAAGAGCAGCATAGGGGTCCTGCTTCTCAACCTCATCAATTCCATACTGATAAAGAAAGGTTTTTAAAGGCATTGGAAAATCGATAAACGTATAAGGCTTTTGTTTCTGATCATTCCATAAAGGTGCTTTATCGAATGGCACCCATCCGCAGTCGTGCATAGCCGCCGCGTATTCCACAGACTTCCGATAAGCAGCTCCCTCAAATAAAGAGTCCTTCCACTGGCATATGATGTCACCAGAAATCTGTGCATGATGATGCTGTTCGATCAGGATAAACTCATTTTCTCCTTCTCTTACAATCATTCGGCTCTCTCCCTTCATATATAGAGTATATGAGTAGTTATTCCCTCCTCTAATCCTGACAACCCTGTCTGATGAAAAGCGTGTTTCGCGGCTGCTTATCTCTTATGAAATTATTTCAGTTTCCCTGCATATGTTGAAAAGAGGCACGTCCAACAAGGAAGGGAATGAATAATAAATGGGGGAAGTTATCACGTTAAGCATGATCGCTTTTGCGCTGGGGATGGATGCTTTTTCTACTAGCTTAGGTATAGGCATGAGAAGTATACGACTCAGGCAAATTCTTTACATGGGGGCGGTGGTCGGGGGCTTCCATGTTCTTTTGCCCTTTTTCGGCATGATGGCAGGCCGGTTCGTCACGGATACGTTTGGAGCCATTGCACTCATGATTGGAGGTTTGCTGCTAATTATTGCAGGAGGACAAATGATTCTTGCTTTCTTCCAGGAGGGAGACGAAATGCGGTCAGTTCCATCGGGGTGGCAGCTGCTGCTATTCTCATTAACCGTCAGTTTGGACAGCTTCTCTGTTGGTTTGACTTTGGGGATATACGGAGCTGGAGCTCTTCTCGCTCTGCTGTTGTTTGGAGGGATAGCGGCGTGCTTAACGTGGAGCGGTTTGCTTATAGGCAAAAAGGCCGGCAAATGGCTGGGCGCTTACAGTGAAGCGTTAGGAGGCTGTATTCTCCTTGCTTTCGGCTTAAAGCTGCTTTTCTTTTAAAAGGATTGTTTTTCCCCTTGGCGGGAAAACAGAAAATAGAGACTCCTTTCACTGACAGAAATTGTTGTATAATAAAGAAAAGACGAAATATAAAGCTGGAGTGTGAAGAGGTTGAATATTTTATTTGTCTGCACAGGGAACACATGCCGCAGTCCGATGGCTGAAGCCATTTTAAAAAGCAAAAAGGAAGGTTGGGGAGTACAGTCTGCAGGTGTGTATGCAGCAGACGGCAGCCCGGCATCAGAACAAGCGGTGCAGGTATTGAAGGAGCATGACCTGATACACGAGCATATTTCCCAGGGAATAACGCCGTCACTCATTGACTGGTCTGACAAAATCTTTACCATGACGAGCAGCCATAAGCAGGCATTGCTCTCTCGGTTTCCCAGCGCTTTGGACAAATTGTGGACGATAAAGGAATTTGTCAACGGCAGTGAAGAAGACGTGATGGACCCATATGGGGGATCGGTCGATGATTACCGCTATACCTACCAAGAGCTCGAGGAGTTAATTGATCGGTTAGTGGAAAAACTGTCAGGAGAAGCGGGAGAATAGCAGCCGTTGCTCCCTCGCTTGAATAAAGCAGTTTTGCTTTCTATTTTTTTTGGGCTGTGACAAAATAAAAGGCATAAGATTGAAAAAGGAGACGTTAGTTATGAAAATTGCCATTGCTTCTGATCATGGTGGAATCAATATTCGAGAGGAAATCAAGAGCCTGCTGGAGGAGCTGGGCTTACAATATGAAGATTTCGGGTGTGAGTGTGACACATCTGTTGACTATCCGGATTATGCTCTTCCAGTAGCGGAGAAGGTTGCAAGCGGCGAGTTTGACCGCGGAATCTTAGTGTGCGGTACAGGAATCGGGATGAGCATTGCGGCCAATAAAGTGAGCGGGATCCGCTGTGCGCTCGTTCATGATGTATTCAGTGCGAAAGCAACAAGACAACATAATGACAGCAACATGCTCGCCATGGGAGAAAGAGTGATCGGGCCTGGGCTTGCCCGGGAAATTGCGAAAGTATGGCTGACAACGGATTATGAGGGCGGCCGCCATGAGAACCGTCTGAATAAAATTAAGGACTATGAAGGAAAGTAAATGGAGGAATGAGCGTTGGTTAAGCTACACGAATGGGAACAGCAGCTCAGTCAGCTATTAGAAGAATTTCAGCAGCAAGCTGGTCTCAAAGAAGGACAAGTGCTTGTGATCGGATGCTCTACATCAGAGATTGCTGGAGAGAGGATTGGCACGGCAGGTACGATCGAAATTGCCGAGATGATATACCGTCAGATAAAAGGGTTTGCTGACCGGTATGGTGTTCATGTAGCCTTTCAATGCTGCGAGCATTTGAACCGTGCTCTCGTTGTAGAACGCACTCTGGCAGAGAAGAATCAGCTTGAAGAGGTAGCGGTCGTGCCTGTGCGCCACGCAGGCGGTTCGATGGCTGCTTATGCTTTCCAGGCAATGGATGAAAGTGTAGTCGTTGAATTCATCAAAGCGGACGCCGGCATTGACATTGGGGACACGTTTATTGGCATGCACTTAAAGCATGTAGCTGTTCCGCTTCGGACGAAGGTACGGGAAATAGGACAGGCTCATGTAACTATGGCCAAGACCCGGCCTAAGCTGATCGGCGGTGAACGGGCTGTCTACGAAAAAACGAATGTAAACCAAAGCTGTACAAGTTAATGTTAAGTTATGGCTGGTTTTCAAAGTCGAAAACCAGCTTTTTTTGTATGATTGAAGTAAATTCCTAATAATTTCATTTGAAACAAATAGAAAACGTGTTAGAATAGAAGAGAATTTTTAAAATGGGCAATAAATAGAAAGATAAATGAATGAGCCATAAAGGAAAGGGGTTTGAAAATGAGTATTATTAAAACTCAAGACGCAGCTGTTTATGAAGCTATTCAACAAGAGCTAGGCAGGCAGCAGAGCAAAATCGAATTGATCGCTTCTGAAAACTTTGTCAGTGAGGCAGTAATGGAAGCGCAAGGGTCTGTTTTAACAAACAAGTATGCAGAAGGCTACCCGGGCAAGCGTTACTATGGCGGCTGTGAGTACGTCGACATCGTTGAGAACTTAGCCCGTGACCGTGCGAAAGAAATTTTCGGCGGCGACCATGTGAACGTGCAGCCGCATTCCGGCGCGCAGGCGAACATGGCTGTTTACTTTACAGTGCTTGAGCCTGGCGACACAGTGCTTGGTATGAACTTATCGCATGGCGGTCACTTAACACACGGCAGCCCAGTAAACTTCAGCGGTGTTCAATACAACTTCGTTGAGTACGGTGTAGACAAAGAAGCACAAAGAATCGATTACGAAGATGTTCGCCAAAAAGCGATTGAAAACAAGCCGAAGCTGATTGTAGCAGGAGCAAGTGCTTATCCTCGTGCCATTGATTTCGCGAAATTCCGTGAAATTGCAGACGAGGTTGGCGCTTACCTAATGGTAGACATGGCGCATATTGCTGGACTTGTAGCAGCTGGTCTTCATGAAAACCCGGTTCCTTATGCTGATTTCGTTACAACAACGACACACAAAACATTACGCGGTCCTCGCGGTGGTATGATCATCTGTAAGGAAGAATTTGCGAAGAAAGTGGACAAGTCCATCTTCCCTGGTATCCAGGGCGGCCCGCTTATGCATGTAATTGCAGCGAAAGCCGTTGCTTTCGGAGAAGCGCTTGATGAAAGCTTCAAGCAATATGCGCAGAACATCATTGATAATGCAAAGCGTTTGGCAGAAGGGTTAACTAAAGAAGGAATCAACCTTGTATCAGGCGGAACAGATAACCATTTATTGCTTGTTGATCTTCAATCGATCGGCTTAACAGGTAAAGTGGCAGAGAAGGTGCTTGATGAGGTAGGTATTACAGTCAATAAAAACACGATTCCATTCGATCCGGAAAGCCCATTCGTGACAAGCGGTATCCGTCTTGGCACAGCGGCTGTTACTTCCCGCGGCTTTGATTTAGAAGCGATGGACGAAGTGGCGGCCATCATCTCTGAAACATTAAAGAATCATGAAGATGAAGCAAAACTGAAAGAGCTGAGCCAGCGCGTAGCTGACTTAACAAGCAAGTATCCTTTATATAGCTAAACCTCTAACCCGGCGGGCATAAACACTGCCGGGTTTTTCTATTTTCTCAGTTGTTGTCCTTCTTACTCTTTTTATGTAAAATTAGGTGGAAGCTTGTTGAAAAACATCACAAAGGCTGCATAAGGCGGCTTCTTTTTTTGTCGACCAACTGTAAGTCTATAGGGTTTTACTAAATTAAGGGAGCGATAATGTTGGGAAAAGTATATGTGTTTGATCATCCGTTAATTCAGCACAAATTAACGATTATTCGCGACAAGAACACAGGAACGAAGGAGTTCCGCGAATTGGTAGATGAAGTAGCGACATTGATGGCGTTCGAAATTACACGTGATCTGCCGCTTCAAGAAGTAGAAGTAGAGACGCCGGTATGCTCGGCGAATGCAAAGACACTCGCTGGTAAGAAGCTCGGAGTTGTGCCGATTTTGCGGGCAGGAATTGGCATGGTGGATGGGATCTTAAAGCTGATTCCGGCTGCTAAGGTAGGGCATGTCGGCCTGTATCGTGATCCGGAAACACTAATGCCGGTGGAGTATTACGTGAAGCTGCCTTCTGATGTGGAAGAACGTGACTTTATTGTGGTAGACCCTATGCTTGCCACTGGCGGATCCGCTGTAGAAGCTATTCGTTCACTGAAGAAGCGCGGAGCAACAAGCATTAGGTTTATGTGTCTCGTGGCTGCACCCGAAGGCGTAGAAGCTTTACAGGAAGCGCATCCTGACGTGGATATTTACATCGCAGCAATGGACGAAAAGCTGAACGAGAAGGGCTATATCGTTCCAGGGCTTGGTGACGCAGGTGACAGGCTGTTCGGAACAAAATAAAGAAAAGTAGGTGCAAGGAATATGAACCGTCCGATTAAAGTGATGACGATTTTCGGCACAAGGCCGGAAGCGATTAAGATGGCGCCGCTCGTACTCGAATTGGAGAAGCGCCCTGAACAATTCGAATCCATTGTAACTGTAACGGCACAGCACCGGGAAATGCTTGATCAGGTGCTGAACATCTTTGATGTCAAGCCGGATTATGACTTGAATATTATGAAGGCCCGCCAAACATTAATAGATGTAACGACCCGCGGGCTGGAGGGGCTTGACCAGGTCATGAAAGAAGTGAAGCCGGATATTGTACTTGTTCATGGCGATACAACCACAACGTTTGTAGCCAGCCTGGCTGCTTTTTATAACCAGATTGCTGTAGGGCATGTAGAAGCTGGTTTGCGGACGTGGAATAAATACTCCCCATTCCCGGAAGAGATGAACCGCCAGTTAACAGGGGTGATCGCTGACCTTCATTTCTCACCTACGGATCAGGCTGAGGATAATTTAATAAAAGAAGGTAAAAAAGCAGAATCTATCTTTGTGACGGGGAATACAGCCATTGATGCGCTTAAGACGACAGTCAAAGAAGATTATAGCCATGAAGTCATCGAGCGGCTCGGCAATGACCGCTTGATCCTGCTGACGGCACACCGCCGTGAAAACCTGGGAGAGCCGATGCGTAATATGTTTCGCGCGATTAAGCGCTTAGTGGAAGAAAACAGCGATGTTCAAGTGGTGTATCCAATGCATATGAATCCAGTCGTTCGTGAAACAGCAGGTGAAATACTTGGCAACGACCCTCGCATTCATTTAATTGAACCGCTTGATGTCATCGACTTTCACAACTTTGCCGCTAGAGCTCACTTGATTTTAACTGACTCAGGTGGTGTGCAGGAGGAGGCTCCTTCGCTAGGTGTTCCAGTTCTAGTGCTGCGTGATACAACAGAGCGTCCGGAAGGAATTGAAGCGGGCACATTAAAGCTTGCAGGTGTAGAGGAAGAGGCGATCTACCAAATGGCAACAGATCTCTTAACGAATGAAGAAGAGTATCAGAAAATGTCGAAAGCTTCAAACCCGTATGGTGACGGAGAGGCTTCCCGCCGAATCTGTGAAGCGATCCGTTATCACTTCCAAGCAGTAAATGAAAAGCCAGACCGCTTTTAAGACGAAAGATTTATAGAAATACTGGGTAGTCAGCAGGTGAAAAGCTGGAAGCCAAAGCATTCCGGGCAGTTAGAAAGGGAGCGTTTCCATTTGGTTCGCTCTCTTTAAATGGAGGCACGTTTTTCTTAGGGGAGTGGGCAAGGACGAAAATTTGATCATTTTGTGAAATGTATCGCTTGATCTTTTACCTTTTTCCTTGTACACATTGACATTAAAATACCCCTATTGTATGCTTACAAAGGGTAAAGAGCAATAATTCGACACGGTATAACCGCTTTTTTTTCATGTACATTTTTTGTCGAGCGGAGGGGGTTGCCGTATTGAAAAGCCGGAAAAATGCGTGGAAGGCAATGTCCTTATATAGTGCGATTTTAGCACAACTGACAGGTTCTGTCCTGATTGGAATATTTGCCGGGCGCTGGCTTGACGGAATATGGAACTCTGAACCCTTAGGCTTAATTGTCGGCCTGCTCATTGGGTTAGCTGCGGGCATTTTCTCCATGCTCCGTACAGTCAAATATTTTGATTCGGAGGAGTAATGCACATATGGAGGAACAGCTTCAATATTCGCTTGCCAGACATCGAAAGTACATATTATATTTGCTCGCCATTTTTGTTTTCTGCTGGGGAATTATGCCTTACAAGGCGATTTTCGGCGGCCTCATCCTTGGAACAGCTTTCAGCTTTTTCAACCACTGGTTAATGTTAAAGCGCATGCAGCGTTTTAATACTGCACTTGACAGCGGCAAGAAAGTTCAGTCACTCGGCACAATGTCACGCATGGCGTCGGCCGGTGTTGCAGCTATCATTGCCCTTCGTTACCCGGAGCATTTCAACATTGTTTCTACAGTTTTGGGATTAATGGCATCTTACATTGTCATTATGATAGATTTTTTTATCCATTTTTTTATACAAAGAAAGAGCGGGGAAGAGAGGTGAAAAGAGTTGCATCATGGAAATCCAACGGTTGATTTGGAATTGTTTGATGGTTTTACGTTAACATTTAACTTAGCCAACATGTTAATGATCACTATCGCTAGCGTCATTGTTTTCTTGATCGCAGTCCTTGCAACCAGAAAGCTTGCAATGAAGCCGACTGGAATCCAGAACTTTTTTGAATGGGTAATGGATTTCGTTAAAGGTATTGTTCAAAGCAATATGGATTGGAAGACAGGCGGACGTTTCCACGTGTTAGGGCTTACATTAATTATGTATATCTTCGTATCTAATATGTTGGGCTTGCCGTTCGCTATTGTGGTAGATGATAACTTATGGTGGAAGTCTCCAACAGCCGATCCAGTTATTACTCTAACACTTGCTGTCATGGTAGTAGGTTTGTCACATTATTATGGCGTCAAGGCAAAAGGACTAGGGGGATATGCAAAAGACTTCTTCAGTCCGATGTGGTTTATGTTCCCATTGAAAATTATAGAGGAGTTTGCCAACACACTCACTCTTGGTCTCCGGCTTTACGGGAATATTTTCGCCGGTGAGATTCTTCTAAGCTTGCTAGCAGGAAGTCTTGCTACAGGAGCTGTCGGCACGATTGCCGCGATTATTCCAACACTTGCTTGGCAAGGTTTCTCCGTGTTCATCGGGGCAATCCAAGCATTCATCTTCACTATGTTAACGATGGTTTATATCTCGCATAAAGTGAGTCATGACCATTGATATATACCCAGTCCGGTTTACGGGCTAACCTATTTTTAAAAAAACATTTCAATATAAATTAAGGAGGAAATTTTAAAATGGGTCTTTTAGCAGCAGCTATTGCAATTGGTTTAGCCGCACTTGGTGCAGGTATTGGTAACGGTCTTATCGTTTCTAGAACAGTTGAAGGTATCGCTCGTCAACCAGAAGCTCGTGGTATGCTTCAAACTACAATGTTCATCGGGGTAGCACTAGTAGAGGCGATTCCGATCATCGCGGTTGTTATCGCGTTCATGGTTCAAGGTCAATAAGATGACATAAATACTTTGTTCAATTTGACCAATGGGTGATTTCCGTTCATTGTGCTGGACAAGGTAGATATTAGGGAATTTTTGTTCCAATGGCGAAGATCATTCCAAGCGAACCTTCGCCATTGCTTTATGTTCAAGATGTAACAAGTAACTTTATTCTGTTTATATAGTGCCTTCTCAAAAGACAGGGAAGGGGAGACTCTTGAAAGGAGTGAAGTGGACGTGTCAGCAAACGCACTTGTAGTTGGAGCGAGCGCCGGTTTTAACGGTGGAGATATTTTGTTCCAATTAGTTATGTTTATCATTTTACTTGCGCTGCTTAAGAAATTTGCTTGGGGCCCATTAATGGGGATCATGCAGCAGCGTGAAGATCATATTGCCTCCGAGATTGACGCGGCAGAGAAAAGCCGGGCAGAAGCTAATAAATTATTAGAAGAAACGCGTGCAGAATTAAACGCCGCTCGTCAAGAAGCTCAAGGAATTATTGATAATGCGAAGAAAATTGGCGCTAGCCAAAAAGAAGAAATCATTGCTGCGGCTCGTGCTGAATCTGAGCGCATGAAGGAATCTGCTAAGATGGAAATCGAACAGCAGACAGAGCAAGCAATGTCATCTCTTCGCGAGCAAGTCGCTTCTTTATCTGTATTGATTGCTTCTAAAGTAATTGAAAAAGACTTAAGTGAAGCAGACCAGCAGAAGTTGATTGATGAGTACATCAAAGAGGCAGGGGAGAAACGATGAGTAACTCCGTAGCAGCGAAGCGTTATGCGCTGGCTCTCTTTGAACTTGCTAAGGAACAAGATCAGCTTCAACTTGTCGAAGAAGAACTTCGTATAGTTAAGTCAGTTTTTCAAGATAATAAAGAACTACTTCCTTTCCTTCAATCACCTAAACAAACGATTGGAGCGAAAAAACAGCTGTTAGAAACAGCCTTCGTTGGTACATCTAAGCATGTAGTGAACACCATGCTACTACTAGTCGAACGTCACCGTGAAGCAGAAATTACAGAGGTAGCAGATGCTTACATAGAGTTAGCGAATGAAGAACGCGGTATTGCGGATGCAGTCGTGACGACCATTCGTCCCCTAACAGAAGCAGAAGCTGCACAAATTTCTGAGCAGTTTGCCAAAAAGGTAGGAAAGACATCTTTAAGAATTGAAAACATCGTCGACCCTAGCCTGTTGGGAGGCGTGAAAATCCGTATTGGTAACCGTGTCTTTGACGGCAGCCTGCGCGGAAAACTGGATCGCCTGGAAAATCAGCTGAAAGCAGCGCAGTAATTGAAGGAACGAGGAAGGCTTTTAAGATAAAGCGCTTCCTGCTCGAATAGAACAACCATTATTACATGAGGGGTGAAATGCATGAGCATCAAAGCTGAAGAAATCAGCTCTCTGATTAAAAAGCAGATTGAGAACTTCCAATCAGATATTTCTGTCAATGATGTCGGTACAGTTATCCAGGTCGGTGACGGTATCGCCCGCGCTCATGGCCTCGACAACGCCATGGCTGGAGAACTTATAGAGTTCTCAAATGGTGTCATGGGTATGGCACAAAACCTTGAGGAAAACAACGTAGGTATCATCATCCTTGGTCCATACGAAGAGATTCGTGAAGGCGATGAAGTTCGCCGTACTGGACGTATCATGGAGGTGCCGGTTGGTGAAGAATTAATCGGCCGTGTTGTTAACTCTCTTGGACAGCCTGTAGACGGTCTTGGCCCAATCAACGCAACAAAAACTCGTCCAATCGAAAGCCCGGCAACTGGCGTTATGGATCGTAAATCCGTTCATGAGCCATTGCAAACAGGTATTAAAGCGATCGACGCTCTTGTGCCAATCGGTCGTGGTCAGCGTGAATTAATCATCGGTGACCGCCAGACTGGTAAAACAACTGTAGCGATCGATACAATTCTTAACCAAGCAGACCAAGACATGATTTGTATCTATGTTGCGATCGGTCAGAAAGAATCTACTGTACGTGGAACAGTTGAAACACTTCGTAAGCACGGAGCGCTTGATTACACAATCGTTGTAACAGCTTCTGCTGCACAGCCAGCTCCAATGCTATATCTTGCTCCGTATGCAGGGGTAGCGATGGCGGAAGACTTCATGTTCAACGGTAAACATGTATTAATTGTATACGATGATTTATCAAAACAAGCGGCAGCTTATCGTGAGCTTTCCTTGCTGCTTCGTCGTCCTCCAGGCCGTGAAGCTTACCCAGGTGACGTATTCTACTTGCACTCTCGTCTTCTTGAGCGTGCTGCTAAGTTGAACGATGACCTAGGAGCAGGATCTATTACAGCTCTTCCATTCGTTGAAACACAAGCGGGTGACATCTCTGCTTATATTCCAACGAACGTAATCTCTATCACTGACGGACAGATCTTCTTGCAGTCTGACTTGTTCTTCTCAGGTGTACGTCCTGCGATCAACGCTGGTCTTTCTGTATCCCGTGTTGGTGGATCTGCCCAAATCAAAGCGATGAAGAAGGTAGCCGGTACACTTCGTCTTGATTTAGCTGCCTACCGTGAGCTTGAAGCCTTCGCCCAATTCGGTTCCGACTTGGATAAAGCGACTCAAGCGAAATTAAACCGTGGTGCCCGTACTGTTGAGGTTCTGAAGCAGGATCTAAACAAACCGGTCAAAGTAGAGAAGCAAGTTGCCATTCTTTATGCGCTAACTCGCGGCTTCCTGGATGATATCCCAGTGAAGGACATCAACCGCTTTGAAGAGGAATTCTTAAACTGGTTAGATCACAACCATACAAATGTGTTAGATCATATTCGCACAACAAAAGAACTTCCTTCTGATGATGAAATGTCAGCAGCAATTAACGAGTTCAAGAAAACTTTTGCGAAGTCTGAATAAAATCTAGGCAGATGAAAGCAGGGAAGGGCAGCTACACAGCTCCTTTCCTCTTTCCTAAGTCAATTTCTAACATAGAAAAGGGTGGTGAGAACCAGTGGTATCGTTACGCGATATTAAAAGTCGGATCTCTTCTACGAAAAAAACAAGCCAAATTACAAAAGCGATGCAAATGGTTTCAGCTTCTAAATTGAACCGAGCAGAAAACAACGCTAAGACGTTTGTTCCATATATGGATAAAATCCAAGAAGTTGTCGCTTCGATTGCGCTTGGAAGTAAAGATGTAACGCATCCGATGCTAGTCTCCCGCCCCGTTAAAAAAACCGGGTATTTGGTTATTACCTCAGACCGGGGTTTGGCGGGAGCTTATAACAGCAGCATTCTTCGCCTTGTCCATCAAAAAATTCAAGAGCGTCATTCATCCAAGGATGAATATGCAATCATTGCTATTGGCCGAATGGGCCGTGATTTCTTCCGCAGCCGCGGAGCGAACATCGCCTTAGAAATTACAGCCTTACCTGATCAGCCTTCTTTCTCTGACATCAACAAGCTTGCTACCCAGGCAGTAAGCCTTTTCTCTGATGGCGAGTACGATGAATTATACATGTACTACAACCACTTCGTAAGTGCGATTCAGCAGGATGTCACTGAGAAGAAAGTGCTTCCTTTAACGGATATTGCTTCTTCTAATAAGCTGACGGCTTATGAGTTTGAACCATCTGCAGAGGAAATTTTGGAAGTGCTTCTTCCACAATATGCGGAGAGCCTGATCTATGGTGCGCTTCTTGATGCCAAGGCTAGTGAGCATGCAGCTCGAATGTCTGCCATGAAGACAGCAACAGATAATGCATCTGAACTAATCGACTCATTAACTTTGCAATATAACCGTGCACGCCAGGCAGCGATTACTCAAGAGATTACTGAGATCGTTGGCGGGGCGGCCGCACTCGAATAATCGTACAGCACAGCACGATTAAGCTCTGATTTCCTTTAAATCAGGCAAGTGTTTGAATCCAATCATTATTACAGCAATCTCGACATGATAGATGGACCATTATGATAGGAGGGAAAGAGATGAATAAAGGACACGTTCTTCAAGTTATGGGTCCAGTTGTTGACATTAAGTTCGAAAACGGTCAGCTTCCTGAGATCAATAACGCCCTAACAGTCGAAATCGCCTCACATGAAGACGCTACTGTACTAACATTGGAAGTAGCTCTACACTTAGGTGATGATACAGTACGTACAATTGCCATGTCTTCAACAGATGGCTTGCAGCGTAACGCAGAAGTAACGGATACAGGCCGCCCAATCTCTGTACCAGTAGGAGAAGTGACACTTGGCCGTGTATTCAACGTGCTAGGTGAAACAATTGACTTGAACGAGGTTATTCCGGCGTCTGCCCAACGTCTTCCAATTCACCGTGAAGCACCAGACTTCAAGCAGCTTTCTACAGAAGTTGAAATTTTAGAAACAGGTATTAAAGTTGTTGACTTGCTTGCTCCATACATCAAGGGTGGTAAAATCGGTCTCTTCGGTGGTGCCGGTGTAGGTAAGACAGTACTTATCCAGGAATTAATTAACAACATCGCTCAAGAGCACGGCGGTATCTCTGTATTCGCTGGTGTTGGGGAGCGTACTCGTGAAGGAAACGACCTTTTCCACGAAATGAGCGACTCTGGCGTTATCAAGAAAACAGCAATGGTATTCGGACAGATGAACGAGCCTCCTGGTGCGCGTATGCGTGTTGCCCTATCAGGCTTGACAATGGCGGAATACTTCCGTGATGAGCAAGGCCAAGACGTATTGCTCTTCATCGATAACATCTTCCGCTTTACACAAGCAGGTTCTGAGGTATCTGCCCTCTTAGGACGTATGCCTTCTGCCGTTGGTTATCAGCCGACATTGGCTACAGAAATGGGACGCCTGCAGGAGCGTATCACATCTACTAACGTAGGGTCTGTTACATCGATCCAAGCGATCTATGTACCAGCCGATGACTACACTGACCCAGCGCCGGCTACAACGTTCGCTCACTTAGATGCGACAACAAACCTTGAGCGTAAGCTTTCTGAGATGGGTATCTACCCTGCAGTGGATCCGCTTGCTTCTACTTCACGTGCGCTTTCTCCAGAAATTGTAGGAGAAGAGCATTATGAAGTAGCACGCCAAGTACAGCAAACATTACAGCGCTACAAAGAGCTTCAAGATATCATTGCCATCCTAGGTATGGATGAGCTTTCTGAAGAAGAGAAACTGATTGTTGCACGTGCACGTCGCATTCAATTCTTCTTATCTCAGAACTTCCACGTAGCTGAACAGTTCACTGGCCAGCCAGGTTCTTATGTACCGGTTAAAGAAACTGTACGTGGATTCAGAGAAATCCTTGATGGTAAGTATGACCACTTGCCAGAAGATGCTTTCCGCTTAGTTGGTGGCATTGAAGAAGTGGTAGCTAAAGCAAAAGAAATGGGCGTAGAGGTATAATAAGGGACCAGGAGGTTAGAAAATGAAGACATTAAAAGTCAGTATCGTCACTCCTGATGGCCCGGCATATGAATCGGAAGTAGAAATGGTTAGCACGAAAGCTCAAAGTGGTGAGCTGGGGATTCTGCCAGGACACATTCCGATGGTAGCTCCTCTGCAAATTGGTGCTGTCCGCTTAAATAAAAGCGCTGGAAAGCCTGATTTGGTCGCAGTTACTGGCGGCTTTGTAGAAGTCCGTCCCGATCAAGTGACGATACTTGCACAAGCGGCTGAAGCAGCGGAAAACATTGATATTGAACGGGCACAAGAAGCGAAAACAAGAGCTGAAGGCCGCCTTAATGATAATCGAGAAGATATCGATAGAATACGTGCTGAATTAGCATTGAAACGAGCAATTAATCGTATTAACGTTTATGAAGGCCAAGTATAATAATAAAAAAACCTTCCGGAAACGGAAGGTTTTTTTCATCAGAAGACTTATTTTAATAAAGAGAATGGAGGAATAAGAAATGATGGCTGATTTCGGACAAGACGCACTTTTAAGCATATTGTCCCACCTTGTTTTTATTGGATTATCATTTTGGGCACTTCAGGCTACGCGGCTTGATCAGCTGCTTAAACCAAACCATGTCTTTCAAGCTCGGTTGCTATTTGTTTTGCTATCTATCGCAATCGGCTCATCCGTTAGCAACTTCTTCCTTGATTATCTCCTATGGTCTCGCCAATTGCCGCTTTTGCTTCAGTAAAAGGAAATAAATGTAACTAAATAGTACTTCTTTCATGCTTGTATTTTTTTCAAATTTATATATTATTTCTTTAGGGAGTTTTATATTACCTGGTAATATAATATAATTGTTTAGTGAATAGTTGAGCATAATTCGCACTGTCGGCAAAGCAGAGGATTTGTCGCTTTTTTTCCTGTTTATCTTCCTTGTAACTGGTACAAGCTAGTGATCAAGGAGATGATGACTATGAAACTAGTAAAGCTGGGAAAGTACCTGCTAGTGTTCTGTTTTATCATATGGCTATTTGGGAATAGGATAGATGCAAGCGGCTCAGAAAATCAGCTGCTATTGTTAACGGACAGTGTGAAAAGTGTGGAAGGAAACATTGAAGAATGGATGTTACATACTCGTGAGCCTTTAAAAGAAAGGGAACCGGATGACGTCATTCGTTCTCTCAAAAGGTATCTAGCTGAGTGGGAAATACTGCCCCTTCACGATAACGAAGTTCTCTTTGCCGCCGTCCATTCTCAAGGAACCGTCAAGCAGAAGGTACAGGTGATATCTCCCGATACAGCCGGTGGAGTTGCTTATGTGCTATACTCAGCATCTGCGACAGACGAGGAGGAAATGAGATCATTTCTAACAAAGAACTTTAGCTCTACATATTCACACATTTTTCACAGTGAGCCGCAGGTTTTCGCTTGTGTAAAAGGTTTTTTTAATGGTAGGCTTGAAATGTTATTATCTAATCAGCTTTTCCGCTTATTATCAAACTGGGAAATTGAAGAAAAAACTGTCGTGTCGGAACAAGATTTTTATTCTTTAACCGCTTTTTCGAAACAATTTCCTGCTGGCTTTTCACTCCTGGATAATGAAATGAATGTGCAAGTTGGACTGAGAGAAAGCCAAAAGGGCTCGAAAACAAACTTTGTGATCGGCACGCCTATCATTACGATTGAATATTAATATAGAAATTGGACGCGGAGGGGAAAGTTTTGGAAAAAATCATCGTTCGTGGCGGACAAAAATTGAACGGAACTGTCAAAGTAGAAGGAGCAAAGAATTCCGTTCTCCCTGTGATCGCCGCAACATTATTAGCCAGCAAAGGAAAGAGTGTGATTCGGGATGTGCCGACTCTCTCTGATGTTTATACAATAAATGAAGTACTGCGCCACCTGAATTGCCAGGTGCACTTTGAAAAGAATACCATTACTGTCGACGCATGTGACGAACTATTCGTGGAAGCGCCATTTGAATATGTGCGTAAAATGAGAGCGTCTGTTTTAGTCATGGGTTCTTTGCTTGCCCGTACTGGAAAAGCGAGAGTGGCTCTTCCAGGAGGATGCGCCATTGGATCTCGCCCAATTGACCAGCACCTGAAAGGCTTTGAAGCAATGGGTGCAGTCGTAAGAGTAGAGAATGGCTTTATTGAAGCGGAAGTAGCGACACGTTTAAAAGGTGCAAAAATTTATCTCGATTTCCCTAGTGTAGGTGCCACAGAAAACATTATGATGGCTGCTGCATTAGCGGAAGGCACGACGATTTTAGAAAATGTAGCTAAGGAGCCTGAGATTGTCGACTTAGCTAATCTGATTAATAAGATGGGCGGAAAAGTCGTCGGCGCTGGAACGGAGACGATCCGGATCGAAGGAGTAGAAGAGCTTCACGGAACCGATCATGCGATCATTCCAGACCGCATTGAAGCTGGCACATTTATGGTAGCGGCAGCTATTACTGAGGGGAATGTTCTCATCGAAAATGCAGTGCCTGAACATATGTCTTCTTTAATTGCCAAGCTGAAGGAAGCCGGCGTGCAAGTGATCGATGAAAAGAATGGTGTACGTGTCATTGGTCCAGAGAAATTAAAACCAATTGACATTAAAACGATGCCTCACCCAGGATTCCCAACAGATATGCAGTCTCAAATGATGGCGCTTCTTCTAAAAGCAAAAGGCACGAGCATGATTACAGAGACAGTGTTCGAAAATCGCTTTATGCACGTAGAAGAATTCCGCCGCATGAATGCAAATATTAAAATCGAAGGCCGCTCAGTTATTATTGACGGACCGACGAACATTCAAGGAGCAGAAGTAGCTGCGACAGACTTGCGGGCCGCTGCTGCTTTGATTCTGGCTGGATTGGCTGGAGAAGGCTATACAAGAGTCACAGAGCTGAAGCATTTAGACCGCGGTTATGTAAACTTCCATGGCAAGCTGGCTGCTCTAGGGGCAGATATTGTGCGTGTGAAGGAAGAGACGAATGAACCGCAGACTGCTCCAAGAAACAAAGTGATTACAGATGCAAACACTTAACTAATAACAAGCTGTTTTAAAGATAACCCTTTTTATCTTTAGGACAGCTTTTTCTGTTTTCTGCCCTTTTTCGCATCGGCCGGAAAAGAGGCATATTCTCCCAACGTAGCCCATATCTTTAAAGGAGAGCAATTAAGAGGGCTCAATACGGCAAATGGAGGATTCTTTCGGTGAAAAAACGACACACGATCTCTTTACTCTTTGTGGCCTTGATGACAACCATCGTCATCATTCTTCCATCTCTGTTAGTCATTCTTTTTTCATCAGAAGAGCAAGCTGAAGATTCACCGACCAAGCAGACAGGTGAGAGCTCCTTAGAGGAAGAGTCTGCTGTAGAAGTCGCCGTGTACCGTTCCGCCTCTAAGCAAACAGAGACCTATCCGCTTGAAGAATATGTAGCGGGGGTTATTGCAGCAGAAATGCCGGCTGAGTTTGAGAAAGAAGCGTTAAAAGCACAGGCGCTTACAGCGAGGACATTCATTGTTAAACAAATGATGAATGGGAAGACAGTGAACGGTAAAGAGGCCCACGTGACCGATACGGTGAACCATCAAGTGTTTAAAACAAAAGCGGAGCTGCAGGACATTTGGGGGGAAGATTTCGATTGGAAATATGAGAAGGTAAGGGAAGCTGTCCAAGAAACGGCCGGCCAGGTTATCACCTATAATGGCGAGCCGATTACCGCCTCCTTCTTCTCAACGAGCAACGGGTATACAGAGAATGCAGAAGAGTATTGGAGCGAATCGCTTCCTTACTTGAAAAGCGTAGAAAGTCCATGGGATCAAGAATCACCTAAATATACATCAAGAAAAACCATGTCGCTCTCTGAATTTGAAAGCAAGCTGGGGGTTTCAGTCAAGGGGAAGAATGAGGCAGGAACCATTAAAGGCCGGACATCAGGAAATCGGATTGCCGCTATTGAAATTGGCGGGAAGGAATTGACCGGAAGAGAAGTGAGGGAAAAGCTGGATCTTCCTTCTTCAGATTTCAGCTGGGTGCTCAAGGGGGATGACGTCGTCATTACAACAAAAGGATATGGACACGGTGTAGGGATGAGCCAATATGGCGCGAATGGTATGGCCCAGGAAGGAAAGGATCATAAGGACATTATTACTCATTATTATCAGCAAACGGAAATTGAAGAAGTGGATCAGGTGATAGGAAAACAAATCACAGCAAAAAAATAACCCGTTGTCTCCTCTCGGGAGACAACGGGTTATTTTTTAAGGTCGGATCCATGTGGCGAAGTGCTCCATCCATTGGCCAACGCGTCTGCGCGGGTGTGTGAAGTAGGACGCTTGAACAATGTAGTAACAGACCAAGACGCCGATGACATCCTTCACAGCATCAATGGCGGTGGCAGAGCGGGAGGGGACAAAGGCTTGATGGATTTCATCGACAAACCCATAGAAGCAGGCGATGAGAGCAGCAGTTAAATGAGCACCTTTCGTCAGCCGGCCGTTTACTAAGAAAGCATTAATAATGAGGATATATAAGATAGCGAATTCAATTAGGTGGAGAGATTCTTTAAAGAAGCGATCAATGCTCCGCTCTGGAAGCTCAATCACTGCGTTGTCAGGCATGCTGGACATCACCCATATGATGACCATATACAATAGAGGAGCAATAGTGGACAAGCCTTTTATGAAAGATTTCAATGCTCCTTACACCTCGCTGTAAATAATTTTCTTCTTATTTTATCATGTATTTCTTTCTTTCTTTTCTCGTTTTGTGGCATATTTCTAACGTTTTTCGCAAAAACTAAAAATTTTTCCTGAGGGGGTATAGATTATCTGGAATGTGTTCACACTGTTTGCTGAGGTGATGAACATGAGAGAGGAAGAAAAGAAAAAAGCTTCTCAAAAAACGAAAAACCTTTTCAAAAACCGCTGGATGTTCCCTGCTGTTTACTTAACGAGTGCTGCTCTTCTAATTTCAGGTATTATTTGGTATCAGCTAGCAGACTCAGGCGATGAGCAAGTACAGGAAATGCAAGAATCGGCAACACCGTTCAATGAACCGGCACAGCCTGTTCAGACATCTGCTGCCGAACAGCTGGCTTTGCCGATGAAGGATGCCGATGAGTCAGTGATCAAGACGAGCTTCTATGAAGAGAGCGCTTCTGAGAAAGATCAGGAAGCTTCCCTGGTGGTCTACAATAATACGTACCATCCAAACACAGGGATTGCCTATGGAACAAAAGAAGGAAAAACCTTTGATGTAACAGCAGCGTTAAGCGGAAAAGTCACAAAAGTGCAAGAGAATGATTCATTATTAGGTAATGTCATTACAATCGAGCATGCCAATGGAGTTACGACAAACTATCAATCTGTTCAAGACATTCAAGTGGCTAAAGGTGACAACGTATCTCAAGGACAAGTCATTGCAAAGGCAGGAAAGAGCCTGTTCAATGAAAAAGCGGGCGTACATCTTCATTTTGAAGTACGCGACAAGAATAACGTAGCGATCAATCCATTGGATGCGGTTGCTAAGTCTACTGCCGATATCGCCAAGATGGCAAAAGAAGCGAAGGCAGAGGAACAAAAAGCTGACACAGAAGCTGCAGAGGAAGAGACACAAGAACCAGCCGGTGAATCTTCAGAGGAAACGTCTACTGAACCATCTGCAGAAGATCCAGCTGGACAAGAAGCAGAGGAAGGCTCTGTTGAACAGGAAGAGCCGGCAGAACCAACAGAAGAAGAGTCTATTGAATTGGAAGAATCAACAGAGCAAACGGAAGAAAGCTTTATTGAAGAAGAGCTAAAACAAGAACAAGGCAGCAGTACAATGGAAAGCGAATAAACATAGAAAAAGTAGCCTGGGGACAGGCTGCTTTTTGCTATGTAGCTTTAATGTGCAAAAAAGTCAAGTAATTCGTTAGATTCTTGCTCCCTTTATACATATTTTCTATCAAGCTCCAATATAGTAATACTAAAACTGACAAAAAGAAAAAAGGATGCTTTGAAGTGAGGGGTCGTAGATAAACTAAAGCCTACTGATAATAGGGACAGTCTAGTTGCGGAAGAAAAGAAAGTGAATGCTTTCTTTCCGTGTGCGCGTGCGCATGCGGATTTATAATATTTCATTCAAGCGAAGCGAGTCTCATTTCACATGCCTCACATCCAGTAAGGGAGGAGAGCAATGTGCACGATTACATCAAAGATAGGACGATCAAGATAGGAAAGTATATCGTGGAGACGAGAAAGACCGTGCGCGTAATCGCAAAGGAATTTGGTGTGTCGAAAAGCACGGTACACAAAGATTTGACAGAGCGGCTTCCGGAGCTGAATCAAGAGCTCGCCCAGCAGGTGAAGGAAATACTGGATTATCATAAAGCTATACGGCACCTGCGAGGAGGAGAAGCAACAAAAAGAAAATATTCGACTGCCTTGAAGGAAGCCAGCGGGGCAGAAGCGAGTGTATAGACATGCTCATGAAGAAGAAACCGGTCCGAGCGGCCGGTTGTTAAGCTTTAGACTGATATAGAGTGTCATCGCTCTCCAACGGCTCCGTACGATATATTTGGAAGGCAAACGCAGCCAGTGAGTCGACTGTTAGATGAATCTGCCTAAACGGCGGATTTTTTTTGTTGGTGATTGTAATTTCGACACCCTTTTTAAAGAATATGTGATAAATAAGAGAGAAGGAGTAATTAATTCAGAAAAATCAGACAAAAAGTCAAGGTACGTCTGATTTGTCAACTGCCAAAGGTCATTCTAATTGTTTAAGCAGAATAAGCAGCAGTTTCATTCACTGGATGTGACAAGCGATAATAAAGGGGGACCACAACGATGTTGGCAAAGGATATTGGGATTGATTTAGGAACGGCGAATGTGCTGATTTATGTCAAGGGAGAAGGAATTGTATTAAACGAGCCATCCGTAGTAGCTTTAGATCAGACGACAAATAAAGTGCTTGCTGTAGGCAAAGAAGCGTATGCGATGATTGGCCGCACGCCGAGAAATATTGTCACGATCCGCCCGTTACAGGATGGGGTTATTGCCGATTTCAATGCGACAGAATGGATGCTTCGGCACTTTCTTCATCAGCTGAATGTAAAGGGGCTTTTGACAAAGCCGAAAATTTTCATCAGCTGTCCATCAAATATTACAAGTGTAGAGCAGAAAGCCATTCGTGAAACCGCAGAAAAAAGCGGCGGCAAAACGATTTATTTAGAGGAAGAGCCGAAGGTAGCAGCAATCGGAGCGGGAATGGATATTTTTGAACCGAGCGGCAATATGGTAGTGGATATTGGCGGCGGTACAACGGATGCAGCAGTTCTATCAATGGGAGCGATCGTGACGGCCTCTTCTGTAAAGATGGCGGGGGACAAGCTAAGCGGCGAAATTGCCACCTATATTAAGAAAGAATACAAGCTGCTCATTGGTGAGCGGACAGCAGAAGACGTTAAGGTTAAGATTGGAAGCGTAGCGCCAGGAGGCCGCAAGAAGGATGCTTCCATGGAGATTTATGGCCGTGATATGGTGAATGGACTGCCTCGAGCTTTGACAGTTACGTCTGAAGAGATCGAGAAGGTGCTAAAAGAGCCGGTCGATCTGATTATCAAAACCGCAAGAGGCGTTCTTGAGAAGACACCGCCTGAATTAGCTGCTGACATTATTGATAGAGGGGTCATTCTAACAGGAGGGGGCGCACTTCTGCATGGCATTGACCAGCTGCTTGCTGAAGAATTGAAGGTGCCGGTAACGGTAGCCGAAAATCCAATGGAATCCGTCGTTATGGGCACAGGGAAGATGATTGACAACTTAAATGATGCAGTAAAAATAAAAGCTGTGTAAACGGGTGGAGAAAATCACCCGTTTTTCTTTTTACTGTAAAAATTCTTCCTGTATCTTCATATTCTCGCTATTCAGCCGATGAAAAAGAGTGGTACAATAAATAAAGTATTGATCATGGGGTGAATATATGTTTCGGGGGTTCTACACAGCAGCTTCAGGCATGATTGCGCAGCAACGGCGCACAGAAATGCTTTCAAATAATATGTCAAATGCCAATACACCTGGATATAAAGCAGATCAGACCTCTTTAAGAGCCTTTCCAGAAATGCTCCTTCAACGGCTGGATCAAGTATCCGTTCCTGGAAAACAAAAAGTGTCCCTCCCTTCTAACGTAACGATCGGTTCAGTGAACACAGGCGTATACATGCAGGAAACCATGCCAGGCTTTTCTCAGGGAGATTTACGGGAAACTGGCTTAGCTACAGATGTGGCTCTTTTAGATGTCAATATGCCTGTAAATGAAGACACTGGACAGGCAGGCACGGTCTTCTTTAAAGTACAAGGAGAAGATGGAGTCGAGCGGTACACGAGAAACGGCAATTTTACAGTAGATGCAGCTGGGTTTCTGACAGCAGCCAGCGGCAGCTACGTTCTTGATTCGGAAGGAAACCGCATTCAGCTGAATTCTGACCAGGTGGCAATCAGTGACACTGGAGAGATCACAGCAGAAGGAGAACCGGCTGGCCAGCTGGGAGTTGCTTTTGCCGAGAATCCATATCTTCTGATCAAGGAGGGAAATGGTCTCTTTCGGTTAGAAGATGGCGAGCTTCCTGACGCCGTGGAAGGCGAAAATATGCAATTTCGCATGCAGCAGGGATTCCTGGAGGCTTCCACAACGGATACGACCCGGACGATGACAGATATGATGTCAGCCTACCGGGTATTTGAAGCGAACCAAAAGGTGCTGACTGCCTATGACCGCAGCATGGAGAAAGCTGCCAATGAAGTTGGTCGTGTGAATTAATTTTTTCAGGGGGACCATGGATGAATCAAACATTGTTTACATCTGTCAGCACGCTTAGTCAGCTGCAGAAAAAACTAGACATTATTAGCAATAATATGGCTAACATAGATACGAACGGTTATAAGCGTCGGGAGGCGTCCTTTTCGGAGCTGTTGAACCAGAATACGGCGAATATGCTTCAGGAGAATAGAGAAATCGGCCGTTTGACGCCGAATGGCATCCGTGTCGGAGCAGGAGCAAGAATCGCACAGACACAAATGGTCGGCACACAAGGAAGTCTTCAGACAACAGGGCGAGATCTGGATCTGGCTTTTACAAAAGAGAACCAGCTGTTTAAAGTGCTTGTACAAGAAGACGGTGAGTCCAGCGTTCATTACACACGCAGTGGTGCTTTTGCCGTTACACCTTTGGGAGAGGACGAAGTCATGCTTGTTACTTCTGAAGGTCATTCGGTGCTTGACCAGGACAATCAGCCGATCACGTTTAACCCGAATGAGGGAGAGATCGCTCTTGCAGAAGGCGGTGTGCTGCGCGCGGGCGGACAAACCTTTAACCTTGGTGTTGTTGAAGCAATGAGACCGCAGCTGCTGCAATCAGCAGGCAGCAACCTGTTCAGCCTTCCCGATGAAATGCCCGTGCCCCAAAATGAAATCGTTCGAGAGCTCGCAGCTGAGGCGCGTGATGAAATTGGCCTTCAGCATGGGTCACTCGAGAAATCTAACGTGGATCTAACGAAGGAAATGACAGATATGCTGACCGTGCAGCGTGCGTATCAGCTGCAATCACGTTCTATTTCGTTAGCAGATCAAATGATGGGACTGATCAACGGTGTACGCTAGAGGGGAAGAGGTTTTATTGAATAGGGAAAAGAAAAAAAGTACACGCCGGCTCACTCCTCTTGGGCGGTTTATCGTGAACATCTTTCTTCTGGGGATTTTCGCACTGGCCGGAGCCCTGGTAGGGTACAGTGTGATTGGCGATGGCCATCCAATGGAAGTATTGATGCCGGATACATGGATTCACTTGGCGGAAGTAATTAAGAACAGTTTATCTGTATTGTGGTAGGGAGGATTAGAGATGTTGGACATTCAGCAGATTAAAGAGATTATCCCGCACCGTTATCCATTTCTTCTGATTGATCAAGTATTAGAGGTGGAAGAAGGACAGCGGGCGGTAGGCTTAAAGAATGTAACAGCCAATGAAGAATTTTTTAATGGACATTTCCCGGAATATCCGGTTATGCCTGGTGTATTAATTGTAGAAGCGTTAGCCCAAGTAGGTGCCGTCGCTATGTTAATCAAGGAAGAAAACCGGGGCAAGCTGGCATTTTTTGCTGGGATTGACAGCTGCCGCTTTAAACGCCAAGTGCGCCCGGGTGACCAGCTCCGCCTGGAAGTGGAAATCACTCGCCTGCGCGGATTGATTGGCAAGGGCAAAGGCCGGGCAACGGTGAATGGTGAGCTTGCATGCGAAGCGGATATCACGTTTGCTTTAAAATAAGCCGTCTCTCTGAGGCGGTTTTTTTATGGCCTCTTCCCTTTCTTTGACTGGCTGCTTAAATTATTATCCATCAAATGGAAAAATTGTTTTTTTCTTCGTGTTTTGTATATGTTTCGGGCAATCGGGGTATGAATAAAAGCAGAGAAGAATGCCATTAAAGAAAGGGTGTTGTACGGATGAATCAGAGGAAACTTTGGCAGCTAACAGGAAGCACCGCTTTGGCGGCTATGCTGTTAATGGGCTGCGGCGGTGGTAATGAAGACCCTGCGGATACGAATGATAATGAACCGATGACAGAGGAAGATCAAAACACAGGTGATTCAGGAAACAATCCAGAGAACGATGTAGAGACTGATATGAATGAGGTAGAAGAAGGCACGGACGATGGAGCGGACAATAATAATCAAGAAGATGGTCAAGTGAACACAGAGGAAGGCTTAAACAACACTGGTGATAATGAAGCAGATAATCCAGGTGAAGAGGAAGGCGTTATTTTAGAGGATAACAATACGCCGCAAGAAGAAGAAGTTGAACAGGAAAACGAAGTACATGATGAGGATCATTAATACATACCCCCTTAGCAGCTGCTGAGGGGGTTTTTATAAATGGCAGGAATAAAAATTTTGTCCAATTCTGAAAAAATATGATAAGGTAGAAGAAGTTATAATTCATAAAGATTATTAAGACTTCGTAGGGGGGACTTATCCCGCATGTTAAGCAATTTGCCTTCTGGTGTGAAAATCAGCATTAGCCGATCCATTAAAACTGCTTTTGAACAGTACATGGCGAAGATCCTTTGGGGCGAGGATGCTTATCGCTTTGAGGATTTCATGAAAGAGTGGAGAGAGTATATTCACAACCACGCTTCCTGGTATGATCAAATTAGCGATGAGATGAAAGCGAGCGATGAGTTTCATCAGGAGCTTGCGGACAAGATCACCGAGGTGATTGAGAAAATATTCTCAGAGGAGCCGACATCTAAGCAAATAGAAGAGCTTGAATCGCTACAAAAGGAATTGAACACGTCGGTGGATTATTCGTGCAAAGCGGAGGCGAAATTCTATCTCTCTTACTTGAAAGAACAATTAAAAAAAAAGAAACAGAGCTGACGCCCGCGGATGAATCGGAAGTCGCTTTTGCTTCTTTTCTCTATTATCAGGTATATGGGAAGGACTTGCCTGTGCGTGATTATCGAAAGCTGGATATCCAATACATTATCCAGCTCCTTCAATCGACTATAAATACTGGCCGCAACGAGCTCGAGTCAGAACATATCCATTAAAAAAGCAGAGAAGTCTGCTTTTTTTTAATGTAGAGATCGTTAAGTAAGACGGATAAGGCTCGAAGATCAAAAGGAGGCGCTTACGCTTCTATGGTTTCTCAGTAGAGGGAATATTCTTTCGCTGCTGCAGATAGGTGCTGAAGGTTTCGACAAGCTCTTTTCCTTCGAGCCCTTCGTCGATCAGCTCTGACAGGACTTGCTTGGCGTATTCATTGCGCCTTTGCAGAAGGATGCCTTCTAGCAGGACACTCGTTCCTTTTTCTAATTTGTTAATGGCTTTGATTTGGACGGAGAGCAGGGCGGGGTCATTGCTACGGTGGGTGATATGTACTTGTACCGTTAACTCCTCTTGTTGTTCATAAGAGTGGAATAGTGGTTCGTGAACAGGATCAACAAACAGTTCGATGAGCCAAGTGCTTTTGTCATCTTCCTGGTTAATGATTAGTCCATCAATTATCTCCACCTCTCTGGCTTCGTTTTCATCAGCAAGCAAGAAGCTTGCAATTTTAAAGGTTTTCAAGTTGATCACCTTCCCCTTTAGATTGACTTCTATATATAAAGTATACCACGTTTGCTATTAGAACCCTATGGCGAGAAATCGACAGATTTTTCAAGTATCTTACGATTTTTTCCTCATTCGGCAGCGGATAGCTGTTTTTTTGAGGGACTTCATAGCAATAAGAAGAAATGGCCGTTTTATTTGCGGCTATTTTTTTATTATCATGAATGTGACTTAAGAGAAGGAGGTGATTGATTGATCAATCAAGTGACACTCGTTGGCCGATTGACAAAAGATCCCGAGCTGACATACACCGCCCTCGGCCGGCCGTTTCTCCAAATGACACTTGCCGTCAACCGTCCTTACCGCAATCAGCAGGGGATGACGGAGACTGATTTCATCTATTGTAAGGTCTGGAACAAGTCTGCGGAGAACACATCAAAATATTGTCAAAAGGGTTCGCTGATCGGTGTCCTTGGCACAATCCAAACACGCAGCTATGAAGACCAAGAAGGAAAGAGAATTTATGCTACAGAAGTCAATGTACATACGGTTCGTTTCTTGGATAAGAAGCGCCCGAACGCAGAGAGCGAAGAAGGCGAGCTTCTGCCCATTTTAAACCTTCCGTAAAGAGGAGAAGAAAGGATGACGAATACACAACTGGAGAGAAGAATAGAAGAAATTACTTATTGCCTCGGCAAGACACTTGCCAGACTCCGCTTAGTAGAAGAAACACTGCAGAAACACCTTCAGGAACAACCACAGCCAACTCCCAAAAATATAACTGCTTCATTTCATAAAACCTAATTAAATATTTAATCCCCATTAGTATCCTTCCTGCTTTAGCCAATAAGGCTCCTTCCTATAAGAGTCCCCGAATGGCTTCCTCAATAGAAAAGAGCCGGCTCACCCCCTGAGCCGGCTCTTTCGTGTGTCTTAATGTAATTGCAGCAGTTCCTTCAGCTCACGGTCATTCATTTCAGTGATCCATTGCTCGCTGCTGATAATTTCATCATTCAGTGCTTGTTTCTTCTCTAGCATAGAGTCGATCTTTTCTTCAAGGGTACCAGTTGTAATAAATTTATGGACGTGGACAAACCGGTTTTGCCCGATTCGGTAAGCACGGTCTGTCGCTTGATTCTCTACCGCGGGATTCCACCAGCGGTCAAAGTGAATCACATGGTTAGCGGCCGTTAAATTTAGTCCAGTCCCACCTGCTTTTAATGAAAGCAGAAAGAGAGGAAACTTTCCTTGCTGGAAATCTTGAACGAGCTGATCGCGCTGGTGCTTCGGCGTGCTGCCATTCAAAAAGGGAACCGTCAGGCCGAAGCGGCTTTCAAGCTCCTGCTGAATCATCTCACCCATGCCGATATATTGGGTAAATATCAAGCCTGCTTCCTGGCCCTCTAATATGCTGTCTGTCAGTTCGACGAGCTTATTCATTTTCTCCGAGCGGCTGGTAATATTCTCGGGCTCCTGCTCCTTTAAGTAAAGAGCAGGGTGATTGCACAGCTGCTTAAGCCGATTCAGCATTTGCAGAATTAATCCGCGCCGTTCGAAAGCGGACAGCTTGCCGATATTGTCCATCGTCTCATCAACGAGCTGCTGGTAGAGTGAAGCCTGCTCGGCGGTGAGCGGGCAGTATTCCTTCTGCTCCAGTTTGTCTGGAAGGTTCAGCTCCACTTCAGGATCTCTCTTCGTGCGGCGCAGGAGAAACGGCCGAATTTTTGCCTGCAGCTGTTCAACCTTTGATGTATCGTTGTCTTTTTCGATCGGCACAATATATTGCTTCTGGAATTGGGGCAGGTTGTATAAGTATCCATGATTAGCAAAGTCAAAGATAGCCCACAATTCCGCCAGCCGGTTCTCCATCGGTGTGCCGGTTAATGCGATATGATGACGACCCTGTAACTTTCGAATCGCTCGCGATTGCTTCGTTTGAGGGTTCTTGATATTTTGGGCTTCATCTAAAGCAATGGTGCTCCACTCTATAGATGACATCGTATCGAAATCAATGTGGGAAAGCCCGTAAGTCGTCAGGACGACATCGACACCTTGGATGGCTTGCTCGAATGCTTCGCCTTGCTTTCTGCTGCTTCCATAATGGGGGAGCACAGTTAAGCTAGGGGAGAAGCGCTCCAATTCCTTTTGCCAGTTGCCGAGCACAGAAGTCGGACAAATAATAAGAGCAGGTGTCCCAGGACCTTCCTGCTTTTTCACATGAAGCAGATAGGAGATAAGCTGAATCGTTTTACCGAGCCCCATATCATCGGCCAGCACCGCACCGAATCCGCAGGAACGCAGAAAGAGAAGCCAGCTCATGCCTGCCTGCTGGTACGGGCGCAAGTCAGCTTTCAAATCGGCAGGAGGTGAAAGAATCGGTACGGAAGAAGCGTCCTGCAGCTGCTGGATCATCTGCTTCAATGAACGGTTCAGTTCAATTTGAATGTGAGCAAACAGCCGGGGATCTGTCCAGTCTTCTTCCGCCTCCTCCTCCGGTGTCAGTTCTTGTTCCAGTAAGTCCTGGAGGCGAAGCCCTTTCTGCTTAGCTTCCTTCATTAAGCCTTGAATCTTGCGCACCATTTCGGGATCGAGGTGGATCCACTCTCCGTTGATTTTTACTAAGCGGCGGTTGCTATCTGCCAGCTTAGCAAACTCTTCTTCTGAAAGCTCCGCCCCATTCATGGATAAGCGCCAATCGAAGTCAACGAGAGCCTGCAAGCCTACAAAGGACGTGCCACGTGTGCGGGTCGATGATACTTTTGCTGTCAGCGACAAGGAGGATTTCCGAATCGTTTCCCACCAGGATGGCAGAAGGATCGGAACGCCAAGCTGAATGAGCTTCTCGCTCGCCTCGGTCAGGAAGGTGAAGGCCAGCTCTTCGGAGAGAGCCGAACGAAGCTCACCGCCCTCCTCCAGCCATGGGAACAGCCGGAGCCAGCGTGCCTGTTCTTCCTTAGCTTCCTCTATATACGGCAGCCAGCTCTTTAAAATCCGTCCTTGCAGCGGGTAAATCTTCTCGTTGTTCTTGCGGTTGATCAGCACGGTTTCCAGCTTCCAATCGCCTTCTTCTTCGGGCTCTGTTAAGCGAAGTCCGACAGAGAAGGGAGCTTCACTCGTTTCTGCACCGATCCACTGACGCCAGCGGGCCGGATCGAAATAGCGGTTGAGCTCGCTGGAAGTCAGCTTGCCGCCGATGAGCGGAGCAACCTCTGCTTTAAGCTGCTTTGCCTGCTGAAACGCCTGCTGAGCGCATAAGGAAAATAGAACGGCTGTAAATTCACGGTTTGTCATCAATTCTGTTACGGAATCGCTCCAGAAATCAGAAGGGAATTCTTCCCACACTGCCGGCGGCACAGGAAAAGTCAGGCCGTCTTCCTGAAACTCAGGCAAGAAACGGCCGTCTGTTACTGCCTCATACAGGACAGGAGCGATCGCCAGGCTGAAGTCCCCAAGTTCATTCCATTGCCAGCGAATGAAGCGGCTGAATTGGGCCTCTTTAAATAAGGTGACCCATTGCCACACAGACAGCAGTACACCCTCTTTTCCACTATAAGAAAGGCTGGAAAGCTGAGAGCCAAAGAAGCTTTCTTCATGTTTGACAAATAGCTGCTTTACCCAATCAGCCGGAGCGAGCAGCCGTCCATTATCAGCTGTTGCCGAGAGAAAAAACTGTTCATTTTCAGTAAATACCAAGTGGACGGTAATATTTCTTGTACTAAGCATGGATTAATTGACCCTTTCTACACTCTTCTTGAAAGGCTCGAAGCCGTTTATGTTCCTCCAGCAGCTGATGAAGGTACAGTTCCCAGCGGTCAAGCTGCTTAAGTTTTTTATACAATGTCCGCAGCTTTTTCAGGTAGCGGACAGCTTTTTTATAGCCGGGCCGGTTGCGTTCATTGATTAAACGGACAATGCCATGGTGATAAATCGGTAAAACCTCCGCCGGCGCAGCTTTTGCTGCTTCCTTCAATCCTTCCCGCTCTAGTTCTGCTAAGTCGCTGTCCATCCAAAGTGCCAGCTCCGCCCATTCCTCATAACGGTGAGATTGCAGAAGGTAAAGGCTTAAATCTGTATAGCTGTAAGGAAGCATCTTTTCAAGCAGGCTTTGGTAAAGGGAAGGCTCCTGATCGGCCAGCCACTCCGTATCAATATGGGTTAGAAAGTAGTGGACAAAGCGGCGGACCTGCATCGTTCCTTCGTTTGCCAGCTGATGCAGATAGCTCTCAAGGTGCTGATCAATCGTTTTAACGAGCAGCCGCGCTTTATCGGGCTGTTTTAATCGAATGGAATCAGACATCCAGGCTACATATAATTCAATTCCGATGGCTGGCATGCGTTTAGCGGCAGTACGGAAGCCCTCCAGGTCATTGGCTAAGTAGAGCTGATGTAAGTAGCCGGCTGATAGGGCGGTCGCGTTCTTCTTTTCAATCAGAAGAGATTGCAGCCGTCTCCGTTCTTCTTTCCGCCAGGCTTCCCGTTTGAAAAGAGAGGTCCAGAGTTGGCGGTACAAATCGATCCGCTGATTGAAAAATAGCAGCTTATCAGATGATAGAAGAGAGACGGCATCCTCGCGTAAAAAATGGATATATGGATCAAATTGGAATGGCAAGGCATGAATGCCAATCTCCTCGGCTGCTTCACCCGCTTCCTCTACTAAGTAAAAGAGAAAAGAAGCGTAGGCACGTTCAAGTAATTCCTGGGAAATAGTCTGTTCCTTTGCGATATCAGTCAGGTAATTCAGCAGTCCGTAGCTGACATAAAGCTGATAGAGAGGCTGCCATTCCCGCTCGATTGGCCGCAGCTTCAGCAGGTCTTCATAAATTTGCTTGCTCTCCTGCTCCATTTTGTAAGGATTTGTGAAATGGATATGAGCATCCAGCCGTTCAGCAACGGTCCCATTTATTTTCTCTATCCAGCGCTCTGGACCGTCATTTGCGGCTAACTTTATTTTAAATAAATCACTTGCCCGCATGACACCGGGGATATTTGTGAGCTCAGCAGAACTGCTTGTTTTCGCTGATGCCGGCTGCACGCGGGACTTTGGTGAATGATCGTGAACAGTCATCTGTTCAACCCCCATCTATTCAATAATCTGCCTTAGTGAACAGTGCTTCATTAAATGTCATATCCCTTAATTATAAATCAAATTCGATAAGGAAAAAAGAAAAAGGAGAAAAAGAACGAGAAAGATGAATGTTTCAACAAGATTAATAATGTTACACTTATGTGGCAAAAATAGGTAAATATTATAAAAATGATTTAATTCAGTAACATTCTTCAACAAATTTTAAAAAGCAGATTAAAAGATTTTTCATTCGCTTTTGGTAAATATGATAGAATAATGGAAGATTATGAGGAAAGGAGGAACATTTGTGAATAAAAGGTTATTTTTAACTTTATTATCACTTTCGTTAGTCATCTCTTTATTTGGGATTAAACATACAGCACAGGCCGCAGGAAGTTTTAGCGATGTAGGGGCTTCACATCGTGCCATGGAAGAAATTTATTACTTAGCAACTGGGGGAATTGCCCAAGGCTCTGCTTCTAATGAATTTCAGCCTGGCAAAATAATGACACGGGCGGAAGCGGCTACTTTCATTGGCCGGGCTCTTGGGCTGGATGGAACAAAACGCTCAACTGGCTTTACAGATGTCGGTTCTGAGATGTTTGCTTCAGGCTACATACAATCTGCAGCTGAAAAGGGCATTCTATCTGGTTACAAAGGAGGAGACTTCCGTCCATACCAGACGGTTACACGCGGCGAAATGGCTGTCATGATTAGCAAAGCGTTCGGGTATAAGCATGATGGCAAGCTGTCTGTAGCAGCAGCGTCACTCAAATCCCGAGGCATTGCCCAGGGTAAAACGGACGGTTCGTTTGGCGCGGATGAGTCAATTATTCGTGCAGATTTCGCTGTTTTCCTGGCACGTGCGATCAATCCACAGCTCCGCCTGAAGGACAACACAGTAGAGTTCAACAAGACTTACTGGATTAACGCAGGTGACTTCTTAAATGTTCGTACAGGTCCAAGCCACGAATACGAGAAAGTGGGCTCTGTACTAAAAGATGAACAAGTATTAAGCGCGTTCGAAATAGGAGGCTGGCACTACATTAAGCATGGCAGCCTAGAAGGCTTTGTGAATGGCTATTACTTGCGTGATACGGCAGAAGCCAAGCCGGCTGTTGATTCGCGCCTTGAGAACCAAGTAATTGTCATCGATCCGGGCCACGGCGGCAGTGACCCAGGGGCTACAGGTTATGGTCTGAGAGAGAAAGATGTTGTTCTCGATACGAGCCTTAGACTAAATGAGTTATTTAAGCAAACGCCTTTCAAGTCAAGAATGACACGTTCTACGGATATATTTATTACACTGAACGGCCGTGTAAGCTACGCTAAATCTGCTGGCGCTGATGCTTTCATCAGCATTCATGCAAATGCAGCTGGCGGGACAGGAACAGAGACGTATTATTATAACTCTGCCTATAGAAATCCAAATAGTGCAGACAGCAGGCTTTTGGCAACGAAAATTCAAAACCGCCTCGTTCATGCATGGGGATTGAGAGACCGCGGAGTGAAGCATGGAAACTTCCACGTCATCCGTGAGAATACAATGCCGGCTGTGCTGGTCGAGCTTGGCTTTATCGACCGCAAGACCGATAGTGAAAAGCTTGGCTCTAGCTATTGGAGAAACGCGGCAGCTAAAGCGATTTATCTCGGTACATTGGACTACTATAAGGCAAAAGGCTATGATGTAGACAGCCTTTATGACGTCGCAAAATAGGTAATTAATAAATAGCAATCTAATAATATACCGGTTACAATAGTAAGGAGACAGGTTATCTGTCTCCTTATTTTTATTTAGTTGAATGTAATTATTAAATAAAATTGTAAGTTTCTGAGCTATTTTGTCAGTAAATAGTAAAGTAGCTTACAATATTATTTGATAAAGCTTTCATTAACAGAGAGGTGATGGATTTGCACAAAATACCTACATACTTTTTTTCTTTGTTTGCGCTCTGTGTCTTCATCTATTCTTCCCCAGCAATAGCAGAAGCAAACACCATCGACCAACAGCGGGTCATTGTTTCCTTCCATAATGAAGTGGACCGTCAGCTGCTAAATAATTATGCGGATAAAGTCGTTCATGTATTCGATGAATTGCCTTCTGCTGTTGTTGAAGTGACGGACGTGCAGAAGAAGATGCTTCAAGTTCATCCGGCTGTAGAATCCGTGGAGGTAGATAAGCCGGTCGAAAAAAGCGCCCAAACCATCTCTTGGGGATATGAAGCCGTCGAAGTGGCCAAGCGAGTCCCTGGCACACTTAGTGGAAAAGGGGTTAAAGTTGGAATTCTGGATTCAGGCGTGGATACGGATCATCCAGATTTGAAGATTGCGGGCGGTGCCTGCATGATGGAGGTTGCCTGGAGTGATGGCTGTACTGATTCATACGAAGATACGAATGGGCACGGCACGCATGTGACAGGCATTGTAGCAGCACAAAATAATTCGATTGGTACAGTTGGTGTAGCACCGAATGCAGAAATTTATGCTGTTAAAGTGCTGAATGAATATGGTGACGGTACAACTGCGACCATGATGGCTGGTGTAGAATGGGCCATCAAACAGGATCTTGACATTATTAATATTAGTGTGACGACAGAATATAGAGATTCGAATCTTGAGCGCATGATTGAACGTGCGTATGAGCATGGCATCTTGATTGTAGCTGCAGCCGGAAACCGCGGAGCCATCAGGACTGCGGGTGCTTCTACAGTAGAATATCCGGCAAAATTTGATGAAGTCATTGCTGTTGGTTCTATTAATCAGCAAAGAATGCATGACAATCTGTCATCCATCGGGCCGGAGGTAGAATTGTCGGCTCCTGGTGATAAGATTCTCAGTACTGTACCGGCAGATGTAAGAGACAAGGAATATGCTGAATCATCCGGGACTTCCATGGCGGCTCCGTATGTGACGGGACTTGCTGCGTTGTACAAAGAGAGATATCCTGAAATGACCAATAAGCAAATTCGTGAGCTGCTGCAGAAAAACGCACTCGATCTTGGAGAGCCGGGAAGAGACAAATATTATGGCTATGGACTGGCAAAAGTGGACAAAAACCCGGTCAGTCACGGTGTTTCTCTTCCATATAAAGCCAGTGGTACAGGGGAAATAGCGATTAACACACGTCAGGCGGCAAGCAAATTTAACACATACAATGTGTATCGGTTTGATACATTAATAGCAAAAGAGCAAACGGCCTCTGGAATTGTTGATTATGCCTCAGCGGGAACGCTTTATTATTATGTTCATCCGGTTGTAGACGGAAAAGAGAGCAATGAATTTGTTTCTTTGAAAGTACAGAATAGCGGACCTAAGCTAAAGGATGTGCCTTTGACAAAGTGGTATAACCGATTTGTTTCCTTCCTATATTATAAAGATATTATGCAGGGGTACACAGATGGCACCATTAAGCCTGAGCAGTCCATCAAGAGAGGAGAAGCGGCCACCCTTCTTGGCAAGTCTCTTGGGTTGAACGGCGAAACTCGCAGCACGCGATTCACAGATGTGTCGGCGAATGTTGGCGCCTCTGGGTATATTGAATCCCTCGCAGAAGAAGGAGTTATTGATGGATTTCCGGATGGTACATTTCGGCCAGATGAAAATGTCACCCGGGCACAAATGGCGCTTATGATTGCCAAGGCATATGACATTGCTGGCCAGGATCATACGGAATTCAACGATATGACTGAGAATGTCACCGGCTATGAGTATATCAATGGCATGGCTGCTGCCTCGATCATTGACGGGTACACAGATGGTTCTTTCCGTCCGCATCAAACGATTAACCGAGCAGAATTCTCTTCCTTCCTAGCGAAAACGATCAATGAAGAGATGCGTATAAATTAAAGAAAACCCGCTGTCCATTGAAGCATGGACAGCGGGTTTTCTGTGTGTAATATAAGCGCGAAAAACCGTTTAATTTTCAGTATATTCAGTTTTATTACTGAAATATGTCAATGTTACGTAAAAACATAAAATACAGTAGTTCAGTGTTATATTTTTTTATTTATAATGTGATCCAATAAATGGAAGGTTATCCAATGCGGTGAGAACAGCTTTTATAGAAGTTACATAGAGAAATAGGAATGTAATGCAACCGTAAAAGAATAAGAGGTTTATTTTTGCTAGAATAACCTCAGTGAGAAAAAAAAGAAAAGAACGTAAAATTTTCTATATAAATTTTGGGGGTTTAGTGAGTGAAGAAGTTTAAGAAGATCCTAGTGAGCGGTTTAGCTTCTATTTTATTAATGACAGCGGCACCAGCCGTATTGCCGGAAGAAATGAACATGAAAGCCGAAGTACAAGCAGCTACAATCGGTGAAGCAATGGTTGAATATGGTAAAAAGTTCATGGGCGTTCCTTACGTATTTGGCGGAACTACACCGAGCGGATTTGACTGCTCCGGTTTTACTCAATATGTATATAAGCATGCAGCAGGCATCAGCATCCCGCGTACAACAGATCAGCAGTACAAAGTCGGTACTTCTGTATCTAAAAGCGATCTGCAGCCTGGAGACCTTGTGTTCTTCAAGAACACCTACAGAAAAGGTATCTCTCACGTTGGAATTTATGCAGGCAACAACATGGTACTAAATGCGACATCCAGCAAAGGAATCGCTCTTGTCTCTTTAAGCAACTCTTACTGGGGACCAAAATATGCAGGCGCTAAGCGTGTAGCTGAATATGTGGACGGATTTAAAGATGTAGCTGAGTCTGCACCTACACATGAAGCGATTATGACATTAACAGATAAAGGCGTCATCCAAGGGTTCGATGATTTTACTTTCCGTCCAGATGAGCCGGTTACTCGCGGTCAAGCTGCTGCAATTATTAACCGTGTACTAGGTAATGAGCCTAAAGTTATGAGTCATTTTACGGATGTGCCGAAGTCTTATCGCTTTGCGGTAGATATTGCGGCGATTCGCGAAGCAGGTATCATTAACGGATTCCCGGACAAGACCTTCCGTCCGAATGAATATATGACACGTACAGAAATGGCAGTCATTGTACAAAATGCATTTGACTTGAAATTGGGTAATGCAGGGGCTGCATCTAATCCTTACGCAGAAGTGAAAAAAGGTTACTGGGCGTACGAGCCGATTGTAACAATGAGCACGATCGACAAAACAGGTATCTTCAAAACTGAGAAATACTACGGAGATCATCGTGCGACTCGTGAGGTATTTACAACAGCCATCTACAACGCCATGAATGCGAAATAATTTATAGACTAATAGTCTTGGGAGAAATCCTAAGGCTATTTTTGTTTTTAAGAAAAATTTATAAAAATTATACATTTTCTCTATTAAATTCCTGCGTCTCTTCCGATAGAATAGAAGAAGGTAAAAAGGAAATTATTTCGAAAGGAGCACAATATTGGTTTTTAAGAGAGTTGCTGCAGTTTCTATGTCACTAATGATGTTATTCCCGCTTGCACAGCCTTTAAACACAGAAGCGGCGAGTTTAAACGATGAGGTACAAGCCATGGTGGATCTTGGGGTTATGCAAGGATTTGAAGGAGGAGACCTCCGCCCGGGTCAGAATGTGACGCGGGCTGAATTTGCGACGTTTTTAACGCGTGCTTTGCACTTGCCGCCCGGTCCGTCTGTTTTTAAAGATGTGCCGTCTACGTTAACGCTGGCGCCAGGTGTCAATGCCGCTGCGGCTGCCGGTATCGTAAACGGCGGATCAAATGGACGGTTCCAACCTGATGCGTTAATTACGAGACAAGACATGGCGCTGATGATCAGCAATGCCATGGAATATTTAAAGATGAAGGTAGAGTATAAGCCATCAGGGTTCGCAGATGTAGAGGGGCTAAGCTCCGCTCATAAAATTGCGATCGGTCAGGCTTATGAACTAGGTATTATCCAAGGTTATTCTTCTACCCATTTCGAGCCGGAACGTTATGCTACCCGGGCACATGCGGCTGCGTTCATCAACCGCTTGCTTCAAGTGATTAAGTCGACGGGAACGCCCCTGCCTGAGCCGCCGGCTGCTACAAAGCCGAATGGCGACTTAAGCAAGCCTTTCTTAGTAGGGGACACGGACCAGTCTGGCCGAAAGAGTTATGTTTCTTCCTATCGTACATTCGATGAAGCGAAGCAGGCCATGGATCAGCAAGGTCATGAGCTAGTTGTAAAAGATGGGAAAGTCGTATATATGAAGCCGAATAGCGGCATCGTGTTCGCTGACAGCAAGGCTTCTACTGTCACGTTGTACAGTGATCCAACATTCACAACACTGAAAGCCTATATGCCGACAGCGAATGGCTTTAATAATGAAGTAAAGTATATTACTTCTACGGATCAGTACGTGAAGGTGGCGCTGGGCGGCAAGGAATATTATATGAAGCCGCAAGACAGCCTCCTTGTTCCATTCGAGGGAGCACCTGGCCGAGGCTATTATTCTGTAAGAAATGGCGAACTCTATCATTCTATTTATCTATATAAAGAAGATCGCTACGTTTCTTACCTTGCTGGACCAGCCCCTGATTTTATGCAGCCGGGACAGAAATATTACAGCTGGGATAATGCTGTATTCTACAACGATCAAGGCCGGGTAGCAGGTAGCGCGTATCAATATTTCCAGTTCTTATCGGCACGGACAACGTCTAATTACACAGTGGAGGAGCTGGACCGCTTTATTAACAACGCCTTGGCTGAAAGAAAAGCAACAGGCCTGGCGAAGTACAAAGATGCTCCGACGAAGAGTAAGCTCGTTGGACTTGGCTCTACACTCAAAAAGGTAGAACAAGAGAAGCAAATCAATGCGCTGTTGATTCTAGCCATGGCTATTCATGAGAGTGATTATGGCATGAGCCGTCACGCTCAAATTAACAACAACCTGTTCGGTATTGCGGTATATGACAGCAGACCGGAAGAAGGCAAGTCTTTCCCAACTCCTGAAGCAAGCGTCCATCACTTAGCTGACGGTTACTTAAACGACCGCTATGTGATCCCGAACCCGGCAGGTGCTTGGAAACAGACGATCGCTAATGGAGCAGCCGCCGGTAACAAAGGCGTCGGTATCAACGTCCGCTATGCTTCTGATATTGACTGGGGAGCAAAAGTGGCCGGCCACATGTACCGTATTGACAAAGCTCTTGGCGGCAAGGACTTCAATAAGTACAAACTTGGTTTCACCACAGTGGATGACTTAAACATCCGCATGCAGCCAAACGGCGCTGTACAATTCTCCTACAGAGAAGCAGGCATGCCAGTAGCCTTGATCGGCAACCCGGTCTCCGGCTGGCAGAAGGTGTTCTCTGACGAATTGCGCTACACAGAAGGATATGTATCCTCTCAATACATTCAAACAATCCCTGTTGCCAAGTAACGATAAGTAACCCCTTCCCATGTTGGAAGGGGTTTTTATTTACGGTGGTAAGGAATCGCACATATTTAGTGGAGAACCGCACATTTTTGTTGGAAAATCGCTCATAAAGAGGGGAACGCTCATATCGGGTCGAGAATCGCTCATAAAACAGGGAAATCGCTCATACTCAAACCAAAATCGCTCATATCGAGAAAAAACCGCTCATAATCCTTCCCAGCCGCCACACGAAAAAACGCCGCTCGCTTATTTGGCGAGGGCGTTTTGTTTGCTTTCAATCAGTTTCTGCAAAACCGGGCTTTTCTTGTTGCCAAGGGCTTGCCATTTCTTTTCATGGCGGATAAGGTCGCCGAGTGTAAGCCATTTATAATCATTTCCATCAAAGGAGAGATCCCGGTTCACTTGATACCACAAGTCGCCGTTCGGGCGGATCCATTGTTCACCGAGCGACTCGATGCCTCGGCGGATCTGGCCGGCGGCGTCTAAATACTTTTTCTCCCCGGTGGCATGATAAGCGTCAATCAGCAAATTTGCTTCACCGAGTGCGTGATTAAGTGACGCGTGAATGTACTGTTTCCCTTGGTGAGGGGAATAATAGTCAGCTGGCAGATAGCCTCGCTTCGTCTCGACAATATTGCCGATAGCAATCAAGTTGAGCAAGTAATCAGCATAGTGGGGCAGAGCGTCGATCAATACTTTTTCATCAAATTCCTTCCCAATTCGGTGTAAGTAAATCGCAATTAATTCATTATGCCGCGTATCCACATAGGGAGAAGTAATATCGTACTTCTGTTTCAGCCACGTACTTGTATATTCCGTTTTCCAGATGGAGTCACCTTTTTGAGCGCGGTATTCCAACAGGTTGCCGACAGACTGTAAGGTTAAGTTATAAAAATAGCGATCCCCCGATTTGAAGTAGCGGTCGATGGCTTCCTTCTCAATCATTGTGCCGAGATGGTGACCATAGCCTTGCTTCGTAAATGGTTCGATCGACCACGGCAGCTTTTTAATCGATCCATCGACGGTAAACCAATTGTTGACCTCCTGGTAATGGTTATACTGAAAGTCAATCCAGTCGCTTAAGTGGTCCGCAGTTTTAAAAAGTGGTTCCTTCGCTAGCATGAACCATTGTTCGGACAGCTGGTTAGGCGGTGCCTCTAAGGTGAAAGAAAAGCCGCTTCCGTCATGCTGAAGCGTGTCCTTTTCTGCAGTCAACTCCCGTACATTGCTTTGCTGCCCATTCTTATACAGCTCTGTCCGCACCATTGACTGATATTGCTTGCTGACGACAGCTTCATATAGAAAGCGGCCATCCTTTGAGTAACGCAGTAAGCCGGAAGGAGGCGTCGTTTTATCTAGGCCGATTACTCCATCATGGGCACGCTCCTTCACGTCACGATGCCAATCGATAAAATAATAATCGCTCGCATCTGGCTGGGGCACGCTCACGTTTAAGGCGAGGGGCTCACTTGATTCGTTGTCGAGCTGGAGCATGGCGAAGCGGTCGCCGTTAGCGAGTGTGCGAATCCTTACTTGCACTTGTCCTTGATGCTCCCACTCATACGTATACAAGATATCTTTATAAAGAGAAGAAAGGCTTGATTCACTTGTGTCCTGCAGGATGAGCGGCTGATGCAGCAGAAGCTCCAGGTCGCCGAGCGGTATTTTTTCAATAGCCGCTGCTTGACTGCCGCTCTGGTTTTCCTCGCAGCCGGCGAGCAGCAGAGCAGCTGCGAGCAGCATATAGAGCAAGCACTTCACGGATTGTTCACCTGCCTATCCTTTGGCTTTTCTTTTTACAATGCTGATCATCTGGCGGAAGCCTTCCTTATAGAAAAGGAATAAGCCGAGCGCATACAGAGCAACGCCGAGCGGTACGATGATCAATAGCTGCCATAAAGAATATAAATCAGAGATCGGTGTCAGCTGCTTTAAGAAGTACAGCGGTACGGCCATGAAGGCAGTGACAACCGCTACTCGCCCGACTAATCCAAACAGTCGGGTCGCTTCCTTCTTCTCGAAGTCTCTGTAGACAAAGATGGTGCTGACGGTCAAATAGTATAAGGAAACAAAGGAACTCGTTAAAGCAAGTCCTGGATAGCCGAACGGTCCGACAAATAACCAGTTCAGCAGCACGTTCAGCGCAATCGTTGTCACACTGATACGGAAAATGATGTTCGTCTTGCCGCGTGCGTACATCGATTTCGAGACGATATACTGCAAGCCTTGAGCCACAATAATAGGTAAATAGAGCATGAGAGCTAAGTACGTATTATATGTATCCTCCGCGGTAAATTGCCCGCGCTGGAAAATGAACGCAATGGCTTCTTCCCCGACGAGAAACAAGCCGGCCGCAATTGGTGCCAACGTCACGAGGGAGATCTGCATGCCCATGAAGAAGGTGTTCTGAAATTTCTCCAGGTTGTCCACTTGTTCTGAAAGCAGAGTAAAGATAATAACTGCAATCGTTGTTCCGTAAATAGTATGGGGAATACTCGTAATGAGAGAAGCGTTGTTTAAGTAAGTAACCGCTCCTTCTACCGTATTCGATGCAAATGCCTTATTCACAAACATGTTGATTTGGCCGACGACTGAGTTCAATAAGGATGGAATCAGCAGCACGACGAAGGCGCGACGGAAATCCTCTTCTATTTTAAGCGCTGGGCTCCAGCGCCAGCCTTTCTTCAACAGGAAAAAGAGCTGAACGAGAATGCCGAGTACGGTACCAACAATAAAACCATAAGCTAAGCTGTGAATGCCCCATATATCAGAGAAGAGCAGGGCAAAAACAGCCCCCATGAGAGCGGACAGCAGCTTAGAGATTTGCGCCGGCACAAAAATACGCCGCCCCTGCAGGTAGGACTCCAAAATACCGTTTAGCGCAATAACACTCATAAATAAGAAGAAAAATTGCGTAATTTCAATCGCTATTTCCTCTGTCTCCGGCTTCATATTTCCATAGATGAACGGCACAAGCAACGGTGCCAGCAGCCAGCCGATAATAGAAACGCCAAGGAACAATAGCACGGTAACATTCATGATGGCATTGGCGTTCCGCTCCGTCTGTTCCGGTGCGTTCTTTCGTTTCTGCACGTACATGGGCAGGAACACATTGTTAAATCCGACCGCAATCATCGCGACAACAAGCGTAATAAACGAGAACGCCAGCAAATATCCATCTGTATACACACTAGCTCCGAACTCGCGTGCAATAATGCTTTCCCGCAGAAAGCCAGAAAGCTTAACCAGCAAGGAAAGCCCCGCAAGCCACAGAGCTGCTTTTTTCAACGACACACGTTCCACCTCAATATCTATCAAAATAGAAAAACTCAATAATTTATAATACATGAAATATAGAAGGAAGTTAAGAGAGAGGAAAGGGGAGAATGGCATATAAGTTATTTTTTCCCTGGCGTCTACGAAACAAAAGAACGATTTTCTTTTCACTTGTGATTATGTTTATAATAGAGGTACAAGAATGAGCTGGGGTGAAGAAGATGAAGTTGAATAAGCAGATATATGATTTCTTTCAAGAAAGACTTGAACAGCTAACGGAAGACTGGTACAACTCGCTCGATAAAAGTGATCCTGAGGGCATTTATGCCACGGACGACCCCGAGATGATTGCGAACCTGAAGGATCAGAATTTCCGCTTTCATAAAAATTTAACGCAGCTTTTAATTCTGGAGGAAGAAGCCTTCTACGAGCAATTCGAAGACTGGATTACTGAAATATCATCAGATAAAGAACACTTGAACACACCGATTCACTTTATCATTCGTGAATTCACCAGAACGCGGGAGCAATATATGGACTTGATTGATGAGTTCTCCCGTCAGAATGATGAGGTGAATCAGCTGCGCATCGATAGATGGAAGGATAAAATTGTCCGAGTGATCGATCGAGTGGTGCTGCAATTTACGGAGGAAACGTATAAATATCAGAGAAAGCTGCTAGAAGCGCAGAAGGAAATGATTAATGAGCTGAGTTCCCCGGTGATCAAGCTGAAAGGCGGTACAGCTCTCTTGCCTTTAGTAGGGGACATCGATACGGCACGGGCGAAGTTTATTCTCGAGAATACGCTTCAGCAGTGTGCGGACCTACATATCAGCCATCTTCTAATTGATGTGTCCGGTGTGGTCATGATTGACACGATGGTAGCGTACCAGCTATTCCAGCTCATTGATGCACTGGAGCTGATCGGTGTGAAATCCACGTTATCAGGCATTCGGCCGGAAATCGCGCAAACCGCTGTACAGCTCGGCCTTAACTTCGAGAAGGTTCATACGGTCAGCACATTAGCCAAAGCGATTAATTTTTAAAGAAGCTCCGGAGGAAGTCCTTCTTCCGGAGTTTTTTCGTTCGAAAGGGGATGATTGATTGATTGTTAAACCAAGAGACCTCCCAATCAAGCTTCGCAAGCTGGAAGCGCTAGACCGGAGGCTGCCAACTTTTCATGAGGAAAGAACCATCATCGAAGCAGAGCTGGCAAAAGTAAAGGCCGGCCACCGCGGAGAAAGAGAGCTGGATTATCATCTGTCTTTCTTAGAGAGGGATCAGCCCATCACGCTTCACGATTTGCGCCTGCCCGGTGTGAGCGGCCGCTTCTTCCAAATGGATACACTTTTGCTGTACCCCTCGATGGCACTAATTGTCGAAGCAAAGAACATGAGCGGAACCTTGCTGTTTGATCAGCAATTTCATCAGCTCATCCGTACGCAGGCTGGAAGCGAAGATATATTCGCTGATCCGCTGCTGCAGGTTCGTCGCCAAGCCTATCAGCTTTCCTCCTGGCTTTCCCGCCACTTCCGTGTAACCCTTCCCATCATTCCGCTTATCGCGATCAGTTCTCCCTCTGCCAAAATCACCACTAATACGAATGACCCCTCTCTTTCTGACACTGTCCTTCATGCGGCTGCTATTCCGTACAGGGTCGAGCAGCTATATGAGGAGCATTCATCTGTGATACTCTCACCAGAGCAGCTTAAAGCTGTGACCCGCAGGCTGCTCTCCAGCCACACCCCATATAATCCCGACATTCTTAAGCTTTACAGCATCCATACAGACGATTTGGAGAAGGGCGTCCAATGTCCGGAGTGCCGGTGTTTTTCCATGAAGCGGCTAAAGGGAGGCTGGCAATGCCCGTACTGCCGTTTCCGCTCCAAGCATGCCCATCTTCAAGCGCTGACAGACTACGCTCTCCTGCATGCCCCCGTCATCAATAACCAGCAATGCCGCGCGTATTTGCAGCTCGACTCCCGCTTCACCGCCATGCGCCTGCTCACATCATTGAACCTTCCTCACCAAGGCGACAAACGAGGCCGAACATACCAGCTTGACCCTCTCCTCACTACACCCGTGCCGTAACGGCCGGGTGGTTTTTTGTTGTGTGGGAGTTATGAGCGGTTATATATGGAATATGAGCGGTTTTCTTCGTGAAATGAGCGATTTTATGTAAGAAAAGAGCGGTTATCCTGGGAAATGATCGATTCCCGGGGAATGAGCGATAATTGTGTTAATATGAGCGATTTCGTGTAAAAAAAGAGCGGTTATCCCGGGAAATGGGCGATTCCCGGGGAATGAGCGATAATCTTGTTAATATGAGCGATTTCGTGTAAAAAAAGAGCGATTCCCCCAGGAAAAGAGCGATTCTACCCAAAAAAGAGCGATCTCCATCAATCCGATCAACGCAAAAAAACCTGCCGTTCGTCACGGCAGGGGAATGAGTGCTCATTTTATCGATTAATGGCTTTTTTATAAATTTCTTCGTACTTCTCGGCGGCGGCCAGGTGGGAATATTCTGCTTCAATTTTCGCACGGGCCCGTTCAGCGAGCTGGCGGCCTTTCTCTGGCTGGTCCAGCAGCTCGGTCATCGCGGCGGACAGCTCTTCGACATTCTTCTCTTCAACGAGCAGGCCGTCAACATTGTGATCGACGATCTCCTTCAATCCACCGACAGCGCAGGCGATCAGCGGCTGGCCGGAGCCCATCGCTTCAAGAGCGGAAATGGAGGTCGCTTCTTCCACGCCGGCAGAGTGAATACTCGGCACAAGGACGACATCAGCGAGAGCGTAGTATTCTTTAATCTGCTGATGCGGGATAGCTCCGAGCAGGCGAACATTCTTCTCGATGCCGCGCTCAGCAATAAGGCGCTTCATTTCATCCATGGCTTCGCCTGTACCGGCAAAAATAAGCTGAGCGTTCGGATATTTCTCCAGCACAGCCGGCAAGGAAAGAATAGGGTAAATGACGCCGTTCTTCTTTGTTAACCGGCGGGGCACGAAGAAAACAGGTGCCTCCTCATCCACGCCGTGTTTCTTCCGGTAAGCGGTTTTATTCTCTGTATCCGGACGGAAATCATCTACATTAATGAAGTTTCGGATCGCGGTGCCATTAATGCCAGCTTCACGCTTCACGTACTCTTTAATGCGGGTGTCTACTGTAATAATTGCCCGTGTGCCGCGATACGCTTTAATCTCTTCTTGAAGCAGGAAACGTTCCTCGGCACTGTCCTTTAAAATGTTACCGGCACTTAATGCTTCATATGTTAAATAGCCATGCACCGTCGACACAACCGGAAGGCCCGCATCAATCGCGGCGAATGTGGCATACACTTCCTGTGCATTCACGATATCATAATTGTTGCGCTTCGCTTTCTCCATCAGCTTCTGCAGCATCTCTTTCCGTTTCTGCAAGCCGTATACGAAGCCTTTTCCTTTTGCTACTTTATTCATTAGAAAGCCGGGGCCGCGGACTTTCGCTTTTTGTGTAAACTCTGGAATATCGGAAAAGGACAGCACATCGACTTCATGGCCGCGCGCCTCCAGTCCGGCCTTCAACGTCTCCACATGAACAGACAAACCGCCGACATGCGGATGATGGTACACCGTCGCAAGCAAAATTTTCATTCAGAAACCCTCGCTTCACATAAATTTTTGTTTTAGCAGTTCGATATTTTCCAAGGCGTCCTTGCGCATACCAGCTGCATTTTCAATCACCATGCTGCTCAGCTCTCTGCGGTGAGCCAGCACGTAGCGGGCGTTCTCTTTCATTTGTTCCGGATCGAATTCCTCCAGGCGAGTGGAGTACTTCCACATGCCGGAACGCTTCAGCAGGCTTTCGACCTTCTTATCATAGCTGATGCCGATATGCGGCACGCCTGTCAAAGCCGAGAAAATAAGGGAATGCAAGCGAAGACCAATCGTCATCTCGCAATCACCGATAAAGTTCAAATACTGATTCGGCGTGAAGTCTCCGCCAAGCAGGAAGCAGTCGGCCTCGTGCTTCATGCGCTCCATCACCCGCTTCGACGCATTTACATCATGATGGCCCTCCATCGGAACAAACACGGGTGTAATGCCGTCGCTCTCGATCAAGCTGTCCAGCACATCCGCCAGCTTCTCATAATAATCCTCATGATCAAACCATGGCCGCGTCGACACAGCGACGAGCTTCTCCTCGCCCGTCAGCGGCAGGCTGTTCATGCAGGCGGGGTCTTCCTTCTTTTGAAAAGCAAAGACGATATCCGCCGTCACGACCGTTTCGGGACGAGTGACGCCGAGCTTATGTAAATAATCCTTTGAATACTGATCACGCACCGTAATGAAGTCCGCGCGGTTAGCAAATACTTTCATTAAGATCTTGCCCCATGTCGATGTCACCGGGCCGATGCCTTGCGAGAAGAACATTACTTTCGTTCCGCACAGCTTCGCCAAAAAGGCAATGAGCAAATAATACGGCAGCGGGCCGAATAAGAACTTCGTTGGGTATGTATCCTGTAGCAATCCGCCGCCTCCGCTGATCAGCAGGTCGGCTTCACGCAGTGCCTGTACTTTCTCTTTGTTGCTATGCCGCCAGGCGCGGTACACGGTTTTTACATTATGTGCCTTTGCCGTTTCCTCCGGCGAAAGGGAAAACACCGTTATATCAATGTCATCTATCTCATTTCTCAGGTTATCAACAATCGATTCTAATATAGCTTCATCACCGGTATTGCCTAATCCATAAAACCCTGAAATTACAACCTTCAATCAGGTATCCTCCTCGTTAATCAAATACATATAGTTTATCATTGATAAGGGGGACGTTCAACGAAATTAGTGCAAGGCGTTAGTGAATTTGCTATACTATGAAAAGTAATAAAAACAACCATACTCGCATGCAAATAGATGAATAACTTCCAGTAGAAAGGGTTTTTATACATGCAAAAGATTTGCGTTATCGGTTTAGGGTATATCGGTCTGCCGACAGCAGCTGTTTTCGCCCGTGCCGGTTTTTCTGTTGTTGGTGTAGATGTAAATGAACGAGTGGTCGAACGTTTAAATCAAGGAGAAATCATTATAGAGGAAGTCGGTCTTCCAGAAGTGGTGAAAGAAGTGGTCGCAAAAGGCAAGCTGCATGCGTCCAGCACACCGGAAGAAGCGGATGTGTTCATCATCTCCGTGCCGACGCCTATTCATGCGGATTGCACGGCGAATGTGGATTACGTAGCCAGCGCGACAGAATCTATCCTGCCCTACTTGAAAAAAGGCAACGTGGTCATTGTGGAATCCACGATTCCTCCGCGTACGATTGACGATGTCGTAGCACCGATTATTGAAAAAGCAGGCTTCAATCCGAAGGAAGACGTGGCACTAGCTCACTGTCCGGAACGGGTGCTGCCTGGCCGTATCTTAATCGAGCTTGTAGAAAACACGCGTATCGTCGGCGGATTAACGCCACAGGCCGCTTCTAAAGCAGCAGATGTGTACCGTCAAATCGTAACAGGCGACGTCATTGAGACGGAAGCTGCGACAGCGGAAATGTCTAAGCTGATGGAGAACACATTCCGTGACGTGAACATTGCGTTAGCCAACGAGCTGGCAAAAATCTCTGCCCGTCTTGGCATTGATGCACACAAAGTGATCGAGCTTGCGAACAAGCATCCGCGTGTGAACATTCACCATCCAGGACCAGGAGTAGGCGGTCACTGTCTAGCGGTTGACCCGTACTTCATCATAGAGAAAGCGCCGGAAGAAGCGCTGATGATTCAGCTGTCCCGCGATATTAACAACTCCATGCCTGACTTTGTGATCGAACAGATCATTAAGCTGACGGCTGAGCTGAAGGAGCCGAAAATCGCTCTCTGCGGACTGACATACAAAGGCAATATTGATGACGTGCGCGAAAGCCCGGCGCTTGAGATCGTCGAGAAGGTGCTGGCGAACCCGCGTTATGATGTACGCATTCACGATCCGCACGTACGGGACGACCAAGTTTCATTCCCGCTGGTCTCCTTTGAAGAAGCGGTAAGTAAGGCAAACCTTGTGGTGATTTTAACGGATCATAACGAATTCAAGACCATCGACAAACACGTGCTGCTTGACCAAATGGAAACACCAGTTGTGTTCGATACGAAGAACTGCACGAACTTAGAGCAGGAAGAAGAACTGACGGTGTACCGCATCGGTGACTTAACAAGTCTGCAGGCGATTGCGGTCAAACCAATTAACAGCTGAGGATGTCTGTAATGGAAAAAGAACAATATTTAGGTGTATCGGTTTCTCCATACACCTATGAACAAATCTTAATGGATTTGAAAAAGAGAATTGCTGAAGGAAAACAGTCGACGGTGATCGCTGTAAATCCCGAAAAGGTGATCACCGCTGGCCGTGATCCGGTCGTAAAAGAGCTGATCAATAACTCTACGTACCAGATTGCTGACGGCATCGGCATGATCCTAGCTTCCAAGCTGAAGGGGGGACGCGTGAAAGAGCGCGTCACCGGTGTAGATATGATGGGGCGTCTTCTCCAGTTTGCTGCCGAAGAAGGGCACAGCGTCTTTTTCTATGGAGCGAAGGAAGACGTCGTCCGCACCGCCAAGGAAAAGCTTGAAGCGCAAATTCCCGGGCTGAAGATAGCTGGCTACTCAAACGGCTATGTCAAGGATCAGGAGGCGCTTGTGAGTCAGATCCGCGAGTCCGGAGCGGCTCTTTTGTTCGTGGCGCTCGGCAGTCCGCGTCAGGAGCTCTGGATTAAGGAGAACATGGCCAAATTGCCGAATGTGAAAGTCTTTCAGGGCGTGGGAGGCAGCTTTGACGTATACTCGGGCAACGTCAAGCGGGCGCCGGCCTTCTATCGCAAGTTCGGCCTTGAATGGCTGTACCGCCTGGCTAAGGAGCCGAAGCGGATCAAGCGCCAAATGGCCCTGCCGAAATTTCTGCTGAAGGTATTCGTTCAAAAATAATAGGAAGCTGGCTGTTCCGCGGAAGTGCCAGGCACTCCATTTAAGGAGAGGCCGGCACATGGGAACAGTCTTTTTTTATGGGAAAAATAAAAGGAGGGACGGCTATGAAAGTACTCCATCTCATCAGCGGCGGGGAGACCGGCGGATCGAAGAAGCATGTCATTACGCTGCTGGAGAAGTTTTCGAAGGAGGAAGTGACGCTTGCGCTCATGCAGGAGGGAGCGTTTGCTGAAGAAGCGAGACAGAAAGGCATCCAAACAAAAGTATTTTCGCAAAGCTCACGCTATGATGTATCGATTTTAAAGAAGCTGGTGTCCTTTATAAAGGAAGAATCGTTTGATATTTTACATACGCATGGCCCGCGCGCCAATTTGTTCGGCATTTATTTAAAGAAGAAAACCGGCATCCGCTGGGTGACGACGGTACACAGCGACCCGTCGCTTGATTTTGTAAAGTCCGGCGTGAAAGGAAAGGTTTTTACGACGCTCAGCATGTACGCGGTGAAAAAGATGGACGGCTATTTCGCTGTGTCGGAGCGCTTTAAACAGAATCTTATGAAGCTCGGTGTGAGCGGTGAGAAAATTCACACGATTTACAACGGCATTGATTTTACCGAAACAACGGCTGAGCCTATCAGCCGAAGTGAATTCGGTTTATCGGATGAGGACTTCGTCATGGCGATGGTCGCCCGGCTGCATCCGATTAAAGGGCATACGATTGTCTTCGATGCGATGAAAAGCATAGAAGAAGAGAAGCGGCCGCACCTGCTGCTGGTTGGGGATGGCCCGATCAAGGACGAGCTTATGCAGGAAGCAGCGAAGCGGGGGCTCGAGGGCCACGTACATTTCCTCGGCTTCCGTTCAGACGTCGACCGGATTTACGCCACGAGTGATCTGGCGCTCCTTGCCTCCTACAGTGAAAGCTTTCCGCTGGCGCTGTTAGAAGCAGCCGATCAGCACGTACCGCTTCTAACGACGGATGTCGGCGGGGTGAATGAATTAATTGATAGAGGAGAAACCGGCTGGATTGTGCCCGTAGGAGAAGCGGGCCCGTATGCGGATGCCATTGGGCAGGCCATGGAGAAAAAAGAAAAAGGCGAACTGAAGAAAATGGGAGAAAAGCTTTATGTTTATGCTTCTAGTCATTTCTCGCTCGGAAATCTAGCCGAACGAATGAAACAAATCTATGACAAAATTGTAACCTGAGGGAACGATCCCTCAGGTTTTTTCGACAAAAAATTTGACTTACCTAGATCGAAAGTTACATAAATAACAAAAGTATGTCACATTAAGTTGGTAAAAATTCTTTATTTTTCCTATCAATCTGGTATATAATGAGAAAACAACAAATTACAACAAGGTATTGTTAATAAAAGGTAATTTGTTAACGGGATGATGTCGACTTTTTTACTTTTTTCTAACAAAAATGTTTAAAAGATTTAAAGTTGGAAATAAAGAGAAAGTAGTTGAAAAATAGATGTCATCTGCTAGAATAATAAGGGGATTATAAAATGGTAATTCCACCAAATCTTACATATTGACAACCGAGATGACGGAATTCCAGTGTTAAACCCGCCACATTTACCTCATGGACAACCAGCTTTATTGCTGATTGGTTTCATACATTTAAAACTTTTTACAAAACAGGAGGAACTATTACATGGCTTACCAACCAAAGTCTTATCGTAAGTTTGTTGCCACTGCAGCAACAGCTACTCTAGTAGCAACTGCAGTATCTCCAGCAGCGGCTGCTCCAACAAGCGCTGCGGAATTCACAGACGTATCTCAGCGCTATGAAAAAGCTGTTGAGTACGTAGTAAACGAAAAACTAGCTATCGGTATCACTCCAACTCAATTTGGTACTGCACTTCCAATCAAACGTGTAGATGCAGCAGTTATGATTGCTCGCGCAGCTTACCTGGATGTTGCTAATGCACCAGATTCAGGTTTTACAGATGTACCAAACCGTGCGAAAAAATACGTAGATGCACTTAAAGAAGCAGGCATCATCAACGGTAAATCAGCTACTCAATTCGCTTCTGAGGACCCAATCACTCGTGGTGAAATGGCATTGATCCTTTCCAGAGCATATAATTTAACTGGCGAAGCTGACCACAGCTTTACAGATGTATCTGATCGTTATGACGAAGCGGTTCAAGCACTTGTAGAAGCAGGTATCACTCAAGGTAAATCTGATACTCAATTCGGTACTCAAGATGATATCACTCGTGGTGAGTTTGCTCTATTCTTACACAGAGCTGAAGAATACAGACCAGATCCAGATGTTGATCCAAAACCAATTCCTGGAATCTCTGAAGTAACAGCTCTTAATGAAAACCAAATTACATTAACATTCGAAAAGCCTGTTGATGAAGAACAAATCGACTTTATCGAAGAAGCAGGCAACCGTATCGTTGTGTACACTAACTCTGAAACAGCTCAAACAGCTGGCCTAGTTTCCCGTGTAGTGAACTTCAACGATGAAGGCACAGAAGCTACTGCAGTATTAGTTGACAACCCAAGTGTTGAAGGCAACGTAGAAGGCTTAGTAGAAGGCCGTGAATACACAGTTGCTCTAGTAGACCGCTATGGTACAGACACTCGTCTTGCTAAAGTGATCGAAAAATCAGCTCCAACAGTTCTTCTTGCTGGTATCGAAGCTCCAGCTGTAAGCATTGAAGGACAAGATGACGATGAGCTTGTATTCAGCTTCAGCGAAGAAGTAACAGATGCAGCGACTAACCCAGCTAACTATACTTTCTATGATGAAAATGACCAAGTGGTACAAGGCGTTATTACTGAAAGAGGCCAATTCACAAACAGAACAGCTAACGATGAAGTTGAGTTCGTTATCAACCCAGGTTTACTAGAAGCAGGCGAAACATACCGCGTGGTTCTTAGCCAAAACATCGTAGCGAAAGATGGTTCTACATTTGCTGACGAAGCAAGAAATGTTGAATTCGCTACACCGTCTGTTGCTGAAGCAAAACCAGCACCAACTGTAGCACGTGTTACTGGTCAAGACCAAGTGACTGTAACATTTGACAAGCCGATTGTTGACTTCGAAGAATTGAGCAACTTAAATCTATTTAATGTTTCTCAAGCAGATGGACGCGAATTCGATGTAAACAGCGTTGAATTAGTAGGCGACAGAAACGTTGTTCTAACGATCGAGCCTCTAGTGGCTGACGGACAAGAACAATTCCTTCGTGACGGCAGAACTTATCAAGTAGATATGCCTCAAGGCTTTGCAGTTAACGAAGTTTACCAAAACGCTGCAAACGATGCAGTAAATAACTTAACAGTTGCTGCAGCTACTAACGCTGAAGTAACTTCATTCACTGCTGAGCTAGTACGCCAAGCTGATCAAAAAGATTCTGCAGACCTTCTTCTAGAATTAGATCAGCCTGCAACAGTTACAGGTGAAGGCAATATTACAATTGAAAACTTGGATATTGACCCGGTTGTTATTCCTGCTGAAGATCTTGAAGTATATGAAGGCGACCCAACAGGTAAGACATTCGTTCTAAGAGACGTTACAGAAGAATTCGTACCTGAAGATGGCGAAACTTACCGTGTAACAGTAGATGCTGGCGTATTCCAAGCTATCACTACAAATGCGGATGAAGCAAAAGTGAACGATGAAATGGATGCTGAGCTACAAGGTATCGATGTATCTGCTCCAGAAGTTGAGTCTATCACAGCTGTTTCTACAGAAGAAATTCAAGTTGAGTTTGATGAAGATATCAATATCAGCGGCTTAGAAGAAACAGACGTTCGCGTAGCTGGATTCCTTCGTTCAGTAACTGGTCAAGTAAGCCCGCTTACTCAACTAACAGGTGCTAACTTAATTGAAGTATCTGCTGATGGCAATGTATTAACAATTACACCAGCTCATGAAGCAGTTAAATTTGCAACAGGTAATGTAGAAGACTTCTTGCAAATTGATGCTGATTCATTCACAGATGAAAACGAAATCGAAAACGCTGCTTTCGATTCTGACGATCTAGAGGAAGCAGATTTCAACGATGAAGCAGCTCCAGTCATCCTTGGAACTGAGATCACAGCTGCTGACGAATTAGAGCTTACTTACAGTGAAGCTGTTCGCTTCAACGGTGGAGAGCCAGCTGAAGCAGGTGCTCAATTCACAGTAACAGGTGCTCTAAGAAATGGCACAGCAACTACTGCAACAAATGAAGGCGAAGATAACACTATCGAGCTAGGCTTCGACCAAGCGATCTTTGAAGCTGGCAAAGTATATCCTAACGCTCAGTTGAGATATATTGCTAACACAGTTTCTGCTGTAGAAGACCTTGAAGATAACAGACAACCTTCTCAAACAGTTAACGGCCTTGTGAATGCAAATCCTGAGTTTGCAGCACAACAACCACCAACTGAACAAGAAGTAAGTGAAGAAATTCAACGCGAACTTCAAGAAGCAGTTGAAACAGCTGTTGAAGAATTCGGAGTTCCGGTTGCAGTAGATGGTACTGATATTACTGTTGAAGTAACACCAGAGACTGTTGCAAACTTAAATGGCACAGGCTTCTTCACATCACTAGTTGAAAATGGTGTTAATGCAGTTGTAATTAATGACCAAAGATATAACCTTTTAGAGCAAGCTGGAGCAGCTAGATCAGCTATTATTGCAGATCTACTTGCTGATGACACTGCTACAATCGGTTTAGTATACTCTTACGGCACTGGCAACGAAGCTGTAGTTGACTACACTGTAACTCTTGGAGACGTTCAATAATCTATTCATAGATTTCTAAAGAACTTCTCGGAAGTTAGAAGACCAACCACTTGAGTGGTTGGTCTTCTCACGTTGTTGAAAAACAACTTAGTCAAGAAAACCCTGGTGAATTCTCACCGGGGTTTTCACTTTTTTTGAATTGTTAAACGGAACCTTCTATAATATGAGAAGTGAGGTGGAGACCGATTTTCTGTAAAGAGCGGAGTTTGGCCCACTTTTTCAAGTTTTGTATGATGCCGGTCATCAAAACTTGCGTTTTCACTTTTTGAACTCCACGGTAACGTGCATAGCGCAGACCGTGGAGTTCTTTACTGTGTGCAAAGCTTAATT
>NZ_JWJE02000019.1 GCF_000812025.2 Bacillus thermotolerans
GTAATATAAATTGAACCGCCGTATACGGAACCGTACGTACGGTGGTGTGAGAGGGGCGAAAATAATCAACTTATTTTCCCTCTACTCGATTTTGCCAGAGAAAAACAGCGTAAACAGTCTTTCTTAAGAAAGGCTGTTTTTTAATTCCGTAAAAGAGGAACATATTGAAGGAAGGCTTGTTTTCAAGTATGATTAATCCTATCCGCAAAAAATAAGAATATAACTTAAAGATATGGAGTGATCCGATCAATGCTGCATCAGTTTTCGCGTAATGAGCTCGCGATAGGCGAGGAAGGATTAAATATTTTAAAAAATAGTACGGTCGCTATTCTAGGTATCGGTGGAGTCGGTTCTTTTTCTGTCGAGGCATTAGCCCGCTCAGGTGTCGGCCGCCTTGTGCTGGTGGACAAGGATACCGTTGATATTACCAATGTTAACCGCCAGTTGCCAGCTTTGCTTTCCACCGTGGGCCGCCCAAAGGCAGAAATCATGAAGGAACGCATTGCCGATATTAATCCCGAGTGTGAAGTGATCACCTTGAATATGTTCTATACAGAAGAAACATATGAAGACTTCTTTCAATATGACCTGGACTTCGTTATTGATGCATCCGATACTATCGTATACAAAATTCATTTAATCAAAGAATGCTTAAAGCGCAACATCCCAATTATCTCAAGCATGGGAGCAGCAAACAAGATGGACCCAACGCGCTTCCAAATTGCCGATATTTTTAAAACACATACAGATCCAATCGCTAAAGTGATCCGCACCCGGTTGCGAAAAGAAGGGATTAAAAAGGGGATTCCCGTTGTGTTCTCTGATGAGAGCCCAATTGTCATTCGTGAAGATGTCCGGAAAGTAGTCGGTAACGATGAAGCGGAAATACGTAAAGCGAAAATGCCGCCTTCTTCTAATGCGTTTGTGCCATCTGTCTGTGGATTAATTATGGCCAGCTATGTGGTGAGGGAGCTGCTTAAGGATATTAAAGTCACACGTGTAAATGATGAAAAGAAATGAGTTAAAAACCGCTCCGGTTATCCGGAACGGTTTTTTTATGTAAAATATGACAAATGCCATTGACGTCTAAGTTTGTCCTAGTGTACTATGTAACTAATACACCAATACACTAATACATGGAGGGATATCATGTTTGCTGGATTGCTTAAGAAAGATTTCTTGTTGATTAAAAATTATTTTTTATGGTGGCTATTGCTGATGGTAGGGCTCTATATCGTAGTCGCTGCTTTTGGGGCCTATCACGACAGGTTCTATATAGTAATGGCCCCGATTTTCTTTGTGTACTTTTTTCATGCGGCGCTGCTGCCTATCGTTGTCTTGCTGCTCCTGAGAGCGGAGGAGAAAGGGCATTACTGGCTTCATAGTACAGCTGGGGGCGGAAAGCTGCTGTTATCTAAGCTATTAGTCGGATCCTTTGTATTTATCATCTCATTGGTTCTTATAGACGTATTAGCTCTCTTTTCACTGAATGTAGTTATTCCAATGGACTATACTGAAACACCAGGCAGTGAAATGCCTTATATGGAAGGGTGGCTATTGAATATGGGCATTACAGGAGGCGCCCTATACTTCACTATTTGGGGATTGTTTCTCTGGTCTATCTATCACTCGTTGAACGCTTACCCTATGTTAAGAAAGGTTCGCTGGCTGATCGTGATTGCTGTGTATATCCTTATACAAACGTTGACATCTAAGCTGATGGAGCTGTCATTTGTTCAAAAATGGTTCGCAAGCTGGACAGTCAATATAGGTGAAGTAGGTGAAACGATATTTGGAATGGGCGGGATGCAGATGTCAGTAATCAATAATGATCTGCAAGTATGGCCAGTCCTTCTCACAATTATTTTTCATATTATGCTGTTTTTAGCGGCGGCTTGGCTGCTCAATCGTAAAGTAGAGGTGTAAGAGATGACCGAAGAATTTAAAACATCGAAACCGATATATAGTCAAATCGCTGACCGGATTATTCAGCAGTTCGTCCGTGGTGAAATCAGGCCAGGAGAGAAGCTCCCTTCCGTAAGAGAAATGGCGATTCAATCGGGGGTTAATCCGAACACGATTCAGCGTACGTACGGGGAGCTAGAGCGAATGGGAGTGGTTGAATCTAGAAGAGGGCAGGGGACATTTATGACAGAACAAATAGAAATGAGAAATCAATTAAGAGCCGATATTCAGAGAGATATCGTTGCGGCATTTATTGAAAATATGAGAGGGATTGGCTTAGAGGACAGAGAGATTGCTTATGCGGTAGAACAATTTCTAGTGAAACGAGAGGAGGATAAGTGATGATTGAGTTGAGAGGCGTGACGAAGGAGTACGGCAAACGAAAAGCATTAGATGATATAGATATCACTTTCCAAAAAGGAAAGGTGTACGGCATATTAGGGCCGAATGGGAGCGGGAAATCCACGATGATGAAGCTGATTGCAGGCCTTGTTTTTCCAACAAAGGGGAAGATCTATGTCAACAACAAGCAGGTGAACCGCTATATTGCTGAAGAGACAGCCTACTTAGCGAGTGAAGGAATGCTGTATCCGGGTTTGACAGTTGCACAAATGATTGATTTCTTTTCCTCTCAGTACAAAGACTTCTCTGTAGAAAAAGCTAATGAGCTGCTTTCTTTCTTGAGCTTAGACGCCTCGCAAAAGACAGGGAAATTATCCAAGGGACAGCAAGGACGCTTGAAGCTTTTACTAGTATTATCTAGGGAAGCACCAGTCATTTTGCTCGATGAGCCGTTTCTAGGGTTGGATCCTATGGTAAGAGAAACAATTGTGAAGGGGCTCGTTTCTTTTATTGACTTTGGAGAGCAGACAGTTATTATTGCGACGCATGAGATTACAGAAATTGAGCCGGTTTTGGAAGAAGCTATTATTTTGAGTGAAGGAAAAGTACAAAACTATTGCCAAGTGGAAGAGTTGCGGGAAGAAAAAGGGCTGTCTGTTCTTCAGTGGCTCAAAAGTAGTTACAAGGAGGGGACTGGACGATGACAGCATTGGTGGAGCTGTGGAATGTATCAAAGGTAATAAAAGGCAGGAAGATCATTGACTCTCTCAGTTTTACGGTGAAACAAGGTGAAGTATTTGGCTTTCTCGGTCCGAATGGAGCGGGGAAAACGACTACCATCCGTATGATTGTAGGTCTAATGAAGCTCTCGGAGGGAGATATCCTTATCAACGGACACCCGATCCGAACTGGTTTTGAGAAAGCGGTGAGTCAAGTTGGGGCGATTGTAGAGAATCCAGAAATGTATAAGTTCTTAACCGGCTTTGAAAATCTGCAGCAATATGCCCGTATGCAAAGCAAGATAACAAAGGAGAAGATTGAAGAGGTTATTAAGCTCGTAGGACTTGAAGATCGTATTCATGAAAAGGTAAAAACCTATTCTCTCGGTATGCGCCAGCGGCTTGGCATTGCTCAAGCTTTGCTTCATGACCCTAAAGTGTTAATTCTTGATGAACCGACAAATGGGCTAGACCCTGCCGGCATAAAGGATATTCGCCGCCATATTCGTGATTTGGCCGAGAAGAAAGGGATGGCCATTATCGTTTCAAGCCACTTGTTATCGGAGATGGAAATGATGTGCGACCGTATTGGCATTCTTCAAAAGGGGCGGCTAACTCATATTCAGGCTGTTCATGAGAGTTCTGACCGTGCGGTGGATCGGTACGCAATCGAAGTCAACTATCCAGAAGCAGCTGTTAAAAAAGTGATCTCCTCGTTTTCTTATGTCCAGCCCAAAATTGCGGGAAGCTGCCTGATGGTGGAAGCAGAGAAGGAGAGACTGCCAGAAGTGATCAGCCTGCTGGTATCCAGTCATATAAAGGTGTATGAGGTGAAAAAGGTAACGAAGTCACTTGAGGAGAGGTTTCTGGAAATTACTGAAAGGCAGGAGGTCATGAGCGGATGATCGGGTTAATCAAGAATGAATGGCTAAAACTCGTTAAGCAGTGGGGGACCCGTGTTATGATTGCTTTGCTTGTATTAATTACCTGTTTATTCGCCGGCTTGATGAAGTATGAAGAAAGCCATCAAGCTGATTCGCCGACACCTGGCTGGCAAGAGAAGCTGCAGGCAGAAAATGCCGCCTATAAAAAGGAACTTACTGAAGAACAAAACCTCACAGAAGTCCGCAAAGATTATTTAGAGGGCCAAATAAACATAAATGAATATAGGCTTCAGCATAACCTGCCCGTTGATACAGATATGGATATGCAGTCCTTTGTGGAGGGAAGCAGTGATCTGCTTAGCTTTGCAGGCTTATTTGTTCTAATTGCAGCTGCTGGCATTGTAGCAAATGAACATACATGGGGGACGATTAAGTTACTGCTGACGCGTCCTGTAAGCCGGGTGAAGATCCTCTTTTCTAAATATGCTACCGTTATCTTATTTGGCTTATTCTTATTAGCGGTAGCATTCACTTTATCCTCTTTACTAGGGCTTGTTTTGTTCGGTGCCTCAGGCTCAAGTATTCATCTTGCTTATGAAAATGGGCAAGTCGTTGAACAAAGCATGATTTTCCATCTTCTTAAAGTATATGTATTTAAATTCGTTGATGTATTAATGTTTGCTACGCTGGCATTTATGGTTTCAGCCGTTTTTCGCAGCAGCTCGCTTGCGATCGGTTTATCCTCGTTTTTGTTGTTTATAGGCCCGACCGTTACGATGCTGCTCTCTATGAGATATGAATGGACGAAGTATTTATTATTTGCCAACACCGACTTATTGCAATTTGAAGAAGGCCGCACGCTTGTTTCAGGAATGACAATGGAGTTCTCTCTTGTCGTTCTCGCCGTTTATTACGCTGTCTTTCAAATCCTGGCATTTATTGTATTCTCCAAGAGGGATGTAGCTGCATAACAGGCTGCCGCACCGGTGCGGCAGCCTGTTTTTTACTCTGTTATTCTTGGTTTTCCAGGATCGCAGCCAGGCGGCTCCAGGTGAGTCACCTCGGCCAGCTTCGTTAAATAATAGCATTCTTCTCTCATCATATGATCGGCCATCAGCGGAGCAAATGTACCAAGCGCTTGCTTGCTGAGTTCAAGCTCCTCTATTTCCTGCAGAAAGCCCGTAAATAACTTCATTTCTAAAGAAGTCTCATCATTAAACCTTTCTAATGCCGGAAAGGTGGAAAGGTTTGTTCGCAGAAAGCCGGTTAATTCGACGGCTTTTAAATAAAATGCTTCAAAGTTCTTCGTAAACTGATCGCTCTTTTTCTTGATTTTTTTTTCAATCCGGTCCATATTATCTGAAATTGCTCCTGCATGACCAGCTGCATCCAATAGCCAGATCGAATGATGGTGAAGAGCGTGGTACAAGGCAGGCACGCGCCCCTGTGTTAGATCTTTCAAGAGACGCAAGTACTCATCAAGCTCATTCACCATATGGCTAATGAAGGTTGGACCAAGGTGAATCATTATATTTCCTGTGAGGTGTCTCTTGATTAATTGAAGTTTAAACGTCCGCAATCTCCGCGCTGCTTCTTCAGCTTCTCTGCTTAAAGATATGGCATCATCCGCATCGATCTGCTCTAGAAGCTGATCAAAAGTGCGAATGAAAGAGACCGCTGTTTCAATAGCTTCTGTCTCGCTTGGAGCAAGAGAATCATGTATGAAGCGCGAGTGGTCTCCCAGTACCTGCAGCCAGAAGCGATGCTCAAACGAGGCTGTTTCTTTGTAGTCTCTCAATCCATGACCTCCCTTTTCGCAATGCTTTTATCAGTTTATAAGGGAGGGGAAGGGAGTATGATTATTTCTTGCTTTTTTCCACTTTTTCATAGATTCCCGCTAACGCCTGTTCAAATTTACCGGTTTGCTTTGGTTCGTAATAGCGCTTCGTTTTTAAGCGGTCCGGTAAGTATTGCTGCTTAACCCAGCCGCTGTCATATTCGTGAGGATACTTATACTCTAACCCTCGGCCGAGTTCTTTCGCCCCTTTATAGTGAGCATCCTTTAAATGTTCAGGGATCTCGCCAATCTTGCCGGCACGTATATCAGAGAGCGCCTCGTCAATGGCTGTGATCGCTGAATTGGATTTAGGCAGCAGACATAACTCGATAACGGCAGCAGCAAGAGGGATGCGCGCTTCTGGAAAACCGATTCTTTCAGCCGTCTGTATGGCCGCAAGTGTCCGCTGGCCAGCCTGAGGACTTGCTAAGCCAATATCTTCATAAGCGATGACAAGAAGCCTTCTCGCAATGCTTGGCAAATCTCCGGCTTCGATTAAGCGGGCTAAGTAGTGGAGAGCAGCATTCACATCACTGCCGCGAATGGATTTTTGAAAGGCGCTCAATACATCGTAATGAGCATCCCCATCCTTATCATGAGAAAAGCTTTTCTTCTGCAGGCATTCTTCAGCAATATCGATATTCACATAAATGGCGCCGTCTTTCCGGGGGGGAGTAGACAGCACAGCCAGCTCTAAAGCGTTTAAGGAGCTTCGCACGTCACCGCCGCTTCCTTGAGCAAAATGAAGAAGAGCTGCTTCATCAATTGTAATGTTGTATTTTCCGAGGCCGCGCTCCTCATCTTGAAGAGCCCTTGTCAGTACATCCTTCGTCTCTTCTGCAGTGAGAGGCTTAAGCTCAAAGATTTGGCAGCGGCTCCGGATAGCCGGGTTAATAGCATGGTATGGGTTACTTGTAGTTGCCCCGATCAACGTAATCATGCCATTTTCTAAAAAAGGGAGAAGAAAATCCTGCTTTCCTTTATCAAGCCGATGCACTTCATCTAATAGCAGAATCACTTTACCAGACATTTTAGCTTCAGCAGCTACCACTTCCATATCCTTCTTGTTGCTGGTCACTGCATTCAATGTACGAAATGCATATTTCGTACTGCCGGCAATGGCGCTGGCAATAGATGTTTTGCCGATGCCGGGCGGACCATACAAAATCATCGATGAGAGCTGTTTCGCATTCACCATGCGACGAATGATTTTTCCTTCACCGACCAGATGTTGTTGTCCAGCTATCTCTTCAATGGTCCGTGGACGCATCCGAAAAGCTAATGGCTTCATTCTAACTCCTCATTTCTCGTTGTTTTTTCTCTTCACTTTATCATAGGAAATGGGAGTATGACATGTTATTTGATCGGTTTCCTATGATATAATAGCCGGAGTTAACTATATACAATGGAAGTGAATGGCTCGTTCAGTAAGGGGAGTAGACTATGCAAGGAGACAAGGGGCAGAGGTATGAGAATTTGACAAGCCGTCTGATTATTTTTATCGTAGGCTTGTTATTGATGTCGCTCGGCATCGTGCTGTCCATCCGTGCTGACCTGGGGGCTACACCCTGGGATGCACTTCACGTTGGGCTGTATGAGCAGTTTGGTTTAACGGTTGGAACATGGTCAGTATTGACAGGAGTCCTGATTTTAGGAGCTGCTTCGCTTTACTTGCGTGAGTGGCCGCAATTTGGTGCATATCTAAATATGCTACTGGTCGGTTTATTTATTGATTTGTTCCTGATGATGCCAATGATCGTTACTCCCATGCATTTTATGGGTAAGCTGATGATGTTTATTACAGGTATCGTTGTTATGGCTTACGGAATGGCCTTTTATTTATCAGCTCGGCTTGGAGCAGGTCCGCGGGACAGCTTTATGCTGGCGGTCATGAAGAAAACGGGATGGAAGGTGTCTCATGTCCGGCGTGGAATGGAAGTTATCGTGATGATTGCTGCCTGGCTGATCGGCGGGCCTATTCATATAGGCACACTGCTGTTTAGCGTGTGCATGGGAACAGCTGTCGGCGTTTCGATGCCGCAATGCCAGCGGTTTTCAGATATAATTATCAGTAAAGTAAATGAATGGAAAAAAGAAAAGAAGCAGGAGGTAACCATATATGAGGATTTCCACTAAAGGAAGATACGGATTAACAATTATGATTGCTTTAGCAAAGAGACATGGGGAAGGGCCAACTTCTTTACGTGTCATTGCCGAGGAGCACAATCTATCTGAACATTACTTAGAGCAATTGATTGCACCTCTTCGTAATTCAGGGCTTGTACGGAGCATCCGCGGTGCTTATGGCGGCTATGTACTTGGAAGGGAACCCCGTGAGATTACGGCCGGTGATATTATCCGGGTACTAGAGGGGCCGATTACTCTTGTAGAAGGAATTGAGGATGAAGAGCCAGCTAAGCGTGAGTTATGGGTTCGTATCAGCGAAGCTATTAAAGGTGTGCTGGAGAATACGACATTAGACGATTTAGCAAATCACGTAGAAACACGCGGTGAATCTGATCCGTACATGTTCTACATTTAAGGAGTGACTGAGGAATGGAACGGATTTATTTAGACCATGCGGCTACTACTCCGATGCATCCTGAGGTAATTGAGGCGGTCTCCAGGCAAATGGGTGAAGTGTTTGGAAACCCGTCCAGTATTCATTCGTTTGGCAGAACGGCGCGTCATGTAGTAGATACTGCCCGTTCAACAGCAGCGAAGAGCATCGGCGCTGATTTTAACGAAATCATTTTTACAAGCGGTGGTACCGAAGCGGACAACCTGGCTATTACAGGCATTGCCAAGGCTATGAAACAAAAGGGGCGCCATATTATTACAACGGCGATTGAGCATCATGCCGTTCTTCATACGTGTGAGCAATTGGAGAGGGAAGGACATGAGGTGACATATCTGCCAGTGGGCGAAGATGGACAGCTTCGTTTAGCAGATTTAGAAGAAGCGCTGAGAGAAGATACTATTTTAGTATCGGTGATGTACGGGAATAATGAGGTAGGCACGCTTCAGCCGATTGCTGACATTGGACAGCTCTTGAAAGACCATCAAGCGGTTTTTCACACGGATGCAGTACAGGCTTATGGCATGGAATCAATCGATGTGAAAGCCGCTCATATTGACTTGCTGTCTGTGTCCAGCCATAAAATTAATGGTCCAAAGGGGATCGGCTTCCTGTATGCAAAGGAAGGGATCGCGCTTGAACCGGCACTGTTTGGCGGTGAGCAGGAGAGAAAGCGGAGGGCAGGAACGGAGAATGTTCCAGCAATAGCTGGTTTTAATAAGGCTATCGAATTAGCTGCCAGTTCCCTAGAGGAAAAGAGGGAATTGTATACCGGCTTCAAAAAGCAATTAATAAACATACTTGAGGACAAGCAGATTACCTTCCATTTGAACGGTACGCTTGAACAGTCATTACCCCATGTGGTAAACTTAAGTTTTCCTGGAACGGATGTAGAATCTATGCTTGTCAATTTAGATCTTGCCGGCATTGCTGCTTCGAGCGGCTCTGCTTGTACAGCTGGGTCGATCGAACCATCTCACGTACTTGTAGCTATGTACGGCAAAGATTCTGACCGGCTGCGTAATTCTATCCGGTTCAGCTTTGGTTTGACCAATACGAAGGAACAAATAGATCAAGCGGGAGAAGCTGTGGCAAAGATTGTCGCTCGTTTAACGAACAAGTAGCCGGCTCTTCCCCTTTTGGAAAGTGAGTGGACAAAATGGAAAAAGCACCGAAAGATACACGTGTCGTTGTTGGTATGTCCGGCGGTGTAGACTCTTCGGTTGCCGCCCTTTTACTGAAGGAGCAGGGCTATGATGTCATCGGTATTTTCATGAAAAACTGGGATGACACGGATGAATTTGGCGTCTGCACAGCAACGGAAGACTATAACGATGTCATTCGCGTATGTAATCAAATCGGGATCCCTTATTATGCGGTAAACTTCGAAAAACAATATTGGGATAAGGTATTCACGTATTTCCTCGGTGAATACAAGGCCGGACGTACACCAAACCCGGATGTCATGTGCAATAAAGAAATTAAGTTTAAAGCCTTCTTAGACCATGCGATGAGTCTAGGAGCGGATTATTTAGCGACCGGTCACTATGCCCGAGTCGACCATAGCGGTGAAGAAGTAAGAATGCTTCGCGGCCTTGATGAAAATAAGGACCAAACGTACTTTCTTAACCAGCTTAATCAAAGCCAGCTGGAGAAAGTGCTTTTCCCTATTGGGGATATAGATAAAAAGCGCGTTCGCGAAATTGCTTCAAAAGCTGGACTCGCCACAGCAACGAAGAAGGACAGCACTGGAATTTGCTTCATCGGTGAGCGCAATTTCAAAGAGTTTCTAAGCAATTACTTGCCCGCACAGCCCGGTCTGATGACGACGATGGATGGTGAAGTAAAAGGAAACCACGACGGTTTAATGTACTATACTATCGGTCAGCGTCACGGCTTAGGAATCGGCGGTTCCGGCGAACCGTGGTTCGTAGTTGGCAAGGATTTGGAAAAGAATGTTCTGTATGTTGAACAAGGTTTTCATAACGAGCTTCTTTACTCAGATTCCTTGATTGCTGATCAAGTAGGCTGGGTGTCTAATAAGCCGAAGCCGCAAACCTTTGAATGTACAGCGAAGTTCCGCTACCGACAAGCTGATAGCAAGGTGACTGTTCACTTGCTTGAGGATGGTAAAGTGAAAGTAGATTTCCATGAGCCGATACGTGCTATTACTCCTGGACAAGCGGCTGTTTTCTATGATGGAGAGGAATGTCTAGGCGGAGCAACCATCGATAAAGTGTTCAAGAATGGCGAGCAGCTGACGTATGTTGGCTGATCTGTCGGAAAAAAGCCTTTAAAGCCTTTGCTTTAAAGGCTTTTTTATTCGGAATTTGCTCTATGATTAAGCACAGCCGTTCTCTATGTTATAATTTGAAGGAATATAAATTCAGAGGTGTCTTATGGATAAGAACTTACAAGGTATTGAGTACTTACAGCAAGGAAAAATAGAAGAGGCATTGAAGCTCTTTACAGAAAGAATCGAAGAAGCGCCGGAAGATCCAACGGCTTATATTAATTTTGGTCATGTATTAACAACAGTCGGCGAGCTTGAAAGAGCCGAGCGTTTTTATAAAAAGGCAGTTGAGGTGGCACCCGATGCGGGAGCTGCTCATTATGCTCTTGGTACATTTTACTACGATCAGCAGAATTTAGAGGAAGCCTGTGAATCATTTGATCAATCGGTGAAAGCCGGCCTCGAAGAAAGCGATGCTTTTTTCATGCTGGGCATCACGCTTATGCAGATGGATCAGCCGCTGCGAGCTCTTCCGTATTTACAGCGAGCAGTGGAGCTGAAAGAGGATGATACGGAGGCTCGTTTCCAATTCGGGCTTGCGTTGGCAAAAGTTCAGGCGTATGACGAAGCAATTGCGCAATTGGAGAGAGTGATTAAAGAAGACCCGGAGCATGCCGATGCGTATTATAACCTGGGGGTTGCTTATGCCGGTCACAGGGAAGATGCAGAGAAAGCAATGGAAATGTTTGATCAGGCACTTAACGTCCAGCCTGATCATATGCTTGCCGGCTACGGGAAGAAAATGATCGAGAAACAAAAAGAAACGGATTAATACAAGGGGTGCCGCAGATGGAGCAGAGTTCAATGGATTTATTTGTTGATGGGGAAAAATACATTAAAGGCCGCCATCTTGCGACGATCTTTCGCAATCAGGAGAACTTTTACTCTGTTATACGCATCCGGGTGACCGAAACAAACGAAGTATTCGAGGAAAAAGAAGCGGTCGTGACCGGTTATTTTCCGCAAATTCATGAGCAGGAAACATATGTGTTTTACGGACGGTTTAAAGATCACCCGAAGTTTGGCCGGCAGTTCCAGGCTAAACATGCACAGAAGGAAATTCCGCAGACAAAGCAAGGACTTGTTACCTATTTATCAAGTGATTTATTTAAGGGAATTGGCAAAAAAACAGCGGAATTAATTGTAGAGACGCTAGGAGAAGGGGCCATTTCAAAGATATTGGATACGCCTTCCTTACTTGAAGAGGTTCCTAGACTCTCAGCTGATAAAGCTAAGTCCTTATATGAGACGCTTATAGAGCATCAAGGGCTTGAACAGGTAATGGTGGCACTCAATCAATATGGTTTCGGGCCGCAGCTCTCCATGAAGATTTACCAAATGTATCAGCAGCAAGCCATTGAAGTCATCCAGAAGAATCCCTATCAGCTTGTAGAGGATATCGAAGGAATCGGCTTTGGCCGGGCGGATGAACTCGGTGCTCAGATCGGCATTGACGGAGAGCATCCGGACAGGCTGAAGGCTGGTATTTTATTCACTCTCGAACAGCGGTGCCTAAAGGAAGGACACTGCTATTTGGAGGCAGAGCCCTTGCTAAAGGAAGTGAAGTCGCTTCTGGAAAAGAGCGGAAAAGGACAGGTATCCTTTGAGGCGATCGCCGAGCAGCTTATTGCCCTGGAGAAAGAAGAAAAAGTAGTCGGAGAGAACGACCGGGTGTTTCTGCCATCTCTTTATTTCTCTGAAAAAGGACTCGTATCGAACATTGCCCGTCTGCTCAGCCAAACACAATACGAAGATCAGTTTCCGGAGTCGGAGTTTTTGCTGGCGCTTGGGGAACTCGAGGAACGGATTAACGTACAATACGCTCCTTCTCAAAAGGAGGCAATTCAGACGGCTCTCACGTCGCCGATCATGCTGCTCACTGGAGGACCCGGCACAGGAAAGACAACAGTTATTAAAGGAATTGTGGAGCTCTATGCCGAGCTGCATGGCTGCTCACTTGACCCGAAGTCATACGACAAGGAGGAGCCGTTCCCTATTAAGTTAGCAGCGCCAACGGGCCGGGCAGCGAAGCGAATGGCAGAATCGACCGGGCTGCCGGCTGTAACCATTCATCGGCTGTTGGGCTTTACCGGCCAAGAGACGATGGAAGAGGACGAGGGGCGTGAGGTTGAAGGGCGCCTGTTAATTGTAGATGAGATGTCAATGGTGGACACGTGGCTTGCTTACCAGCTGTTTAAAGCGCTGCCTAATGATATACAGGTTGTCCTTGTTGGGGATGAGGATCAGCTCCCATCGGTGGGTCCCGGGCAGGTGTTAAAGGATTTGCTAGCCTCCGGTACGATTCCAACGGTCAAGCTGACAGATATCTATCGTCAGCAGGAAGGCTCCTCTATTATTGAGATGGCTCATGAGATGAAAAAAGGCCGAATGCCTTCGGATGTAACAAAGCAGCAGAAGGATCGCTCCTTCCTGCCTTGCCGTATCCAGCAAATACCGGATGTGGTGGAGCAAGTGGTTAAGAGTGCGATGAAAAAGGGGTTTACGGCGAAGGATATTCAAGTACTGGCACCTATGTATAAGGGTCCCGCGGGAATTGACCGCTTAAATAAAATTCTGCAGGAAATTTTAAATCCAAACCCAGATGGAACACGCAAGCAGCTCGAATTTGGAGATGCGCAGTACCGGATTGGTGACAAAGTGCTCCAGCTTGTGAACCAGCCGGAACAAAATGTGTTTAATGGTGACATAGGAGAGGTGGTTTCCATTTTCTTCGCAAAGGAAAACACCGAAAAAGAAGATATGGTCATCGTTTCCTATGAAGGCAATGAAGTCACCTATACGAAGCAGGATCTGAATCAAATCACTCATGCTTTCTGCTGTTCGATTCATAAGTCGCAGGGAAGTGAGTTTCCCATCGTCATTTTGCCGGTTGTAAAGAGTTATTATCGGATGCTGAGACGCAACCTTCTTTATACCGCAATTACACGAAGCAAGCAGTTTTTAATCTTATGCGGGGAAGAAGAAGCATTCCGAATCGGTGTTGAGAGAAATGATGATTTAGTAAGAAAAACGGCCCTGAAGGAAAAGCTGCATGCTGAACTGAATGTGCAGGCCGCGAGCAAGGAAGTTGAGGATCGGCCGCTTCAGCTGACGGAAGAAACAATAGAAGTGATTGATCCAATGGTCGGCATGGAAAATGTGACTCCGTATGACTTTTTATAAAAGATATGTATAAAAATGTGGAAAAATGGTCACCCTGCTAGCAAACAAATATTGCGCGAGGTGACACGATGATTATATGTCCAAATTGCCGTAGCAAAGAAATCGGCAAAATTGGCTCTTCTCAATTCTACTGTTGGAATTGCTTTATTGAACTCTCCGTCAGCAAAAACCTCATCTCTGTTCACCAAGTAGAAGAAGACGGCTCCCTAAGCTCGCTGAATGATCTGTTTGAGGAAACAGACCGGCAAATGGACATTGCCGGGAATGACAGTTAAACGTATAGTATCCTTTGCCCGCAGAGAAGATTCTGCGGGCTTTTTATGATAACTGAATGAATAAATCCATACCTTCATGCCGCAAACTAGAACGAATGACAGTTCGTTAAAAGGAAGTTGGAGCAAATGGAGAGTAAATTAAAGCTGAAATGGATTTATTTAGCGTGTACCGTCTTGCTCGTTCTATTGTCTATATACGTTCTATTCCTGTTAAGGCCGGTTCTTATACCGGTTGTGCGCGTCGTGATGATCAGCCTACTGCCTTTTTTACTGGGGGGCTTTTTTGCTTATTTGCTGCACCCATTAGTAAAGATAATGGTAGAGCGCGGCTTGCCGAGGACAGCAGCCATTCTTGTTATCTACATCTTGTTTTTTAGCCTCATTGGAGTTGGCCTAGTCAAGGGCACGCCTGTCTTCATTCATCAGTTAAAGGAGCTGTCCCAAAGCGCACCGGCTCTGTCGAACTTGTATGAACGGCAGGTGACAGCTCTAGAGGTGGAGACGCTGAGCTGGCCGGATGGTGTACAGGAGAAGATACACAATCGGATTATCCGCTTCGAACAATGGTTATCGGGACTGGTAGAAAGATTCATGAATATGGTGCTGAAAGCGGTAAACTTTTTGCTCCTTCTAGCTATTGTTCCTTTCATTTCTTTCTATCTGCTAAAGGATGCGTCAAGTGTAAAGAAAATTGCCTGGAAGCTCACCCCAAAGGTTTGGCGAACAAGAGGAGTGCGCTTTGTTAAAGAGCTGGACCGCTCACTCGGCGGCTATATCCGCGGACAGCTGTTTGTTTGTCTGCTGATTGGCACGACAGCCACCTTGCTGTTCACGCTTATCGGTTTGAAATATGCGGTCCTGCTCGGGCTAGTGATCGGCTTTACGAATGTGATACCTTACTTTGGACCGATTATTGGGGCCATTCCTGCTCTGTTTGTCGCATTAACGATATCGGTGCAGACTGCTATCTACGCCGTCATTATTGTTTTTGCTTTGCAATTTCTTGAGGGAAATGTACTCTCTCCTTGGATTGTTGGCAAGAGTGTCCACTTGCATCCACTCATCATTATCGGCGCGCTGCTTATCGGAGGAGAAGCAGGCGGAGTCATCGGGTTAATTGCAGCCGTGCCGATATTAATTATTATTAAGTCAGCCTTTTTGGCAAGAAAACGTATGAAAGGGCGTTTACCAGAAGCGGTTCATTGACAAATCATCACCGAATTTTTATAATTCGATTATATTCATAAAATAAAAATCAACGATGGATCAAGTATGTTATAGACCACCCAGGTGCCTAAGCACGTCAGAGAGGAATTTCCACGGCTGGAAGAAGTTCCGGGTGAAGGATAACAGAAAGCTAGTCCGGAGAGCAGCTAATCCCTGCCGTCTGCCGCGTTAAGGCATATGAGAGATGGATCTTTATAAGGTTCATAATCAGGGTGGTACCGCGAGAAGCCTCGTCCCTGTTTGGGGGATTGGGGCTTTTTTTGTTGTTTTTAACGAGGTAGCTGCATGATTATTTGCATAGGAGGAATGAAGAATGAAACCACTAACGGGTGCACAAATCCGCCAGAAATTTTTAGACTTCTTTCAGGGAAAGAATCACCGGGTAGAACCGAGCGCTTCGCTTGTTCCCCACGATGATCCAAGCTTGCTTTGGATTAATAGTGGAGTAGCTACATTGAAAAAATACTTTGATGGCCGCGTGATTCCTGAAAATCCCCGTATTACGAATGCCCAGAAAGCAATTCGTACGAACGATATCGAGAACGTCGGGAAGACAGCGCGTCACCATACATTCTTTGAAATGCTTGGAAACTTCTCGATTGGCGAATATTTTAAAAAGGAAGCTATTCATTGGGCCTGGGAGTTTTTAACGGATGAGAAATGGATGGGTATGGATCCAGAGAAGTTATCCGTTACGATTCATCCAGAGGACGATGAGGCGTTCAATATTTGGAATCAAGAGGTAGGCATACCGGAAGAGCGGATTATTCGATTGGAAGGCAACTTCTGGGACATTGGTGAAGGACCGAGCGGACCGAACTCGGAAATCTTCTATGATCGTGGTGAGGACTATGGAAATGATGCAAACGATCCTGAGCTTTATCCAGGAGGAGAGAATGACCGTTATTTAGAAATCTGGAACCTCGTTTTCTCCCAATTTAATCATAATCCAGATGACACTTACACACCGCTTCCGAAGAAGAATATTGATACGGGCATGGGACTTGAGCGCATGGCTTCTGTTATGCAAGAAGTGCCAACTAACTTCGATACAGATTTATTTATGCCAATTATTGAAGCAACTGAAGCGATCTCTGCTGTAAAGTACGGAGAGAGCAAAGAAAAAGACGTGGCATTTAAGGTGATTGCTGACCACATTCGCACGGTTACTTTCGCAGTTGGCGATGGAGCTCTTCCTTCAAACGAAGGCCGGGGGTATGTGCTGCGCCGTTTGCTGCGCCGTGCTGTTCGCTATGCAAAGCAGATTAACATTAACCGTCCATTTATGTTTGAATTAGTTCCAACAGTTGCGGAAATTATGCATGACTTCTATCCGGAAGTGCAAGAAAAACAAGAATTTATTCAACGAGTCGTAAAGAACGAGGAAGAGCGCTTCCATGAAACACTCCATGAAGGACTGTCTATCTTGTCGGCAGTCATCCAATCAGCCAAAAATAATGGATCAGATACGATTGATGGTTCCGATGTATTCCGTCTGTATGACACGTACGGGTTCCCTGTAGAATTGACAGAGGAATATGCAGAAGAGGAAGGCATGAAGCTGGATTACGACGGTTTTGAAAGAGAAATGGAGAATCAGCGGGAGCGTGCACGCGCTGCTCGCCAAGATGTAGGATCGATGCAGGTGCAAGGTGGTGTCCTTGGTGATGTTAAGGTGGCAAGTGAATTTGCCGGCTATGAAGAATTAATGACAGAAACAACTGTAGAAGTCATTATTGCCAATGGCCAAATTGTCGAGCAGGCGCAGGCTGGTGAATCTGTACAGCTCATTTTGAAACGGACACCATTCTATGCGGAAAGCGGCGGTCAAATTGCAGACAAGGGAACAATTGAATCGGATGAGGTAAAAGCAGCTGTTCAAGACGTGCAGAAGGCGCCAAATGGCCAAAATGTCCAGCATGTGATCGTCGAGAGCGGTACACTGCGCAAGGGCCAGAAGGTTACAGCCCGCGTCGATGCGGACTCACGAAACCAAATCATTAAGAACCATACCGCTACCCACCTGCTGCATCAAGCGTTGAAGGATGTGCTCGGTAATCATGTTAACCAGGCGGGATCCCTTGTAGAGCCTGACCGTCTTCGTTTCGACTTCTCCCATTTCGGTCAAGTTACGGCAGAAGAGCTAGAGAAGATTGAAGAAATTGTCAATGAGAAGATTTGGAACAGCTTGCAGGTAGATATTGCCCATAAGTCGCTCGATGAAGCAAAACAAATGGGTGCGATGGCTTTATTCGGTGAAAAGTACGGAGATGTCGTCCGCGTTGTTTCGGTGGGTGATTACAGCCTTGAGTTATGCGGCGGCTGCCATGTACCAAATACATCAGTGATCGGCCTCTTTAAAATCGTTTCTGAAAGCGGAATTGGTGCAGGGACACGCCGCATTGAAGCGGTGACAGGGGAAGAGGCTTACCGTGTACTAAATAGCCAGGTAGCCCTTTTGAAGGAAGCAGCTGACAAATTGAAGGCAAATCCAAAGGATATCGTTACGAAAGTGGAAAGCCTTCAAGCAGAATTAAAAGAAGTACAGCGAGAAAATGAATCACTTTCACAAAAGTTGTCTAACATAGAAGCAGGAAGCTTGCTTGATCGTGTACAGGAAGCAAATGGCGTTAAATTCCTTGCTGCCCGCGTTCAAGCAGCCGATATGAACAATTTGCGTTCGATGGCGGATGAGCTGAAACAAAAAATTGGCTCTGGAGTGATTGTACTTGCTGCCCCAACACAAGACAAAGTGAACATTATTGCTGCAGTAACAAAGGATTTAATTGACAAAGGCTACCATGCCGGCAAGCTGGTGAAAGAAGTAGCTGCACGCTGCGGTGGGGGCGGAGGCGGACGCCCTGATATGGCACAAGCCGGAGGAAAAGATCCGTCTAAAACAGAGGAAGCACTTAAATATGTGGAAGAGTGGATGAAATCCATTTGATTCCATGGAAAAGTATTGTACAATGGAAATAACTTGTACAAGCGAGAGAGTGTCCACTGTCAAGCTTAAAGAGAGGTGCTACCATGGGCTCTTTTGATCAAACCATGAAATTTAATTTTTCAGAAGAACCGTTTGATAAGAATGTAGAAGAGGTACTTTTTAAGGTATATGAATCTCTTCAGGAGAAAGGATACAATCCGATTAACCAAATTGTCGGGTATTTGTTATCGGGTGACCCTGCATACATTCCGCGGCATAATGATGCCCGCAACTTGATTCGCAAGCTCGAACGTGATGAAATTATCGAGGAGCTTGTGAAAACATATTTAAAACAGCAGCGAGAGGAATAATTATTATGAGAGTGATGGGGCTTGATGTCGGTTCCAAAACCATTGGAATAGCCATCAGCGATGAGCTTGGCTGGACGGCCCAAGGAATAGAAACCATCCGTATTGATGAAGAGAACAACAACTTTGGGCTTGACCGCATTGAGAGCCTTTGCGGGCAATATGAAGTGGGAAAATTCGTTGTCGGCTTGCCGAAGAATATGAACAACACGATCGGGCCGCGCGGAGAAGCTTCTCAAGCTTTTGCTGAAAAGCTCGAGAAGCGGTTTTCCCTGCCGGTTGTTCTTTGGGACGAGAGGCTGACAACTATGGCTGCGGAAAGAGTGTTGCTTGAAGCGGACGTCAGCCGAAAAAAACGCAAGAAAGTAATCGATAAAATGGCTGCTGTTATGATCCTGCAAGGGTTTCTTGACAGTCAAAAATAACGAGGTGACCAAAATGGAACATGGTGAAAAGCAAATTACAATTATTGATGAGAACGGCAGCGAGCAGCTGTGTGAGGTCTTGCTGACTTTTGATTCCGAGGAATTTAATAAATCCTATGTACTTTACTATCCGGTAGGCGCAGAAGATGGGGAAGAAGAGGAAATTGAAATTCATGCTTCTGCCTTTACTCCTGCTGAAGATGGAGAAGACGGTGAATTGCAGCCGATTGAGTCGGATGAAGAGTGGGATATGATTGAAGAAATGCTCAATACATTCCTAGCTGAAGAGGACGAAGAGTAATTCTACAATGACTAGCAGCCTGCTGTACGGCGTGTGCGCTTGAATGGCAAGAGAAGGTAAAAGAGGTATCCATAAGTCAGGAAGATCGGCTTATGGGATAACCTCTTTTTTCTATTGTTCCTTTCTCGGTGAATTGTAGTATAATGGGAAGCAGAAAAAACCCGGTATGTGTTGAAAGGGGCAGATATATGTCGAAGCAATCACCTAGCCGTCCGACAAATAACAGGCGGCGAGTCAAAAAAGCTATTTTCGCTGCGATTGTGTTGTTTTTACTAATCGTTGGCGGATTAGCAGCAGGAGGATATTTCTTTGTTCAATCGGCACTCGAGCCGGTTGACCCAAATGATGATACACCAATACAGGTGGATATTCCACTAGGCTCCAGCCTGTCCGTTATTGCTGAAACATTAGATCAAGAAGGCGTAGTGAAGAGTGCAGAGGTGTTCAAGTATTATGTGAAGTACAAGAATGAAGAGGGCCTCCAAGCTGGTCAATATACGTTTACGCCAAACATGACATTGGATGAGATTATCAGCAGTTTAAAGACCGGTAAGGTAACAGGCCAAGGAGAACTGGAGATTATTATACCTGAAGGGTACCAGCTGACACAGATCGCCGCTGAGATTGCTAAAAAGACAGGCGTGAAAGAGGAAGAAGTTTTAACCCTTATGAATGATAAGGCTTTTATCCAGGAAATGATACAGAAGTATCCTAACCTATTAACAGAGGAAGTATTCGCGGAAAATATTAAGTATCCACTTGAAGGCTATTTATATCCTGCTACATATCATTATGACAGCAAAGAAAAGCCGATTAAGGAAATTGTGGAAGAAATGATTAAGAAAACAGACAGTGTGCTTGCTCAGTACCGTTCTTCCATGGAAGCTAAACAAATGACGGCTCATAAGTTGCTGACGATGTCTTCGCTTATTGAGGAAGAAGCAACTGAGAAAGCAGACCGGCGCAAGATATCGAGCGTGTTCTATAACCGTCTAGATAAAGGGATGCCGCTGCAGACAGACCCGACTGTCCTTTATGCTTTAGGTGAGCACAAGAGTCGTGTGCTGTATAAAGACTTAGAGGTGGATTCTCCATATAATACGTACAAGGTAACAGGGTTGACACCGGGGCCGATTGGAAACAGCGGGGTTTCTTCTATGGAAGCGGCTTTGAACCCCGAAGAAACCGACTTCCTTTACTTCCTTGCTTCTCCAGAGGGAGATGTTTATTATTCTAAAACATTACAAGAACACAACCGGTTAAAGGAAAAATACATTACGAGCCACTATGAGGGTCAGCAGTAATAACAGTGAGGAGAGATCGCATTTTCCTCTTTGTTATGGTAGAATAATTTGGGTATTTTAAAGAGAAAAAATAGGAACAACTGATAAAGCAGAAAGCTGATAAAGCTTTCTTCTTTTTCTTATCAAGCCTTATGAAAGAGGAGAAGGTTATGGACGAGAAGATCCATCATTATATTGAGTCGTTAATACCGAAGAGAACCGGGCTCTTTGCTGAGATGGAAGAATTTGCCCGAGAGCAAGGTGTACCCATCATGGAGAGCGTCGGGATTGAGGTAATGCTGCAAATGCTGCGGATTCAGCGCCCGGCGCGCATCCTGGAGATCGGCACAGCTATTGGCTATTCTGCGCTAAGAATGGCGGCTGCCTTGCCTGGCACTGAGATTGTTTCTGTAGAAAGAGATGAAGAACGTTATAAGCAGGCTATTAGCTATTTAGATCGTTCTGAACATGGCCGCCAGGTAAAGGTGCTGTTTGGTGATGCACTTGACCTGTCAGCTCAGGCAAGGGAGCTAGGACCATATGATGCCATCTTTATCGATGCGGCGAAGGGCCAATACAAAAGGTTTTTCGATATGTACTCTTTATGCTTAGCAGAACGTGGCGTCATTTACACAGATAATGTATTATTTAAAGGCCACGTGGCAGGAATTCCGGTCGAATCTAAGCGGATAGACCGCTTGGTGAAAAAGATCCAATCTTATAACGAATGGCTAATGAACCATGAAGAATATGATACGATCATTATCCCGGCAGGAGACGGATTAGCTATTAGCCGAAAAAGAGGTGAAGAATAACAATGAAGAAACCTGAATTGCTTGTTACCCCACATCGCGTAGAAGATCTATTGCCGCTGTCAGAAGCCGGTGCTGATGCGTTTGTCGTAGGTGAACAGCGGTACGGACTTCGCCTAGCGGGAGAATTTAATCGGGAAGATGTGAAGAAAGCGGTAGAACTGGCTCACTCGAAGGGTAAAAAGCTATATGTGGCTGTTAATGCGATCTTTCATAACGATAAAGCAGAAGAATTGGATGACTATATTGCTTTTGTGCAGGATGCAGGGGCAGACGCCATTATATTTGGCGATCCGGCGGTTCTGATGGCTGCAAGAAGTGTCGCGCCCAATATGCCGCTGCACTGGAGCACGGAGACGACGGCAACAAACTATTTCACCTGTAACTATTGGGGAAAGCGTGGAGCTGTTCGAGCGGTGCTTTCCCGGGAATTAAGCATGGAAGCGGTTATTGAAATAACGGAGCAGGCTGAAGTAGCAATTGAAGTACAAGTTCATGGTATGACCTGCATGTTCCAGTCGAAACGGCCGCTGCTCGGTCATTATTTTGAGTATCAGGGCAAGGTCATGGAAATAGAAAACCGCAAAGAAGCAAAGAATATGCTTCTTCATGACCCAGAGAGAAACAATAAATATCCAATTTTCGAGGACGAGAATGGTACTCATATTATGAGTCCGAACGATATTTGCATAATTGATGAGCTAGGGGAATTAGTAGAAGCAGGCGTGGACAGCTTCAAGGTTGACGGTATTCTTCATTCTCCTGAATATTTAGTAGAAGTGACAAGACTCTACCGGCAGGCGATTAACCTGTGTGCGGAGAATCCGGAGGAGTATGAAGATACCAAGGAAGAGTGGCTTGAAAGAATCGAGGCCATCCAGCCGGCCCACAGGCCATTGGATACCGGCTTCTTCTTTAAAGAAACTGTTTATTAAATGAGGAGGAACGATCGTGACTGTGACCGTAAATGATGCGATTTCAACAATAGTTAACGGCAAGCGGGTCATTACGAAGAAACCCGAGCTTTTGGCGCCAGCCGGCACGCTGGAAAAGCTAAAGATCGCTGTTCATTATGGGGCAGATGCTGTTTATATTGGCGGGCAGGAGTACGGCCTGCGTTCAAATGCTGGAAATTTCACATTCGAGGAAATGAAGGAGGGTGTGGAGTTCGCCAAGCAGTATGGAGCAAAAATTTATGTAACAACGAATATTTATGCTCATAACGAGAATATTGACGGATTAGAGGATTATTTACGCGGCTTGGAGGAAGCAGGAGTAGCGGGAATTATCGTAGCAGATCCGCTCATTATTGAGACGTGCCGAAAGGTAGCACCGAACGTAGAGGTTCACTTAAGCACGCAGCAATCGCTGTCAAACTGGCGCGCCGTCCAATACTGGAAAGAGGAAGGGCTGCACCGTGTTGTTCTCGCAAGGGAAACGACCGGAGAAGAAATGCGCAAAATTAAAGAGAAGGTCGACATTGAAATTGAGACATTCATTCACGGAGCTATGTGTATTGCTTATTCTGGCCGCTGTGTGCTGAGCAATCATATGACAGCCCGTGATTCTAACCGGGGAGGGTGCTGCCAGTCCTGCCGCTGGGACTATGATCTGTATTCACTAGAGGAAAATGGAGAGCAGGCGTTGTTTTCAGAAGAGGACGCCCCTTTTGCGATGAGTCCGAAAGACCTGCGGCTTGTAGAGTCTCTGCCTAGCATGATTGAGATGGGCATTGACAGCTTGAAAATTGAAGGGCGCATGAAGTCCATTCACTATATTGCTACAGTGGTAAGTGTATATCGCAAAGTAATTGACAGCTATTGCGCTGATCCTGAAAGTTTCGAATTCAAACAGGAATGGCTGGATGAATTGGAGAAATGTGCGAACCGGCCGGCTGCTCCAGCTTTCTTTGAAGGAATGCCCTCTGCGGATGAGCAGTTATTTGGTGTGCATGGCAAGAAAGCCTCTCATGATTTTGTGGGCCTTGTATTGGATTACGACAACGAAACGGGAATGGTGACCTTGCAGCAGCGTAATTTCTTTCGGCCTGGCGATGAAGTAGAATTTTTTGGACCAGAAATTGAAGGTTTTACTCAGAAGGTAGAAACGATTTGGGACGAGAAGGGCAATGAGCTCGACGCTGCCCGCCATCCATTGCAGGTCGTCCGCTTTAAGGTAGAACAGCCTGTGTACCCGAATAATATGATGCGAAAGGAGCTGGCTTAAATTTGGCGAATCAGAAGCCAGTCATAATAGGAGTAGCCGGCGGTTCCGGCTCTGGAAAGACGAGTGTAACGAGATCCATCCATGATCATTTCAAGGGCCATTCCGTAATGGTGATTGAACAGGACTATTACTACAAGGATCAGCAGCACCTGCCGTTTGAGGAGCGGTTGAAGACTAATTACGATCACCCGCTTGCTTTTGATAATGATTTGTTGATTAAGCATTTGGAAAGGCTGCTGAAGTATGAGCCGATCGAAAAGCCGGTATACGATTATACGCGTCATACCCGCTCTGCCGAGACGATTCATATGGAGCCTAAGGACGTTATTATTCTTGAAGGCATTCTTATATTAGAGGATGAACGTCTGAGAGAATTAATGGATATTAAATTGTTTGTAGATACAGATGCAGATTTAAGGATCATTCGCCGGATGATCCGTGATATTAAAGAGCGGGGGCGCACCTTTGAATCGGTAGTTGATCAGTACTTGAACGTGGTGCGGCCTATGCATAACCAATTTATTGAGCCGACGAAGCGTTATGCAGATATCATCATTCCAGAAGGTGGACAAAATCACGTAGCGATTGATTTAATGGTGACGAAAATTCAAACCGTTCTTGAACAAAAAGCTATTTTATAGTATCTTTTTATGAAATAGACACTATATGGAAAAAGGCTGTCTGACCTGCCTGAGAAATAGCTGCTGCATGGTTTCGCCCTGCGGCAGCCTTTCGCTAGTGGGGATGGCGTGCTCATGTTTATTTGTTTTCCTGATCATATGATGGGAAACGTTGAGATGAAAAGGAGTGGAAGGAACTTGTCAACAGAAAAAGTATATCCAATGACCGAAGAGGGCAAAGCGAAGTTAGAGCAAGAGCTTGAGTATTTAAAAACGGTTAGACGTAAAGAAGTAGTAGAAAGAATTAAAATTGCCCGCAGCTTCGGAGACTTATCAGAGAACTCTGAGTATGATTCCGCAAAAGAAGAGCAAGCCTTCGTAGAAGGACGAATTGGTACGATCGAATCAATGATTCGCAATGCGAAAATCATTGAAGAGAATAACAGTAACGTGGTTACGCTAGGAAAAACAGTTGTATTTAAAGAACTTCCTGATGGGGAAGAAGAATCCTATACAATTGTCGGCAGTGCAGAGGCAGACCCGTTTGAAGGCAAGATTTCAAACGATTCACCAATTGCGAAAAGCCTGATTGGCAAAGGTGTCGGTGAAGAAGTGAATGTTCAAACGCCTGGCGGAGAAATGCAAGTGAAGATTATTTCGATAAAATAATATTTAGATGACAAAGCGCTGAAAGCCCCGTCTTTTAGCGCTTTTTTCTGGTATAATCTCTTCATGTGAAAGGACAGTCATGGTAAAATGTGATTGGATGTTGCAGAGGGAGGAATAAAATTATGGCACAGCACACGCGTGCAGAAAGAAAAGTAAAACAAAGAAAAACGAATCGCATTTTAAACACAGCAATTGCGGTTGTTGTTCTTCTAATCATTGTCGTCGCCTTTACCATTTTCTCAGGGGGACAAGATGAGTCGGCTAATCAGCCGGAGCAGCAGGTGGAGAACAACTCATCAACGGCCAGCCAGACAGAGCAGGCAGATGACGAACAATCTTCAGAAGCTCCAGCAGAAGAAGAGCCGTCTGGCGATTCATCTGAGGATGAAGCAGCGGTAGCTGATGAAGAGGAAAATAAAGAAAAAGAAGAAGAAAACGAGGATAACCAGGAAGAAGTCGTTGTGAAGGAAAGTGACAAAGCGAATGTAGAAGAGGAAATTGTTGATCCTAACTGGTCGCCTGTAGGCACGTCTCAATCTGGTAATCACACTTCTTCATTTGATCAGGGCTCTGTAGACTGGCAAGAGAAGGAGCAAGCTCTTTCATACGCCACTGGCATTCCTCAAGAGAATATGACCGTGTGGTATATTAGCGGGAATGGACCGGACAGTGCAATTGGTACCGTTTCAACAAAAAGCAATCCTGATGAGGCATACCGGGTATTCATTACTTGGGTAGATGGTGAAGGATGGAAGCCGACTAAAATGTATAAGCTTGAACATAACGATAAGCGATAATAATAAGAGGGAGCGCCAATTGGCAGACTCCCTTATTTTTTCGCCTTAAAATGCACTACAGCGGAAAAGTATTTGCGCCCGTCTGCATCCGTGTGCACCTGATGGGATACAGAATGAACGCCGAGCAAAATGGCACGGTTTTGTTCAATTTTGTCTGCGATCTTTTTTTCTAAGGAAGCAAGGTCTCCCGCTTCAAAAAATTCAATCTTATCTTCAATCATTTCAAGCTGAAACGCCAATAGTGATGTCTCCTTTCCAAAGTAAAAATGTCTCCCTTCTTATGTATACAAGATAGAGGGAAGCGATGACAAGCAGTTCTTATAGAAAGATGATAAAATAAAATCAATACATAGAAGGATATGGAGGAATAAAGCATGAAAGTAGCAATTATCGGAGCAATGGAAGAAGAAGTAGCTATTCTGAGAGATCATATTGATAACCGCCAAGCAGAGACGATTGCAAACAGTGAATTTACAACAGGAAGCATGCATGGTACCGAGGTGGTGCTTCTGCGTTCAGGTATTGGAAAGGTTAACGCAGCAATGACAACCTCTGTTCTTCTTCACCATTACAAGCCAGACGTAGTTATTAACACAGGCTCTGCTGGCGGACTAGATCCTAATTTAAATATCGGAGATGTGGTGATTTCTACTGAAGTTCGCCATCATGATGTAGATGTAACTGCATTTGGCTATGAATACGGGCAAGTGCCGCAGCTGCCTGCTGCATTTGAAGCAGACCATCAGCTTGTAGGGATAGCAGCCAATTATGCAGCGAGTGAAGGAGTACAAGTGGTAAAAGGTTTGATTGCTACGGGTGATTCTTTTATGAACGACCCAGAGAGGACATTGGCAATTGGCGAAAAATTCAATGGGCTGCAAGCAGTAGAGATGGAAGCTGCTGCGATTGCTCAGGTGGCTTATCAATTCGGAGTCCCTTTTGTGATCATTCGCTCGATTTCTGATATAGCTGGGAAAGAGTCCAGCATTTCCTTTGAACAATTCCTGCCTAAGGCTGCCCGTCATTCGGCTCAGCTTGTAATGAACATCGTTCGTCAAATAGGTGAGAAGTAAATCTGAAGAATTTTTGAAAACGCTGCTACAATTCATTTCATTTGTGGTACATTATTAGTAAACAGCTTATGTGAGCGTGTAAGGAGTGAGAGAGATGGTCATGATGATTATGGCGCTGCTGCTTGCTACAGTGATGGGAATTTTAGTTTCTGTTACAATCGATTAATAAGGGAAAACCGGCTGAATCGTGAGAGCCGGTTTTTTTGCGCCTATGTGTCTCTTCCTTTCTCTTCTTTATAGAACTCATGAAACATTTTCATGAGCGCGCGTTTCTCAATGCGCGACACATAGCTTCGTGAGATGCCAAGTTCTTTTGCTATTTCACGCTGGGTCTTTTCCTTCTGATGGTTTAAGCCGAAGCGGGCAATAATAACCTCTCTTTCACGGTCATCAAGTACACGAAGGAAGCGCAGCACTTTCTTTAGCTCCAAGGACAACAGAATATGCTCTAAAACATCTTCATCATCGGATTTTAAAATATCCAGCAGATTAATTTCGTTTCCTTCCTTATCGTGACCAATCGGGTCCTGCAGGGAAACATCCTTTTTTGTCTTTTTAAGGGCGCGCAAGTGCATCAGGATTTCATTTTCAATACATCGCGCCGCATAGGTAGCGAGCTTTGTCCCTTTTTCTCCTGAATAGTTTTCGATGGCTTTAATTAAGCCGATTGTGCCAATGGAGATTAAATCCTCTGCGTCTTCTCCTGTGTTCTCGAACTTCTTGACAATGTGAGCGACAAGACGCAGGTTGTGCTCAATTAATTTGTTCCGCGCCTCCTCATCGCCCTTTGCCATCCGTTCTAAATACATCTTTTCTTCTTTGGCAGAAAGCGGCTGTGGAAAGGCGTTGTTCTTGACGTAGGAGACGAAGAAAATCAATTCCTTTACTGCGTACGATAAAGCCGCAATAATGCTGAGCATAGGAGCCCTCCTTTTCCTAGATCCGCCATTGTGTTTAAGTGTATGAGGAAAGAGCAGGCAATTTGCTTGTCCGGCCTAAGATTTTTAAATAGAGGACAATATGAGCAGAAGCAAAGGGCGGGCAAGGTCAAGAAAAGCAGTGCTTACTCACGAAAAAAACACCCATCGCCGGTATGGGTGTGAAAAAGGAAAAAGGAAATACTGCAGAGAAGAGAAAGTTACATCTTTTTTAATTTAAATGGGCTGACCATTAGCAAGGACAGCGTCATCATCATGACCATAAAGAAAGGGGCGGGCAAGTAAGAGGTGAGTAAATAGCTGAGCGTAATTAAGCAGCCTGCCACCGTAATGGGAAGCCCCTGGAAATAACCGTTGTTTTCAGATAAGTTAAAGCGGGCTAGCCGCAGAGCGCCGCAGCCAATATAAAATACGGTGAAAAATGCTCCCGGAGAGCCGAATTGCGATAAAACATCTTGGTGAAGGAGAATGGCCGGAGCAACACCAAAGGAGATAATATCACACATAGAGTCCAGCTGCTTGCCGAGCTCAGATTCGATATTTAATTTTCTTGCAACCATTCCGTCCAGGCGGTCAGCCAGTGCAGCGATGAAAATGAGCAAAAGTGCAAGGTGGTACTGTTCTTCTAGAGTCATTAATATAGAAAAACCACCGAGAGCCAAGTTGCCCAGTGTTAGTAAGTTTGCTGTTTGTACTCTTAGTTTCTTTAAAGTTGAATCTATGACTTGTGATAAAAACAAAAATTCACACGCTCCTTGATTTAGCAAGCAATCTGCTAATCGTTTATTATATAATCATATTTTATTGATTGTTTATTATACCATAAACTTCATGCATTTTTTGTCATTTGGAGGTTACATAGTGCGACAATATCTGTATCGGCTTTTCATTGAATTGACCAATAAGAAATGGTCCTCCCGATTGCTTTCTCAATATACTGCTTCGCCACTAAGCAAGCCGATGATCCGGCCGTTTATGAAGGCCTTTCAGATTAACGAGCAAGAGATGGCCCATCCCGTTGAGAAATATAAAACACTGCATGATTTCTTTATTCGGGTGCTTGCATCGGATGCGAGAATAGTAGAGGGAGGGCCCGGCCGGGTGATAAGTCCGGTAGATGCCCGGCTGGCTGAAGCGGGAGAAATTAAGGAAAACTGTCAGATGCTGATCAAAGGGAAAGTATACTCGCTTAGCGAGATGCTTGGGAGCAGAGAGAAGGCAGCAGGCTATGAAGGCGGAACTTTTCTCGTCTTTTATTTAAGCCCTGGCCATTATCACCGCATTCACAGCCCTGTAGACGGCATGGTGATGGAACGCTGGGTGCTCGGCAAGCATTCTTACCCGGTGAACGATTACGGCTTAAAATATGGAAAAGCGCCGCTTTCCAAGAATTATAGAGACATTACTGAGCTTCAGGCGGAGAATAAAAAGGTAGCGGTCGTGAAAGTAGGAGCTATGTTCGTTAACTCTGTCACTAGGACTCATACAAAAGCACGCTGGAAGCAAGGAGAAGAGGTGGCCTATTTTAACTTTGGCTCTACAGTGGTTTTATTGTTTGAGTGTGGCGCTTTCCGGATCGATGAGCAGCTGACTATTCCGGGAGAGGTGAAGGTTGGGCAGAAAATAGGGATGCTTACGTAAGAGGCCGGCCTTTTATAGGCAGCGAAGAGATAAAAAAAGCACCTGCTTCTTTTCAGCGATAGCGGTGCTTGGACGGTTCATGGCCTGCTTGTTTGGTTATCTGGAAAGACAAGGATGTTTTTAAAGAGCAATCAAATATAAGCTTTTGGATAAAGGGAGCGTCTTTTCAATTCTTTTTCGATCAATGAAATAAATTCAGCATTCAGTCCCAGCTCGCGCGCTTTCATGTAGGCTTCTAGAAGCAAATCGTCTGACATTTGGTTCATCAGAGCGGCACCTCCAAATTAATAAGTTAGTCTATAACGATCAAATGCGCATAAGATGATAAGTTAAGTATAAGTTATAAATTACTTTAGCAAATATATAGAAGAAGAACAAGCGTTCCTTTATCCACAGAAGGAAGTGGATAAAGTGTGAATATTCTGTGGTTAAGTATGGGGAAGCGCTTGTATTCTAACGGGATTATGTGTATAAATTTATCCACAATAGAGGAAGTCGCGAAAGTTGTCGGAAAGTTTTTCTATTTTCTACTTATTTTTACGAAAGAATTAATTTGTCGACATTTCCTTCCTTCTATTACAAAAAAAGAAAATACAAAGAAGGAAAGTATGCTATGTTTTATTTTGTCACCATAGCTAAAATCCGCTATGATAAAAGCAGCGATAGTATAAAGAACGAGGTGTAACGGTTGTTAAAAAAGTTTTTGCCAAGCAGGCATGTAAAAAGCATCTTTCAGATTAAGCCGGAAGAATTAAAAGCACAAGGAATTAAGGCGGTCATTACGGATCTTGACAATACGCTTGTAGCTTGGGACCGGCCCGATGCAACTCCTGAGCTTAAGAGTTGGTTCGGTGAATTAAAGAAAGCAGGCATTAAAGTCATCATTATTTCAAATAACAATGAAAAGCGTGTCAGAGATTTTGCTGTCCCTCTTGATATTCCTTATATCTTCCAAGCAAGAAAGCCGATGGGACGAGCGTTTCGGGAAGCGGTCAATGTGTTAAATGTGAAAAAAGAGGAAACAGTGGTCGTCGGCGACCAGCTTCTGACAGACATATTCGGCGGCAACCGCGGCGGCTTTTATACGATTCTGGTGGTGCCAGTTGCCCAGACAGATGGGGTTTGGACGCGGTTTAACCGTTTGATTGAGCGTCGAATCATGAATTTCTTCAAACGAAAAGGTTTGATACGCTGGGAGGAAAATAAGTGAAGAACGAAGCAATCATTTGTACAGGATGCGGTGTTGATATACAAACAGAGGATCCAAAGGGATTAGGTTATGCACCGGCATCATCTCTTAAAAAGGAACTAGTCGTTTGTCAACGCTGTTTTCGGCTGAAAAATTATAACGAAGTGCAGGATGTGTCTTTAACAGATGATGATTTCTTAAGAATATTGAATACACTCGGTGAAACAGACAGCCTGATTGTTAAAATCGTAGACATTTTTGACTTCAACGGCAGCTGGCTGCCGGGGCTTCACCGGTTTGTCGGCCAAAATCCGGTGCTGCTCATTGGCAATAAAGTCGACTTGCTGCCTAAATCAGTGAAGAAAAACAAGTTGATTAACTGGATGAAGCATGAAGCGAAAGAGCTGGGGCTTAGACCAATTGATGTTCTGCTCGTGAGCGCAGCGAAAGGTGCTTCTATGGATGAAGCGATGTCGGCCATTGACCATTACCGTGACGGGAAGGACGTATACGTAGTAGGCTGTACGAATGTCGGCAAATCAACATTTATTAATCGCATCATTAAGCAGGCTACCGGGGAAAAGGATATGATTACGACTTCGCACTTTCCAGGTACAACGCTTGATATGATTAATATTCCTTTAGATGATGGGCAGTCTCTTGTCGATACGCCGGGAATTATTAATCATCATCAAATGGCTCATTTTGTGGATAAGAAAGATTTAAAGTATATTACACCTAAAAAGGAGATCAAGCCTAAGATTTTCCAATTAAATGAAGAACAGACCCTTTTCTTCGGTGGGCTGGCTCGCCTGGATTACATTTCGGGAGGTCGCCGCTCATTGACCTGCTATGTATCGAATGAGCTTCTTATTCACCGCACGAAGCTGGAAAAGGCTGACGAACTGTACAAAGATCACGCAGGAGAAATGCTTACGCCGCCAAGAAGAGAATATATAGAAGAATTTCCAGAGCTGGTCCGGCAGGAGTTTATGATTAAAGAAGGAAAGACAGATGTAGTCTTTTCGGGGCTTGGCTGGGTAACGGTGAACGAGCCGGGAGCGAAAGTAGCGGCTTATGTGCCAAAGGGGGTCAGCGTCTTCTTGCGGCCATCCTTAATTTAGGCTTGATTACGCGATAGAAGCTATGGAAAAGAGGGGGAAGAGCATGAAAAAGTTGTTTGGTGTGATTGGGGATCCTATTGCCCAGTCTATGTCTCCAGTTATGCACAATGATGCGTTTGAACGGGTGGGGATTGATGCTTATTACCACCCGTTCCATGTACAGCCTGCTCATCTAAGTGCCGCAGTGCAAGGGATGAAGGCGATTGGTGTGAACGGATTTAATGTCACAATTCCTCATAAGGCAGCGATTATTCCGCTCCTTGATCGTGTAGATCCGCTGGCTAAATCCATCGGAGCAGTTAATACGGTCGTATGGGAAAATGATGGGTGGACAGGGTACAATACAGACGGCAGCGGCTTTGTCAGGGGGCTTCAAGAGGAATACGGGACTTCTCTTGAAGGGAAAAATATGTTAGTGATTGGAGCGGGCGGAGCAGCGCGGGCTATTTATTACACACTTGCCTTTGAGGGAGCAGGCCGAATCGATATTGCTAACCGAACGGTAGAGAAAGGGCTCGAGCTCTTAAACGGCTGTCCTGTGCCGGTAGAGGGAGCCGCGTTCTCGGTTGCTGAAGCCGCTGAACAGCTGGAAGTGTATGACATCATTGTCCAAACGACATCGATCGGAATGGTACCTTTAACGGATGAATCCCCACTGCCGGTCGACCGCTTAAAACAGGGTACCTTCCTATCGGATATTATTTACAACCCGCTCGAAACGAAAATAATGAGGGAAGCGAAGCTGCGGGGTGCACGGGTACAAAGCGGCCTTAAAATGTTTGTTTATCAGGGCGCGTTAGCCTTTGAAAAATGGACGGGACTTACTCCTGATACGAAACGGATGGAGGAAGTCGTACTCAATCAATTGGAGGAAAAAAATGTTAACAACTAAGCAAAAAGCCTACCTGCGCTCACAAGCGCATCACTTGGATCCAATTTTTCAAGTGGGTAAAGGTGGGGTAAATACAAATATGGTAAAACAAATTGCAGATGCATTGGAGGCCCGTGAGCTGATTAAGGTGAACGTCCTGCAAAATTGTGGGGAAGATAAGCATGAAGTGGCCAAAAGTTTGGCGAAGGGAGCGCGCGCGGAGCTTGTACAGGTAATTGGAAATGTCATTGTGCTGTATAAGCAATCGAAAGAAAATAAAAAAATTGAGCTGCCGCGATGAGCAAAAGAACAGGCATATTAGGCGGAACCTTTAATCCGCCGCACCTTGGCCACTTAATTATAGCGAACGAGGTATTGGAAGCGCTCCAGCTGGATGAAATCCGCTTCATGCCAAACCATACCCCCCCGCATAAGAAAATGACTCAATCTGTAACAGATGACGACCGGGTAAGTATGCTGCTTGCCGCTATTGAGGACCATCCTAAATTTTCAATTGAACGCATAGAACTAGAGAGAAAAGGCACCTCGTATACGTATGATACAATGAAGCTTCTGAGGGAGCGGGAGCCGGGTACGTCCTTTTTTTTCATTATTGGCGGTGACATGATTGAATATTTGCCGAAGTGGTACAAGATTGATGAGTTGTGCGAGCTCGTACAATTCGTTGGTGTAAGCCGGCCGGGTTATTCCGCAAATACAACATACCCGGTAGAGCTGATTGATACACCTGAAATTCATCTGTCATCCACCATGCTGAGAGAAAGGGCAGCGAATGGGGGATCGCTCCGCTATTTGCTGCCGGACCGTGTGATTGAGTATATAAAGGGGAATCGTTTATATGATGGATCGTGAACAAGCGTTATTGCTTGTGAAAGAACAGATAACTGAGCATCGTTATACCCATACACTTGGTGTAACGGATACAGCGATTACGCTCGCTAAGCGCTACGGAGCGGACGTAAAGAAAGCGGAAATGGCCGCTATCTTCCATGACTATGCTAAATTCCGTTCAAAGGAAGAAATGGCCGCCATTATCCGCCAGCAAAAAATGGATCCGCAGCTGCTTTCATTCAACAGTGAACTGTGGCATGCACCCGTAGGAGCCTATTTAGTCCACAAAGAGGCGGGTATAGAAGACGAAGAAATTCTTGATGCTATCCGTTATCATACTTCTGGAAGAGTCGGCATGACCCTTCTTGAAAAGGTTATTTACGTAGCAGATTATATTGAACCAGGCCGTCATTTTCCTGGCGTAGAGGAAGTGCGCGAGCTGGCAGAAGAGGACTTGGACAAAGCGCTGATTCAATCATTAAAAAACACTATTCAATTTTTAATGAAGCGAGATCAGCCCGTTTTTCCTGACACATTTCATACGTATAACAACTTAGTGAGCAGCCAAAAAGAAAAGGAGATGAGCTAGTGGAAAAACCGAAAATTTTACAAGCAGCTGTCGAAGCAGCGGATGATAAAAAGGCAGAGAATATTGTGGTATTGGACATGCACGGTATTTCACTGATCGCCGATTATTTCATGATTTGCCACGGCAATTCGGATAAGCAGGTTCAGGCAATTGCCCGTGAAGTAAAAGAGGAAGCTGAGAAGCAGGGAGCTTACGTGAAGAGAATGGAAGGCTTCGATGAAGCGCGCTGGGTACTTATTGACCTCGGTGATGTAGTGGTTCATGTCTTCCATCGTGACGAACGCGTATATTATAATCTTGAGCGGCTATGGGGAGATGCACCAGAAGTAGACGTGCAAAGTGAATTGCTTTCATGACCTATGAACGCTTTGCTTATGTGTACGACGCTTTAATGAAAGAAGCGCCTTATGGGAAGTGGCTGCGCTTCTTCGAGCAGCATGCTGCCTCCCTGCCGGGCAAGGATGTGCTGGATCTTGCTTGTGGAACAGGCGAACTGTCATGGCGTTTTGCTGCTGCCGGCTGGAACACAACGGGCGTAGATTTATCAGAAGATATGCTGATGATCGCTCAGCAGAAAGCTGTCGAAAAAGGCTTGTCTATTCCAGTCTTCCAGCAGGATATGCGCTCCTTAGAGGGACTTGGTCAATTTGATGCGGTTACGATATTCTGTGACTCCTTGAACTATATAACAGAAGCGGAGGATGTACGGCGCACTTTTCAGCATATACAGCCGCATGTCAAGCCGGGAGGACTGCTCTTGTTTGATGTTCACTCTCTCTTTAAGGTTCATCACATCTTTAAAGGTCATACCTTTACAGAAACAGGAGAAGATATTTCCTATATATGGGACTGTTTTGAGGGAGAACAAGCAGACAGTGTAGAGCATGAATTGACGTTCTTCGTTCTGGATGAGAGTACAGAACAATACGAACGCTTTGATGAATATCATGTACAGAGAACCTTCAGTCCGGTACAGTATGCAGCATGGCTTCAGGAGGCTGGTTTTACTGATATTCAAATAAGTGCTGACTTTACCAGTGAACCGCCTACAGAACAAAGCGAAAGAATCTTTTTTGTATGCAGAAAACCAGTAGAGTCGAATGAAAATGAAAAAGGATAAAAAAGTCGAAGGCAGGGAGGAGCTCTGCTTTCGACTTTTTGTTTATAAAATAATTAAAGGATTTTTTCTGTAAATCTCGAATTGCTTATTACGGGAGGCCGAATTGCTCTGCTGTTTCCTGCTTATCGTCGGCAAATTTCTGATGAGTCGCTTGAAACAGCTTGGTGAACATATCGCCGACCTCGGCTTCTAGCACTTCGATCCCCTTTCCAGTAACTCCGCCTTTTACACATACCTTTTCTTCGAGCTGGGCCAGCGTATATTCCTTCTGCTTAAACAGCTCCCCTAAGCCCGCCAGCATGGATTCTGCCAGCTTCTCTGCTACCTGCCCATCCATGCCTGTCGTTTCTGCTCCTTCAATAAACTTTCTTGTTAGAAAGCTTATAAATGCCGGGCCGCAGCTGACAAGGTCAGAAGCCGCACGTGTAATTGCCTCATCAATTTCGACTGCCTCCTCGCACAATACATTCATCCGTTCTTGCATCTCTTGTTTCCACTGTTCTTTGCAGTTTTTCCCAAATGTATAGAGCACGGTTCCTGAGAGAACTTTATTGGTAATGCTCGGAATCATGCGCATGCATGAGCAGGAGACCACCGACTCCAGCTGGTTCGTACTGACGGGGCTGGTAATAGAAACCATGCACTGATCGGGCCGTACTAAAGGCTCCACCCGTTTTAATAATGGATAAATATCATGTGGCTTTACACAGATAAAGATAAGGTCGCACGCTTTTATAATTTCCTCCGCCTCGCGGCAAACCGTTATGTCGGGATGTCGTTTCTGAATAGCCAGCGCTTTGGTGGCTGTCCGGTTTGTGATCTGCATATCTGATGCAGAAGCAGCTCTTGAAGAGATGAACGCTTCAATCAGTATTTCTCCCATATTCCCTGTGCCAATCACTCCTATTTTCATTTTCATTCCTCCTTTACAACGCTGCTCTTACAATGTATGAACGAAAAAATTATTTATGAAAAGAGGTGTTAGTCGTTGGACGTAAAAGCATGGCTTGAAAAGAATAAAGCTTATGTGCTGGGCGGTGCTGCTCTTCTAGTGGTTGGCCTGTCTCAAATCGGAGAAGATCCCCTTCCCGTCTCGGAAGCCGAGCCGCTTGCACTCGAAGAAGAAACGGTACAGGAAGAGGAGGGGCCTTCTGAGCCTGCCGAACAGGAAGTGGCGGAGCCATCCGTTCTGATGGTCGATGTCAAAGGGGCTGTAGAAGCGCCAGGCATTTATTCGATGAATAACGGGGACCGGATTAACGATGTCATAGCCAAGGCAGGAGGCTTTCAAGAAGAGGCTGATCCGACAGCGGTTAATCTTGCCCAAAAACTCCAGGATGAAATGATTATCTACGTGCCGAAAGCAGGAGAAGAGGTTCCGGCAATGCCGGCGGCTTCTAGTGGAACGCCTTCTTCTGGGACGGCAGGCTCTCCGGGAGCAAGTACGACTGAACGTGTGAATATTAACACAGCGACTCTTGATCAGCTGCAGCAGCTGCCGGGAATAGGAGCATCTAAAGCACAGGCAATTATTGACTACCGCGAAACGAGCGGCCTGTTCGCTCAGCCGGATGACTTAAAGAACGTATCGGGAATTGGAGATAAAACATTTGAGAAACTGGCATCTCATATTGTCGTTCAGTAATAAGGATTGACGTGAAACGGATCATTTGTCTACACTAGATAAAAAGATGATTTTATAAAGAAAGAGTGGGAATCAATGAGCCGAAAAAGCTGGGATGAATATTTTCTCGATATTGCTGAAGTAGTGTCTACACGTTCGACTTGTAATCGTCTCCATGTCGGTTGCGTTATTGTGAAGGACAAACATATTGTATCAACGGGCTATAACGGTTCTATTCATGGCCATGAGCACTGTGATGAAGCAGGCTGTCTGCTGTCTGATGAGAAGCGCTGCATTCGCTGTCTTCATGCAGAGTTAAATGCAGTTCTGCATGCGGAGCGGGATGAGCTGAAAGGCGCTGCTGCTTATGTCACTCATGAACCGTGTGAGAACTGTGCGAAAACGCTGGCGCAGGCGGGGATCAAAAAAGTTGTGTATAAGCACGCTTATCCAAATAAATGGAATGCTCATTTCTTAAAGGGGATTGAAGTGGTTCATTTATCTGAATCTACAACCGTTTAAGGAGAAGCTATGCGCAATCAAGTAATTTATGCAGCGGTTGGAATGTTCACCGGACTGGTATGGGCGCTTCCTGCTCTAACCAGTATCCGGGCATTTCTGACGGCAATGGCTCTTTTGTTCATGATCCGTTTAAGCGGAAAGGCAAAGAGCGCTTTTTTTATGTTTATGTTTATCGGTTTTTTGACCGGCCAATTTCATGAAGAACGGAATGTTACATTATTGAAAGCAGGAGAAGGCGAGTGGGAGGTCACGCTCTCCGCGCCGGTGCGTGTCGACGGTGACCGCCTTCAAGCGGTAGTGACGACTGTCCAGGCTAAGGAAAAGCTGCAGTTGTTCTATAGGCTGCCTTCTGAAGCACAAACAGAGCTTGAGCGGCAGCTGACACCTGGCACAGTTTGCCGTATAAAGGGCACGCTGGAACGTCCGGCTAAAGCGCGAAACCGCCATGCCTTCGATTATCGGGTATTTCTAGAGCGACAGCATATTTTCTGGCAGCTGGAGGCGAGTGAGCTGTCTTTATCCTCTTGCTTTTCACAAAAGAAGACTTGGAAAGAAGCTGTTTTTGCCTGGCGGCTAAAAGGAATAGATCATATCAAATCACATTTTCCTGATAATCTGCAGCCAGTCGCTGCAGCCCTTCTGTTCGGAGACCGGACGATGACGGAAGAAACAGTGCTAGAAGCGTATCAGCGCCTAGGCATTATTCATTTGCTGGCTATTTCCGGTCTGCACGTTGGATTAATTACCTCACTTCTTTATTACTTTTTCCTCCGAATAGGCTTGACGAAGGAAGCAGCAAGAAATCTGCTGATAGGTATATTGCCTGTTTATTCTCTTCTTGCCGGCGGTTCACCCCCCGTAGTTCGAGCCGTTTTGATGACGCTCCTCGTCCTATTGTCCTTTCGCTTCCAGCGGACATTCTCTGCGCTTGATGCACTCAGCATCAGCTTTATCCTCGTGATGCTTTATGACCCTTATCTTCTTTACCAGGCAGGCTTTCAGCTTTCTTATCTTATCAGTCTCTCCTTACTTCTTTCTTCAAGCATTATTCTTCTGGTTCCCTCCACTGAATTAGGAAAAATGGCAGCTATCACGGCTGTGTCGCAAATAGCCGGCTTGCCAGTGCTGCTGTATCATTTCTTTGAATTTTCCCTTTACTCCTTTATAGCGAATTTATTCTTCGTACCTTTCTATTCCCTTTTAGTTCTTCCGCTCTTGTTAATCATCTTCTTATTAAGCTTCGTATGTCCAGCTATTGTTATGCTGTTAGAACCTTTTGCCTTCGTGTTTCGCCACATTGAAGGGTTTACTGTGGAAATCAGCCGCTGGCCATTTGCTGCTGTCACTACGGGGCGGCCCGAGGAATGGCAGCTTATCCTGATTGCTTGTATGTGGGCCTGTACCTTCGTGCTAACCGAGAAATGGAAGGGGGTGAAACCCGCCTCCACTTTGCTGTTCTTCATGCTAGCTTCTGCCCTTGTTCCCCATCTTTATTCTATAGAAGGCGAGGTATCCTTTATCGATGTTGGGCAGGGAGATGCGGTTTTCATTCAGCTCCCTTTTGGCCAAGGAAATTATTTAATTGATACAGGCGGCTTGCTGCCTTTCGAAAAGGAAGAGTGGCAAAAGCGCAAGAAAGAATTTACAGTGGGAAAGGATATTTTGCTGCCATACTTTAAAAGCATGGGAGTGAGGCGGCTAGACAAGCTCATTTTAACGCATAGTGATTATGATCACATTGGAGCAGCCAAGGAGCTGTTTGATGAATTGGAGATCAAGGAGCTGGTGATTAGTCCGGGATCAGAGATGAAACCGGTGATGAGAGAAACAATAAAGGAAGCAGCCAAATACCATGTCCCTGTTCGCTATGGTAAATATTTGGAAACCTGGCAGGCAGGAGCCGCTTTTTTTCAAATTGTATCTCCAGCTGATCATCTCTATGAAGGGAACAATGATTCACTTGCAGTATATGCTGTCATTGGCGGGAAGAAGTGGCTGTTTGCAGGTGACATGGAGGCGGAGGCGGAAAGAGAGCTGCTGACACGCTTTGCATTGGATATAGATATTCTAAAGGTAGGGCATCATGGGAGCCGCTCCTCTACAACAGAGGAATTTCTGTCGGAAGCTGCCCCTGAAGAAGCGGTCATTTCCGCGGGCAGAAACAACCGCTATCAGCATCCGCACGGGGAAGTGGTGGATCGCCTGCTCAAGCACCAGGTACGCATTTGGCGTACAGATCAGCACGGCGAGGTAACATTTACTTATCGAGGAAAGGAAGGAACCTTTTCAACAGTTTTTCCGTAAAATATAGCGAGAAAGGTAAAAGACCCGCCTCTATGAGCGGGTCTCCAGGTGTTAGCCAACTAGGTCGATAACTGTTGCGATGACAAAGATGAGGGTAAAAAATAAGAAAGAAGCAACAAATCCGACACCAGAATCGACTACGTCATTACGCTTTGTTTGGACATCTTTTTCAAATTCGTTCACAAATACCCCTCCTATTTCCTCTATAGTATAGACGATCAATGTCAAAAAATCTAGACTGCGCTCGTTCATTTCCTTCGTTGACAAGAGTTAACTGCAATAAATTCAGTCATTCAGGTGAAAATACAGGTAACAGGATCACCGCCAGCGAATCTGTTCCCGGGACAGTGGAACTGGCGTTCATATAGATCACGGGGGAAACATTCCGGAGGTTTCCCCTTGTCAAATGAGCGGGTCTTTCTTAACATGAGAATATCACATATACGAAAATGGAGAGAAAAGCCCTTGATACCTGTTTGGAAGAAGATAGAGGAAAAGCAATTATCCTCGATTTATTTATTGTATGGAACGGAATCGTTTTTAATCGATGAAACAAAGCAAAAGCTAATTCAGTCGGTATTAACGGAAGAGGAGATGGATTTTAACTTTTCTGTTTATGATTTAGAGGAAGTACCAGTTGAAACGGCTGTGGAAGAAGCGGAAACCTTGCCTTTCTTTGGCGACAAGAAGCTGGTTTTTTTACATAATCCGACCTTCCTGACAGCAGAGCGGTCAAAGGAGAAGGTTGAGCATAACCTGAAGGTGTTAGAAGCCTATATAGAAAGCCCTGCCCCTTATACAATCATGGTGTTTGCCGCTCCTTACGAAAAGCTGGATGAGCGCAAGAAATTAACTAAGCTATTAAAGAAGAAGGCTGAGGTGGTAGAGGCAAAGAAGTTAAATGATAAAGAAATAAAAACGTGGGTTCGCAGCCAGGCTGCTGCCAATGGGGTGCAGATGGATGAGGAAGCGCTGGAGCACTTTCTTATGTTAGCAGGCACGAACCTGCAGCTTCTTGCTTCTGAAATTGATAAGCTTTCTTTGTATGCGAGTGAAGAGAAACGGATCACAGTGGATATAGTAGACAAGCTCACAGCCCGTTCACTGGAACAGGATATCTTCGCGCTGGTCGACCGGGTGGTCAGCGGAAATATTGAAGCTGCTTTTCGCATTTATTATGATTTGCTGAAGTTGAATGAGGAGCCGATTAAAATTTTAGCCGTCATTGCTAACCAATTCCGCCTAATTTACCAAACAAAGGAACTTTCACGGAAAGGGTACGGTCAGCAGCAAATTGCCAGCTTCTTAAAGGTTCACCCATTTCGCGTGAAGCTGGCGCTACGGCAAACGGGCAATTTTTCAGATGAGCAGCTTTCTTCTATTATAATGATGCTCGCAGACAGTGACCTGCAAATGAAGACGAGCGGGATGTCTAAGAAGCTGATTGTTGAGATGTTTTTATTCCGGCTGCAAAACCTGGCGAACTAAAAAAACTCCTTCAAGGTTTCTTGAAGGAGTTTTTTTTAGTTCATTATTAAGCGTTTAACTTTTTGGATAAACGAGATTTTTGACGGCTTGCCGCATTTTTGTGGATCAAACCTTTAGAGGCAGCTTGGTCAAGGCTTTTAACTGCTTGGTTGAAAAGCTCTTGAACGTTCTCAGCGTTGTTAGCTGCAGCTGTTTCGAATTTCTTAACCGCTGTACGCATAGCAGATTTCTCTTGGTTGTTGCGCTCTGTACGGTCTTGAATAGTTCTTGTACGTTTGATAGCAGATTTAATATTTGGCATTCGAGTCACCTCCTATAAGTGATCGAGATTCTATTTTTTACTCGATTTTACTTTTCTTGAACAATTAAGAACAAAAGTTATTCTATCAAACCGGGAGTTAGATTGCAATAGTTTCATTTCTTATCTAGTGTCAAGGAATGAACTTTTACACAGTGGGGCACAATGGGGAGTGAATATTTAAAATAAAGGGTGATATGAATGAAGGATCCATCCATTGATTTAAGCCATTATGCTGTGAGAACGGATTTAGCTGTAGAGGCAAAAGCTCTAGCCGAAGAGAGGCCGGAACAGAAGCAGAAAATGACCGGCATTTTAACGGAGGAACGCGAAATTAATGGTATTAAGATCACCACTGTTTCTATTGATGAAGCAGGGGCAGAAGCAACAGGAAAAAAAGCAGGTGATTATCTCACCATCGAATCGCAAGGAATTCGCAGCCATGACACGGAGCATCAGCATGAAGTGGAGAAGGTACTGGCTAAGGAGCTTTCCGCTTTTCTAAAGAATAAAGGGATTAAAGAGGACGCTAGCTGTTTGATTGTAGGGCTTGGAAACAGAGATGTTACGCCCGATGCGCTCGGTCCGCTCGTTTGCGGAGAGATTATGGTAACAAGACATTTATTTGAACTGCAGCCTGACCAGGTAGAAGAAGGGTTCCGGCCGGTGGCCTCCCTTGTCCCAGGAGTGATGGGGCTGACTGGCGTGGAGACGAGCGATATTGTCTTTGGGGTAGTAGAAAAGACGAAGCCTGATTTCCTGATCGTCATTGATGCACTGGCCTCCCGTTCAATTGAGCGGGTAAACGCAACTGTACAGGTTGCTGATAGTGGCATTCATCCAGGGGCAGGAGTCGGCAATAAGCGGAAAGAAATTAGTGAAAAGACACTGGGTATTCCCGTCATCGCCATTGGCGTGCCGACTGTCGTTGATGCAGTTTCGATCACCAGTGATACCATTGATTTTATTTTGAAGCATTTAGGCAAGGAAATAGAGGAAGGAAACCGGCCTTCAGGAGCTTTAGCCCCTGCCGGCTATTCATTTGGCCGAAGCAAGTTGACAGAGGAGGATTTACCGGACGAGGAAAATCGACGTTCCTTCCTTGGAGTGGTTGGAACGCTTCCTGATGAGGAAAAGCGTCAGCTTATTAGAGAAGTGCTGGCACCGATCGGGCATAACTTAATGGTAACACCAAAGGAAGTAGATCTGTTTATAAAGGATACGGCCAACCTGCTGGCTAATAGCCTGAATGCTGCTCTTCATTCGGCTATTGACCAGGAGAATACCGGCTTCTATACAAAATAAGTAACGAAAGAAGAGGACGAGCTTGGCAAACTGGTTCTGCTTTTTCTCACAAAGTCATACATATAGGGTAAGACTTGTGCAGAAAGGGTGGAGCAATGAAGGAGAACAAGCCGTCTAACCTCTTCTTAATTAACCTGTCAACAATCATAAAAGGAACGCTGCTTTTTACAATCTCTCTCCTTTCGCTTTTTTCGATAGTCGGGATGCTGACATCGCTGGCATACAATTACCGCATTTCTTCTGATTCTCTCAATGAAGCGGCCGAGCATGTGCCTGGCGGTGCACTATATTATCTGTATGAGATGGAGAGCAAAGTATTTAGCCAGTATACGCCTGACCAGGTTGACATGCCTTCCTTAGGTGAAATGGCTTTCCGGTACGCGACCAATGTGCGATTTAAAGATCCACGGAGCTTTCTCGGGAAAGAAGTGCCGGGCTTCTCTATTTACGATGGAGAAATTTTAGTAGCTGGGGAAGGGACAAATTATACAACCATGCCAATTGAATCGGAGCCGCCTCCGGAAGTGTTGAACAAAGAAAATGAAGGGGACGTCAGGCCGGCTAAGGATACGACGATCGAAGGAGACAGCCCTCCTTCATTCACAACGGACGGACGAGAGCGGGTGTTTTTATACTTCACGCATACAAGGGAATCGTATTTGCCTCACCTTCAGGGAGTCTCTTCACCAGATTCCGCGCATCACTCTGAACTCAATGTAACAAAGGTCGGTGAAATGGTGAAACAGGCGCTGGAGGCGAAAGGGATCGGGACTGCAATCGACAAGACAGACATTGTAGCCAAGCTTGACGCCGCTGGCCAGGGCTATAATCAGTCTTATCAGGCTTCTCGTGATATTATGGTGTCCGCTCAGGAGAATAATAGCGACCTTCAATATTTCATAGATATACACCGCGATTCGCAGCGCAAGGATGTGACCACTGCAACGATCAATGGTAAAAGCTATGCAAAGGTTGCCTTTGTTGTTGGCGGAGAACACGCCAATTATGAAAAAAACGCCAAGCTGGCTACAGAGCTGCATAACCTATTAGAGAAGGAATATAAAGGGTTATCCCGAGGGGTTATTTTAAAGCAGGGGAAGAGCACGAACGGGCGATTTAATCAAGATCTATCAGAAAAGGCGCTGCTGATTGAATTCGGGGGAGTCGACAATTCATTTGAAGAGCTGAAAAGGACGTCAGAGGCATTTGCTGAAACCTTTGCTGACTACTACTGGCAGGCCGAAAAAGTGCAGGGAGAAAAAAGCAGTGACTAGGAAGGAAGAAAGATGAAAGAGTTTCTGTTAAAAGTGAATGTCATTGTTTCTATTTTCTTTTTGGGTATACTGATCGGCATTTTCCAAGACAAGCATGAGGAAGAGCCGCCGACAGAAGAGAAAACAGATAAAGCCATCTTCTCGCTTTTTCAGGCGGAACAGACCGAAGTAGACTTGCGTGTAAAAAAAGCCGAGATGACCGAACAGGATGGAGTTAATATTTTCTCTGAAGCAGGCCAGACTGTCGCTGACTCCGTTACATTTATCGTTTCCTCCCTGTTTCAGGAGGAAAGGTGAATCACCCCTTTTGTCCGCTGCTGTGCAGCGGTTTTTTTTTATGTACGTAAGGCTATTCGGCATGTTTCTTCTTTATCTATGTTGTGAATTGTCAATTGCATTTTAGACTGATATAATCAAGGCTAGTATACATGCGCCGATTAACAGGAGTGAAGAAACTGATGAAACATACGGATAAACTACGGAGACAAGAGCATATTCGAAACTTCTCGATCATTGCTCATATTGACCACGGGAAGTCCACGCTGGCTGACCGGATTTTAGAGTTCACGAATGCGCTGACTGCCCGTGAGATGAAAGCTCAGCTGCTCGACTCTATGGATTTAGAGCGCGAGCGGGGGATTACGATTAAGTTAAATGCTGTACAGCTGAACTATAAAGCGAAAAATGGAGAAGAATATATTTTCCATTTAATTGATACGCCGGGACACGTCGACTTTACATATGAAGTCTCCCGGAGCCTTGCTGCTTGCGAAGGAGCAATCCTTGTCGTTGATGCTGCACAAGGCATTGAAGCGCAAACGTTAGCGAATGTGTATCTCGCTTTAGATAACGATTTAGAAATCTTGCCGGTCATTAACAAAATTGACCTGCCTTCTGCTGAGCCGGATCGTGTCTGCCAGGAGGTAGAGGATGTCATTGGCTTGGACGCATCTGAAGCTGTACTGGCTTCAGCCAAAGCAGGAATTGGGATTGAAGACATATTAGAGCAAATTGTCGAGAAAGTACCAGCGCCTTCAGGTGACCCTTCTGCTCCATTAAAGGCGCTTATTTTTGACTCTTTATATGATGCTTACCGAGGCGTTGTCGCTTACATCCGTGTAGTGGACGGCTCAGTAAAAGTAGGCGATAAAATTAAAATGATGGCGACAGGCAAAGAGTTTGAAGTAACAGAAGTAGGCGTCTTCACGCCAAAAGCCACTATACGGGACGAACTGACTGTCGGTGATGTTGGCTTCTTGACTGCTGCTATTAAAAATGTTGGAGACACAAGGGTAGGGGATACCATTACATCAGCGGTTACCCCTGCTGCTGAGGCTTTGCCAGGCTATCGTAAGCTGAATCCGATGGTATTCTGTGGCCTGTATCCAATTGATTCCGCTAAATTTAATGATCTGAGGGAAGCATTAGAGAAGCTGGAGCTGAACGACTCTTCCCTGCAATTCGAGCCAGAAACTTCTCAAGCACTTGGATTTGGTTTCCGCTGCGGCTTCTTAGGCCTCCTGCATATGGAAATTATTCAAGAACGGATCGAACGTGAGTTTAATATTGATCTTATCACGACAGCTCCGAGTGTTATTTATAATGTACGCATGACCAGCGGAGAGGAAATAAGAGTGGATAACCCTTCATATATGCCCGACCCGCAGAAGATCGACGCGGTGGAAGAGCCGTATGTCAAGGCGACAATTATGGTGCCGAATGACTTTGTAGGCGCTGTAATGGAGCTGGCGCAGGGCAAGCGGGGCAACTTTATTGATATGCAGTATCTGGATGAAAACCGGGTGAATATTATTTATGAAATCCCGCTTTCAGAGATTGTTTATGACTTCTTTGATCAGCTGAAGTCCAGTACGAAAGGCTACGCTTCGTTTGATTATGAGTTGATTGGCTATAAGGAGTCCAAGCTTGTGAAAATGGATATCTTGCTGAATGGTGAAAAAGTAGATGCCCTGAGCTTTATTGTTCATAGAGATTTTGCTTATGAGCGCGGAAAAGCGATTGTGGAGAAATTGAAAGAACTCATTCCAAGACAGCAGTTCGAGGTGCCTGTCCAAGCGGCTATTGGACAAAAGATCGTTGCCAGGTCAACCATTAAGTCTATGGGGAAAAATGTATTGGCCAAGTGTTACGGTGGAGACATCTCTCGTAAACGGAAGCTGTTAGAGAAGCAAAAAGAAGGGAAAAAGCGGATGAAGCAAGTCGGCTCGGTCGACATCCCTCAAGAGGCGTTCATGGCTGTGCTGAAAATGGATAATGAGAATAAATAAGAAAGAAGAAAAGGGAAAGCGCAGCCGCTTCCCCTTTTTCTTGTGAGAGAGAGGTTGCGAAATGATACGATCTGCTTACATCCATATTCCCTTTTGCCATCAAATCTGCCATTACTGTGATTTTAATAAAGTGTTTTTACAAAATCAGCCGGTAGATGAGTACATTGAGGCGCTGGCGAAGGAAATGGCAATGACAATGAAAAGCACACCTAGCCAGCGGCTGGATACGATATTTGTTGGCGGGGGTACGCCGACTGCGTTAGACGCCCGTCAGCTCAGCCGGTTGTGTGAAGCGATACGTGAGTATCTGCCGTTTGAACAAGGAGAGTTTACCTTCGAAGCGAATCCGGATGATTTAACAGCCGAGAAGCTGCGCGTACTGAGAAGCTTCGGTGTGAACCGGCTCAGCCTCGGTGTGCAGTCCTTTAATGATGAGCTGCTTCGAAGCATTGGGCGCACCCACAGCAGCAAGGAAGTCTTTGGGGCAGTGGAAAGAGCGAAGCAGGCAGGGTTTGAGAACATCAGCATTGATTTGATGTATGGTTTGCCAAATCAGACGCTTGAAGACTTCCGTGATACACTTGATAAAGCCTTGGGTCTTGAGCTCCCGCATTATTCCGGCTACTCGCTCATTATTGAACCGAAAACGGTCTTTTATAACTTAATAAGAAAAGACAACCTGCCGCTTCCGAAGGTGGAAACCGAGGCGGCTATGTATGAGCTTCTCATGGATAGGATGGAGCGCGCAGGTGTAAAGCAATACGAGATCAGCAACTTTGCTCGCCCGGGATACGAAAGCCTTCATAATCTTGCTTACTGGAACAATGAGTTTTATTACGGATTCGGAGCAGGAGCACATGCTTATATGAATGAAAGCAGACTGTCCAATCACGGCCCGCTGAAGAAATACATGGCGCCGCTTAAGGAAGGGATACGGCCGATTCTGACAGAAACCAGGCTGTCTGAAAAAGAACGAATGGAAGAGGAAATGTTCTTAGGACTGCGTAAAATGTCAGGTGTATCAGCTTCGCATTTTCAGAAAAAGTTTGGCCTTTCTCCATTTGATCTCTTTAAACAGCCGATAGAAGAAATGGTTGAAAGACAGTTATTGGTGGTAGAGAATGGGGAAACGATCCATTTAACTGAGCAGGGAAAGCTGCTTGGAAACGAAGTGTTTCAAGCATTTTTATTAGTCTCAGACGATGAATAGCTGCTGAGGCTATGCCGTTGACAATAATCGTTGATTTTGATAATTTATTTATAGATTTAGCACTCATAATCATAGAGTGCTAATAGGGGTGATCAGCGATGTTAACCGATCGTCAGCTTCTTATTTTACAGGTAATTATTGATGACTTCATTCGATCAGCACAGCCGGTTGGCTCACGCACCCTTTCGGAGAAAGAAGAAATTACATTCAGCTCGGCTACTATACGCAATGATATGGCGGAGCTTGAAGAATTAGGCTATATTGAGAAGCCTCATACCTCCTCTGGCCGCGTACCGTCGGAGAAGGGGTATCGCTATTATGTAGATCATCTTCTTCATCCAAAGGAATTGAATCATCGGGAAGTCGAAACGATCAACTCAATTTTTGTAGATCGCATTTATGAGCTAGAGAAGGTTGTACAAAAGTCAGCCAGGATTCTGTCAGAGCTGACCAATTACACAGCCATTGTATTAGGTCCTGAATTAAAGGATAACAAAGTAAAGAAACTGCAAATCGTCCCGCTCGATAAGAACAAGGCCATAGCCATTATTGTACTGGATACCGGACATGTGGAGAATAGGCTGTTTAAGCTGCCTAAACAAACGAATATATCCGACATCGAAAAAATGGTCAATATACTGAACGAACGGCTCGTCGGTGTCTCATTGTCAGAGCTGCACGACAAGCTGTACAAGGAGATCGTCGGCCTGCTTCGTCGGCATATAAGCAATTATGAATCTATGCTCTCTGCTTTTGCTGAAACAGTTGATGTGCCGACCAACGAAAAGCTGTTTGTTGGGGGAAAGACCAATATTTTGAATCAGCCTGAATTTCGCGACTTGGATAAACTAAGGCTGATTATGAATATGATTGATCAAGAAGAAGGAATATACCGGTTAATCGGTAATGTGCCAACAGGCATCCAAGTGAAGATTGGCAAAGAGAACAAGAGTGCCGCTATGGAGCACTGCAGTTTAATTACTGCTTCTTACTCAGTCGGAGAAGAACAAGTAGGAGCTATTGCTATTTTAGGACCGAAGAGAATGGAATATTCACGGGTCATCAGCCTTGTTGACTTTTTAAGTCACGACATGACCAAGGCTTTAACTAATTTATATAAAAGCTAACAATTATGCGGCAATGGAGTGGAAATTAGCACATACCAGCTGATTTCCTTCTCTTTGTGCCCTTTTGAATCCTAAAAGGAGGTGAAACGAATGTCAGAAGAAAAGCAAGTGAACAACCAGGAAGAGAAAGAGGAACAAACAGTAACAGAGGAAGCAGCTGATCAAACAGCAGAGGCAGCAGGAACAGCTGAAGGTCAGGAAACAGATGTTTCTTCTGAGGACATAAATGAGCTAAAGCAAAAGCTGGAGGAATCAGAGAACCGCTACTTGCGTTTGCGTGCGGACTTTGAAAACTTCCGCCGGCGTGTACAGCTGGATCGTGAAGCGAGCGAGAAATATCGAGCGCAGTCCCTGATCACAGAAATTCTTCCTTTACTGGATAACTTTGAACGTGCCTTGCAGGTGGAAACAGACAATGAGCAGGCTGCATCTGTTTTGCAAGGAGTAGAGATGGTGTACAATGGGCTCGTTTCTGCTCTTGAGAAAGAAGGAGTAGAAGTGATTGAGACCAAAGGAAAAGAATTTGATCCGCATGTTCATCAAGCTGTCATGACAGAGAGCAATGAAGAATATAAGCCGAACGAAATTATTGAAGAATTCCAGAAAGGCTATAAACTAAAGGATCGCGTTCTTCGTCCGTCCATGGTTAAAGTGAACCAGTAAAGAATTACTTGTTACATATTCTTAAGGAGGTAGACTAAATGAGTAAAATCATTGGTATTGACTTAGGCACAACGAACTCATGCGTGGCGGTTCTTGAAGGCGGAGAGCCAAAAGTCATTCCGAATCCGGAAGGCAACCGCACCACTCCATCAGTGATCGCATTTAAAAATGGTGAGCGTCAAGTAGGGGAAGTAGCGAAGCGCCAAGCGATCACAAACCCTAATACGATTGCATCGATCAAGCGCCACATGGGAACTGATTATAAAGTGGAGATTGACGGAAAAGAATACTCTCCTCAAGAGATTTCAGCTATGATCCTACAGCATTTAAAGTCATATGCAGAAGATTATTTAGGCGAGAAAGTAGAGAAAGCTGTTATTACTGTACCGGCTTATTTCAATGATGCAGAGCGCCAGGCAACAAAGGATGCAGGAAGAATTGCAGGTCTTGAAGTAGAGCGTATTATCAATGAGCCGACAGCAGCTGCGCTTGCTTACGGTATGGATAAAATGGAAGAAGACCAAACGATCCTTGTTTACGACTTAGGCGGCGGTACATTCGATGTTTCTATCCTTGAGCTTGGGGACGGTGTATTCGAAGTTCGTTCAACAGCTGGTGATAATCGTCTTGGTGGAGACGACTTCGACCAAGTGATTATTGATTATTTGGTGGAAGAGTTTAAAAAGGAAAACGGCATTGATTTATCAAAAGATAAAATGGCTATGCAGCGCCTAAAGGATGCAGCAGAAAAAGCGAAGAAGGATCTATCTGGTGTAACATCTACGCAAATTTCCTTACCGTTCATCACAGCAGGCGACGCTGGACCGCTTCACTTAGAATTGACTCTAACACGAGCGAAGTTTGAAGAGCTTTCTTCTGACTTAGTAGAGCGTACCATGGGGCCTGTTCGCCAAGCGCTTTCTGATGCAGGTCTTTCTGCTTCTGAAATCGACCGTGTCATTCTAGTGGGCGGCTCGACTCGTATCCCTGCGGTACAGGAAGCGATCAAAAAAGCGACTGGTAAGGATCCGCATAAAGGTGTGAACCCGGACGAAGTAGTAGCGATGGGAGCTGCTGTTCAAGGCGGCGTATTAACTGGAGATGTAAAAGACGTTGTTCTTCTGGACGTTACACCTCTTTCCCTTGGTATTGAAACGATGGGCGGCGTATTCACGAAGCTGATTGAGCGCAATACAACAATTCCTACTTCTAAGTCGCAAGTGTTCTCTACCGCTGCTGATAACCAAACAGCTGTAGATATTCATGTTCTTCAAGGGGAGCGTTCTATGGCATCTGCGAACAAAACACTTGGACGCTTCCAATTAACGGATATTCCGCCAGCACCACGCGGCATTCCGCAAATTGAAGTAACATTTGATATTGATAAGAACGGTATCGTAAATGTCAGCGCGAAGGACTTAGGCACTGGCAAAGAACAGAACATTACAATCAAATCTTCTTCTGGTTTATCTGATGAAGAAATTGACCGCATGGTAAAAGAAGCTGAAGAAAATGCAGAAGCAGATAAGAAGCTTAAAGAAGAAGTGGAATTGAAAAATGAAGCAGATCAGCTTATCTTCACGACAGAAAAGACATTGAAAGAGCTAGAAGGCAAAGTCGATGCAGATGAAGTGAAGAAAGCTGAAGAAGCGAAAGATGAACTGAAAGCAGCTCTTGAGAAGAACGAGCTTGAAGAAATTCGTACGAAAAAGGATGCTCTTTCAGAAATCGTCCAAAACTTATCTGTTAAACTTTATGAAGAAGCAGCTAAGCAGGCTCAAGCACAAGAAGGCCAAGGGCAAGCTGGCGGACAATCAGGCGATGATGTAGTCGATGCTGAATTTGAAGAGGTTGACGACGATAAGAAATAATGCTTCATGAAAGCTTGAAAGAAAAGTCAAAGTCAGGGGGTTCCTTGGCTTTGGCTTTTTTCATGATAGGAACGTGAAAAGGTTTGTGAACACTATTCACTATTACAGCTTAGCTGTGTTAAAATAGCCTTTATGTGAAATGAAGCGGGGAGTGGGCAATCATGAGTAAACGAGATTACTATGAAGTACTCGGCGTAGAAAAGAGCGCCTCGAAAGAAGAAATCAAGAAAGCATATCGAAAGCTTTCCAAAAAGTATCATCCCGATATTAATAAGGAAGCCGGGGCAGACGAAAAGTTCAAAGAAATCAAAGAAGCCTACGAAGTGTTAAGTGATGAGCAGAAACGGGCTCAATACGATCAGTTTGGCCATGCAGGACCTAATCAGGGCTTCGGAGGACAGGACTTTGGCGGCTTCGGCGGAGGTTTCGGTGGTTTCGAGGATATCTTCAGCACCTTCTTTGGCGGCGGCCGCAGAAGGGATCCAAACGCACCGCGCCAAGGAGCAGATCTGCAATACACAATGACAATCAGCTTCGAGGATGCTGTGTTCGGTAAAGAGACAGATATACGCATACCAAAGGAAGAAACATGTGATACGTGTGAAGGAACAGGCGCAAAGCCAGGCACGTCACCCGAAACATGCAGTCATTGTCAAGGAACGGGTGAGCTGAATGTCGAGCAAAATACACCATTTGGCCGTATCGTGAACCGTCGCGCTTGTCCTTATTGCCAAGGAAGCGGAAAGCTAATTAAAGAGAAGTGTGCTACTTGTGGCGGAGAGGGAACCGTAACGAAGAATAAGACTATTCATGTAAAAATCCCAGCCGGAATTGACGATGGTCAGCAGCTTCGCATACCGGGACAAGGCGAACCGGGAATTAATGGCGGACCTGCGGGTGATTTGTTTATCGTTTTCCGTGTGCTGCCTCATGAGCTGTTTGAGCGGGATGGCGATGACATTTATTGCGATATTCCGGTAACATTTGTCCAGTCAGCGCTTGGAGATGAAATTGAAGTGCCAACCATTCATGGCAAAGTGAAGCTAAAGATCCCAGCTGGTACACAAACTGGCACGAAGTTCAGATTGCGCGGAAAAGGCGTGCCGAATGTCCGCGGGCAAGGAACCGGCGATCAGCATATCCGCGTAAAGGTAGTGACGCCGACCAAGCTAAACGAAAAGCAAAAACAGCTGCTGCGTGAGTTTGCTGAAGTAAGCGGTGAGACTCTTGGTGAAGAAGAAGGCTTTTTTGATAAGGTAAAACGCGCGTTAAAGCGTGATTAAATGAGAATGGAGCTGGCGACACATGAAGTGGTCCGAAATTAGCATTCAAACGACTAATGAAGCAGTGGAACCAATTTCGAATATTTTGCATGAAGCGGGCGCAAGCGGAGTAGTCATTGAGGATCCAGCTGAATTGACAAAGGAACGAGAGGATCGTTTCGGTGAAATTTATGAGCTTAACCCTCAGGACTATCCTGCAGAAAATGTAGTCACCGTGAAAGCATACTTGCCAGTGACCAGCTTCTTGGCTGAAACGGTAGAGGATATAAAAGAATCGATAAAGAACCTGGCCAACTATGATATTGATATCGGGCGAAACGAGATAACAACAGCTGAAGTGGACGAGGAAGACTGGGCAACGGCCTGGAAACAATATTATCATCCGGTCAAGATCTCTGAGCGTTTTACGATCGTGCCTACCTGGGAGGACTATCAGCCTGTTTCTACAGACGAATTGATTATTGAGCTGGACCCTGGGATGGCCTTTGGAACAGGTACACATCCGACAACTGTTATGTGCCTGCAAGCACTGGAGCGTTATGTGAAAGAAGGCGATCATGTCGTGGACGTTGGTACAGGTTCAGGCGTATTAAGTATTGGTGCGGCTTTATTAGGTGCTGGTGAAGTCACCGCGTTAGATCTTGACGAGGTAGCCGTGAAGTCAGCAAGAGAGAATGTAGAGCTAAATAAGACAGATAAGAAAGTAACCGTATTGCAAGGTAATCTGCTTGATGGCATTAACGGACAGGCCGATGTGATTGTAGCTAACATTTTGGCCGATGTTATCATTTCATTTGCTGATGATGCTGCTGAGAAGGTGAAGCCAGGCGGCTGCTTTATCTCATCAGGCATCATCGGGCAAAAGAAGGAAGATGTAAAGACAGCTATTCAAAAAGCAGGGTTTACTGTGGAAGAAACGGTTATAATGGAAGACTGGGTCGCAATTATTGCGAAGAAGCAGTAGCTGCTGCCTTTGGCAGCAAGATACTCGAGTAATGGAGGGACGATTGTGCAGCGGTATTTCTTACAGCAACATCCTGGAAGTGAGGGAACGGTGAGGATTGAAGGGGAAGATTTCCACCACCTGGCCCATGTTATGCGTTTAAAAGAGGGCGATCGTGTATATGCCGTTTTCCCGGACCATATATCAGCAGAGGTAGAAATTGAAGAGATAGCCAAAGATTACGCCCTTGCTTTTGTAGCGGAATGGGTGCATGATGAGAAAGAGCTGCCAATCGCTGTTACGATTGCGAGCGGCCTGCCGAAAGGGGATAAATTTGAACTGATCGTTCAGAAAGGGACAGAGCTTGGCGCCAGCAGATTTGTCCCTTTTCATGCCGATCGCTCCATCGTTAAATGGGATGAAAAAAAAGCAGCTAAAAAGGCGGAGCGCTGGAGAAAGATTGCCAAGGAAGCAGCTGAACAATCCCATCGGACGCTTGTGCCAGAGGTGGATCAGCCAGTCAGCCTTCAACAGCTGATTGAGATGAGCCAGGCGTATCGGTTTAAATTATATGCGTTCGAAGAAGAAAGCAAGCAAGGTGAGAAAACAGCCTTTCATCGCATGTTAAGCGATATGAAGCAAAATGATAAATTGTTTATTGTTTTTGGACCAGAAGGCGGCATAACTGAGAAAGAAGCGAAAAAGCTGAGTGAGGAAGGCTTTATTCCATGCGGCCTGGGGCCGAGAATCCTCCGCGCAGAGACCGCTCCTTTGTACGCGTTGTCCGCTATTTCCTACCATTTTGAATTAATGAGGTGAATACCATGCCAACAGTGGCCTTCCATACACTTGGATGTAAAGTAAATCATTATGAAACAGAAGCCATCTGGCAGTTGTTTAAGAGTCGTGACTATGAGCGTGTAGAGTTTGAATCTACAGCTGATGTTTACGTGATTAATACATGTACCGTTACAAATACAGGAGATAAGAAGAGTCGTCAGGTGATTCGTCGTGCTGTGCGCAAGAATCCGGATGCAGTCATTTGTGTCACGGGCTGCTATGCACAGACATCTCCAGCAGAAATTATGGCCATTCCTGGGGTCGATGTCGTTGTCGGCACGCAGGATCGTGTGAAAATGCTTGATTATATTGAGCAATACAAGAAAGAACGCCAGCCGATTAACGGTGTAGGCAACATTATGAAAAACCGTGTATATGAAGAGCTGGATGTACCTGCTTTCACAGATCGTACGCGTGCCTCCTTGAAAATTCAAGAAGGCTGTAACAATTTTTGCACCTTCTGTATTATTCCATGGGCACGTGGCCTTATGCGTTCACGCGACCCGGAAGAAGTAATTCGTCAAGCTCAGCAGCTTGTAGATTCAGGGTATAAAGAGATTGTGCTAACAGGCATTCATACAGGCGGCTACGGATCTGATATGAAGGATTACAATCTGGCCATGCTGCTGACGGATTTAGAGCAGCAGGTAAAAGGCTTAAAGCGCATCCGTATTTCTTCTATTGAAGCGAGTCAACTGACAGATGAGGTCATCGAAGTGATTGATCGTTCGAATATTGTTGTTAGACATTTACACATCCCGCTTCAATCTGGTTCTGATACAGTGTTAAAGAGAATGCGGCGGAAGTATACGATGGAGTTCTTTGCTGATCGCTTAAACCGCTTGAAAGAAGCATTGCCAGGACTTGCTGTGACGTCTGATGTAATTGTTGGCTTCCCAGGCGAGACAGAGGAAGAATTCATGGAAACATACAATTTTGTAAAGGAACATAAATTCTCTGAGCTTCATGTCTTCCCTTATTCCAAACGGACAGGAACGCCAGCCGCCCGGATGGATGACCAGATTGATGAAGAAGTGAAGAACGAGCGGGTTCACCGTTTGATTTCTCTTTCTGATCAGCTTGCGAAGGAATATGCTTCTCAATTTGAAGGGGAAGTACTGGAGGTTATTCCGGAAGAACCGTTCAAAGAAGGAGCGGAAGAAGGACTTTATGTCGGATACACAGATAACTACCTAAAGGTTGTTTTCCCAGCTACAGAGGATATGGTAGGCGAGATTGCAAAGGTGAAGATTACAAAAGCCGGCTATCCTTATAACGAGGGACAGTTTGTTCGCGTGGTAAGCGGTGAGCTGGAGCCGACTCGTTAATTAAGAAGCTTATATAGAAAGCCTGTTCTGCGTAATTGGCAGAAGAGGCTTTTTCTTTTACGGAGCTGGCCGCTTATTCTTGCGAGAAATGGGTATTTTATGAATAAGGTCAGAGAATCTGTAGAAGGCATCCGGGAGCTGAGGTATTTCATTTGCATTTTTTTCAGCTTATGACACAATAAAAAAGAAATTTGTTTGAGTAAAAGGAGATTAGCCGATATGCCAATCAATCAGTTTGAAGATATTTCAAAAACAATTGACCATACGCTTCTAAAAGCGAATGTGACAAAGGACCAAATTAAGAAGCTTTGTGAGGAAGCAAGAGCTTATGAATTTGCTTCTGTGTGCGTGAATCCTTTTTGGGTTTCCTATGCAAGCGAGCAATTAGAAGGAACGACTGTAAAGGTATGTACCGTGATCGGATTCCCTCTAGGCGCCTCTACTACTGAAGTGAAGGCGTATGAAACGAAGGATGCCATCCATAATGGGGCAACAGAGATAGATATGGTCATCAATATCGGTGCGTTGAAAGCGGGAGATGAAGAGACTGTCAAAAGTGACATTCAAGCCGTAACTGCAGCAGCACGTGGAAAAGCACTTGTAAAAGTAATTATCGAAACGAGCTTCTTAACGGACGAAGAAAAAGAAAAGGCATGCCGCCTGGCTGTAGAAGCTGGTGCACATTACGTGAAGACCTCCACTGGTTTTTCCGATGGGGGAGCCACGCTGGATGATGTTCAGTTAATGAGAAAAACAGTTGGCGCTGATCTTGGTGTCAAGGCCTCAGGAGGAGTAAGAACTCACGAGGATGCAGTCGCAATGATTCAAGCTGGAGCAACAAGAATTGGTACAAGCTCTGGTGTAAATATCGTTCAAGATGCCAAGACGAAAACGAGCAAATAAAGTATGCTATTTATGTAAAGGAAATTTCTTGACCGTTATGCCCAGTTGCATTATAATTATCTAGTACATGGATTTTCCAATAGGAAACATGTAATCGTAAGTGTTCGGAGGGAGGGAAAGAGATATGTCAAAAACAGTTGTTCGTAAAAACGAATCGCTTGAAGACGCTCTACGTCGTTTCAAACGTACTGTTTCCAAAACTGGAACGTTGCAGGAATACAGAAAACGCGAATTCTATGAAAAACCAAGCGTAAAACGTAAGAAGAAATCAGAAGCGGCTAGAAAACGTAAGTTCTAAATAGAGAGAGGGTATAACTTTGAGTCTTCTCGACCGTTTAAATAGCGATATGAAGCAAGCGATGAAGAATAAAGAAAAAGAAAGATTAACTGTGATCCGCATGCTGAAAGCTGCCTTGCAGAATGAAATGATTCAAGAGGGCGGCAGAGAGTTGACCGATCAAGAAGAACTGACTGTTCTTTCTCGTGAAGTTAAGCAACGCAAAGATTCCCTCCACGAATTTGAAAAAGCGGGTCGCGCTGATCTCGTTTCAAAGATTCAAACTGAACTGACTTACGTACAATCATATATGCCAGAACAGCTTTCTGAAGAAGAGGTTGTTGAAATTATTGAGAAAACAATCGCAGAAGTCAACGCTTCTTCTAAAGCGGATATGGGAAAAGTAATGGGTGCTTTGATGCCGAAAGTGAAGGGACGAGCCGATGGCGGCCTCGTTAATCGCCTTGTGCAGGAAAAGCTATCATAAAAACCAACACTACACAAAAGACGACAGAGTTTCTGTCGTCTTTTTTACATATGTTAATAAAGTGTTTCAATTTATGAAACCTTTAGATGCGAATGTACGTATGTATAAATAGGTAAGCATATACTAGAAAGGCGGTGAGTTGTATAGAAAAGCACTTTGTTCGTTTAGCCGGAGTGCTGCTGCTTGTGTTCAGTCTTTTGCTGCCTGAGGCTGTACAGGCGCAAGAAGAAGAGCCGGTGTATGTCGTGCCAGTGCATAATGAGGTGGAAAAAGGGCTGCATGCCTTCATGAAACGTTCCTTTGAAGAAGCGAAAGAGAATGGGGCACAGTTAATTATTCTGGATATTCACACACCTGGTGGTGCGGTAGATGCAGCAGGAGAGATTGGGAAATTAATGGATGAAATGCCAATCCGCACAGTTGCTTTTGTGAATGACCGGGCTTTATCGGCGGGAGCGTTTATTTCCCTGCATGCCGACGCTATTTATATGGTGCCGAATGCACAAATGGGGGCTGCTGCCATCATTGATCAGGAAGGGAACATGGCTGACCAGAAAGCTCAGAGCTATTGGCGCTCAGCGATGAAAAGCGCAGCGGAAACGAGCGGGTTAGACCCTATTTATGCCATCGCTATGGCTGATCCGGACGTTGATCTGCCAAAATACAATGCAGGCAAGGGGAAGCTGCTGACGTTCTCATCTAAAGAGGCGCTGGAAACTGGTTACTCAAAAGCAACAGTAAGCGGAATAGGAGAAGTGCTAGAGCTCGAAAAGGCAGAAGGCGCTCCTGTAGTAGAGGTGGAGGAAAGCTGGTCTGAGAAGCTAGCCAGGTTTTTAACCAATCCGGTTGTTGTTCCTATCCTGTTGTCGCTGGCCAGTTTAGGGCTCGTTTTAGAGTTATATTCCCCGGGTTTTGGCATTCCTGGTGCAGTCGGTCTGTCTTCATTGCTGCTGTTTTTCTACGGTCATTTGGTGGCTGGCCTGGCAGGGTATGAATCTGTTCTGCTGTTCATCATCGGAGCTGTGCTTATTGTAGCGGAGATCTTCCTTCCAGGAGGAATTGCCGGAGGGCTAGGATTGGCCGCTGTAACAGGCAGTATTTTAATGGCGGGTGAAAGCATGAAATGGATGGGTCTTTCACTGATTGTGGCGCTGTCAGTTTCAATTATTGCTATGACTTTAATGGTAAAGGTGTTTGGTAAAAAAATGAAATTCTTCCGAAAAATAATTTTATCCGATTCCACCAGCACGGAAAGCGGCTACGTATCCAATACGAACCGCTCCGAGCTTCTTGGAAAGACAGGTGTGACAAAGACACCATTTCGGCCGGCAGGCACAGCTATTATTGATGAAGAACGAATTGACGCTGTCACTGAAGGCGGTTTCATTGCGGCAGGAAAGAGAATTAAAGTTGTAAAAGTAGAAGGTTCTCGTATCGTTATACGGGAAATCGAAGACTAAGGAGGAGAAGAATGGATCCAAGCTTATTATTTATGATTGGTATTATCATTGTAGGAATTATTATCCTGGCGGTGTTCTTTACATTCGTGCCGGTGATGCTTTGGATTTCCGCTTTAGCGGCAGGTGTACGTGTTAGCATATTCACATTAGTGGGTATGAGGCTGCGGCGCGTTATCCCCAGCCGTGTAGTGAACCCGATGATTAAAGCATCGAAAGCGGGGTTAAATGTAACAACGAATCAACTGGAAAGCCATTACTTGGCAGGGGGAAATGTGGACCGAGTCGTCAATGCGCTGATTGCTGCGCAACGTGCGAACATTGAATTATCCTTTGAGCGCTGTGCCGCGATTGATTTGGCTGGCCGGGACGTGCTGGAAGCTGTACAGATGAGTGTCAATCCAAAAGTTATTGAAACACCGTTCATCGCTGGTGTAGCGATGGATGGAATTGAAGTAAAGGCGAAAGCTCGAATTACCGTTCGCGCGAACATCGACCGCTTAGTCGGTGGTGCAGGGGAGGAAACAATTATTGCCCGGGTTGGTGAAGGGATTGTCTCCACTATTGGTTCGAGCGATAATCATAAGAAGGTGCTTGAGAATCCGGATATGATTTCACAGACGGTTCTAACGAAGGGACTAGATGCCGGCACGGCCTTTGAGATCTTGTCGATCGATATTGCTGACGTCGATATTGGTAAAAATATCGGCGCTGAATTGCAAAAGGAGCAAGCGGAGGCGGACAAGAATATCGCCCAGGCGAAAGCTGAGGAACGCCGAGCGATGGCGGTTGCAAACGAGCAAGAAATGAAAGCGCGTGTTCAGGAAATGCGCGCGAAAGTGGTGGAGGCAGAAGCGGATGTTCCACTCGCTATGGCCGAAGCGCTGCGCAGCGGCAACATTGGTGTCATGGATTACATGAACTATAAGAATATCGATGCTGACACGGACATGCGCGGTTCTATTGGCAAGATGGCCGGCGGTAAAAAAGATGAGGATAATAAAAAATAAAAGCTGAACGGCTGGAAAGGAGGCTCTTCTTATGGAATCGCTAATTTTCGCTATCATTATAGGGATCATTTCACTGGTTTCTGGATGGGTATCGCGCGATAAAGAAAAGGAGAAGCCGTCTCTTCCGACAGAGAAAGCGCCGGCAGCCGAAGCAAAGCGGGTAAAGCCTGCGGTTCAACGTGCCGAAAGGGCGCAAGAAAGGGTAGGAGAGAAAACGCGCGAGGAAGTAAGGCGAAAAGGGCTGGATAGGCAGGAGCGGCATACTGGCCGGCTGAGCCGTTACGAGCCTGCCGAGACGGGACAGGAGCGTGCTTCTGAGCAGCCCGATCTGCGCTTGACTGCCGATGATGCTGCAAAAGGTGTAATCTGGTCAGAAATCCTTGCCCCTCCGAAAGCGTTGCGGAAGAAATAAACTGACATGTTCCCCCCTCTCTTTTCATACATTTGAAAAGAGAGGGGGGTTCTTTTTTATGGGGAAAAAGTGGGGAGAGCAGATGAAAAACTGGCTGACTAGGTCGATGAACTTGCCTGAGGACGTCATGATGGACCTTCCCCGTATTACCATGATCGGTCAGCTGCATATTTATATTGAAAATCATAGAGGTCTGCTTACCTTCTCGGACAAGGAAGTGCGGCTGCTGTTGACGAAAGGACAGCTGCTGATTAAAGGCCAATCTTTCACTATTAAGACGATTCTGCCAGAAGAGATACTAATTGAGGGGAAAGTAGAGAAGCTCGTTTATTTGGAAGGGTAAGGGGGAAAAACCTTGAACAATCAGTGGCTTGCTTTTTTTCAAGGGGTTATTGTCGTCTATATACAAGGACAAGGGGCAGAACGTTTCATTAATCAGCTGATTCGTTCCCGTATTCCAGTTTGGCAAGTGACAAGACATGATGAGCGGACAGTTTCCTTCTCCTGCTCGCTTACGCATATACACAAGATCAGAAGAGCGGCCCGGGACTTTGAAGGAGAAGTTCGCTTTTCAAAAGGAGACGGCTTTCCTTTCCTCTGGAAAAGGCTCCTAAAGAACGCAGGTTTTGTGATCGGTGCGCTTCTCTTTTTATTTGTCATCTTATTGTTATCCAATATTGTTTGGCGCATCGACATCAATGGAGCGACCCCGAAAATGGAGCATGAGATTCGCAAAGAGCTGGCGAATATAGGAGTAGAAGAAGGAGAGTTCATCCTCAAAATGGATGACCCCGAAACGGTACAGAAGAAGCTGTTGAGCCGTGTCAAGGGGCTAACGTGGATTGGTGTAGAAATGAAAGGGAGTACCTTTCATTTTCGCGTGGTAGAGAAGAATGAGCCCGAGGAAAAGAAACAAGCTGGATCGAGACATCTTGTGGCAGCGAAGGATGCGGTCGTAACGAAGCTGTTTGTCGAGAAAGGACAAGCCGTTGTAAAGAGAAACCAGTTTGTCCGTAAAGGGCAGCTGCTTGTGTCAGGCTTTATTGGCTCCGAGGGAAATCTGAGAGAAGTAGGGGCTGAAGGAGAGGTCCTTGGAGAGACTTGGTACAGGACATCTGTCGAAATGCCGGCCGAAACTCATTTCCACTTGTTAACAGGCCAGCAGGTGAATAAGCATTTTTTAGAGCTGGGAGAATTCAGCCTGCCGATATGGGGATTTAAAAGTCACTCTTTTGCTCATTATAAGAAGGAAGAGCAAGAGCATTCGATATCTTTCCTTGGTTTTAGCCTCCCGATAAAGTATAACAAGCACACGTATTACGAGAGTGAGCAGTCTCTTCGCTCTTATACGCGGCAGGAAGCGGAGAAGCGTGCTTTAGAGGCGGCAAGGGAGGATTTAAAGGCCAAGCTGTCCGAAAAAGCAGCTATTCAAGGAGAAAAAATTTTACAGAGGGAGTTTCGGAATGGTAAAGTAAAATTATCCGTACACTTCCAAGTACTAGAAAACATCGCAGTAGGGAAACCAATCACTCAAGGAGACAGAGAGAATGCCAGAAAAAAACATAATGAACATTCAACTCGAGAACCCGAATGAGGCAGCTGCCTTATTGGGCGTATCCGATAAGAACTTAACGGTATTAGAAGAGGAGTTTGACGTTTCCATTGTTACAAGAGGTGAAACGATTCATATTGCGGGTGAAGAAGAGAAAACGGAACTCGTCAAGGAAATTATTTACCGTTTAATATTAATTATTCGCAAAGGAATTAATATTAGTGAGCGCGATATCATTAACGCCGCACAAATGGCTAAAAGCGGCACAATTGAATATTTAAATGAGCTGTATGATGAAGAGATCACTAAGAATGCAAAGGGTAAGTCAATACGTATTAAAACGCTGGGACAGCGTGATTACGTAACCGCTATCCGAAAGCGAGACCTCGTGTTTGGAATCGGTCCGGCTGGAACAGGGAAGACCTATTTAGCGGTGGTTATGGCTGTTCATGCTTTGAAAACTGGACAAGTAAAACGGATTATTTTGACACGGCCTGCTGTTGAAGCGGGTGAAAGCCTTGGCTTCCTGCCAGGAGATTTAAAGGAAAAGGTAGATCCGTACTTGCGCCCGTTATATGATGCTCTTCATGATGTACTAGGTGCTGAGCATACACAGCGCCTTATCGAAAGAGGTACAATCGAGGTGGCGCCTTTAGCTTACATGCGCGGCCGGACGCTGGATGATGCCTTCGTCATTTTAGATGAGGCACAGAATACGACGAAAGCTCAAATGAAAATGTTCTTAACGAGACTTGGCTTTGGTTCAAAAATGGTCATTACTGGAGACCGTACACAGATCGACTTGCCGAAAGGGGCACAGTCAGGCCTTGTTTCTGCTGAACAAGTCCTGGGAAAGGTGCCTTCTATCTCTTTCATTTACCTGGAGCAAAGCGATGTAGTCCGTCATCCGCTCGTTGCCCGGATCATTCAAGCGTACGAGGAAGCTGATCGTTAACAGGCAGTCTGCGGACTGCCTGTTTTTGCTTGTGTGCCAGGCATGGCAACTATCTAGGTGGTGAGAGTCCACTGTGGGGGTACACATCGACCAACCACTAAGGAAGCGCAAGGTACTTA
>NZ_JWJE02000002.1 GCF_000812025.2 Bacillus thermotolerans
TGCAGGCTTACGTTTCAATTCGGACACATCCTCTCAAAATAATTGTAAGGACTTAATTAAACTGTGTCCATGAAACTATACTAACTCCAATCTTTTTATTTATTCTTATTTTATACATGTTCCGCATTTCACCCTTTCCCCATTCAACAAGCTAGAAACCCGCATCCATAGAAAGCACGATTCAAAATAGTTATAAGGTGCAGGATCAACGACGAAGTAAGCAAATACTTTGAAAATAGCATACCCGAGCGGTATCGTGTAAGAAGGAAAGACTAACAGTTTTCATCAGGAGGGAATACATACTATGAATGATGTGATGAACACATTATTATCTCACCGCTCTTTCCGCTCTTTTGAGGATAGACCGGTGGATGAAAATCAATTAGACCAAATTGTCAAGGCTGTTCAGGCGGCACCGAACTGGATTAACGGCCAGCATGTGTCTGTTATCGCGGTAAAAGACCCGGAACGCCGACGAAAATTCGCTGAGCTATGCGGCGGGCAGAAGCACATAGAAGAAGCACCCGTGTTTCTTGTGTTTTGTGCTGATTTTTACCGCATTCACCTGGCAAGCGAAATGGAAGGCATGTCGATGGAAGCGATCGAAGATATTGATACGCTCATCGTGGGGGTCACTGATGTAGGAATTGCGCTTGGGACAGCGGTAGCAGCGGCTGAATCCTTTGGCTTGGGTACCGTTCCTATTGGCGGCATTCGCCGCAATGCACTAGAAGCGATCGAAGAGCTTAGTCTCCCTTCCTATGTTATCCCTGTTTCCGGCTTATGTATCGGCCACCCCGGCGAAGACACAGGCCAGAAGCCCCGCCTTCCTAAGGAAGCGGTGTATCATGAAGAAACATACAACTCCGATTTAACACCGTTACTCGAACGATATAACGAGCAATATTCGGACTATTTAGCAGGCAGATCCAGCGGACAGCGGGCAGGTACATGGACAAAATCGGTGGCCTCTTTTTACAATAAGCCCCACTATTATGAGGGGATTGCTGATATGCTAAATAAACAGAAATTCCCAGGCGGAAAATAAAAACAAACCTTTCCGAGAGCACAAGCGTTGTAGGCTTGTGCTCTTTTTATGCAGGCAGCATGTCTTGGTTTAACAAACAGGTCCGGCAAGGAATAGGTGATAAAGAGACAACTAAACAGCAAACAGAAAAAGGAGGAGTTGGATGACGAATTTCGTTAAAGGATGCCTAGGCTGTCTTGGGATCATTTGTATACTGGCCTTATTGATTGGCGGATGCACAGCTATCTTCCAAGACGATTCCACTGAAACGGATAAAGAGCTGTCAAGAGAGAACAGCTCTAAGCAGAACCAGCCTGACCGCGCCGACCAGCCCGAGGAGGAACCTGCCCTTTCCTCTGATAGCCCGGAGCCAGAACAGGAAGAAGAGGAGCCTGAGAGCTCTCCTTCAAATGATCGAATGACGGCCACTGTTGCATCTATCACAGACGGTGACACGATTAAAGTTAACATGAATGGGAGAGAAGAAACCATCCGTTTTATTCTAGTAGATACACCGGAAACAAAACACCCTCGTACCGGTGTACAGCCATTCGGGCCTGAAGCCTCTGCCTTTACCGAGCAGCAGCTATCCGGTAAAGAGGTACAGATTGAACCGGGTATTGAAGAGCGTGACCGATATGGCCGACTCCTTGCTTATATCTATGTAGACGGCCAAATGTTTAATAAGCGGTTGCTGAAGGAAGGGTTAGCACGTGTGGACGTGTATCCTCCGAATACAAAATACTTAGATGAATTCCAGGAAATTCAATCGGCGGCTCAGCAGAAACAAATAGGCATCTGGTCCATCGAAAACTATGTAACAGAAGATGGATACAATACAGAGCAGGCAGAAGAAACGCCAAAACAGGAGGCTGATACTGCATCTGACCCTGCACCCGCTCCAGCCTCTCCTGCAGAATCATATAAAAACTGCACGGAGCTGAGAAGCGTGTATCCGGACGGGGTGCCTGCCGACCATCCAGCATATAACTCTAAACATGACCGGGACAATGACCGGTGGGCCTGTGAAAGTTAACAAAGAATTGGATACCCCCTCTATTTGCAGGCAGGAGGGGGGCATCCAACCTTGTTACTCTTCTCTAACACTCGGGTTCAAACCGAATTCTCCCCTGATTTTCCTCTGTGCTTCTTGAGCTGATTCAAATGTTTGGAATACCCCTGTCCAAATACGCCTATCTTGTACAAACGGCTGATATCCCAATCGATTTTCGATCAGCTTCGCATACTTTTCTGCTTCAGCGTCATCCTTGAATGTGCCTGTATAAATCCGAAAACGCCCGAACGCTGCAAAGGGAGAATTCGTCAATAAAGCAGCTTTCTTCTTTAAGCCTGCATACTCGGCAATCCCGCAGGCAATGGCTGTACCCTGCGCCCTCATAATACTGTCATCCCTCAGCTTCTTACTATCAATGGTAGAATCCATGAAGCCGCCTTCCGTCAAAACAGCAGCTACAGGCAGATCCTTAAAAGCACGCACTACATGGAAATTTTCTTTCTTCATTCCACGATCCCTAATGCCCATTGCCCGGACGATCCTTGGATGTACGGCTCTGGCCAGCCGTTCGCTTCGCGGCTGGCTGCCAAGATACGTATACGTCTCTACCCCGCTATGATTTCCCCAGTTGGTTCCCAGCACATTATGATGCACACTGACATAAATGTCACAGCCCCAGTTCCTCGCTCTTTCTGTTCGAGCCGCCAAGGGGACATCCACCGTTCCTGTTGAATCATCCGTCCGAAGCAGCTCCACATTCTCGTATGTTCTTAACTCAGCCTCCAACGCCTGAACTACTTTATTATTAAAGTTCCATTCGTATTCCCCATCAGGCGCTCTCTTTCCCCTAGTAGAGCCTCCGCCTCCATGTCCAGCACCATAAGCAATTCGAACCATGCATGCTCTTCCTCCCGTTTTTATCATTCATATTTATTTCGCGATGATCCCGAGTTTTTGTCGAGTCATGTACCACCCAATGACATCTGAACTACTGTTTTATTCACGAGATCCTCCATAAAGCTTGTTCACTATTTCCCGGCTAGGTCCATCATGGCGATCACCTCTTACAAGATAGGCTTGCCTCATTAAACAAGCGGACGCGAGTTGTCACTCCATCAGGAGCGGTATAAAAAACCCCTTATTCTATACGAATAAGAGGCTTTCACACAGGCCTGCGCTGGCACAGCCGTTATTTCGTTAAAATAATTGGTTCGTCCTTAGTAATAACGATAGTATGCTCAATTTGAGCTACTAAACTGCCATCCGGTGTCTTGAATGTCCAGCCGTCTCCGCCTTCAACGATCATGTCAGCCTTTGCAGAAATGAATGGTTCGAAAGCAATAACCATTCCTTCTTTCAGCAAAGCGTTGTCCCATGGATCGAAGTAATTCAAAATATGATCAGGTGCTTCATGGAGACTGCGGCCGATTCCATGTCCAGTCAAGTTCTTAATAACAGTAAAGCCATGGCGGCGCGCTTCATTCATAACCGCTTTGCCGATCTGATTTTGTTTCGATCCGGCTTTTGCCTTCAGCAGTCCACGTTCAAAAGCTTGTTCTGCTGCTTCACATAGTTTTGTCAGCAGCGGATCTCCTTCGCCTACCACGAAAGAAATACCCGTATCAGCAAAGTATCCATCATACGAGCCGGATACGTCGATGTTTACAAGGTCTCCTTCTTGAATCACACGGCTTCCTGGAATACCGTGAGCCACTTCGTCGTTCACGCTGATACATGTGTAGCCCGGAAAATCGTATTCGCTTTTCGGTCCGGATACGCCGCCTTTTTCTTTAAACAGCTGTCCGCCTAATTCATCCAGCTCTTTCGTTGTGATGCCGGGCTTCGTTGCTTGGCGCATTTCATCGCGAATTTCTGCGACAATTCGGCCAGCCTTTTTCAACGCTTGTAATTCTTCATCTGTTTTAATAATCATAAAAAAATCTTCCTTCTATATTAAAGTTTGCTTCCGTATTTACTATACAGAAAATACGTTTCCTTGAAAAGCACTTGCTCATTCATTTAAAAACCGCCAGGCAGCTGAAGCTAGTATTTTACCCGCATGAATCATGGATCGTTCATCGATATCAAATCTTGCATGATGGTGTGGATAGACTGCATTTGTTTCCAGATTGCCTGCCCCTGTCAGAAAAAAGGTGCCAGGTACTCGTTTTAAATAATGGGAAAAATCCTCCCCTACCATCAGAGGCTCGGTGATATAACAATTCTCACTGCCAAGAATACTCTTCGCCCCTTCCATAACGAACTGCGTTTCCTTGGGGTGATTTCTGACCGGCGGATAGCCCCTTAAATAATGATATGTGTAAGAAGCACCTGCCCCTTCGCAAAGACCGCGCAGAAGGGCCTCCATGCGCTGTTCAATCATTTCCTGTACCTCTGCCTTGAACGTACGGACGGTTCCTTTGATCGTCATTTTTTCAGGAATAATATTAAACGCATCTCCCGCATGAAGAGAGCCGACTGTAATAACAGCTGAATCCAGCGGACTTACGCTCCGGCTGATGATTTGCTGGATGGCCTGCACCCAGTTTGTCCCAATGACTACCGGGTCCACTGCTTCATGAGGAAGCCCTCCGTGACCACCCTTTCCAATCACTTCTACTTCAAAATGATCGGCTGCAGCCATAATTTCCTGCTCTTGAAAAGCAGCTTTGCCTACAGGAATAGTCGACCACAAATGAGTGCCAAAAATAGCATCTACCCCATCCAAGCAGCCATCTTTAATCATTTCGATTGCTCCTCCAGGAACAAGCTCTTCCGCAAACTGATGAATGAGCACGACATTCCCCTTTAACAAATGCCGATTGGCCTGCAGCGCTTTTGCCACGGAAAGCAGTGTAGCGGTATGGGCATCATGGCCGCACGCATGCATTTTCCCGTCTACTTTCGACCGGTATGGCACATCCTTTAAATCATGAATCGGCAGTGCGTCAAAATCGGCACGCAGCGCGACCGTTTTTCCAGGCTGCTCCCCGCGGATCATGCCGACAACGCCTCTTCCGCCTACTCCTTCTTTCACTTCTATTCCCTGTTCCTTTAAAAAGCGGGCGATAAAAGCCGGCGTCTCTACCTCTTCAAAAGATAATTCAGGATATTGGTGTAAGTATCTTCTCACTTTTACGGTCTCTTCAAAATCATTTTCCAGCATAGCAAAAATATTTTTCAGCAAGTCCTCTCCCCCTTGTCTCTTTTATCTCTATGTTTATTCTATCTTACATAGAAAGACCTGTGGGTATTTTTTCGGCTTTTCGTTCAACTTCCGTGATACTCCTTAAAGAACAGAATGCCTTGTCTCCGGTATCCCGTTGACAAGGCATTCGTTGATTCTATTAAAGGATCCCACCTGATTCTCACCGCCTCCTGGTCATAAGAAAGCCAGTTAAAGGACTTTCGTTGTCCAGGATTCTCCGTTCCATATATCTGTCACCACTTCACGGTAGAATTCAGGCTCATGCGAAATAAGCAGCACGCTGCCTTTATAGTCACGTATCGCCCGTTTCAGCTCTTCTTTAGCGTCTACATCTAAATGGTTCGTCGGCTCGTCGAGCACTAATACATTTGTTTCTCTGTTAATCAGCTTGCACAGACGGACTTTCGCTTTTTCGCCGCCGCTCAGTACAGCAACCTTGCTTTCAATATGCTTCGTTGTCAAGCCGCATTTAGCAAGAGCTGAACGGACCTCATACTGAGTAAAGGAAGGGAACTCGCTCCAGATTTCTTCAATACACGTATGACCGTTATCCGTTTTCATTTCCTGTTCAAAGTAACCGATCAGCAGGTTGTCTCCCCGTTCTACTTTTCCGGAAACCGGCGGGATCTCTCCTAATAAACTTCGTAACAGAGTCGTTTTTCCGATTCCATTTGCGCCTGTAAGAGCAATCTTTTGTCCGCGTTCCATTTGCAGGTTCAGCGGCTTAGACAGCGGTTCATCATAGCCGATGACAAGATTCTCTGCCTGGAAGATAAGCTTGCTTGGCGTCCGCCCTTCCTTGAAGTGGAACTCAGGCTTCGGACGTTCTGCCGCTAACTCAATTACTTCCATTTTATCCAGCTTCTTCTGCCGGGACATGGCCATGTTTCGCGTGGACACCCGCGCTTTATTGCGGGCAACGAAATCCTTCAGGTCGGCAATTTCCTGCTGCTGCTTTTTAAAAGCGGCCTCGAGCTGCTGCTTCTTCATTTCGTACACTTTCAGGAAGTCCTCATACGTGCCGGAATAGCGGTTCAGCTCCTGATTTTCCATATGATAAATCAAGTTGACGACACTATTTAAGAATGGAATATCATGTGAAATAAGAATAAATGCATTGTCATATTCCTGAAGATAGCGCTTCAGCCATTCAATGTGCTGCTCATCTAAATAGTTCGTCGGCTCATCAAGCAGCAAAATATCCGGCTTTTCCAAAAGCAGCTTCGCTAAAAGCACCTTCGTCCGCTGACCGCCGCTTAAGTCATTCACGTCACGGTCAAGTCCAATGTCATCAAGCCCAAGCCCGCGTGCGGTTTCCTCAATTTTAGCATCAATAACGTAGAAGTCATTATTTGTGAGCAGGTCTTGCATGGTTCCTGTTTCTTCCAGCAGCGCCTCCAGCTCTTCAGGGGAAGCGTCACCCATCCGACCAAATAATTGATTCATTTCCGCTTCAATATCAAATAAATACTGAAACGCGGTCCGAAGTACATCACGAATCGACATGCCCTGCTTTAAATCGGCATGCTGATCCAAATAGCCGACACGCACGTTTTTAGCCCATTCAATCTTTCCCTCATCCGGCTTTAATTCACCGGTAATAATATTCATAAATGTCGATTTCCCCTCGCCGTTTGCACCGACAAGACCAATATGCTCCCCTTTTAGAAGCCGGAACGACACATCATTAAAAATCGCCCGATCTCCGAATCCGTGGCTCAGACGACTGACTGATAATATACTCATATAGAAAAAGCTCTCCTTGTTTTTGGTTTATTATATCATTTAACTACTTTTACATGGCTGAAGTCTACAAGTTTTTTTGACTGCAGGCTACTAAAAAAGCTGCAGAGCCAACGACCAGCTCTGCAGCTTTAATTACTTACTATTCAACTAATCATCAATCGCGATACTTGCAATACGGACGAAGCTTCACGCCGATAATGCTTCCAGCGTAAGCGGCTACGAACCAAAGCCAGCCGTGCACGCTAAATGAAGCAATGCCGCTAAAGAAAGCTCCAATGTTACAGCCAAAAGAGATGCGGGCTCCGTATCCCATCATGAGCCCACCGATTAAGGAACCGATGACCATTTTCATTGGCAGCTTGAATTTCAAGCCTTTTCTGAAGCTTCCAGCAAGTACAGCTGCAAGCAGCGCCCCTACCATTAAGCTAATATCCATAACAGATGTTGTATGGAAGTAAACCGGCTCCTGTAAAGAAGCCAGGTTGCTTGGAGACTGCCAGTAGCTCCAGTTTTCCGGATTTCCGCCAAACGCTTGAACTGCTTTCGCTCCCCACAGGGCGAACGCTGAAGTTACTCCCCAAGGCTTGCCTTGAACAAGTAAAATAACTGCGTTTAATACCGCAAGCGCCAACCCGCCGATGACAATTGGCCATGGACCAAAGAAGATAGACTTCCAGCTCTTGGCTTTTACTTCTTTCTTATAAAGCTTACCGTTCTTTTTCTTCTCAACTAGTACAGTGATCGCATACACAATCGCAAGCAAAGCCACTTGAATGAAGAAGCCTGGAAGGACTCCATATGATTCAACGAAGGAAACCTCTCCAAGACCCGGCAAGTTTGTCCAAAAATCAAAATGAGTAGTAGCAATGACCGAACCGGCAATAAAGCCGACTAGAGCGATGATTCCGTTAGCATCTCCGCCGCCAATGTGGTATAGCGTACCAGATGCACATCCATCTCCCATCTGCATGCCGATTCCAAAGATAAAGGCTCCGATAAGAACGGACATCCCTGCAGCATTGACATTACCTGACATATCTACACCAAAGACGGTACCAGCTGTCAAAAGCGGCAGAAATAATAGACTGGCTACAAGCAGCATCCATACTTGTGCTCGGATCCCTTCACCATGACGGTACAGGATAAATTGTCTCCACGCCGACGTAAATCCAAATCGAGCGTGATATAATATAAAACCAGCAACCGCGCCGAGCATATATAGAACCGCTTGTCTTCCTGATACAGCATTAAAAAGGAATAAGGCTCCTCCTGCTAATACAACGAAAATAAGAAAATATAATATTTGATCAAGGCGTCTTCCACTTTTATGTTTTAAAGGCTGTTCTGCAGCCTTTTTAAGTACTGCTTCCATTATCTTTTCGCTCCCCTTTCTCAATAACATATAATAATATACAACAAAACTGATTAAATTTCTAGGTTTATTTGTAGATTAATAAATGCACTCTTTTCTAAAAATTAGAAAAATAATGCTATTTGCGAGACCCATTCCACCTTCAGTTATTTATCGTAATTTCTTTGCATATGTAATATGGAGTCAAGTATTCTGTTAAACTTTATATAATGAAGAAACTATTAAAAAGGAGAGTAAACGATGGACTGGTTCAGCAAAAGCTACGAAGCCTTTGAGTTCCATATGTTTTCAGCCAGCCATATAACGGTATGGGTCATACTCGCTGCAACCGTATTACTAACCTTCCTGTACCGATCTCGTTTCACCGAAGTAACCTCTAGACGAGTGGAAGTATCTTTAGCCTTCATCCTCATTCTTCTCGAAGCTTCCTATCACGGATGGATGCTGCGAACCGGCACCTGGTCAGTCAGCCATGCTTTGCCTTTAGAGCTTTGCAGCCTGTCGGTATTTCTTACCGTTGCTTTACTGCTTACTAGAAAGAAAGTATTATATGACATTTTGCTCTTTATCGGTGTATTGGGTGCTTCCCAAGCACTGATTACACCCTATTTATATTTCGATTTCCCTCACTTCCGCTTTTTTCACTTTTTCGGCACACACTCTATTATTTTCTGGACACCGCTCTACCTTACATGGATAAGAGGGTACCGTCCTACTCTTTCCTCCGTCATTCGGACCATGTTATTCTTGAATCTGCTTGTTCCGCCTGTTCTGCTCATTAATAAGCTGACAAACGGGAATTACCTTTACCTGGCCCATAAGCCGGAAACAGCCAGCTTGCTGGATTTGCTCGGGCCTTACCCCTGGTATATTGTCTCACTTGAAGGTGTCGCTTTCTTATTAAGCCTTGGCATCTGGCTGCTTTTCAAAGAAAAAGAGCCGTCTATCTTCACTAACCGTGAATATAGACGCCCCTAATCAAAAAACATTGGTCTTTAACCGAGCAGCTGCTGATAAAGCTTTTTCGCATCGCTTATATTTTTCGTTCCATGGACAAGCATTCGCCCGTCTTGAAACAGCACAACTCTCTTTCCGGAAACAACCGCAGAAAGCAAAAGACCATTCGTCTTCACATTCGTCCCTTGTTTCTCCAGCATGGAAGCCAGCTGATCTAAATGAAACTGTCTTCCTTCAGGCGGTCTCACCTGCACAGTATCACGCCCGCATAGAACAGCAGTTTTCGTCCGCCGTTCGGCCGATAGATATGGATAAGAAGGCTGTCGGCCGCATGACGGACAATCTTCTTTTTTTAAGGAGGAGATATTAATAGAAGAATGCGTGTTTTTCCATAGATCAAAGGACACGAGCTCTCTTCTTATCTCTTCCTTCCTGCCGGCCAGCACCTTTAGAGCCTCTGCTCCTTGAAAAGCGGCCGTCATTTGTACAGCTGGTGCGATGATGCCCACCGTATCGCACGTCATCCCTTCCGCCGGCAGCACAGCTAACAGACAAGCCAAACATGGTGTCTCTCCTGGTATCACGACACAGCTGATCCCTTGGCTGCCGACACATGCCCCATACACCCATGGGAGCCGATATTTTTGCGCGAGGTCGTTGATGATAAACCTTGTTTCAAAATTATCGGTCCCATCCAGCAGTATATGCGGCTGCTGCTCCTCTATGAGCGAAGCTAGCTCTTCTGGTCCTGCATCCGCTACCACCGCTTTAATGTCCGCCTCTGAGTTGATTGACTGAAGCCGCTGTTTGGCAGCCGTTGCTTTCGGCACCTGGTCCCTTGCATCTCGTTCTGTATAAAGCTGCTGGCGCTGCAGGTTGGTCCAGTCCACGTAGTCCCGGTCGATGATCGTCACCCCGCCCGTTCCTGCCCGCACGAGCGTTTCTGCTAGAGCTGAGCCCAATGCCCCCGCTCCTACAATTAGTGCACGCTTCTTTCGAAAAGGGAGCGTTTCTTTTAGAAAAAGCTCCTGCCTTGAATACCGGTTACTCATTTCTTCTCTCCTCCCTTAACCGCCTCCGACAAATTGGACAATCTCAAGACGATCTCCTTCTTTCAAGTGAGTGGAAGAAAGAGAGTCTTTCGGAATAATCTCCCCATTTGCCTCTATAATGACCGTCTTTTCCTGGAGAGAATATTGAGTCAGCAAGTCGGCGATCGTTGGACGAGCTAACTTAATGTCTTCCTGTTTGCCATTCACTGTAATTCTCATTATGTTCCTCCTCTACCCTCTGTATTTCTTGGCGATAATAAGCAGCCGCTGCAATAGGATCTCCACTAGTAAAAATGCCGGACATTACAGCGATTCCTTCGGCTCCGGCTTGAGCTATGTCCTGAATGTGCCGAGCCTGAATACCGCCGATCGCAATGACTGGCACGCTTGCAGCAGCGCTCACTTCCTTTAGTTTTCGTAATCCTGCCGGCTTCCTGTCCGGTTTAGAAGCAGTGGGAAATACATGGCCAAATATAAGCCATTCTGCTTCCTTTTTCTTGATTTCCAAAGCATCCTTCGTTTGATGAACGGAACGGCCAAGCTTCATGCTGCCGGCTATTTCTTTTGCTCTCTGAAGCGGCAGGCTTGCTTCAGTCAGCTGTACACCTCCTGCTCCGGCAGCGAGGGCTACATCCAGCCGGTCATTGATAATTATTTTACCGAGCGGAACGCCTGCCGCCGCAAACCGCTCCACCCAGCTTAATAACTCCTTAGCAGACCGGTGCTTCTCACGTATATGAAGGAAGTCAGCAAACGGGTGAACCGCCGCTGCAATCTCAGACGCCTGTGTTAGCTCTTGTGTTCCCGTTGTGAGTATATGCAGCTGCAATGACAGGCTCCTCCTCCGCTTCCACAAGAATATCCCAGTCTTTCGAGACCGGCTGGTAGCCATTCCGTTTCAGGCTCATTTTTACTTCTTCTACCGACCGCGAATCAGAGATCTCAAACTGACTGTTGTCATTCTGCTTCGTTGCATAACCGCCCACTACGGTAGAAGAGGCGGCTGACATTTTTGTTACACCTAGCTTGATAAGCTGATCACGCAGTGCAGCTTCTTCCCGGGTGGACAGCGTAATACCCGCCCGCGGCATAAATAAACGAAAAGCAAGCATTGCCTGAACCAGATTCTTATCCTCCACATTTACTTTCGGAGCAAAGCCGCCAAGATTTGGACGGATGCGCGGGAAGGAGACGGCAACTTCTGTCTCGATATATTTCTTTTGCAAATAACGGGCGTGCAAGGACGTAAAGAACACTTCCTTTCTCCAGTCATCAAGCCCCAGCAAGGCCCCGATATTTACGGTCCTCATTCCTGCCTGGCAGCCGCGCTCAGGTGCATCCAGCCGGTACCGATAGTTTCTTTTCGGCCCTTTTACATGAATTTCTTTATAGATATCTTCGTTGTAGACCTCCTGGTAGACGGTCAGACCATCCACCCCTGATTGACATAGCTGTTTATATTCCTCTGTATCGAGCGGCTGTACTTCAATCGCAATAGAGGCTGCATGAGCCTTAACAAGACGGGCACTTTCCGCCAAGTAAGCAACGGAGGAATGCTTCCTCGATTCTCCTGTCAGCAGGATCACATGCTGAATGCCCATACTTTTTAGAGCTTTCGCTTCCTGATCAATCTCAATCGCACTCAGCTTTCGCCTTGGAAAATCGTTATCTAAGCTAAAGCTGCAATACGTACATTTATTCACGCAATAATCTGTTAAATAAAGCGGCGCATAGAGAGAAATCACCTTTCCGAAATGCTGCACAGTCAGCTTATGTGCTTTTTGAGCCATTTTCTCTAAGTAATTTTCCGCCGCAGGTGAAAGGAGAACAAGCAGATCTCTCTCGTCTAGCTGGCTTTTCTGCAGTACTGCTTCCACTTCCTGAGGCGTAACACCGTTAAATAACTGTTCATAAGGCTGTGTTTTTATTTCATCATATATATTATAAAAGCTCATTTCATCACCCCTTAACCAAGAAACCCAGTAAGCGGAGAGGACGCATTGGCTCTTTCGGACACTGGCCCAAGTCCGGATAAATAAGCTCCTCTTCCTGCTTTCACCGCTAAATTAAACGCCTTGGCCATACCAACCGGATCATCAGCTGTTGCAATGGCTGTATTCACCAGTACAGCGTCAGCCCCCATTTCCATCGCCTCAGCCGCTTCCGACGGCCTGCCGATCCCTGCATCTACCACAATAGGCACAGTCTTCTCTTCAATTAGTATTCGGATCATTTCTTTCATACGGATTCCCCGGTTAGATCCGATCGGAGAACCTAGCGGCATAATAGCGGCTGCCCCGGCATCTGCCATTTTCTTAGCAGCCATAAGATCTGGGTTCATATATGGAAGAACGACAAACCCTTCGTTCGCCAAAACGTCTACTGCACGCAATGTCTCTTCATTATCTGGAAGCAAATATTTCTGGTCAGCAATCACCTCAATCTTAATCCAGTTTCCCATACCTGCTGCTTTCGCTAAACGGGCAATCCGTACCGCCTCTTCTGCGTTGCGTGCACCTGATGTATTAGGCATAAGAATGATACCAGATGGGATATCCTCCAAAATGTTCTCCTGTCCTGCCTCTAAATCTACTCTTCTGACGGCCACAGTCACCACTTCTGTCTCTGATTGATGAAAGGCCTCCCTCATGACTGAGTGATCAGCAAACTTTCCTGTTCCCGCGAACAAACGATTAGTTAATTTGACGCCGCCAATTTGTAACTCATCCATTGAAATTCCCCCTTATAAACAATAAAAAAAGCCTGCCGCAAGGGCAGGCTTTTATTTATGTAGACAAAAATACATACACAAATATAGCTTCCCTCCGCTGGTACTAACCAAATCAGGTTCAAGGGTTGGATGAACATCATCCTCTCAGCCTTACAGGCACCCCTAGCTATTCTTACTATTTAATTGTCTACCATTATACTACAAATTTCTGAATTGTTAAATACTTTTTAAGTTTTCTTTTATTGAGAAGCAAAAGGCAAGGATATTTCTACTAATGTGCCTTTGCCCTCTTCACTTTCAAACGTAATCGTGCCATGGTGATTTTGGATAATTTTGAAGCTGACCATCAGGCCAAGACCTGTTCCTTTTTCTTTATTTGAATAAAAAGGTTCACCAAGGCGGGTAATTCGCTCCTTGGAGATTCCTGAACCTGTGTCCTCAACTTGCACAATAACCTTATAGCGTTTTTTTCTTGTGCGGATCTTAATGGTGCCGCCATTCTCCATTGCTTCAAGAGCGTTCTTAATCAGGTTAATCATTACCTGTTTTATTTGCTTTACTTCCATCATGACTTTCGGCAAGTCCTCTTGAAGGTCACACACCATCACCGTTTCCTTTAGCAAGGCTTCCGGCTGCATGAAAGCGGCTGTTTCCTTAAGAACCTGGTTCATATCTGTCGGTTCCATACATGTTTCCTGATGCGGCTTGGCCAGCATAAGAAACTCATTCATAATAAATTCGATTCGTTCCAGTTCAGACAAGATAATCTCACTATACCTCACTTGGTTGCTGTCCTGTCTCCACAACTGCACAAACCCTTTAATTGTCGTCAGCGGATTGCGGATTTCATGAGCAATCCCCGCCGCCAGCTGGCCGACCACACCCAGCTTGTCGCCTTTACGAATTAGCGAATCCTTTTCCTTTAGCTCAGTTATATCAGCCGATACTGTGATAATGCGAAGAGGCTGGCCATCCTCGCCGCAAACTAGTGTATGCTTCGAACGAATCCAGCGTACGGATCCATCCGGCCATAAGATTCTAAATTCTATTTCCGGCTGAATATGATCCAGGTCCGCTACCGATTGAACGACCGCTTCTCTGTCCTCCGGGTGAACAGCATCAGCAAAAGAGTGCTTGTTTTGGTAAACATCCTTTATCGGACGCTTCCACACACGTTCATATGCTGCGCTTACATACTCTGTTTTTAAGTCTTGGACGGATGTTATCCAAAATACTTCATTAATATTTTCGGTGATCTCCCGAATTTGCCTTTCACTATCCTCCAGCCTTTGCAGGTTCATTTCCTGATCATGAATATCCCTCGCGTGCACGGCCATGCCGTTCTTTGTGGGAAACGTAAAGATCTCATAATACCGGTTCATAAGAGGAGAAAAGTCTTTAAAACGGGCGTTCCTTCCTGTTCTCATGGACTCCTGCAGCATGTCCTCCGCAAGCGGGCTGATCTTGCTAGGAAGCACTCCCCAAAAGCTTTTGCCTATCAGCTTCTCCAGGTCTCTTTCCAGCACATTAGCAAACAGTTTATTTACAAAAAGAAAATTCCAGCTCTTATCGACATAGAAAAAGACCTCGATAATGCTGTTTAAAATACTTTGAAATTGTTCATTCGTTTCCTCAAGCTCTTTTCTGCTATTCATCAGTTGCTGCTGGATATCCAGTATTTGTGACATATCCCTTGTTTGAGCCAGGGAAGCCACGATATGTCCGTTAATATCACGAATAGGAAAAACAGTAATACTGACCGGCAGCAAGGAGCCGTCTTTACGCACTCGAACGGCTTCATGATTAACAATTTTTTCTCCCTGAAAGACTCGTTTACGCAACTCAATAAAGTCCTTTTTTACCTGCTCTGAATGAGAATGAAAGGGCATAATATCTCCCATTATTTCTTCATTTCTCCACCCGTATAGTTCCTCAAACTGTTTGTTCACTGCAATCACACGATCTTCTGCATCCATGATACTAATCGAGGTATCAGCAGATTCAAGGAGGACACGGCCAAGTTCTTTCGATTCCTTCAGTTCTAATTCGAGCATCCTCTCGTAGCTGACCTCACGGCCAATTAGCATAATAGCCTTTTGCCTTTGTTCAGACCGGTGAATGGCATACCAATCCACCCACTTGTATGTGCCTTCTTTATGGCTGCATCGCACCTCTATGCTCAGCCGGTCTTTCCCCCTCAATTGATCTATGAATAGCTGTTGATCCTCCGGATGAATGTAATCCATCAAAAGAGATTGCCCAGCTTCTATCTCGCTGTCGCCTACAACTTGATGCCAGGCCGGATTTGCTCCTTGGATGACATAATCACCGTCCAGGATGATAAAAATATCCTTCGAGACTTGAGCAAACCACTCCATTTCCCTTGCTGTCACAAAGTCAGAATTAAAAAATGTATGAGTCAACGAGGACACTCCTCTCCCAATAAGCAATATACAAATAGACAATGGAACAAAATACCTGCCCGCCCTTATTTATAAAAAATGTGTTCTGCCTTGATTGTTTTATCTACCGTAAGAATTCCGTAAGAATAGTAAGGCAGACGTCGTTTATCCGTTGCTGAGCCAGGATTGAACATTAACACTCCCTTTTCAAACCGCAAATAAGGGATATGCGAATGGCCAAAGACAATGCAATCTACCTCTTCATCCATAAATGCTTTAGCCGCTCTCTTCTCTGTTGTTAACCCTTTTCCATCTCCATGAACAACACCGATATTCCAGCCATTTAACCGGACAATAGCTCGCCGGGGAAGAAGCTGCTTTAATTCTTCGCTATCTTGATTGCCTGCTACACTTGTTAATGAACCGCAGGAAACAATTTCATCATATACCGTTTTGCTAATCCAATCACCCGCATGAATGATATGGTCAGCTGTCTTTAATTAATGGAGCAAATGATCGGGAAGCTGAGCAGATTTCTTAGGTAAGTGTGTATCTGATAAAGTAATGATTTTCAAATGATTTCCACTCACTTTTTATAAAATAGTATCAAAAATAGCCTAAAAAGAATAGATCTTTTGAAACAAAAAAACATTTGAACTTTACACATAAATCTTTTATAAAAAAGCCGGCTCATTTTGCTTTTAAAGTAATGAGCCGGCTTGTTGTTATTTTCGTTGTTTTTGCGGACGCTGCCAATGCTCGGTCCTTCCGATTCCTTCGATCGAATCAGCATAGAAAACAGGATCTTTCCCCGCTTTTCTTTGTTTTTGATAATCCTTCAGAACAGCAACAGCCACCTTGTACAGCATAGCAATGGCAATTAAGTTGATTAGAGCCATAATTGCCATGAACAAATCAGCCATATTCCATACAAGGCTGATCTTAGCCACGGAGCCGAAATATACCATAGCAACGACAGCTAGACGGTAAATAAACAAGGCTGTCCTTGATTCCTTAATAAATTCAATATTTGTTTCTCCATAATAATAGTTACCGATTACAGAGCTGAAGGCAAAAAGGAAGATGGCTACAGCTAGGAAGAGAGCAGCCCACTCGCCAAGATGCACAGAAAGCGCAGATTGCGTCAGGTTAATGGATAAAGAATCCTCACGTAAATATTCCCTCGAAAGCAAGATAATAAAAGCGGTAGCCGAGCACACGAGGATGGTATCGACGAATACGCCAAGTGTCTGGATGAGTCCTTGCTTGGCCGGGTGGCTGACAGCTGCAGTGGCCGCCGCATTCGGTGCAGACCCCATCCCCGCTTCATTGGAGAACAGCCCGCGCTTAATACCGTTCATGACAGCTGCTCCAAGCGTGCCTCCGAGTGCTTCTTCAAGACCAAAGGCGCTTTTAACGATCAACATAAACATAGCTGGAATTTCAGTGATATTAATGATAAGGACAAAGAGGGCTACAAACAGATAGATAACCGCCATAACCGGCACGAGTATTTGTGTAACATGAGCGATCCGCTTAAGGCCGCCGAAGATAACTAACGCCGTCAGTACAGCTAATATGATGCCAATTACTGGTTTGGGAACGGCGAACCCTTCATTCACCGCTACAGAAATGGTATTTGACTGAACCGCATTAAATACAAGGCCAAAGCAGAAGGTAATGGTCACGGCAAAAATGATTCCCATCCAGCGCTTATTCAGACCCCTCTCCATATAATAAGCCGGCCCCCCGCGGAACCCATCCTTATCTTTCACTTTATAAACTTGTGCAAGAGTACTCTCCACAAAACTGGAGCCAGCACCAATCAAGGCAATGATCCACATCCAGAAAACAGCACCAGGTCCGCCGGCAGCAATCGCTGTCGCTACACCCGCTAGGTTACCTGTTCCAATTCGAGAAGCGGCACTGATTGTAAAGGCTTGGAAAGAAGAAATCCCCTTTTTTCCCTCTGCCGATATTGTTGACTTTTCAAAAATGACACGGAACATTTCTTTCAATAAGCGAAATTGAACAAACTTCGTTCGAAATGAAAAGAAAAGTCCCAGAATAATTAAGAGAGCCACCATCACATATGTATATAAGTAATCATTTAACGTAATAATTAGTTGATCCAAAGCTTCCGACCATCCCATCTCTCCCTACTCCTTTCGAAAATTATATATTTATTCTCTTTCATATTCCCTTCTTTCCCTATAAAAAAACCGTTTTATAGCCGGTTTTTAACCGGCTATAAAGGCAATTGCTGTTACTCATCTGATGATGTCGTTGTCCAAACCTCTGTTACTTGACCATTTTCCTTCGCATCTATCACAAAGGACCCATTTGAATAGCGGTCACTTTGCTTTAAATAACTAAAATCAAACGATTCCACAAGGCCTTTATCTGTTTGGAGAACAACCTCTTCACCTGGTTCGGTGAGATGCAGTTCTACGAGACGGTGAGAGTTCTTTTTCAATTCTCTTAGCATAATGACTCCACGGCCTGCCCGGGAAGCCGGCTCGAATTCCGATGTGTTCATTTTCTTAACAGCCCCCCGATGAGTCACAATGAGCAGTTCGCGCTCCTTCTCTGCTTCCCATACGGCCGCACTTACGACTGTATCGCCATCCTTCAGGTTAATGCCTTTAACCCCCGCTGCACGCGGGCCGACGATGCTCGCTTCCTCTTCTGAAAAACGCAGACCATAACCAAAAGCTGTAGCGAGAAGTACATGCTGGCTTCCATCTGTTAAGTGTACAGCGGCCACTTCATCTTCGCCTTTTAATTTAATAGCCGTTAAAGGCTTTGAATAACGCTGAACCTTATAAGAGGCTAGCTCTGTACGCTTCAGCATGCCATTTCTCGTAGCGAACAAGAAGTAAAGCGGCTCTTGGAAATCCTGAATATCGAAGGCGGCGATGATGGATTCATCTTTGCTAATAGCGACCAGGCTGGCTAAATGCTGGCCAAGATCCTTCCAGCGTATATCTGGCAGCTCATGAACAGGCATGTATAAATAATTCCCCTTGTTCGTAAATAGGAGAAGTACATCTGTCGTGTTCACTTCTTTTTTGTAAAGAAGACGGTCTGTTTCTTTCATAGCTAAATCCTTGCCATTCGAAGCCGAGTAAGAACGGAGGCTTGTCCGCTTAATGTATCCGTCTTTTGTTACGGTTACAATAACTTCTTCATTTGGAATGAGCACTTCTAAATTTACCTTGATCTCTTCGATTTCGTCCTGAATGACAGTCCGTCTTTCATCAGTATACTTCTTCTTAATGTCTTTCAGTTCCTTCTTAATGACGCTGGCCAGTTTTTTCTCGCTTGCTAAAATCTCCTCGAGCTTCTTAATATCTGTCTCCAGCTGGTCAGCTTCTTTTTCTAGAGCTGCAATATCAGTATTAGTCAACCGATATAGCTGCAAGGTAACAATAGCCTCTGCCTGCGCCTCTGTAAAAGCGAAGGAATCAATTAAATTATGCTTCGCATCACGTTTGTCCTTCGATGAACGGATCACTTCGATGACTTGGTCAAGGATGGACAATGCCTTAATTAAGCCTTCAACAATATGGTGACGTGCTCTCGCTTTGGCTAATTCATATTGCGAGCGTTTGGTCACTACTTCTTTTTGATGCCTTATGTACGCATCCAGCATCTGAATAAGCCCCATCTGCACCGGCCGTTGCTCGTGAATAGCCACCATATTGAAGTTATAGCTAATCTGAAGGTCGCTTGCTTTGTACAGATAATTTAAGATTCCTTCAGCGTCGCCATCCTTCTTTAATTCAATGACGATACGAAGCCCTGTACGATCTGTTTCATCTCGTACTTCCGCAATGCCTTCTACTTTCCGGTCCACCCTGAATTCGTCCATTTTCTTTACCAGGCTGGCTTTATTGACATCGTATGGCAGCTCGGTAATAACGATTTGCTTTTTGCCGCCTCTAATTTCCTCGATCTCTGCCTTGCCGCGCACGATGATCTTGCCTTTTCCTGTTTCGTAGGCTTTCTCTATGCCTTCCTTGCCCTGAATAATACCGCCAGTTGGAAAATCAGGCCCCTTGATGACCGTCATTAAATCTGCCACTGTGCATTCAGGATGATCCATTCTCATCACTGTTGCATCAATCACTTCACCAAGCTGATGAGGCGGAATTTCTGTCGCGTATCCCGCAGAAATTCCTGTCGACCCGTTCACTAACAAATTCGGGAAGCGGGCAGGGAGCACAATCGGCTCCTCTGAGGTATCATCAAAGTTTGGAATAAATTCAACTGTCCGCTTCTCAATATCTTTTAACAGCTCGCTGGATATAGCGGACAGACGAGCTTCCGTATAACGCATAGCAGCGGGCGGGTCACCGTCAATGGAACCATTATTTCCATGCATTTCAATCAAAACCTGCCGGAGCTTCCAGTCCTGACTCATTCTCACCATCGCTTCGTAAACAGAGGAATCGCCATGCGGGTGATAGTTACCAATGACGTTTCCGACTGTCTTGGCCGATTTCCGAAATGGTTTATCCTGTGTATTTCCTTCCGCATACATTGCATATAAAATCCGACGCTGTACCGGCTTTAGCCCATCTCGGGCATCAGGCAGTGCCCGTTCCTGAATAATATATTTACTGTACCGCCCAAACCGGTCACCAAGAACCTCCTCGAGCGGCAAATCTTGAAATATTTCCTTTTGCATCCGTTAAACCTCCTCGCCAGCTGAAAGATTCTCATTTTCTAGGATGTTCCCGTCTTCTTCCAGCCCGAACGCTACATTCGATTCAATCCACTTCCGGCGCGGCTCCACCTTATCACCCATTAAGGTAGTCACGCGGCGTTCCGCCCGGGCCGCATCGTCAATTCGCACACGAATGAGCGTTCTCGTTTCAGGATTCATCGTTGTTTCCCATAATTGGTCAGCATTCATTTCACCAAGCCCCTTGTAGCGCTGCAGCACACAGCCTTTGCCGACCTTTTTCATTGTTTCTGATAGTTCTTCATCTGTCCATGCATACTCTACCCGCGCCTTTTTTCCGGTGCCTTTGCTTACCTTGTATAAAGGCGGAAGCGCAATATATACCTTGCCGGCTTCGATCAGCGGTTTCATATAGCGGTAGAAGAAGGTGAGAAGCAGCACCTGAATATGCGCGCCATCGGTATCGGCATCTGTCATAATGACCACCTTATCGTAATTTGCCTCATCTACATTAAACTCATTGCCGACTCCTGCTCCGATTGCATGAATAATTGTATTGATTTCCTCATTTTTAAAAATATCAGCGAGCTTCGCTTTCTCCGTATTGATGACCTTTCCCCGAAGCGGAAGCACTGCCTGAAAGCGCCGGTCACGCCCCTGTTTGGCGGACCCTCCTGCTGAGTCTCCCTCTACTAAGTACAGCTCATTTCTCTGCGGATTTCGTGACTGAGCAGGCGTCAGCTTTCCAGACAGTACACCTTCACCGCGCTTTCGCTTTTTGCCGTTGCGGGCATCCTCGCGCGCTTTTCTTGCAGCTTCCCGCGCTTGAGCTGCTTTAATCGCTTTCTTAATAAGCAAAGAACTGACTTCAGGGTTTTCCTCAAGGAGATAAGACAAATTCGAAGAAACGACGCTGTCTACTGCAGAACGAGCCTCACTTGTCCCGAGCTTCCCTTTCGTCTGTCCCTCAAACTGAAGCAGTTCTTCAGGGATACGCACTGAAACGATCGCCGTCAGCCCTTCGCGAAGATCAGCCCCTTCTAAATTTTTATCCTTTTCCTTAAGCAGCTGTACTTTGCGGGCATATTCGTTAAATACACGGGTCATCGCTGTGCGGGCTCCTGCCTCATGTGTACCACCGTCCTTCGTGCGGACGTTGTTGACGAACGAAAGCATCGTTTCTGAATAGCCATCGTTGAATTGGAAAGCAAATTCAACCTCGATGCCGCTCTGCTCACCTGAGAAGGAGGCAACCGGATGAAGAGTATCTTTTTCTTCATTCAAGTAAGCAACGAATTCCTCAATGCCGCTTTCATAATGGAAGACTTCCTCCTCTTGGTTGCGTTCGTCAGTCAATGTAATTTTAAAGCCCTTTAATAAGAAGGCTGACTCTCTTAACCGTTCGCTAAGCGTCTCAAAGTTATAATTAATCGTGCTGAAAATAGACTCATCCGGCTTGAAGTGAATCGTTGTTCCCGTCTTCTTGGTCGTGCCGATTTTTTCAAGTGTCGTCACTGGCCGGCCGCCGTTTTCAAATCTCTGTTCATAAATGAAACCGTCACGATGTATTGTAACCGTCAGCCATTCGGATAGAGCATTAACAACGGAAGCCCCGACACCATGCAGTCCCCCGCTCGTCTTGTAGCCTCCCTGGCCAAACTTCCCTCCGGCATGAAGAACCGTTAAGATCACTTCAGGCGTAGGCTTGCCCATGCTGTGCATTCCGACAGGCATTCCGCGTCCAAAATCCTGCACGCTGACGGATTGATCCTTATGAATAATGACTTTAATTTCCTTGCCATATCCGGCAAGTGCTTCGTCTACTGAGTTGTCTACAATTTCATAGACTAAATGATGCAGCCCTCTCGCATCAGTAGAGCCAATATACATACCTGGCCGCTTTCTTACGGCTTCAAGTCCTTCGAGAACTTGAATCGCTTCATCATTATAGTCAAAAATTGCCTCTTTTTTCGTCACACAAATTCCCCTTTCAGCTTTTCCAAAAAACAAACAAGTGTTCGCAAATATAATTATACCATAAAAATCGCATGTCTTCACAGTTATACTTAAACGTGCCCAGCCGTTTATGCTTTGGCTTCATTGTAATAGATGTACTTGCGGCAAGCAAAAACAAGCGGTAAAAGCAGCCGCTTGTTTTTGCGCTTATTCGCTCTGCAGCTTACGCTTTTCCTTCATTCACCATGTTTGACACACCATGGCGATGGAATCTTTATTATACATGTCTTTAAATAAAAATTAAAAATAACTTTTTTTCTGTGTGCTCTTCCGGCTCTTGTATCGTGACAAATCTGCCTCTTTTACGACAAAATTTCTCCTCTTTGCTATAATCATTATATGAATGAGAGAAAAAGGAATGACATATATGTTAGATACCGGACTTATATTAGAAGGCGGCGGTATGCGCGGCTTATACACAGCTGGCGTATTGGAATCCTTCATGGAACAGGACCTTTATTTTCCTTATGTAATTGGTGTTTCTGCCGGCGCCTGCATGGCTGCTTCCTACCTTTCCCGCCAGCCTGGAAGGAATAAAGAAGTGAATATTGGTTTCGCGGGGGATAAACGCTACCTTTCATTTCGAAACTTTATAACAAAAAGAGAGCTTTTTGGAATGGACTTCCTCTTCGAAGAAATTCCGGAGCGGTACGTCCCTTTCGATTATGAGACGTACAAAAACAGTCCCGAAAAATTTGTTATAGCAGCAACCGACTGCACAACAGGGGAAGCGGTGTACTTTGAGAAAGACCAGCACGCTGATCATCTGACGACGCTCCTGCGCGCGTCCAGCTCCCTGCCTTTCATCGCTCCGAGCGTAGCTTACGATAACCGTCTGCTGCTCGACGGCGGCATCGTTGATCCTATCCCTGTTAAAAAAGCTCAAAATGACGGGTACAAAAAGAATATAATCGTTCTCACCAAGCCGCCCGGCTACAGAAAGCAGCCGCCTGGCAGAATGTCGTCTTTCATAAAATCGAAAAAATACCCTGTCATTAACAAGCTGTTAGCTACCCGTTACAAGCTGTATAACGATACGTTAGACTATATTTATTCAGAGGAAGAGAAAGGAAACGTGTTTATTATTCAGCCAAGTCTGGCTATGCCGGTCGGCAGGGTAGAGAAAAACAAAGAAAAGCTGGAACGTTTATATGAGCTTGGCCGTCAGGATGCCCAGAGCCAAATGGAAAAGCTTCAAAGGTTTTTAAGCAAAACTATTTAACTCGTTGGCTCCATGATACTTTCTCAGTCCTCGCCTGCCTGGATGACTCTCTCACTTTCTAAAGAATATTTCCACCTGCTTTGCACATCATAGGCTTATCGGAGGTGACGAAAGTGGATAAGAAGCCAAAAGAGGGCATGCATGTTCAACATGGCGAGACATCTCAAGATGATGTCCTTAATAAAGTAAACGCTACCTTTGACCAAATGGTTCGGGACGTAAAAGAACTAGTCAGCGATAGACCGAAAACAGAGTAGACCATTTTCAGCTCATACAGAAGCGTTTTATGCCAAAAGGAACATAAGCTTTTTCAGGCTCGTTGACATACTTGCCGAGAAAGGAAAGCAGGTATCGACCAACAGCCTGCTTCTTCTTACCATATAACTTGTGCGTGCAGGCTATTTCGTCAAGATGAGTCTGCCGCCACTAAAATTTATTACTGTTTATTTGTCTTTCCGCTAAATAAACAGTAATATAGTCTTAGTTATATAGTTATCTTCTAGGAGGATTTTTCATGATCCACGAGTCCGAATTAACCATCTTCATCAAAGAGCTGGGCAAACTAATCGATGAATACTATAAATGCTCTGAAGAACGAATCAAACAGGAGATCCATCAAGACATCCAGCTCCTCTCCTCGGTCATTTACAGTGAAAATTCAGACCCCCATGTATAGAATAAAAAGCTTTATGAATCAATAAAGAGCTGCTTATTGAAAAGCAGCTCTTTCATTCGCCTTCTTTAATTGTTTTAGATCAAGAAGAGCCTCTACTTAGTTAAAGCGTGTTCTACTTTGATACACCGGTCCATGATGACGGTTTTACCTTTTTCTTTTAAAAAGTGATAGGTATTTTCATCGACGACGCCAAGCTGTCCCCAAAAGATATCACAGTCCATCTCTGCAAATTCCTTGCCAATCTCAGGCAGGTACTCGGGACGGCGAAATACGTTCACAATGTCTACCGGTTCTGCAATATCTGATAAGGAATCAACTGCTTTTTCACCGAGTGCCTCATCAATCACCGGATTCACAGGGATAATCTTGTAGCCTGCGCGCTGCATCGCCTCTGAAACCATGTAGCTGGTGCGGTTCGGATTGTCGCTTAAACCGACAACAGCAATTGTTTTTGCTTCCTTTAATATACGGCCGAGCTCTTCTCTCGACGGGTTTTCAATCATTCTTACTTCCCCCTCTCTTCTATCCATGGCTTTTCTTATATTTTGTGTATTCTTTTCTATTCGTTCATTATTTCACTATTTCCTTCTTTCAATCCTCTGAAACACTTATTCCTCTCCGTATCCGGCTAGTGCTCCAGCTTCTGCCGGTTCTTTACATTTAGAAACTGTTCTACAGCCATAGCGACAAAAGTACCGAGAACAAGTCCGTTATTTAGCACAGAAGCCACGGCGGGAGGAGTCCCTGTAAAAGCAGCTGCCGGTATAAACATTACCCCGACCCCCGATAAAAGAGCGATACCTACCACGAAACGGAAGCGGGATTGCTCTTTCTCCTTATCCATTTCTGCAAATGCAAAGCCTACCATGCGCGCAAAAATCACAAAAGTGACGGCGTAGCCGACAGGAGCCGGCAAGGAAGCAAAGATGTTCATAATCGGCGGACAAATACTCATCGCTGTAATCAGCAAGGATCCTCCGATAAATGGACGAATAGAAGCATTTCCTGTTTGTGCAATAAACCCAGCCGCCCCTGAAATCGGCACCGAACCAATGGCTGAGAAGCTCCCGCCAAGAAGCTGGTTAATACCAGCTGCAAAGCCGGCATGACGGTAGCTTCCCCTCCTCTCCTCTTTGCTCACCTGGTAAACCGCTTCCTCCATCACCCGAATGGAAGCAATCATATTGGCCGTTAATAAAAGCGTAATAAAAAAAGCGGTGATAATCGTACCGGAATCAAATAAAGGCGGCCCAAAAACAAATAGCTCGGGCAGCTGAATAATCGTTCCTCCCGACAAGGCTGCTTCGGGTGCCTTTCCTATCAGAAGAAACAGCAGCCAGCCGAAGAGCAAGGAAAGAATAACTGAATACTGCTGGATCCATGCCGCACGATGGGTGGAAAAATAAAAAGCAGTTATAAGCGTCACTACACTCCCCCCCATCACAATAGGATCAATGGTTCCTGCCTCATTTGGCAGCCCGAACATCCCCTGCAGGAAAGAGCCGCTTAGCTGCAGAATTAGCAGCAGCAAATAAACAAATGTGACTGTTGGAGTAAACAGCTTAGCCATCTTTTCTACTAACCCGGCAGCAGCCAGCATGATAAAGAGCACTCCGGACACGATCATGCCCCCTTCTAAGCTTTGAAGGGCTTGCTCTTCTGAAGCATACACCGTTCCCGCAAAGCCGGCATAAATGGCGAATACTCCCCACCAAAGACCAGCAGGACCTTCGTTAATAGGAAGCCGGTGGCCGATGAATGCCTGCACAATACCGGACACTCCCAGTACAAAAATGGTGCGCTGGACAAATTCAGCCGTGTCGGCAGCTGACAAATGAAACAAGCCAGCGATCGCAATGGGAGCCACAATCGAACTGGCCAGCATAAATAACATCCATTGAATAGAGTTAAAAAATACTTTCATCCTTTCACCCGTTTCTAATTATCGTTCCTTTATCTTTATGCATTCGCTTCTTTTTTATAAGAGCAACGGAAAATTCTCCTTTTCTTCCAGAAGCCATGTTAAAATAAATTGAACCTTCCACTGTCCTGCTTCCTTTCTAAAACCATCATCCAGGCAGCGGCTTGGAATGGCTGCTTTTCGCATAACCCTTCTACCTGAACATACATATATGAAAAGAGGAATAAAGGAGTAAAATGATGACAATTGCACTTATCTTATTAGCAGCTTACTTACTTGGATCAATTCCTTCTGGTTTAATTATCGGCAAAGTATTCTTTGGCATTGATATTCGAGAGCACGGCAGCGGCAACCTTGGGGCTACGAATTCCTTTCGCACACTCGGTGTCAAAGCGGGACTTGTTGTGACCATTGCTGACATTTTAAAGGGCACAGCAGCCACTCTGCTGCCTATCTGGCTAGGAGCCGAGCTCCATCCCCTTATCGCAGGAATAGCAGCTGTCATAGGCCATATGTTCCCTGTCTTTGCCGGATTCCGTGGCGGAAAGGCAGTAGCTACATCCGGCGGCATATTGCTCGCTGTTCAGCCAATTATGTTTGTCGTTTTGGTGCTTACTTTTTTTGTTTCGCTTTATTTATCCAAATATGTTTCTTTATCATCCATGATAGTAGCGGCTGTGGCCGTTATGTATTCTGTGGCGATCGGCAGTGTGCCGTTAATCATTGTCGTATCTATCTTAGCTTTCTTCGTCTTTTACCGGCACCGGGCCAATATCGCCCGCATCCGAAATAAGACAGAGCCGAAAATCAAGTGGATGTAAGCAGTTGTATTTCTGCTTACATTCACTTTTTTCTTACAAACGAAAACGCTCAATGTGATCATAAAGACCTTCCTTTTGCAGAATCTCCTTTTGCCGGTCACCTAAGAGGTCAAAATGGGAATACCCGCCGGCTCTATAATCGATCCATTCCTTCTTCAAGCCGTATTTTCTTCCCCAATTTGCAAGTTTCGTTAAATCCTTGCATCCGACCTTCGTGACTGTACGACAGTGCGGAAACCGCTCATCCATCCAATAATGAGTTAGAAAGGCAACTTCTCCTGCATCAATTTGCCGCTTCCACTTTTCTATTTCTGCCCGCTTAATTCCAAAAGCCATGGTATCGCCCTCTTACTGCGCTGGCTGTGTGTTTTTCAAGTATATTTCATGCCAGTCAGGAAATGTTCTTTTCATTGATACAGGACGGAACGATTCTTTTTTCACAAGCGTATGAGAGGTCGTGCCTGTTATACAAACGTCCCCGTCCCTATTCTTAATTTCATAGCCGTATACTGTACGTACCCCGTTATATTCCTGAATCCATGTGTATACCCATGCTTTCTCCCCATAACGAAACGGCTTTCTGTAGGAGATCTGCACATCTAATACCGGCGCCAAATACCCCTCCTCTTCCATATCCGCATAGCGAAAGCCAAGGTCCTCCATTAACTGGGTCCGGCCAAGCTCAAACCATACCAGATATTGGCCGTGATACACGACTTGCATAGCATCTGTTTCTGCATAACGCACTTCAATTTCTTTTTCTGAAACCCTCATCTGTTAAAAACTCCCTCGTTACATTTTTCTTATTCAGTATAGCCTAGCAACTTTGCGAAATAAAGGAAGTTTACTCATTCTTATAAAAAGGGAATTGAAATGAATAGCCTTATATTTAACGAAGGAGGATGACCATTGGAAAACTTTATCAAGAATAAGCGAGACGAAATGATCGACCTATTAGAGCAGCTTGTGAACACCGACAGCAACTCTTACGATAAAGAAGGCGTTGATAGGGTAAGCAGCCTGCTTCAAGAAAGATTTGAAGAAATCGGAATGTATGTAAAGGTACACCGGGAAGCCGAAACAGGCAATCACTTAGAAATTAAAGGAACGCGCGAAAGTGAACCAAAGATTTTAATGATCGCTCACATGGATACGGTCTTTCCAAAAGGAGAAGCAGAAAGACGACCGTTTTCCGTGATTGGAGACAAAGCGTATGGACCGGGCGTAAACGATGAGAAAGCGAGTCACGTCCAAATTCTATACGCTATGAAGGCTTTGAAGGAGAGCAAGTCTCCAGCTATTAATAATGTCCACATTATCTTTAACAGTGACGAAGAAATTGGCTCCACTACCTCTAAGCCTTTGATTGAAGAGGCAGCCGCCGGCAAAGAGTACAGCTTAGTCGTTGAATGCGGCCGTCCCAACGATGGCGTCGTGACGGAAAGAAAAGGAGTCGGCCACTTTGACATGAGTGTGAAAGGAAAAAGTGCTCACTCAGGAGTCGAACCCGAAATTGGCGTCAGCGCCATTGAGGAATTGGCGCATAAAGTGATTCGCCTTCAGCAGCTAAATGACTATAGCCAGGGCGTAAGCATCAATGTCGGCTTAATTGACGGCGGCACTTCCGTCAACACAGTTCCGCCGGATGCGGAGGCTGAAATCGACGTACGCGTTAAAAACAAAGACCAGGCCATGAATATTACGAAAGCCATTCATGAGGTCGCAGATGACGAGTTTGTGGATGGAACGAAAACAGAGCTAAGCGGCAACATGGGACGGCCCCCAATGGAGAAGACGGAGGAATCCCAAAAATTATTCGACGTGGTTCAAGAAACCGGGAAAGAACTTGGACTTGATATCCACGAGGTCAGTACCGGAGGAGGGTCAGATGCCGCCTTTACAGCTGCCAAAGGTATACCAACTATTGACGGCATTGGTCCGATCGGTGAATTCTCCCATAGTGAAACAGATGAATTTACTGATTTAAATTCCCTCGTGGACCGTACTATTTTATTGGCTAAACTAATTGAACGATTAACAAAATGAGAGAGAATCTTGAGGTGACCAACATGGACAAAAGAGAAATATTAAATAACCAAAAGCACGATGGAGAGCAGAGAGACTGGGGAACATACGGAATGGCTACCAGTGCGACGAAGGAAGCATCAAAGATTGGAGCCGATGTGTTGAAGTCTGGAGGCAACGCCGTTGATGCCCTAGCCGCCATGCAGTTTGCATTAGCTGTTTCTGAACAATTTAATACAGGACTTGCAGCTAGTGGTTTTATTATTTATTACGACGCTAAAGAGAAAAAAACAACAGTCATTCAAGGACATTCGAAAGCTCCTGAAGATGCGAAGAAAAATACTTTCGTAGATGAAAATCAAGATGTAATCCCTTTTATTGAACGTTCCACTCCAGGATCGGCTGTAGCTATTCCTGGGATTATGAAAGCATTCGATAGAGCCATCAGCTTGTATGGAAGCCGGTCCTGGGCAGAAGCGATTGCTCCGGCTATTGAGCTTTCTAAACAAGGTGTCGAGGTCAATGATACATGGATTTCAAGCCTCCAAAAGTTCGACAAGCGGCTTGGCGATGAAGCAAGAAAGTTTTTCTTTCCAGATGATGTCCCATTAACGAAAGGAGAAACAGCTGTTAATAAAGAACTGACGCATACTCTGGAAATTTTGCAGGAGAAAGGCGTTGCCGCTTTCTATGAGGGTGAAATTGCCGAAGCTATTGTCGAAGAAGCTCAAAAGCTCGGCGGCTGTCTGAAGCTAAGTGATTTAGCTAACTATGAGGCAAAGGTTCAATCCCCTCTCCAAAGCTCCTATAAAGGCTTTGATATTGTTGTTCCTTCACCACCTAATGGAGGGGGCTTTGCCCTCCTTTATATGCTGAAGCTTTTAGAGGAAATGAGAATTGGACAATATGATGTGCGTTCATGGGAAAAGTATTACTTAATTGCGGAGACATTAAGGATTATGACAGCCGATAAGCTGGCATTTATGACTGATCCGGATTTTTATGATATTCCGCTGGAGGGGCTTCTGCACCCTGATTACATTCGTGAACGTGCGAAGAAGATTAACTTCAAATTCCGCAATGAAGAAATGGCACCAGGGAATCCATGGGAGTACGAAACGGATAAGCAGCCAAGCGGCTTAAAGGCGCAATCTATTGAAAAAGGTTCAGAAACGACTCACTTTATTGCAGTGGACAAAGATGGTAACATTGCCGCCTGCACTTCCTCACTAGAGCACGTATTCGGCTCAGGAATCATGGTGGCTGGCTATGGTTTTTTATTAAATAACGATATGACAGACTTTGATCCTCAAACAGACAGCATTAACAGTATAGAACCGAATAAATATCCGGTTAGCATGAAAACACCGACATTCATCTTTAAAGATGGCAAGCCATTTATGGCACTCGGATCTCCAGGCGGTCCTACTATTGCTGCTTCCGTCCTTCAAACTATTATTCATGTATTGGATTATCAGATGGACTTGAAAGACGCAATTGAAGAACCCCGAATTTATAATGGCACTGGTCCTCTTATTTGGTGGGAAGAGGGTATCCCAGAAGAGGCAAAGAAAACGATGGAGGAAATAAATTTCCAGTTTGACCAAATTGCTCTTCCGATCGGCAATGTTCAAGCCGTCCTTTTTGATGAAGAGAATGGACAACTGTATGGAGCCAGCGATTCGTCCAGACCTGGCATTCCAGTTGGAGTGAATAAATTAGAGAATGAGTGACACAAAAAAGAGACCGGCGTTTCACCGGTCTCTTTTTAATACTTATTAGTTAGCTTTAACTTGCTGAAGCTTGTTGCGAAGTACCATTTGCAGAATACCGCCGTTACGGTAGTAATCTACTTCTACTTCTGAGTCGAAGCGAGCAAGAGCTTCAAATTCAGTTTTGTTTCCATCTTTGTCAGTAGCTGTTACTTTCACTACTTCGCGAGGTTTTACATCATCGCTTAATTCAACTTCAAATACTTCTTCACCAGTTAAGCCTAGAGTTGAAGCACTTTCGCCAAGTTTGAATTGAAGTGGAAGCACACCCATCATAACAAGGTTAGAACGGTGAATACGCTCATAGCTTTCTGCGATAACCGTCTTCACGCCAAGAAGGTTTGTACCTTTTGCTGCCCAGTCACGAGAAGATCCCATTCCGTAATCTTTACCAGCTAGTACAACAAGGCCTGTGCCGTCTTCTTGATACTTCATGCATGCATCATAGATTGGCATAATTTCGCCTGTTGGCCAGTAAGTAGTAAAGCCGCCTTCTGTACCAGGAGCGATTTGGTTACGAATACGAATATTCGCGAATGTACCGCGCATCATGACTTCATGGTTACCACGGCGTGAACCGTAAGAGTTGAAGTCACGTGGCTCTACGCCTTTAGAGCGTAAATATTTGCCTGCTGGTGTATCTTTACCGATCGCACCTGCTGGTGAAATGTGGTCTGTTGTTACAGAGTCACCGAATTTACCCATTACGCGCAAGCCTGTAAGCGGCTTGATCTTTTCAGGAGTTGCTGACAGTCCTTCAAAGAATGGAGGGTTTTGAATGTAAGTTGAATCTTCATTAAAGCTGTATTGAGATTCGTTGCTAGTTTTAATTTGGTTCCAGCGTTCGTTGCTTTCAAATACGCGCTCGTATTCTTTGCGGAACAATTCTGGTGTTACCACGCGTCCAACTAGCTCTTTCACTTCTTCTGAAGCTGGCCAGATATCTTTGAAGAAGACATCATTGCCGTCTTTATCTTTACCGATTGGATCTTTAGCAAAGTCGATATTCACTGTGCCCGCTAAAGCGTACGCTACAACTAATGGCGGTGAAGCCAGGTAGTTGGCTTTTACAAGCGGATGAATACGTCCCTCAAAGTTACGGTTACCAGAAAGAACAGAAGATACTAGAAGATCGGAATCAGCAATAGCTTTCTCGATTTCATCTTTTAATGGACCGGAGTTACCGATACAAGTTGTACATCCGTAACCAACAAGGTTAAATCCTAGCTTTTCCATATAGCCCATCAAACCAGCATCTTGCAGATAGCCAGTAACAACTTTAGAGCCTGGTGCTAGAGATGTTTTTACATATTTCGGCACTTCAAGACCAAGTTCAACAGCTTTTTTCGCTACTAAACCTGCTGCAAGAAGAACGTATGGGTTAGATGTATTTGTACAAGATGTGATCGCTGCGATCGCAACCGCACCTGTTTTCATTTGAACAGATTCGCCATTAGCGAAGTTCACTGTTGTTTCTTTATCAAGCTCTTCTGGAGTCAAACCGAAGCCTTGGTTGCCTTCTGGTGCGCTGATTGCGCCTTGGAATGCTTTTTGCATTTTAGAAAGCGGAATCAAGTCTTGCGGACGTTTTGGTCCAGACAGGTTTGGCTCAATTTCAGAAAGATCTAATTCAACTACATCAGTGTACACAGGGTCTTCATTGTTAGGCGTGAAGAACATATCATTTTCTTTCAGATATTGTTCTACCACTCTGATATGGCTTTCATCGCGGCCAGTTAAACGCATGTAGTTTAATGATTCTGCGTCAACCGGGAAGAATCCGCAAGTAGCTCCATATTCAGGTGCCATGTTCGCGATTGTCGCACGGTCAGCAAGCGGCAGTTCAGCTACGCCAGGACCAAAGAATTCAACGAATTTGCCAACTACGCCTTTCGCACGAAGAACTTGCGTTACTTTCAATGCAAGGTCAGTAGCTGTAGCACCGTTCGGAAGCTCACCAGTCAGTTTCACGCCGATAACTTCTGGAATTGGGAAGTATGAAGGCTGACCAAGCATTCCTGCTTCTGCTTCGATACCGCCAACACCCCAGCCAAGAACACCAAGACCGTTGATCATTGTAGTGTGAGAGTCTGTTCCTACAAGTGTATCTGGGTAAGTGTTGAACTCACCGTTGTCTGTTTCCACTGCATGGACAACATTTGCCAAGTATTCAAGGTTAACTTGGTGAACGATACCTGTTGCAGGCGGAACTGCGCGGTAGTTATCAAATGCTTTTTGAGCCCAGTTTAAGAACTCATAACGCTCTGCATTGCGTTCAAATTCTAAGTCCATGTTTCTTTGAAGCGCTTCAGGCGTTCCATACGTATCAACCTGAACAGAGTGGTCGATAACAAGGTCAACCGGAATTTCAGGGTTGATTACTTCTGGATTACCGTTCATGTCGCCCATTGCTTTACGTAAAGAAGCAAGGTCTACGACTACTGGTACGCCAGTGAAGTCCTGTAAAATAACACGAGAAGGTTTAAATGGAACTTCTGCTTCTGCTGAAGCTCCTGCTCCCCACTTAGCCAGGTTTTCAACATGCTCTTTTTTAATAACATAGCCGTCATATTGACGAAGTACAGATTCTAATAAAACTTTAATGGAATATGGAAGACGAGACACTTTAGCCACGCCTGCTTCTTCTAATGCTGCTAAACGATAGTAGTTATATTTCTTGCCATCAAGTTCAAAGCTTGCACGCGCTTTGAATGCATCATTATTTGCCATCCCTATTTCCCCTCTTTCTCTTAAATATGTAGATCTTTGCTGAAAAGCGAAAGAACTATCCTCTTTTTCCTTACCATACTTGTTTATGATAATACAATATTAAACATAAGTAAATGTCGATAATTGAATTAACTCTAATAAGTTTTTCTTATAAATAAACTCTGTTAAAAGATTTTATTTGAAAAAGGAATTTCGCTTCTTCCCTCGAAGGATGTCGCCCATCCAGCCTTTCTTTTTCAAATACCAGTATAATGCCAGCGTTGTAATCCCAATGACTCCCCAGGAAAATAAATAGCCGAACTTCCACTTTAGCTCAGGCATTATTTCAAAGTTCATTCCCCATATGGCTCCCCATGATGCTACCGGAGTGAAAAGCGTCGTCAATACGGTGAGCGTCTTCATGATTTCATTGCCACGGTGAGCAGAAACGGTGTTTTCCAGTTCAACAACCGCTCCAAGTTCCTTTTCATATTCATTGACTAGCATTTGAATCCGCTCAAGACGCCGAACCGCCCGGTTAAAATGGATGCCCTCTGCTGCATCTTTGCCAAATACTTCTTCTACCCCATATTTAATTTCCTGAACAGGAATCAAAAGGTTTTTCCATATAAGCAGCTGATGCCTGCTCTTGATAATATCATCTAATAAGTCTACATTATTCTTCTCTTTAATTTTCCACAATACGTTTCTCATTTTCACCTCAAACGCATCAATCTTTCCTAAAAAGTGGATAACAATCTCGCCAAGCATGACCATAAAGCCCTCTACCGAATTGTCGGCTTCATCCATCTTTCGTTTTATGCTCTCAAGACTGACACCTTCAAGCATAGAAACGTCGAGGTTATCTGTAATCAGGCACTGTCTCGTTACGAAAAAGTGAAACACACGCTTGTTATCTTTCTCTTCAGCATCCTGAACATAGACAAGTGATCCCCATAACGCTTCTTTTCCTTTTTCATCTGTATCTTCCTGAAGCGTGTTTGTTTGATTTTTCTTTGTTGCCTCAGCCCACTGGTCATAGGATTTATAATCCTTCATAAAAGATTCATCCTTGCCTGGATCGAACTGTCCCAGCTCATGCCAGCACCACTTGCCGTCATTAAATGTATGTTCCATAATCCTTCCCTCCGCTGCCACTGCTTTTTTCTTTATAAAATACCCTTACCTGAAAGAGAGCAAACAGCTTTGTCGCAAACCTTTTTCTCCTCTTTCGTTTGATGAGGCTGTTTGAATTCACTTAAAAAGGGTAAACATAGAACAAGCAGCATTCAGATGAATGAGGTTTTAAGTCTTAAGGAGGAAGATAAAGATGTTTGGAAAAAATATGAATAACTCAACTAACAAAAGCAGCGGCTTAGGTTATATGCTTCTTGGAGCAGGAGTGGCAGCTTGGTGGCTCTCTAAAGATGAAAACCGCCAAAAATTTGACAGTATGCTAGGCACGGCAAAGGAAAAAATGAATAACGGAAATATGGGCGATATGATGAGTACCGCCAAAGAAAAGGTGAACAACATGGATATGAACGACATGATGAACAAGGCAAAAGAAAAGATGAATAACGCCAATATGGGCGACATGGTTAATACGATGAAGGATAAAATGAACAGAGGCAGCGCAAACCCTTCAAAAGAAGAGTTTCCTGTTTTAAAAGGCGGGCACCCTCACCCTGAGGATGTAGCGGATAATAAAATGGTGAGTGAAGGATCGCAATTTGCTGTGAAGTATTATAATGAAGAAGAACAGCAGCAAAGCAAATAACCTAGCATATAAAAGCCGGCGCATTCATGCGCCGGCTTTTATCTATTAAATTGTTAAGTGCTGTTAACTAAAAATAAAACGGATTTTGCCATCCTGGCGATTTAGCTCCAGGGCAGCCTGAAACGTGTTATCTCCCTTTTTAAATCCCTTTATTACATCCGTCTTGCCTGTCGACAGCAGCTTCTTGATCTGCGCCTGTGTAATGGTTTTGCCCAGTATTTTTTTAGAAAGAGTGAAATCGCACTTTGTTTTTGAGTAATTGGAACAACCGTAAAATGTTCCTTTATCCACCATTTTCCCTTCGCATTTAACACAGCTGCCTAACGGTGTGCGGGAGCTTTTCTTGTAAGAGGAACGCTGGATGGAAGCCGTGTCCAATCCTGTAAATGACCAGTCTGCTGACATTTTCACCGCATCCTCAACGACTTTAGCAGCCATTTTCTTCGTTTGCTCCATAAACTCAGCAGGCGATGCTTCTCCTTCGCCTATTTTTGTCAAACGCTGCTCCCAGCGGGCCGTCATTTCCGGAGAAGCCAAAATCTTTTCACCAATTGCAGCAATCAACACTTTGGCTTTATCGGTTGCATACACTTGGTTTTTCTTCACTTCTATATACTTTCGTTCCTTCAGCATCGTAATAATACCTGCGCGTGTTGCCTCTGTTCCCAACCCCTCTGTTTTCTTGAGTGTTTTCTCCAGCTCTTCATTATCCAAATGCTTACCGGCCGTCTTCATTAAAGTAATGAGCTGCCCTTCTGTGTAGCGCTTCGGCGGCTGGGTTTTCCCTTCCTTTACCGAAACATCTTCCACCGTCCCCTTCTCTTTCTCTTGAAGCGGAGGCAAAATCACTTCCTTATCATCATCTGAAGGGAACAGCACCTGCCGCCAGCCCTCCTCAATCAGCTGCTTGCCTTTAGAGATGAACTCAGCCCGGCCATCCACAAGGGTCGTGACAGTCGTATAATCAAATACAGCAGGATCATGATGGGCGGCAATTAAACGGCGAGCCACAAGGTCATACAGCTTTCTTTCGTCTGCAGGCAGCTGGTCAGGGTTTTTCACTTGTTCTGTCGGGATAATTGCATAGTGATCAGAAACCTTTTTGCTGTTAACAAACCTTTTATTATTCAGCAAAGAGGGCACACTGGATGGCACAAGGGTTTCGTAAGCGGGAAATTGCTTTAGCTTATGAAGAATATCAGGAAACGCTTCTGCCTCTTCCTTGCTCACGTAATTGGAATCTGACCGCGGGTAAGAAAGAAGCCCTTTCTGATACAGTGACTGAGCCGTATCCAATGTTTTTTTGGGAGAAAATTTAAACAAACTGTTAGCAGCCGCCTGAAGAGAGGATAAATTAAACAATAACGGCGGCTGAAATACTTTTCTCTCTTTCTTCACGCGGTGAACTGCCGCTTCTTTCCCGCGGCAAAACTCGGCAATCCTTTCTGCCATCTCCTGCTTGTCTAATCGGCTATTCCCCTCTTTTTCCCATTTGCCTTCATATACTTTTCCATCTATGTTGAAACGCGCAATGACTTCCCAAAACGTCTCCGATTTAAAGTTTGCAATTTCATGCTCCCGCTTGACGATTAAAGCAAGAGTAGGTGTCTGCACCCGGCCCACTGAGAAGACATCGTTCATCCCGTGCTGCTTTAATAAAAGGCTGTATGCCCTTGATGCGTTCATGCCGACAATCCAATCCGCACAAGCCCTCGTATAGGCTTCGAAATAAAGACTTTGCGTCTGGCGCCCATCAAGAAGCCGCTCAAAGCCTTCGGTAATCGCTTTTTTCGTTAAAGAAGAAATCCACAGGCGCTTAATTGGTTTCTTCACTCCGCTCAGCTGTATGATATTGCGGATGATCAGCTCTCCCTCACGCCCGGCATCTCCTGCATGAATAATTTCGGTTACCTGCGGATCCTTGAGCAGCTTCTTCACAATCTGGAATTGTTTATACTTCGATTTAGCTATCTCATATTGAAACCTGTCTGGAAGAATGGGCAGTGTGTCGAGCGACCATTTTTTCCACTCGGCTTTATAAGCTTCCGGAGGAGCCAGCTGCGTTAGGTGCCCAATGGCCCACGTCATATATGCACCTTTAGGAAAGAAACGGTTCGGGGCAATCTCCAAATACCCTTCTCGTTTTGTCACGGTAAAAGGTGAGGCCAGCGTCCGGCCCTGGTCCGGTTTCTCAGCAATAATAAGTTTCATCCATCGTTCTCCTTGCTCTCTTAGTGACTAGTTCATTATACCACTGCCTTTGCCGAAAAAGAGAACGGAACTGACTGATATGTAGGCCAATACGGGCCCCAGGCGAACACGAACCCTTGCTCCTCACCTATGCAGAACAACTAAACAGGCTTCTCGTTCTCCCAGTCTTGTGCGGCAAGGTCATGGTTCAGAGCCACCCCTGCTTCATACCCCTGGCTTGCGGCGCCTACAATGCTTGTAAATGTATTCTTGGCATCTCCTATGATAAAGAGGCCGTTAATGCTTGTCTGGCCATGCTCCCGTGTTTCATATTGACCTCTTTCATCTAGAGGAACTCCAAGCATGGAAGGAATAGCCGAAGCCTGCGTTTCACCTGTTGTCACCATAAAGCCGCTTGTCCGTTTGACGGGACCTCTATCCTTTAACAGAATCTGTTCCATCTGACCGTTTGTTGACTCTATCGCGAGGATCGGTTCCTCCATTACGTCAATGCCGCGCTGCTTCAGCTGCCTTTTTTCTTCATCTATAAGGGCGGCAGGGCCATTCGTAAAAACAATAAGATCTCTGCTCCAATTATAGATTGTCTTAATAAAAGGCATGAGTCCCTTGCCGTTGCCAAAAATCGCAAGCGGCTCCCCTTTTCTCTCCCATCCATCACAGTAAGGACAGTGAAAGACGGTTTTCCCGTATACCTTTTCCATTCCTGTAATTTTAGGAAGATGATCCTTCATGCCTGTAGCGACGATAAGCCTTCTGCTGAGAAACTCCTCTCCCTTTCTCGTCCGAAGTGAGAACAATCCATCTATTTTTTCAGCAATTTCGACGGTGTCTTTAACGACTTGGACATTTTCATACGCCTTCATTTGCTCATGTGCCACTTCTCTTATTTCAGAAGGATGTACACCATCTCTCGTTAAAAATCCATGCGCTTTGACCGTCACCCTGCTTCTCGGCTTTCCTTCATCAATGACCGTCACCTTTCTTAACGCTCTTCCTAACACGAGTGCCGCACTCAATCCGCCCGGACCTCCTCCAATAATGGCTACATCCTGAATATTTCTCGTCTGGCTGTTCATACTCTCCTCCTGTTCAATGATCCGTCTGCCTTTCCTATTTCCTTTATGCCAGCAGAAAAAACACACAAATAAAAGAAAGGACGCACTTTGCGCCCTCTCCTCTGTTAGATTTCTCCATTTTCACGGGCTCTCGCTTCGTCCCGGATCTCTTCTCTCATACCTTCAATGCTTTCTCTGCGGCGTTCGTTCTTTTCTTCAATTGCCTGACGCTCTTCTGGACCGGCATTTGCCATTGTCGCTTCGGCCTTCTCCATATTCTCGATCGTATTTTGAACCATATCCTGCAATCTTTCTACATTGTTAGATCTGTTATCTGGGTTCGGTTGTCTATGCACACCCATAGCCTCCTTTATAAATCGTGTACATACAGTAGCCTCCCCAAATCATAAAATTTTAATCTGCATATTTGTGTGCCCTTTTCACATTCATCCTTCATAAAAAGCTTATTCTTTGTAGTTAAGCTGTTCATATTCATTAAATAATGCCGGATACGCAAGCCGACCTAAAATAATGCTTGTCAAAGCCGCTGTCGCAAGCAAGGAAAATACAATAACGAGCTGAAAACGGACGGCTTCAATCGGATCTGCCCCGCCGATAATCTGTCCGGTCATCATACCTGGAAGCTGGACAAGCCCCATTGTTTTCGTACTATCAATCGTTGGAATCATGCTGGCCCGAATAGCTCCTTTCAAAATAGGCTGCATTGCCTGGCGGCTCGTTCCTCCCAGAGCGAGCACAACCTGAACCTCTTCTTTCCTCGTCTGCACCTCCGCCTTTAAACGATTCAAAAACAAGTTAGCAATAACCATAGAGCTTCCGACAATCATTCCGCTGAATGTAATGACGTATCGGGGGGATGGCGGGATGATCTGCAAGCCGAGCAAGAACAGCATAGATACCGCTTCAATTGTCACTAATGTGACTACAACCCGCCAAGCCAGTCCAGGAATGTTGTGTTTGCGTTTAATGATATTTTGAGAGGCCGCTCCAATGATTAGCATGACCATCACAATCATAAAAACAGGGCTGTCAGCCGAAAATATAAAGGACAGCACGTAGCCGATAATAAGAAGCTGAATAGTCGAACGAACAGCAGCTATAACAATGTCTTTCTCGAGTCCCAGCTTCAGCCCGCTGGATAAAACAATGGCTACTCCGACAAATACAAGTGCAAGCGATAACGTAAATAAGCTCATCGTGCGGCCTCCTCAGACAATTCCCCCTTCAGAAACCGGCGGGTAAACGGCTCTTTCGGCTGGCTGAAAAACGAAGCGGTATCAGCCTGCTCTACTAGCCTCCCTTCTGCAAGCAGCCAGGTGAAATCACCGACCCTCTTCGCCTGTTCTAAATCATGCGTCACCCAAAGAATGGTATTTTGTCTGTCATTATGTATTTTGATAATCAGCTCTTCTATCCCTCTTGCAGCTGCCGGGTCTAAGGCTGATGTTACCTCATCTAAAAGCAAAATAGACGGCCGGTTGACTAATGTTCTAGCAAGAGCCACTCTTTGTTTTTGACCTCCCGACAGTTCATCTGCCTGACGTGCAAGCATTCCTTCAGAAAGCCCAACATATTGCATGATCCTTTCGGTCGCTTCTGTCTCTAGCTGATGAAGACGCGCTGCGAGGAGTAAATTGTCTTTTACTGTTCCCAGCAGCATCGTACCCATTTGAAAAGCCAGCCCTACGTGACGACGCAGCTCATGCACGTTCCAATCTCTTACCTCCTTACCTTCCACTATCACCCTCCCTCCGTCTGGAGTGATGAGCAGGTTGCACAGCGATAAAATCGTGCTCTTTCCTGAGCCCGACGGTCCGACAAGCGTTACAATAGAGCCGGCGGGCACCTTGGCGGTAATCTGCTGCAGAACTGTCTCTTTTCCTTCCCCATTCTCATAAAACTTACTCACTTCATCAAATTCGATAGCTGTTCGAGTAATAATAATCCCTCCAAGTCGCTTTTCTACTATTTATTATTATACAAAGGATTATTTAAAAGTCTCTTGTGAGGACTTCCCCCCTTCCTTCCGTAAAAAACCCAAACTTTTTCTTTATTTTGACAAAATATACATTACTTTTTACCTATTTATCTACATAATAAAACCCTTATAATGGATGTATACACTTTAAGAGGAGATGAAGCTATTGGGAGCTAAGTCTAGCCTAATGAAGAAATTCCTACCGTTATTAGCTTTAGTTGCGGTAGTTATAGCAGCAGGTTTCTGGTCACTGAAGGATTCTAGTCAAGCAGTCACGATCCCTTTTTCGTCAATGGAAAGCATCATTCAGGAACAGAACGGGACTCCCGTATCGCTCGAAGAAAGACCCGATGGAACACTCCACCTTACAACAGATACCGACCAATATATCTCTTATATCTCTCCAGGGAGTGAATCAATAGATAGATTGGTTGAAACATACAATATTCGTTACTCTTACACGAACCAAAGTCCTCAGGAAAAATGGATCATCGGAGGATTTATTATCGCCATTGTTGCGTTCGGCGTTATTCTTTATAGAAAGAGCAAAAGCAGCGCAGGCTCAGCAAAAGCGATGAAAAACAGCCTTTCTAAAGCACGTCCCCTTCCATCTATTACGCTCGATGATGTGGGCGGACTGTCAACAGAAATGAAGGATGAAATTAAACAAACGTTATCTATTTTAAAAAAGCCTGAACAGGCAGCAGAGATCGGTATTAAACCGCCAAAAGGTGTTTTGCTGTACGGACCTCCGGGAACAGGGAAAACCTTGCTGGCGCAAGCAATGGCGAAGGAATTAGACGCTAGCTTTTTCTCATCCAGCGGTTCTGCCTTTACTGAGATGTTCGTCGGTGTAGGTGCATCACGTGTACGCAGCTTATTCGAACAAGCTAGAAAGCAAAAACCCGCTGTCATCTTTATTGATGAAGTCGATGCCTTAGCCGGCAAACGGAAAGCTCATGGTGGGGAAGAAACAGAAAAGACATTAACAGAGCTTCTTGTCCAGCTGGATGGCGGGCACTCAAATGAAGATATCCTATTTATTGCAGCCACGAACCGAAAGGATATGCTGGACGAAGCCTTCTTGCGTCCCGGCCGGATTGACTTTTCCTTCCTTGTTCCGTTACCGGACATGAAAGGAAGACGGGAAATTATCGACATTCACACAAAAGACAAGCGGTTATCTGAGGAAGTTCGAAACTCCCTTGATGAACTAGCGGAAAGCACATCCGGATTTTCTGGCGCGCAGCTAAGTTCCCTGTTTGAAATGGCAAGCAGAAGCGCAATCCGCCATAGCCGTAATGTCATCGAAAAAGAGGACTTGGATTATGCGCTTGACCGTACCATTTTGGGCAGCACCTCACGCGCCCTGCAGGATCCTGAGACGAAGCGCCGAGTGGCTATTCATGAGGCCGGCCATGCCCTTGTAGCAGCAGCCACGAAACCAGGGTCTGTGCGAAAAGCAACGATTATTCCTAGAGGACAAGCCCTTGGTTATGTAGCGCCTATCCCGAAAGATCTTCACTTATCTACAGCCAGCGAGCTGCTGGATCAAATAGCCATGATCTTATCGGGCGGCGTAGCAGAACGTAAATTCCTTGGCGAGCACAGCATCGGCGTAAGCGGGGATGTTCAGCAGGCAAAACAAATCATTGAACAAATGGTTGATTTGGGTGTCCTTCAGGACGGCTTTACATTAACCTTCGAGAAAATGAAACGCGAGGAAAAGATGCAGCAGCTCTTCCAGCAGGCGTTAGCCATTTCGGAGCGCTTAATCGATGAGCGGGAAGAACAATATCGTCAGCTGGTAGAAGCCCTTCTAAAACAAGAAACATTAGAGGGCTGGGAAGTAGAGCAAATAGTGAACAGTATTCCTGCCTCTAAAGAAGAAGAGTTAGTGCTTGCATAAAACAAGAAACCTGGATGTGACACGTCACATCCAGGTTTTTGCTGTTTATTTGTATAGTCGCATTGAGTTTACATAGTATTTTTATTATAAACTAATTGTTGTACATAAGGAAAAGCAGGTCAGCCTGGTGCTAGCCTGCTCATTTCCTCTCACTGATTTCTCCAAAGACAGAGTTTGCCTCTATGATGAAAAAGGATATTATTTCTTTCTGCAATTCTTACATACTTGGATCAAAGTATTTGTTTCCGTTCTGTAAGGATATAACAATTTAATTCCTGTTTTTTCGCATAGCGGACATTTTCCCCGCCCTCTCGCAGGCAGCTTGTTTAACAGTTTCCCCCGATTCTTCTTTGCCATCTGTCATCCACCTTTAAACAGTTTATCAATTCATATTTTCTATATAACATGATGAATGACAGTAAAAATTGCTGGGCGCTTGAACTAATTTTCATTGAGATAGGGTGAAACTTTTCTTACCGATGGCGAATTGATTAAAGCAAAGTAAAAAGCGTTGCTAACAATGTAAGAGGAGCTTGATCACAAGCTCCTCCCTCTTATCACCAATTTTTATGATCAAGGTGTGCATATTTTTGAAGCAGACGAGTTGGCATTTGCAGAGCATCCTTACGGAATGGAGGTGCTAATTGCGTACCATCGACTAAAATATCAATGACGGTTGGCTTTTTAGCTGCGAGGGCCGTTTCAATTGCTTTTTGGAGATCTTCTGGATTGTCGACACGGATTCCTTCTGCTCCCATGCTTTTTGCTACTTCCGCAAAGTTCGGCCCTTCAATGTCCGCTCCAACGAATCGGTTATTATAGAAATCAACTTGATTTTTCTTCTCTGCACACCAGGCACCGTTATTGAATACGCAGGCAATAACTGGCAAACTTTGCTCAACAGCTGTACTTACTTCGTGAAGGCTCATTCCCCATGCCCCGTCTCCAACTATACAGAATACAGGTGAAGATGGATCAGCTAGAACTGCTCCCATAGCAGCCGGGTAAGCAAATCCGCAGTTACCGAACGTTAGAGCAGCTAAGTGCTTGCGCGGCTGGTTAAATGTTAAATAAGAATTGGAAGTAGATGATGTATTTCCGATGTCTGAAGTAACAACCGCTCCTTCTGGAAGGGCACGGTTGATTTCCAGTAAGGCACGGCGCGGGTTCATTGGATTGCCTGGTACCATGGCTAAATCTACTAATTCTTTTTGCCATGCTTCTTTTCTATCAGCAATCTTTTGCAGACGGTCTTGATCCGGCTTGAAAGAAGCTCCGCTGTCATTTAGACGTTTCAGGATTTCTGCCGTTGCATCATACGCATCCCCGAGGATACCTACTTCCACTGGATGAGTTCTCGCAATATTTCGATGATTGATATCGATTTGAATAATTTTTGCCTCTTTCGGGAAATAGTCAATATCATAGCACGGTAGTGTACCAAAGACAGACAGCCTCGTACCGATCGCTAGAAGAACGTCCGCCTCCTTCAAAGAATTCATCGCTGCTTTGGATCCCATATAACCGATTGGTCCAACAGCCTGCGGATGATTGGCAGGGAAGGCATCATTGTGCATGTAAGAAACAGCGACTGGTGCACTTAACTTTTCGGCAAGCTCTTTTACTAAATCAATAGCCTCTGCGTCAACCGCGCCCCTTCCGGAAATAATCACTGGATTCTTCGCGTCCTTCAGTAATTCTACTGCCTGATCAATCGCCCGGGTATCGCCGTACCCTTTCTTTTCTACGCGGTATTGATATGGCTGCAAAATATAATCTTCTACTTCGCCATAGAAATAATCGCGGGGAATGTCGTAAAGAACCGGTCCTCTTTCTGCGTATGCGAGGCGGAAGGCTGTGCGCAGACAGTCGGCGACACGACTTGGATGAGTGACCCGAACGGTTTCCTTAGTGATTTTATCAAATACAGATACTTGGTCACATTCCTGGAATCCGTCCCAGCCAATTGTTTTCGTACCTGCAGACGGTGAAATGACAACCATAGGCGTATGCGCCATATTAGCGGCCGCTACTGATGTAACCATATTTGTCACACCCGGTCCGTTCTGGGCAATCACGACTCCTGCTTTTCCAGTAATGCGTGTAAACGCATCAGCCATGTGAGCTGCACTTTGCTCATGTCGAACCGGAATAAACTTAATGCCTGCCGTTGGCAGAAGATCGAGCATATCCATGAAGGCAGAGCCCAAAATGCCGTACATTTGGTCAATTCCTTCAGCAAGTAATGTTTCAACAATTGCCTCGCTCGGTGTCATTTTCAACTTTTTGCCTTGCATTACTCTTAGTTCTTTTTCCGTCTTAACCATTTATATCCCTACCCTTCTCTTCAATTATTTTATGCCGTTAAAGATCTCAAACATCGTATTTACCAAAAAGTGCAAATCCTCCTCTGTGGAGGTTAACGGCGGAGCCACGATAAGCACATTGTTTAAGCCTGGCACCGTGTCGCCATTTCGGCCGATGATTAAGCCTTTTTGTTTACACTCGCTAATGATCTTGCCGATTATCTCTTCTGAAAGAGGCTCTTTCGTTGCTTTGTCCTTAACCAGCTCCAGCCCATATAAGAAACCTTTAGACCGTACCTCGCCAACAAACGGGTGGGCAGCAAGCTCGTTTAGTCTGCTTAATAATGTCTCCCCAAGCCTCGCAACTCGCGGAACGATTCCTTCTCTTTCAATGATTTCAATGTTCTTTAATGCAACAGCACAGCTTGCCGGATGGCCGCCGTATGTAGAAACATGGCGCAAGTGATTGTCTGTGCCTTTTTCTTTGAATTTTTCATAAATCCGGTTGTGGACAGCTGTTGCTCCAAGAGGCAGATAGCCGCTCGTTAGTCCTTTTGCCATCGTTACGATATCCGGCTGTACACCCTCTGAGTGCATGAATCCGAACATCTTGCCTGTACGTCCGAATCCGGAAACCACTTCATCGACGATAAGAAGCACATCATGTTTCTGACAGATGTCAGCTACTCGTTTCAAATATTCATTGGATGGAATAATTACACCGCCACCTGAGATAAATGGTTCCATGATCACAGCGGCAACTGTTTCTGCTCCCTCCCAGGTGATGACTTGATCAATCATGTCAGCTGCAGCCTGATCGCAGTTCGTTCCTTCTCCGAACGGATTGCGGTAACTGTATGGAGGCGGCACATGCAGAAAACCCGGGACGCCTGGATCGTATTTCACTCGCCTATTCGCTTGGGCAGTCGCACTTAATGCTCCGAGAGTAGAACCGTGATAAGCCCGATACCTGGAGATAAATTTATATTTTCCGGGATTTCCATTCTGCTGATGATACTGTCTCGCAATCTTAAAAGCGGTTTCATTTGCTTCCGAACCACTGTTGGAGAAAAATGTTCTATACGTGTCTCCTAACAGCTCGCTTATTTTAGCTGACAGTTCAATGGCTGGCTGATGGCTTAATGTTAGAGGAAAATAGGACAGCTTTCTCATTTGTTCTGCTGCTGCCTCTACAATCTCCTCTTGACCGTGTCCAAGGTTCAAGCACCATAAGCCCGAAACTCCATCGAAGTAGCGTTTCCCTTCCGTGTCGGTAAACCAGCCTCCTTTGCCTGAATCAGCAATGGTTGGCTGGCCTCCCTCAACATGACGGCTCATTGCATGCCAAAGGTGATCCTGATCCTTCTGGATAAGCTTTTGTTTATCCTGGACTTCTAATTTAGTCATCGAATCTGCCCCCTTTAACTAATGGATTGTCAACCTCTTTATTTCATCCAGCTGCTGTGATCCAACCGTACGAGGGGTGATAATGTCGTCATGTTGTCCGTACCAGTTGATTCTGTTTTCTAGTTGTTAATTAAATTAAACCACATGGTTTTAAAATATTCAATTAATTCTGAAAATATTACTTATTGTAATTTCTGTTTTTATCTATTTGCAATTTTAATAGGGCGGCAAAAAGTCATTAGCTGCTTTTCTTGCTTAGCTTAATACGGAATGAATACATATCCGCACGGAAAGAAGCAACATAATATTCAATGAGCCGGTCTGCTTGATCAACCAGCTTGCGCTCCGTGTTGAGCACGCTAAATGTTTCTGATATGCCTAGAAGCCTTGCATCTTCAGGTGCTAAAAAGCCGCTTGTAATTAACTGTTCTGCCTCCTTGAACACGATGCCCAGATCTTTTTCAATCAAATCAAAGAGCGTTCCTTCATCAATATCCAGTTCGGCCAGCTTCTCACCGATTTCCATAGGATAATATTGAAGTTCAATCGCCAGCGGGATATCATTCGCGTACCTGATTCTCTTAATGAAATAAGCCTCTTTAAGCCCGGTCGCTGCAATAATATCGTTAGGCGGGATAATCGTTCCATGATCAACGAGCTTGGCTCCTGGTGTCATTCCCATGTTCCGGATTGTTTCCGTCGTGCTCGTTAGAGAACTTAACCAATCCTGGATCGCTCTTGAAGAAATAAAGGTTCCTTTTCCATGTACTTTTTCAACAATTCCTTCCCTTGCCAAATGAGAAACAGCTTCCCTTACCGTACTTCTGCTTACGTCGTATTCTTCCATCAGCTCCCGTTCACTTGGAATTTTTGTTTGGTAATATCCTTCTTTAATAAGACCTTCTATTTTATCTCTTAATTGGATATGGAGTGGTATAGGGTTCTTTGGGTTTAACTTTTCCATAAGCATCCCGTCCTTTCTGTTTTACTTACTGCTTCTGCCGCTGAGGCATGATAAAATCGATTAGCTTCTCGCTCGTCAATTGAAGCGCTCCTTCGAAATACACCATGTAAAATTGCCTTCCCAGCCGAACACCCTCTACCTTCACTTCCCTCAGCGTGCCGAGCTGTAATTCTTTTTTCACAGCGGACCGCGAAATAATCGATACACCTAAATCTGCTTCCACAGCACCCTTGATAGACTCTGTATGTTCAAGCTCTAACGTAGTATTTAACTGATCAGGATTGACACCATTTCTTCGGAGACAGTCCTCCATTACCTGCCTTGTTCCGGATCCTTTCTCCCTAATAATAAACGGAAGGGAAACAAGTGCTTCTTTAGGCAAATCTCCTTCTTCTACAATCTTTGAGTGCATTGAAGCCACCAAGATCAATTCATCTTCCTGAAAAGGAAGCTGCTTAATATTCGGGTAAGACAACATTGATTCAATAAACCCTAAGTTCAGTTCGTGCTTATACAGTTTCTCTATGATCTGTTCCGAGTTGCACATTTTCAAACGAACATCAACAAGAGGATAGGCTTTCTTATATTTCGCAATTAAAAACGGGAGCACATGCTCACCAATAGTTAGACTGGCTCCAATATTTAAACGGCCGGTCACTTCCCCTTTCAGCGCCTGCAGTTCGTTTTGAATTTCATTCATCAAAAAAAGCATTTTTCCTGCTTTCTCATATAGAATTTCTCCAGCAGGGGTTAATTCCACCTTTTTTGTTGTGCGTTCAAATAGCTTTGCCTGCAGCACATCTTCTAAATGCTTCACCTGCAAGCTGACCGACGACTGGGAAATATGCATCTCCTTCGCTGTCTGAGAAAAGTTTTTATTATTCGCTACCGCATAGAATAGCCGCAGATGTTCTAGGTTCAATATGTTTCCCCCTTCACTCCTTTTCCTAATTATAGTCTATGCGTCATAGATTGTTAATCTTCAACTTACTTTTAATAAGATAATAGAAGAAACCGTGCTATAAAAGGCGGAAAATCAGCAAGATGAGCGGAGAAAGCGCCAATAGTCCAGCAAAACCGATCACGGCCACAGCTACAGGCTTAATGCCCTCTTTGGAAAAGTCTCTATAGTTGACGTTTAACCCGAGCCCAGCCATTCCCATTGCCAGCAAATACGTGCTTAACAATAATAAAACAGCAATTACCTGCTCCGGAATAGGTGCTAATGTATTCACGAAACTGGCGAGCAAAAAGCCGAAAATAAACCAAGGGATTGGTAAGCTTTTTAACCCTTTTTCGGCTAACTCCTTTCTATTCACAAGCATGCTGATTAGTAAAGCAACAGGAATTAATAATAGAACCCTGCCAAGCTTAACGAGAACAGCTGACTCACTGCTTTCTGCTCCCCCTGGCACAGCTGCTGCGACCACATGTGCCAGCTCATGAAGGGTAGCTCCCGTCAATATACCGTATTCATGCTTTGTAATAGGAAGGTGCGGAAAGAGAAAAATGTACATTAGAGCACCGACCGTCCCGAGTATCGCAATACAAGAAACAGCAATTGCTGTATATTCCTGCTTTCCCCTCATAATAGGTGCAACGGCCAAAATAGCTGCTGCTCCACAGATCGCTGTACCGGCGGCTATTAAAACGGTTAAATACTTATTTAGCCTAAACACTTTTCCCAGCAGCAGAATAAAGCTCATAGTAAAAGCAATAACAAGAGCATCTGTCAGCAGCACAGCATATCCCGCAGCGGCAATATCCAGCAAGTTCAGCCGAAAGCCCAATAAGATAATCCCCGCCCGCAATAATACCTTGCTGCTGAATTGAATACCGGGTTGATAATCCAGCTTCACTCCGGCCGTGTTTTTCCAAACCATGCCTATCAAAATTGATAAGATCATAATTCCCATGATCTCGAAGAAAGGCAGCCTGGCAATCAATCCAGCAACAGCTGCAATCATTAATGTGAAGGCAATCCCTTTGGCAATTCCCCTCTCCTTTCCTTCCCGCTTCGGCACCTGCCTTCTTTCCGATTGTACCCGCATGCTTGGCGCTTCCATTCTGCTCACCTCCGTCTTAGTTATATTAAACGTATCACAGTTTTGGACACTTGCTATTTTGATTACGTGATAAGTGTTATTGCATTCTCTCATGGCAAAGAAGGAGACAATAAAAAAGCATAAAAAAACGACCCTGCTGTTTAGGTCGTTTATATCGTTCTTGCCCTCTTCACTTCGGAGTGCGCAGACAAGGTCTATTCTCTTTTCCGTTAAGCTGGCGGCTACCTTTTAGCTGCCCGAAAGCCCGCTCTTTCTGCTTCTTCCCGAGTACAAAATATCTGCTCCGGCTTCGTTTGCTCATAGGACTGGCCTCCGGGTACATGATAAATCTTTTCTCCCGAGCTTGAAATGTTTCCTTTAATTTGACAGTCACTTTCCCTGGCTGCCGGACGCTTCTCTGCGGCTTCACTGTTATATCCTCGATCTGTTACATAATTCTCTATCGACCAGATACCGTTTCCCTCCTGCTGAGCCTTTTGCTGCACCGCTGTGAAGCGGTCGACATATTTTGTATTCGGCGGAAAAACCGCCATGCGGGCCAGCCCTTTGTTGATCAGCTTCTCATTCACCAGTTCATCTTGCAGCCATACATATGCTAAAAGACGGCCATATTGATCCCGTTCCTGTACGTCTAATTCTAATAATACTTCCTTATTACTTAGCTTCTCTTTCGTATAAGCAGCGGCCTCCTGTCCAAACGGCTGGACCCCCAGCCGCGGATGCTTCGTCTCTGGTGTATCCACCAGTGTCATACGAACTCTCTCTTCTTCTCCATTTGAAAGCTTTACATCAAATGTATCTCCGTCTACTACATAAGTAACGGTTCCTGTAACTGTCTGCTCCTCCTGCATCACTGTATGCGATAAACGGCTTGCTGAATCCTCTGCTGTCTCACTTAACGTACAGCCGCTCATTAAAGAGAAAGCAGCAATGGCGATAAATATCCAGTTTCGTTTCATATGTATATACCTCTTTATTCCCTCGATGTATATTCCTCATAGTACTGAAGCACATCTTCCACGTATTCCCTGCTGTGATTATAGGCATAAACCGCCGTTTCCAGGTCTCCATCCGCTGCGCCATTTTCTCTTAAATACGAGGCAGCGCTAAACACAGCGTCCTCAATATCGTAAGGATCTGCCTTTCCGTCGCCGTTTGCATCAATTCCATATCCGCCGTATTTTCGGATTACATTCGGATCAGTCTTCTCCTCCTCCGGGATATCTCCTTTCCCTAAGCCGCTGCAAGTCGGATGACTCCAACCTACAAAGGTACAGGGCATAAACTGGAGATGCCCCTCCGCCCCCACAGGGGAAACCATAGGATCCATTGTTGAAAACTTCGTCTCCACTCTATGGTGCGCCGCCAATAACTCCCAAGGCACACCATACTCTCTTTCAGCTGCCTGATAAATAGGTATGTACTCTCTTGGCACTGGTAACCCGAACATATGATTCTCCATCTGCTTCGCTTGATTATAGACCATCAGCAGGACTGCCGCTATAAATAAAAGAAACGCCGCCTTCTTTACTGATCGTTTAAATTTTCTTCTTGCCATGATGTTCTCCTTCAATGGAAAGTCAATTTTCATCTATATTAGAAAACTAACGCAAAAACTTCAAGTGACAAATATCCCAAACAAAAAACCGCCTTGCTTCGCAAGACGGTTAAACCAATAAACCTTATCCGCTTCGTACGGTTACTTTTTTCCTCGAGGACGTAACGCCTTTAGCATCTCTCTTCTTTCTGCGCTAAATGAGCGGTAAAGCGACACCATCATCAGGATCATAATGACTGAAAACGGCAAGGCAGCAATGATCAATGCATTCTGCAATGCCTGCAGTCCTCCGCTATATAAGAGAATGACCGCGATAAGCGACTGGGCAATCCCCCACGTCAGCTTCACTTTAATCGGAGGTGTGAGTGAGCCGTGTGTTGTCTGCATGCCAAGCACGAAGGTCGCTGAGTCCGCTGATGTAATGAAAAATGTGCTGACTAACAAAACGGCAATGATTGATAAAATAGAGGACCACGGAAGCTCATTAAAGACAGCAAATAATACTTCCTCTGTCGCATTTTGAGTTAAGTCCACTACTCCCGCCATTTGCATATCCATCGCTGTTCCGCCAAACACAGCAAACCACAAAAAGCTGACGATAGCCGGGGCGAGCAGCGTACCGATAAGAAACTCCCGTACAGATCGTCCTCTTGATACCCGGGCGATAAAGATCCCGACAAATGGCGACCAGGAAATCCACCAAGCCCAGTAGAAGATCGTCCAGCCGTTAATCCATGTCCGGCTGTCCTCATCCAACGGTGCGATTCGGAAGCTCATTCTTACTATGTTTTGAACGTAAGTCCCGAGCGTATCGGTGAACAGGTTTAGGATAAATAGAGTCGGCCCCACTATTATCACTAAGACAAAAAGAGCTACCGCTAACACCATGTTTGTGTTGCTCAAGATTCGAATTCCTTTTCCAAGTCCGCTCATAGCTGAAATTATGAACAAAACGGTTACAATGGCGATGATAATAAGCTGTGTCATGAAGTCAATCCGAATACCGAATAAATAGGAGAGTCCCCCATTAATTTGAGCAGCACCAAAACCAAGCGTTGTGGCCACCCCAACTACTGTTGCAAAAACAGCCATGACATCAATTGCTGTTCCAAGCGGCCCTCTAGCCTTTTCCCCAAGTACAGGCGTCAATGTAGCACTGACAAGCCCTGGCTCACCTTTTCTAAACTGGTAATAAGCAAGAGACAAGGCGACAACGGCGTAAATGGCCCACGCGTGCACTCCCCAGTGAAAGAATGTGTAACGCATCGAATCCTTTAATGCTTCGTCCGTCCCCGGTTCTGCCAATGGAGGATCGCTGGCGAAATGACTTAACGGCTCCGCCGCCCCCCAGAATACTAAACCAATTCCCATACCTGCACTAAACAGCATTGCAAACCAGGATAGTGTGGAATATTCCGGTTTCTCACCTGGTTTTCCTAATGTCACCCTTCCTACGGGACTAAATATCATAAATACGCAAAATAAAACAATAACAGATACTATAATTAAATAATACCACCCAAAAGCGGATGTAATGAAAGCCTGCACATTCGCTGTCATCTCTTCGAATGTAGCTGGAGCAGCTACCCCGAAAATAACACAAGCCAACACGAGCGCAAGTGTAATCCAAAATACATTTGAAATGTTCTTCACAGTATTCTCCTTTCTTTGCCAGATAGACTGATTAATGCACTTGGGAACGGGAAAGTATGTTGTCGAAGCAGATCGATTTTATTCGACAACGATTAACACCTTAACAAATAAAGTCTTATTTATCAAGCAAGATGATAATCATATAATGTATAACTTCCCCTTATTCCCGCTTTTCATGCCAGTGTTCGCATAAAAAGAGCCTCTTATCCGCCGTTCGGCTAAGAGGCCGTTGTTGATCCGTGATTTTTATTTAGCATCAGTATGTGCATTTGCTTCTTTCTCCATTTCAAGCCTATACATTTGAGACAATCCGTACGTCCGCTTTTCGGCCTCAGCAATATCACTTCGCGTCTCTTTCTCTTGCCGCTTCACTTCCGCAAGCTTCGTCTCAAATTTTCGGATCCTCTGCTGGAGATCCTGCTGCTTGGTTTGCAGCCTGGCCAGCTGTTCATTCGAGGCGTATATTTCCTCAATTAACCTTGGCTCATAATTTTGATACTTCTCCAGTACAAGAGCCGTCATTTCATCAAATACTTTTTCAATTCTTTTTTCTAGCTGTATCTTTTCGGTCTGATAATAGCTTGATTTAATAAATTTGGATACACTACGAATAATGCCTTTCTTCGACTCCGCCTGCTTCTGCATCTTTTCTTCTATTCTTTTCAAGCTTTCCTGGTACCTGTTGTTTTTCACGCTCAATTCGCCAAAGTATGGCCGGGCCGGGTCTTTTTTTAAGAGGTTCTTCAATTTTTCGTAAAGCTGTTTATTGTAAGTCTCCGCTTGCTGAAAAGCAGACTCCTCTTCCTTTAGCTCCTCTTTAAGGATAGATAACCCTTTACTCCAATCATTTTGCTTCTGGATCATTTCATTGACAGCCCGAAGCATATTCTTATAATTCACAAGCCGCCAATTCCACGATTGAGAGATAATAGCAAGCTTTTCGTCATCTACCTCTTCTTCAGCTTGATCCGCAAGGTAAGGAAGCGCCGTCTCAAGAAGCACCACCGGCAGCAACCCTTTATTAAATAGAAGGTTTTGATAACGGTATAAAATATTTCCGCTCCTAAAAATAAGCGGAAGCAGCAAGTCTGGATCCATCAATCCCGAAAAGTATGGAGCCTCGGCCATTTCGGCAGCTCCTGCTTCCTTCTTCTTTGCGAAGGAATGCAGCAAGTATTTATAAAAGCCAAACCCTGCCTTCTTTACAATCATAGTGAACAGAAGAAGAGGGTTTCTTTCTAGAGCAGCCCCCGCCTCTTTTTCCGTCCACTCAACTATATTCAGCTGATGTTTCAACTGTTCACTTTGATGAGAAGGAAGCTGCTCTACATATTGTAAAACTTCTCGAGCCCAAACAGTCGCCGAAGCTTCCTCTTCCTTCTTGCGCTTTTCATTTAAATAGGAGAACAGCTCCGTCATCTCCCAATGAATAAGAAATTCAAGCTTGTTCTTTTCTACAGACCGCTCGTAGGCAGAGCGAAAGTCCTTTTGCTGCTTATGAAGCTGATGAAACACTTCCTCAATAATATCCTCGCACTGCTTAATGATCTGATAAGGATTTTCAAGCGTGCGCATAGGAATCTTCATCGCTTTGCTTAACTCCAGCTGCAAATCGAGCTGGAGCTCTTGGTCTTCCACTACATTCAGCTTATCAGCTTCCTTTTCAAGCCATTCATAAAAATGAGCAGACTGTTCTTTAGAAACGAGATCCTTCGTCTTGGAAGAAACGAGGTCCCAAAAGCTCAGCTCATGCAGCATAACGTACACCATTCGTAGGTGGGTTCCTCTCAAGTATAGAAATGAATGAGCTAACTGTCTTCCTGCGTTCATCTTTCATCCGTCCAATCTGTACAGATTATTTACGTATCATTATATACTAAAAGCAGAAAAGATGACATTTACAAACCGAAGGAAGGTATCTCTCTAAAAGATGTTGTCGGATTTTGTCGCGCGATATATTAAATTATTTTTTGAAAGCGATTGCAAAAACGAATGACTCTCTTTAAAATTAATAATAATTCTGAATGTTCCATTATTTCAGTAAAAAAAGTGAAGGAGGATGAATATGGAAAGCAAAAAGCTCTCAACCTCTCCGGACAAAGTCACCTACGAACAGATTACTGAAAGCACCAAGTTTAAGGATTTGGTAAGGAAGAAAACCAAATTCATTGTACCGATTTCTGCATTCTTTTTAATCTTTTACTTCTTATTGCCCGTGCTGACGTCTTACTCTACTATACTGAATGCACCGGCAATCGGGGACATCTCATGGGTATGGGTTTTTGCATTTGCCCAGTTCATTATGACTTGGACTCTTTGCATGCTGTATGTAAGAAAAGCCAATCAATTCGACGGCATGGCTGATGAAGTCATTGAGGAGTTTAAACTGAAGGAAAGGGGAGATCGTTCCCTATGAGTGCCATTGGACTAATATTCTTTGTTGTTATTGTAGGCTTGACACTTGTGGTTACTTATTTTGCTGCGAAACGTACGAACACAGCGAGTGAGTTCTATACCGCGGGAGGCGGACTGACAGGCTGGCAAAACGGACTAGCTATCGCCGGAGACTACTTATCTGCAGCCTCCTTTCTCGGTATCGCTGGAGCGATTGCTTTGTTCGGCTTCGACGGCTTCTTCTATAGCCTAGGCTACCTTGTTGCTTATCTTGTTGTGCTTTATCTCGTTGCTGAACCGCTCCGTAATCTAGGAAAATATACGCTTGCTGACATGATAAATGCCCGCTTCGAACAGAAGAAAATTCGTGCGGCGGCGGCTTTAAGTACCATTACTATCGTTATCTTTTATATGATTGCTCAGCTTGTAGGTGCAGGTGCTCTTATTCAATTATTATTAGGCATTGATTATTGGATCGCTGTATTAATCGTAGGTGTCATGATGACTATTTACGTTCTATTTGGCGGAATGACAGCGACTAGCTGGGTGCAGATTATTAAAGCAGTTCTTCTGATGATCGGTACGGTCATTATTTCGGTTCTGGTCCTGTCAAAATTCAACTTCAATATCTTTTATATGTTCAGTGAAATGAAGACAGCTACTCCACATGGTGAAAGCTTTCTAAATCCCGGTTTAAAGTATACAAACTCTCTTGATACGATCTCTATGATGATCGCGCTGGTGCTCGGTACTGCTGGACTTCCGCATATCCTGATGCGTTTCTTTACCGTAAAAGATGCTAAAACAGCAAGAAGCTCTGTTGTAGTAGCTACTTGGGTCGTTGGAATCTTCTACATTTTAACTATTTTCCTCGGATTCGGAGCTGCAGCCTTTGTCGGCTCTACAGATATTATGGCTGCCAATGAAGCAGGAAACATGGCTGCACCTTTGCTCGCTCAAGCTTTAGGTGGAGACATTCTGATGTCCTTCGTTTCAGCTGTTGCTTTCGCTACCATTTTGGCAGTAGTAGCGGGGCTCGTTCTATCAGGTGCATCCGCTTTTGCTCATGATATTTACGGGCAGATTATTAAAAAAGGAAAGATTACAGAGCGGGAGCAAATGCTTGCTGCCCGTTATGCATCCATTTCCGTGGCGGTCTTCTCTATTTTACTTGCCCTGTTTGCTCAAAACATGAATGTCGCTTTCCTTGTTTCTCTAGCGTTCTGTGTAGCTGCCAGCGCAAACTTGCCGGTTATTCTCTACACAATTTATTGGAAGCGATTCAACACAACAGGGGCTGTAACCGCTATTTTCACAGGTTTAATTTCAGCTTTAGTGCTAGTGGCTATCAGTCCAAACGTATTTAGTCCTGAAGGGACAGCCATCTTCGTCGGCACTCCGCTCATTTCGCTGACAAACCCGGCTATCATCTCCGTGCCGTTAGGCTTCTTTGGAGGATATGTTGGTACAGTGCTTTCGTCTAAAGCGGATGCGCAAAAATATGCCGAGGTGGCTGTAAAGGCCAATACCGGGTTTAAAGGAAAATTATAAACCCCACACAGAGCTAGACGTATAATAAAAGGATGAGCCGGCTATCTGCCTGCTCATCCTTTTTAACGTTGGGCAACTCTTTGCTTTACTAGCTTTAAATGACTGTTCAGCTCCGCTTTCAGTCTTCTTTCCTTATCCATCCAGTCATTTGACAGCTCCTGCGGATGTAAGGCAAGCTGTACATACTGCTTATAAGCAATATGTGCATCTAGAAGAAGAGCGTATGCTTCTTTCATTCCACTCGGCGGATCTGATAATTGATCCATCATAAGAAGACACTCTTCCGCCTCTTTCTCGAGCTCCTTCACGGCATGAAGATGGCGGGATGAGACCGAGGAATCCTTCCCCTCTATATAATCGGAAACAAGCTGTTCTGCTTCCTGTATATTCTTACTCATTTTCTCATACGCTTTTCCCATTTGTTCAGCGTAAGCTGTTTGGTTCATTTGTTCTTTATAGGAGGAATAGAGCGAGGAGCCTATACATACAAGCAGACCTAAACATATAAAGGCTGCCCATTTCAAGACACTGACAGAAAATGCATGCCCTTTTTTCTCCATCGCTCTCTTGCCTCCTTTATCATTTCTCATGAAAATTTATCTTTTCTTCACTTCTTGCAGAAATTATATCATGGAATAACTGATAAAGAAGGGAGGCGCTTGAACCTTAATAGAAATGAATAGTTCTTAACAAAAATGATATATTCATGGTTAATCTTAGGGCTATTTCGTAAAAATAATGACATAAAAAACCTTGCTGTCTCTGCAGCAAGGTTGTAAACTATTGATTTTTCTGATGGCCTTTTATCATTTAAAGAAGCTCTCCCACTTCTCTATATGCATAGCCTAAATCTCTTGCTACCGCTTCAAAAGTAACTTCTCCCTTATAAACGTTCACGCCGAGCTTTAATGCTTCATTATCGGTAATAGCCTGAACGAAACCTTTGTTAGCTATTTGAAGTGCATAAGGAATAGTTACATTGGTTAGGGCAATGGTCGACGTACGAGGGACAGCTCCCGGCATGTTTGCTACCGCATAATGAACGACACCGTGCTTTGTATAGGTTGGATTATCATGAGTAGTCACACGATCCACCGTTTCAAAAATACCGCCCTGGTCCACGGCTACATCTACGATGACAGAGCCTGGGGACATATCCTTCACCATGTCTTCCGTAACAAGCTTTGGTGCTTTTGCTCCTGGAATAAGCACAGCCCCGATAACAAGATCAGATTCCCTCACGGATTCCGCGATGTTGAAAGGATTAGACATTAACGTCTGAACACTTGATCCGAAAATATCTTCTATCTCCCGCAGGCGGTCTTGATTGAGGTCAATGATCGTTACATCCGCTCCTAGACCTGCCGCAATCTTAGCGGCATTCGTCCCAACCATTCCACCGCCGACGACGGTTACTTTGCTTTTTTGCACACCAGGTACACCGCCGAGAAGAACGCCTTTCCCTCCCTTGTTCTTTTCAAGGAATTGAGCGCCGATTTGTGCAGCCATCCGACCAGCTACTTCACTCATCGGTGAAAGAAGCGGCAAAGTACGATTAACTGATACGGTTTCATAAGCAATGGCTGTTACTTTGTTCTCTACAAGAGCCTTTGTTAACGCCGGCTCTGCCGCAAGGTGAAGATACGTAAATAACAATAAACCTTCGCGGAAATATTGATACTCAGACTCAATTGGTTCTTTTACTTTCAAGACCATATCTGCCTGTCCCCAAACAGCTTTTGCTGAATCAACGATTTCTGCGCCAAGCTGTTTGTACTCTTCATCTGTAAAACCGCTTCCAATTCCAGCCCCGGCTTCTACAAGCACCTTATGGCCGGCTGTGGTAAGCGTAGGGACACTTGCCGGTGTCATTGCCACCCGGTTCTCATTGTTCTTGATCTCCTTTGGAACACCAATGATCATATCAACATCTCCCTTATTTTCACTATATACTTAATAATATGATAGAATCCGAATTTTTTCATTATTCTAAATAAAAAAATAAGAGAGGGGTTTTTGTGAATTTCTACAACTCCCCCTCTAGCTGATGAATTAATAAGTCTAAATACAGCGTCATCTTTTGATTCGCATCCTTTAGCTGTATTCCGGCTATTTCAGATATTCGTTTTAAACGGTAGGATAGGGTATTGGCATGAATATGGAGTGCTTTAGCTGCCTCATTAATATTGCCATCGTGCTGAAGAAAAACAAAGATGGTTTCCTGAAGATTTGAATGGTGCTCACGATCATACATCTTCAGCTTTTGAAGCATTGGATTTTGGTACCCGCTCTTTTTTCTAATCGCTGCTAAATCCTCAATAAACTGAAACACTCCAAGCTTTTCATAGCTGTAAATAGACGCAGTTGCTTCAGGAAATTGCTGCTTCATTTTAAATACATATAATGCTTCCTGATAGCTTTCCGACACCTTCAACGGATTATCAACCACACAACCTGCTGCAGGGACAATCTTTGCCATTTGGCCGCGTTCCTTCATTTTTTCAAGAAAATTCCCAATAAAGTTTGTCATCGCTTCAAACTCGTTTGTCTCCGGAAGTCTTACTAATAAAATCAGCTGACTATTATCAACTGTTTTTGCAACTACGGGAACCTGCTGCATCGTTTCAATTAGATACCCCGCCTTCCGCTCGACGGAAAGGGTAATCGGCTCTATAAAGTCAAAAATAACAACAGCAAGCGACCCCTTTACACGCAAATGGTAATGCTCATTCGCCTGCTCAAAGTCTTTCATCCGGGAAAAGTGTCCAGTTAACAGCTTCCAAAGCAGCTCTTCCCCATTTTTTTCTGCCTTCTCGCGCTGATTTCGACGCTGGATCAATTGATTCTTCACCGCCTGAGCAGCCTCCTGCAAAATGGCAATCTTTTTCTCATCAAACGGCTTACGTGGATGTGCCCATATGAATCCAACCACTTCCTTATTCTTCCGTACAGAGATAGCCACCCGCTCTTCAATCTTTACTTGTTCAATTTTAGGAACAACAACTGGCTCCTCCGACTCAAACAATTTAGGAATGGCTCCCGCCTTCCAAAGGCTGTTAATGACATGCTCAGGCACCCGTCTCCTCATGATGGTAGCAATTCTAACCGGGTCCACTTCATCTTCATGCCGGCTGTAGGCGATAATTCTATGGTTAGCATCTTCTATTGTAATCGGGCACTCAAGCTCCTCACTAATTAAATCAGCGAGTGTTTCCAGCGACTCGTAATGGCCTGAAAAGAAATTCTCTGCCGCTTTCTCCATATAACCACTTTCTTTCTCTCAAAATTCACGTACAAATATTATATTATGATAAAGCTTGTCTTAAAAGTATTTTCACCTATCCGCGTGGAATTAGGATGTTTGAGTCCATAGGAAAACGGAGCAGCCGCTTCGGCTTACTCCGTCTTAATTGAAAAGTGAATAGATTAGCAGGCAATCCGATAGATTGGCAGGCAAATAGGAAATGAATAATTCGTAGAAGGCAAATATCGGGAGAATGGTTAATACTTTCTTGCACCGCATTCTGGGCAGATGTAGACATCTTCAGCATCAAAGATTGTACCGCATTTTGTTTGCTCTAATACAACAAAAGCCTTTCTTAAATCTGCACGTACACCTTCCCAACCGCATTCACATTTGACTTGATTGAATGACCCGAACTTGTAAACACCGTAGTTCATTCTTTCCACCCCTTTTTTAATTTTCAGAAAATATCCTGTGTAATTATCTTACACAAATTAACAAAAAAAATCAATTAAAAATTTGTGAATTTTTTGTTAATAATGTAAAAAATCAAGTCTTGTTTTTATTTTTCAATATGGTAAATTAATAGAATGAGTCTTATTTTCAGCAGCTATTATGACCTGCCGAAAATAAGGCTCATTTTTTGTGCCAGCGCTTATACCTAGCGTTATTCCTGCTCAGCTAAGACTTTCATATCCTGAACAATTTCCTCAAACGGTACATCCTCTGAACCATTATAGCTCTTTACAACTGTTCCTTCTTTGTTAACCAAGTAGAAGCTTGTGCCATGCATAACTTGATTAGAGTTTGGATCTGGAATCGCTAAAGTTTGAAAGTTTTTCTCAGCGAATTCTCTTATATATTCCGGACTATAACCTGTAAGAAGGTCCCACTTTTTCTCATTAACTTCGTAGTAAGAAATATATTCCTTGAGCTTTTCAGGTGTATCCACCTCGGGATCTACACTGAAAGAAACGATATGATAATCATCAATGCCTTCTTCTTCAATCACCTTTTGTAAATCCGCTAAGTTTTTAGTCATTGGCGGACAAACGGTTGTACAATTTGTAAAAATTAAATCCGCAATCCAGACCTTTCCTTTCAAATCGTTAAGGCTGACCTGCTCATTGTTCTGATTCGTATGTTCAAAATCCTGCAGTTTTACATCCATATTTGGCTCAATAGTATCATTTCCGCAGCCAGCGAGGACAAAGAGCAGGGTGAACGCAGAGACCAGTAAATACTTGCGCCATCGTGTCATTTTATTTCCCTCCTAGAAAGCAAGCTAGTACGCTTCTCCATTCATGTTATGCGATACGTCATACAAACTCAATGCTTGGTATGTATTTTATTCTAAACAATTTATGAACAGCCTCATGTTATTTGTCCTTATATAAAGAAGCTGCTCTATTCACTCATGAATAGAACAGCCCAGCTAGGAACATGATTTGTCCTGCCTCTGTGAAGAGGCTCGCTGTGGACTTACGTCAGCTGAAAGCGAGTGTAGCTTCCGCTTTGCGTAGCGACAACCTCAAGGCGGGCATCAATCCGCTCCTTTAATTCCGGAACGTGTGAGATTAAACCGACTAGTCTTCCCGAACCTTGAATTTCCATTAATGATTCGATCGCCTGATCGAGCGACTCTGAATCAAGCGTGCCGAAGCCTTCATCAATAAACATAGTCTCCAGCGATATTCCTCCAGCATATTGCTGTACAATTTCTGCTAAGCCAAGCGCCAAAGCCAGGGCCGCCTTGAAGCTTTCTCCTCCTGAAAGAGTCTTCACATGCCTCTCCTTGCCCGTATACTGATCAAATATCAGCAGCTCTAATCCGCTTTGAGCATTACCTTTTGCCCGGTCCTTCTTTCGATGAAGCGTATAGCGGCCGCTTGTCATTTTAACGAGCCGCTCATTAGCTACCGTTAAAATGTCATCAAGGAAAGAAGCGAGGACGTACCTTTCAAAGGTAATCTTATGTACGTTCTTTCCATGAGAAATTTCATACAAGTGGCCGATAATGCCATATTCTTGTTCCAGGTCCTTTAGCTTTTCATTAATCGCCCTTACCTGCGTCTGGATGTGGTCGTAATTGCTGATTAAATGATTAATGCGCATACGCTTTTGATCTTTTTCAGCCAGCTGCTGTTCAATAATTTCCTTCTTCGCTGACAGGTCGGAAAGGTCCGGTGCTTGTACACCTTCTAAATTCTCCGTCCATTCATGCAGCCGGTCAGAAACAGAGCGATACCGCTCGTTAAACTGATTAACATCAGCCTGCAGCTGTTTTACTTCATCCTCGCTGCGTTTGCTGTCTGCATAATGTTTATAATTCTTAAATCCCTGCTCTGTTTGCAGCTGAACAAAGCGGTCCCGTTCGGCATCCAGACGTTCCTCTTGCTGTTTGAGTGCCCATTCTCTTTCCTTTAAGCCTGCTTCCGCTCCAGCAAGCTTTGTTTCTGCGGCCTGCTTTCTTTGAACGGCTTCTTCCAGACGCCTTTCCAATTCCTTCTTTTTAGCCTCAGCTTGTTTTACCGCTCGTTCAAACGCCGCTTTCTCCCGAATTGGAGCCGGGATTTTCTCAAGCAGTCCCTTCACCTGTGACTGCTTGCCTGCATACGCCTCCCGGGCAGCCAGCTCCTTCTTTTGGTATTCTTCTAATTGCTCGCGTTGTTCCTTCCACTTTGCGTTCAACTGCCGCCGTTCGGCCAGCCACTTTTCTTTTTGCTGCAATTGCTGCTCTGCTTGATTCCTTTCCTGTTCGGCTCTCTGATGAACGACCATCAGCTCGGCTTTCTGCTCAGCCATACGTGACCAATGTACTTGCATACCGGCTTCCTTTGCTTCTCTTTCAAGCTCTTCCACCTTCTCCTGCTCCGATTGAACATGAATCAGGAGAGCATCCAGCTCACGCTCTGCCTCCTGTTTAGCTGCTTCTAAACGCCTTGTTTCCTGTTTAGCTGCTTCTACTTCATTCTTCTCCGGGGCATCAAGATGAATAGATGCCGGATGCGGATGCTCCGTCGACCCGCACACGGCACACGGTTCGCCTTCAGTAAGGGCTCGCGCCAAAATGCTCGCCTGCTGCTTCTGCCAGCTCTCCTCAAGCAAAGCGGCGTTTTTCTCCGCTTCGGCAAGCTGCTGTCTTTTCTCAACCGCTTGCTGCTCTACCTTCACCCTTTGGCGCTGATATTCTTCCAGCCGCTGATTGGTCCATGCAGCTTTGTCCAGCACACGAATTTGTAAATCTGCCTGCTGTTTTTTCTTTTCTTCTTCATACAGTATCTTTTGCCAGCCGTCTAAAGACTCAATCCATTCTTCCAGCTTTTCAAGCCGCTCCTCCAGCTCTTTGCCCTGTGAAGAAAGCTGGGCTTTCCTTTCCTCGTATTCTTTCGCTTCCTTATTTAAACGGCTAAGGGCAGCTTGCTCTTCATCAAGCGAGAACACTTGTTCTCTTAGAGCTAGGAGGGCATTTAATGCTTCAGCTGCTTCGCTCCGTTCGGCTTCCCTATTTCTTTCTTCCTCCCATTCTGATACAGCTTTCTTCAATGCTTCCTGGCTGGCTGTAAACGCGGCGTTCGCTTGCACAGCCCTTTCCTTCTCTCTATCAAGCTCTTTCTTTAGTTTCCAGCATACTTGCTCCTGCTGCTCAAGCTTCCAGGCTCTTTGTGCCCATTCAATGTCTTCCTTCTTTCTCTCGATCAATGGCTTTTGAGCTTCGAGCTCCTTTTTTGTTTCCTCGAGGTGTTCTTTGTGCTTTAGCTGCTCAATAAGACGTTTTGCCTCATGAATGGCTTGATTGAGCTGGTCACGTGCCGTTTGCTGTTCATTAATCTCTTGCTGAACCTCTCGCAGATGATCTCTCAATACGCGAATTTCCTCATCCAACTGAGAAAAAACAGCCGTCTCATTACGAGGCTCCTGCTGCAGGAGATGCTGCATTTTTTCTGTAACAGGCTCGATGCTGTTTAACAGCTGCTCCCTTTCCTGCCTGCTGCCCCTTACCCTTTCTGCTAATTGATCTGCTTCCTTTTTCAGCTTTTCTTCAATCAGCTTATAAAACTGAGTATGAAACAGCCGCTGCAAAACCTTTTCTTTTTCTTTACTGTCGGAGACAAGCAACTTTCTGAATTCCCCTTGAGGAATCATTAAGATTTGTCTGAATTGATTCGCATCGATCTGAATAATTTCTTTGACCTTCTCATCAACATCCCGAACGTTCGCTGCAATCAGTTCTTTTTCACCGTCTGCTTTTAATTCATATAATTCTGCTTTCGCCGTCACCGTCGTGTAGCCCTCTCCGCGTTCTTTCTTCTTATCCTGCTGCGGGGCCCGGTAAATTTCGTAGCTCCGTCCCTTTAAGGAGAACTCAAGGGACACCTCAGTCAGAATGCTTTCATCAGCAAACTGGCTGCGGAGCTCATTCCCTGCTCTTTCCTCACCGCTGGACTTTCCATAAATAGCGTAGCTGATTCCGTCAAATATCGTTGTTTTTCCAGCCCCGGTATTGCCAGAAATGACGAACATGGTCCGGTTCTCCAACTGCCTAAAGTCGATTTCCTCCCTGGCTGCATAAGGACCAAACGCCTGCATCGTAAGCTTAATCGGTCTCATCGCTGGTCTGCCTCCAAACGTGCTTCCTGAATTACTTTTTCCATGATGGTTCTCTTTTCATTTGTGAAGTCTTCTGTCGTCATTTGCTGATAAAAATCAGCAAACAGTTCAACCTCCGATTTCTTCTTTTCTCTTTCGAATGCATAGGTTGTCTTTTCCCGCTGGTCGATCAGCTCTATCTTTCTCTCTAAGTGGAGAATGTTAGGATAGGCTTGGCGCAGTTTCCCCATTGGATCAATCAGAGCTCCCTGATCCAGCAACGTAACCTTTAAATAGTCTTCTGCTTGTTCTGCCTGGATTCGTGAAGGGTCCAATAGCTCTTCCATTGTTCCCTCGATTTCGCGCATGTCCTTCTTTGGTTTCAATGTCCGTTCCTTGATGGAAAATACCCCTTTGTCATCTATGTCGATAATCGAAATGCTTTTCCGCTGTTTCGCTTCAGAGAAAGAGTATTTTAATAAAGAACCAGAATAGCGAACGGTATCATGCTTAATCGCATCGGGGCTATGCAAATGGCCCAGCGCCGTATAGTGAAAAGGCTCAAAGACATCGGCGCTGACACAGCCTGAACCTCCAACAGAAAGCGTCCGCTCTGAATCACAGGTTTGTCCTCCAAGCACAAATGCATGCCCGACAAACACATTTACTTCACGATGATCCATTTCTTGCTCCATCTTGCCCACCAATGCCTTCATAGCCTCCTGATGGGACCGGATAGAATCATCGCCTAGCAGCTGCCGAACGACTCCCGGTTCTGCATAAGGAACACAATAAAAATTGACCCCGTTGATCCGAACCGGCGACAGCTGATCATCCGCTTTGCTTTTCAAATAAAACCTGCTGTGCTGAAACCATGATGATCCAAAGGAAAGCCGCTCAGCACTGTCATGGTTCCCGGCAATAGCCACGATCGGTGTTTCCAGTTCAATATTGATTTTAAACAGCATCTCATTCAATAATTCCACTGCACTTGTCGGCGGCACCGAACGGTCATATAAATCGCCCGCAATGACAACGGCATCTGGCTTCTCCTCTTCTATCACTTTAGCAAACTGCTCTAATACTTCACGCTGCTCTTCTGTCATATAGACTCCATGTACAAGCTTTCCTAAATGCCAGTCAGCTGTATGTATAAACTTCATTTATCTCACCTCAAAAATTTCTCTTCCTATCATAGTATCGAAATTTCTTTCCGTCGCCAATCACTTCTTAACCGAATCCATTAAACTGGCCGTTTCCTGTTGTGCCTCGATTTATGTTTGACTATAATAAATATTGGTAGTATAAGTTTGGAGGTTGCTATCATGCTTGAAGGCTGGTTTTCTTATTTTATTCTTTTTTGGACCTTTTTTTTAATCGGAAGCTTTGCCATTGGCGGATTCTTTATGTTCCGCAAATTTTTGAAGAGACTTCCGAAAGCGGACGGAAAATCAGACATGGATTGGGAAGAATATTACGTCGAAAAAACAAGAAAACTTTGGCAGCAACCTGAAAAAGAGCTGCTTGAAGAGCTTGTCAGCCCGGTCCCCGAGCTATTTCGGGATGTCGCCCGCCAGAAAATCGCTGGAAAAATTGGCGAGCTCGCATTAAGAGAGAAAGCAAAAAGAATTAACCAAGATTTAGTTATTAGGGGCTATATTGTGGCTACTCCTAAACGCGACCATAAATTTCTGCGCAAGAAGCTCAATGAAATGCAAATTGATGTTTCTCCCTATAACCACTTATTTTAAGTCTACAAAAAAGAGCCCGCTTTCTAATAAGCAGGCTCTTTCTTCATAGAATCGTCTGATGATCCAGCGAACCATTCGACATTTTCGTTTTCAGCTTTCGATATTGAAGGTACATAGAAATTCTCCACGGCAGGATCATGGAGAAAGCGAGAATAAAGAACATGCCGCTCAGTTCTCCTAGATCGACAGATGAGCTCAATACTACCTTGCCAATAATTCTAATGATTAAAAGGCTGATTAAAATAATGGGAAACGCTTTCGAACGCTTTAAATAAATCTCGCTGCTTCGAACTTCAAATTTGGATGTTTTTATTAATAAGATGGAGAACAGCATTCCCACCACTACAGCTTCCAATAATTCCACAGGTGTCACTCGAAACACCGGAAAGATAAACATAAGGGCACCTGTACTCATAAATAGCGGCGGCAAAATAATTTTCTTCGCTGACGCTGGTTTCTTCGCCGCTTTCATGCGCACAATCATTGCGGCAATGCCCATAAGAACCGCTAGAATGGTTGAAGCCGCAATCCACATTTTGATCATTCCTTATCTGTCATATGCATTTGCTATGCTATTATAATTGATTTTCACTAAAAAGCAAAGGGACCTTAAAATCCCGTAAAGCCGCCGAAAAACGGACTTAAGAAGATAATAATCTTCGTCATCCAGTCAAAGAACAAAACAATCCCCATCACGATCATAATGTAGCCGCCAACCTTTACAATCATTGCACTATGCTTCCGAATCCATTTCATCCGGCCGATGAAGAACGACAGAATAAAGAATGGAATGGCAAATCCAAGTGTATAGGCAATCATGTACAATAAACCAGAACCCGGATTAGCCGCTGCTAATGCAAAGACCGATAGCAGGATTGGCCCGGTACAAGGTGTCCAGCCAGCGGCAAACGCTAAACCAATCAGCACAGAGCCAAAATAGCCAGCTGGCCGATTCTTAAATTCCACTCGCCTATCCTTCATCATGAATGTCGGCTGAAGAATACCTGTTACAACCAATCCGAAGAAGACGATGAAGATGGCTCCAATTTGTCGAATGAAGTCCTGGTAACGGGCAAATAGGTCACCAATAAAGCTTGAAGCAAACCCTAAAGCAATGAAAATCAGCGAGAATCCGAGCAGGAAGCAAAGGGTGTGAAGCATGCTTCGCTTCTGCAGCATATTGTTTTCATTTTTCAGTTCATTTACGCTCATGCCGGTGATATAAGAAAGAAATGCTGGATACAGCGGCAAACAGCATGGAGAAATGAAGCTGAGAAAGCCCGCTCCAAATGCTAAAAATATATTAATATCAGTCAATGTACTTCCCTGCCTTTCCATTCACATTGTAACAAAGTTTCATGCTGGAGAGGAGAAAAACCCTCATAAACTCTAAGCAGCCCCTTTCTGTATAAATAACTAATAGAGGAAAGTATTTAATTTTGAAAAAAAGTAAAAGATTGGGTATACTAGAGAAACTACAAGAGCTGTCTCATTACTTTACAGAAAGGAATCGTACCCGTGCGCAAAGATGAATTGCTAGATGCCATCGAGAGAAAACGGACAGAGCTGTTCAAGGTTGTGGCAGCTAACGGTTTAAGCTCCCCTCTGGCAGTGAAGTACAGCCAGGAACTCGATCATTTATTGAATCACTATGACAGTAAGTACACCCGTGTCTCTTCACTGCCTTTTAATAAACCATACAAAAAATGAGCACATATTCCGATAACTACTGAGGAATAGTGCTCATTTTTTGTATGCTCGCAATGAGCTCAAAATAAAAGCACTCAATATTGAGCGCCCTTTTATTTATTATTATCGAATTGCTTGTTCATTTGAGACATCATTTGATTTATCTTCTTCTGCGAAGGCTTCATTCCCATTTGCATCATTAACATTCGCAGCATTTGTTCATTAATTGGCGGATTTTTCTTTAAGTAGTCCATCATATATTTACGGGCTAAGAAAAATCCAAGCGCAATTCCAGCTGCAAAAGCCAGAATTCCGACGATTACATACCACATAAAATACTTCCTCCTTCATATTGTCTAATAAAAGTTTACTAAACCGGAAACCATTATACAATATGAAAGAGTAATTTTCCTTACTTAAAGAGGATTTCTTTTTTGATCGGAGCGAGCCAGCCGTAGTTTTTTTGCTGGAAGTCTACAGCAAATAAGCAGGCATTCAACTTCTTTAGTGCATGGAAGAAAATCGTTTCTGCTTCGTAGCTGCCTGATGCCTTTAAGTAAAGACAATGCTTCTTTGTCAGGAGTACTGCTTTTCCTTTTTCTTTCGGCAGTTCTACTTTGTATAACGATTCACTCTCTGACGAAAAACCAGATTTGCCGCCTAGTGCCTTTTTCAAGGCAGAAGCGACTGCGCTTAAGGAAAACTCCTGTGTGATATGTTGAATCTGCCGCTCGATAACACTTTTTTCTTCTTTTCCTTTAATTGTACTCTCGAAAAACAGCTGAAAAAAACTATGTTCACGCCCATAGAAGTAGTGGGCAAATTCTTCACCGATCCAATAAATTTGATAGCTCCTCATTCCCACAATCCCTCCTGCTTGTCCTTTTCTCCCATTATAGAAAAGAATTGTTGCCGGAGTTGTTGAATTTTGGGAAAAACAATCACTAGTTTTGTCGATTCTTTATTTTTTAACCACAAGAAAAGCCAGGCAAGCCTTGCCCGGCTTTTCTTTCTTGTCTTTTGTTATTAACGATCAAGCAACGCTTTGGCGCGTGAAACGATATTTTCAGCTGTAAATCCATACTCTTTCATCACAGTAGAGCCTGGAGCAGAAGCACCAAAACGATCTATTGCTACTATATCTCCTTCATCGCCTGTATAGCGTTCCCATCCAAAGGAAGCTCCCATTTCAATTGCTAAGCGTTTCTTTACTTCTTTCGGAAGGACAGAACGCTTGTATTCTTCGCTTTGCTGCTCGAAGCGATCCCAAGAAGGCATGCTGACAACTGATGCATGAATCCCTTCCTGCTCAAGAGCTTGCTGTGCCTCCACAGCCAAACTCACTTCAGAACCTGTCGCTAGAAGCAGCAGATCAGCTGTTTCTTTTCCGGCCGGTGAGACGACGTAAGCACCTTTCGCTACGCCTTCTGCTGCCGTCTCAGCAGTCCCTTTTAATGTTGGCAAGCCTTGACGAGTCAGTACAAGCGCTGTCGGTGTCTCCTTAGACGTAACAGCCAGCTTCCAGGCCGCCGCTGTCTCATTTGCATCAGCCGGGCGAATAACAGATACATTCGGCATGGAGCGCAGAGCCGCTAAGTGTTCAACCGGCTCATGCGTTGGCCCATCCTCACCTACAGCAATGCTGTCGTGTGTAAACACGTATGTGACCGGTAAATTCATTAGCGCAGATAGTCTAATAGCCGGGCGCAGATAGTCTGAGAAGACAAAGAAGGTGCCGCCGAAGACTTGAAGTCCGCCATGAAGCGCCATACCATTCAGCGCTGCTCCCATGCCAAACTCCCGTACACCGAACCAAATGTTGCGTCCTTCATATGCGTCTGGGAAAAAGTCTTTTTCGTTTTTAATCGCTGTCTTATTGGAGCCTGCTAAATCCGCAGAACCGCCGATAAACGTAGGAAGATTTTTCGCAATCGCATTTAACACTTCACCAGAAGACGCACGGCTGGCCAGGCTTTTTCCTTCTTCATATACTGGAATATCCTTATCCCAGCCTTCAGTCAGCTCACCATTTATCGCTCCCTGGAGCTGTCGGCCAAGCTCGGGGTACTTTTGCTGGTATTCCTTAAATAGGTTGTTCCATTTTTCTTCTGCTTCTCTGCCCTTCTGAACGATGAGTTCCTCGAAGCGGCCGTATACCTCTTCAGGCACATAGAAGTCTTCTTCAAATGTCCATTGGTAATATTCCTTCGTCAGTTTCATCTCATCTTCACCGAGCGGGGCACCGTGGACATCTGACTTACCTGACTTATTTGGTGAACCATAACCGATAATTGTTTTTACTTCAATCAGAGTCGGGCGGGAAGTATCCTTTTGTGCTTCCTCAATCGCTTTGGAAATTTCTTCCATGTCGTTGCCATCTTCTACACGCAAATATTGCCATCCGTATGATTGGAAACGTTCCCCGACATTTTCAGAGAAGGACTTATCCAGTTCTCCATCTAGTGAAATATCATTAGAATCATACAACATGATCAAACGGCCTAATTTCAAGTGCCCAGCAAGAGAGGCAGCTTCTGAAGCTACACCTTCCATTAAGTCTCCATCTCCGCAAAGGGCATATGTAAAGTGATTGACAACCTCATAATCATCCTTATTATAAACAGCTGCTAGATGTCTTTCAGCCATCGCCATTCCGACAGCCATGCCTACCCCTTGACCAAGAGGACCTGTTGTAGCTTCTACGCCATCCGTATGGCCATATTCCGGATGTCCTGGTGTCTTGCTTCCCCATTGGCGGAAGTTCTTAATTTCCTCCATAGAAAGATCGTACCCGGATAAATGCAGCAAGCTGTAAAGCAGCATAGAGCCGTGGCCTGCTGAAAGTACAAAACGATCCCGGTTGAACCATTTGGAGTTTTTTGGATTATGATTCATAAAGCGGCTCCAAAGAGTATACGCCATCGGGGCAGCGCCCATTGGCAGCCCTGGGTGGCCGGAATTTGCTTTTTCAATCGCATCTATTGAAAGAGTACGAATAGTATTGACTGCTAACTGATCAACTTTGTCGAACATGGCAAACTTCCTTTCCTAGACAATGTAGTTCCTTCTTAATATTATAGGTCTTTCAGAAAATATACAAGATTTCGGAGAACATCCGCCTCAAATTTATAACAAAAAAACCGGCTTCAGCCGGCCCTTTCCTATTAGCAAAGACTCACTTCTTCCGCGCGGGCGCTTACAGGTCCGTAACCATACCGCTTTCCGTGCTTTTAAGGCAAGTATTCTTAACTAACCTATTCATATTGAACATGAACTTTTTCCGCTGACAAAGACGAAGTTACATTAATGCATTCTTTTTCGGTTTTGAATGTTTTTGACCTTTTTAGGAGTTACTTCATTCCCCTCTGGATCAAAAATACGCACGTTTTCTACCGTGTTCTTTACCGACTTGCGGAAAGCATTTAAGTATTCCTGGCGCAGCTCTTTCTGCTCCGCTTGCTCTTTTGGTGTAAGGCCTTCTGCCTTTGACTTTTTAGAAAGTTCATTGATACGTGCAAGTTTATTTGAAGAAAGCATAGATTGTCTCTGTTCAACCTCTAACCTTAAATGGTTAGATATTCAACAGACGCTCCTTTCTATAAGATGATTCCTTCTCATTCTATAAGAAAAAAGACGTCTAAACAAGCAAGTTGCCTAATTAACGGGCTCATTCACCTTCTCGGCGTATTCTTTAAACCTTCTATGTACAGTCGCTTTTGATATGTTATAACCAAACCCTCTTAAGGTTGCCGCAATTTCATCAAATGTCAGCTTGTTTTTGCGCAGGCGGACAATCTCTTCAATAGGTACTTCTTTTCTTTCTCTGCCTGCCGGGTTTCCTCTGTTTTTCAAATTCTTTTCAGGCTGAAACCCATTCTCTACAGCACGCTTCATTCCGCGCTTGATTTTTAAGTTATGTATTTTCCTTTGATACTCCTCAACCATACTGACAATCTGAATAACCATTGAATCAGATTCAGACAGCCGAAGCTCTCCATCATCAGCGATACTGTACACCCTTACCCCTTCTTTAAATAAGCAATGCAGCAGGGCAATTTTTGCATTTCCCCGTCCAATCCGTGTCTCATCTTGAATTAGTACCGCAGATACTTTTTCTGCTTTCACCTTATCCAGCAGGTCGAGCATTCCCGGCCGGTCCAGCTCGTAGCCGCTCGCCCGGTCTTTAATTACTGCTGCAACTTCATATCCTCTGCTGGCGGCTAATTCCAGCAGCTCTTCTTCCTGACGTTCCAAAGACGTCTCTTGAGATTCCTTTTTCGTGCTTACCCTGCAATAAATGATTGCTTTCACTCTGCTTACTCCCCTTTAAGTACGACTTGACGATCAAGATAGGCCTTCGACTCGCTAATGGGAATTAAGAGCCGGTCTCCTTCTATAATCTTAACGGTCCGCAGCTGATTCTCCTCCTGAATCCACTTAATAAATTCTTCCTTATTCATGCCATTTTCCGCTACATATCGGTCCGCTATACTCCAAAGAGAATCTCCCTTTTGGACAATGACCTCTTCATAGGAATAATCCGGTGTGCTAAAGCCGCTAATCAGCATAAACCCTGCTGCTATCGTTACAATTGCTAATAATAATACGTAGTAATTTTCTTTTAGTGCTGTCTTTATCATAACAAAATCCCTCCGCTCGAATATTCGTTCGTATTGTTATCTATTATTTTAGTAAGAACATTTGTTTGAGTCAAGCCAGGAACTCGAACTTATGTTTGTATATTGCCCTGTACCGTGCTATAATACAGAAAAACGATAAACGTAAGAGGTGTGGATGGATGACGAAACTATCAAAAAGGCAGCAAGACATATTAGATTTCATTAAGCGTGAAGTAAAGTCTAAAGGATACCCGCCATCAGTGAGAGAAATTGGAGAAGCAGTTGGCCTCGCCTCAAGTTCTACTGTTCACGGCCATCTTGCCCGCTTAGAAAGCAAAGGCATTATCCGCCGTGACCCAACCAAGCCGCGTGCGATTGAAATATTAGATACAAAAGAAGAAGACCTTGTACCAAAACAGAACGTAGTAAATGTTCCGCTTGTCGGAAAGGTGACAGCTGGTCTGCCTATCACTGCTATCGAAAATGTAGAGGAATTCTTTCCGCTGCCTGAGAGGCTTGCTCCTGCTGATGAGAAGGTATTCATGCTTGAGATTGAAGGTAACAGCATGGTCGAAGCCGGGATTTTAAACGGCGACTACGTCGTTGTACGGCAGCAGCAAACGGCCAAGAACGGCGAGATCATTGTAGCTATGACAGAAGAGAACGAAGCTACAGTGAAGCGCTTTTTCAAAGAGAAAGACTTTATCCGCCTCCAGCCTGAGAACTCCTCCATGGAACCTATCATTCTGCCAACTGTCACGATTCTTGGAAAAGTGGTTGGTGTTTACAGACATATTCATTAATAATTTCACCTTGCTCCTTTCCTTGAAGCTGAAAGGAGTTTTTATTTTCAAAGATCACAGAGTTTAATAGATTGTTAGTTTAATAAAACGTATGAATGAATACGAAGGAATATGAACAGATTTTTTGCGAGGTGATTCATCATAGATATGAACCCGGTTCGTTCCAGCCATTTAAAAGCCGTTGGGTACGATGAAGAAAGCCGTACGATGAGGGTGGAGTTTCATAATGGTATCTATTTGTATTTCGATGTGCCACGAACGGTCTATGAAGGCTTACTGCGGGCTCCGTCAAAAGGCCGGTTCCATGCTGCACGAATAAAATATAAATATAGATACCAGAAAGATACAGAAGTGTATTCTCTTATCAGTTAACAACCACAGACATTGTGTCATTCCATTCCCACCTAAAAAAAGCCGCCAGCACTGAATGTGCCGGCGGCTTTTGGTTGTATTAGTAAGTTTGGATGTATTGCTCGCGCTCCCAAGGGTGAACTTGCGTACGGAACATGTCCCATTCAATTTCTTTCGCTTCGATAAAATGCTCAAAGATGTGCTCTCCAAGCGCCTCTCTAACGACTGGATTTTTCTTCAATTCTCTAAGTGCTTCAGCCAATGTGGATGGAAGATCTTCTATTCCTTCTGCTTTTCTTTCTTCTTCATCCATTGTGTAAATGTTGCGGTCAACAGCCGCTGGAGCCTTCAGTTCGTTGCGAATACCGTCTAGCCCTGCTTGAAGAAGAACGGCCATCGCTAAATATGGGTTAGCTGCCGGGTCTACGCTTCTTACCTCTACACGGGTACTCATGCCGCGTGCAGACGGGATACGGATAAGCGGGCTGCGGTTTTGTCCGGACCAAGCAACATAACAAGGTGCTTCATAGCCTGGAACAAGGCGCTTATAAGAATTGACAGTTGGGTTTGTAATCGCTGTAAAGGCCTGAGCATGCTTGATCGTGCCCGCGATGAATTGGTAAGCTGTTTCACTTAGCTCTAATTCACCTTCTGGATCGTAGAAAGCATTTTTGCCGTCTTTAAATAAGGACATGTTACAGTGCATTCCTGAACCACTCACACCGAATAAAGGCTTTGGCATAAACGTAGCATGCAATCCATGTTTTCTTGCGATTGTTTTAACAACAAGTTTGAATGTTTGAATATCATCACAAGCTGTTAAAGCATCCGCATATTTGAAGTCAATCTCGTGCTGTCCTGGAGCGACTTCGTGATGAGACGCTTCTACTTCAAAGCCCATTTCTTCAAGCTCTAGTACGATATCGCGGCGACAGTTTTCACCAAGATCTGTCGGCGCAAGATCAAAGTAGCCTCCATTGTCATTTAATTCTAAAGTAGGCTCACCTTTAGCATCTAGTTTAAATAGGAAGAATTCCGGCTCAGGCCCTAAGTTGAAGTTTGAGAATCCTAATTCTTCCATTTCTTTTAAAATACGCTTTAAATTGCTGCGGGGATCTCCTAAGAATGGCGTTCCGTCCGGCATATAAATATCACAGATTAAGCGGGCAACCTTTCCTTTTTCAGCTGTCCAAGGAAATACAACCCACGTATCTAAATCTGGATAAAGATTCATATCAGACTCTTCAATTCGTACGAAGCCTTCAATGGAAGAACCATCGAACATCATCTCATTGTCTAATGCTTTTTGCAGCTGGCTTACCGGGATCTCTACGTTTTTAATAGTTCCTAGTATGTCAGTGAATTGCAGGCGGATAAATTTTACATTCTCTTCTCTCGCCAAGTTCATAATGTCTTCTTTTGTGTACTTGCCCATACAGATGGATTCCTCCTCAAAATAATAAAGCTTAATAATTGAACAGCAAATAGCTGGTCTTAATGAAAATTGCGAAATTTCTCTCCGAAGGAAGAGTCGGGGCGCTGAAACCGCCCTGCGTTAATTAATTCCTTGCGCAGAAGCTTTCTGACTTCTTCGTCAGTGAAATCTTTCTTACCTTTACCTTCTTCATCCTTCAAGTCACTATGTACAACTGTCTTTCCTTCTTCTAGCAGAAGCTTTTTGATTCCTGCCATATTGATTCCTTCATCGAGTAAGTCCTTTACTTCAAAAAGGCGATCAATATCGTTTAAAGAAAAGAGCCGGCGGTTTCCCTCCGTCCGTTGTGGATGAATCAATTGATGCTCTTCGTAATAGCGAATTTGCCGGGCCGATAGATCGGTCAGTTTCATCACCGTTCCAATCGGGAATAATGGCATAGAACGCCGAATACTGCTTCTCATCAATGATCTCTCCTTTCCTCAACGCCGTTATTATATACCTCGTAAATTTACTTGTCAAACCTATGTTAGCTAACCTTACATAATAAAAAAAACAAACCGGCCCCTGCATCAACTGCTGGAACCGGTTTGTTTTTTTACAGTAAATTTTTTTCAATAAGCGTATTTAACGCCTGGCAGACGGCAATTTTTACGTGGGCATATGTTAGTCCCCCCTGCACATAAGCGACAAACGGCGGGCGCAGCGGACCATCAGCACTCAGCTCAATGCTGGCCCCTTGAATAAATGTTCCTGCTGCCATGATGACGTCGTCTTCATAGCCTGGCATATAGCTTGGATAAGGGGTGACATGAGAATTGACAGGCGAAGCATACTGAATAGCCTGGCAAAACGCCACCATCTTCTCACGATCATCAAACTGCACAGACTGAATAAGGTCGGTTCGTTTTTCATGCCATTTGGGTGTCGTGTTCATTCCCATCTTCTCCAGCATGGCCGCCGTGAAGACCGCTCCTTTCAGGCTTTCTGCTACAACGTGAGGAGCGAGGAAAAAGCCCTGGTACATTTCCTGCAAACTGTACAGACTCGCCCCTGCCTCTGCTCCTATGCCCGGAGAGGTCATTCTGTATGAGCAGCTTTCTACAAATGGAGCTTTCCCTACGACGTAGCCCCCTGTCTTCACAAGGCCGCCGCCCGGGTTTTTGATGAGAGAACCCGCCATCAAGTCCGCCCCGACATGGCATGGCTCCCGCTCCTCTGTGAACTCACCGTAACAGTTGTCGACGAATACAACGACGTCCTCCTTAATCCCTTTAACAAACTCAATCATTTCCTTGATCTCTGCAACAGTAAAGGAAGGCCGGACAGCGTAGCCTTTTGAACGCTGAATGCCAATCATCCTCGTACTCGGCTGAATGGCTGCCCGGATGGCCTCATAGTCCGGACGTCCGCTTTCCTGAAGCGGAACGCTGTTATAAGCAATACCGAACTCCTTTAAAGACCCATTGCCTGTACCCGAGATGCCGACGATTTCCTCTAATGTGTCATAAGGCTTTCCTGTTATATAGAGAAGCTCATCTCCTGGCCGTAAGATACCGAAAAGCGCGATAGAAATCGCATGAGTGCCCGAAATAATTTGCGGACGGACAAGGGCTGCTTCGCCTCCAAGTACATCTGCATAAATGCGCTCTAAGGTATCTCGGCCGCTATCATCATAACCGTAGCCGGTAGATGGAGTGAAATGAAAATCACTCACCTGCTGGCGCCGGAAGCTCTCTAGCACCCGAAACTGGTTGGTCTCGGCCATTTTATCAATCTCTCTATGCACATCAGCGATTTGTCTTTCTACTTCTTCAGCAATAGGCTGAAGCTTATATCCATGTGTCAGTAACTCAAACATTGCTGTTTCCCTTCTATTCTTCTGTATATTTACGAATGTCTCCCGCAATCGGATGGTCGCTAAACGCAAACCCTTTCACAAAATATGTCTCATCCTCTTCATCAAAGACAGCTGATTCTACAATGGTTTCTGTTTTCAGTTGAGTAAGCAGTCTGCCTTCCGATGCAGGAATTCTTCCCCGGTAAGGCGCCATTTGCTCTTTCATCATTTTTTCAATCGCTGACTTTAGCTCAAGACGGTCCTCTTCTAAAAAAGCGCTGATCAGCAAGTGCTCTGACCTGGAGGATGGAACAAACTCATCGTGCCGCTGATCTTTCTTATTATACACCGTCAGCTCCGGCAAATGGTCCATTTCTAGCTGCTTAAGCAGTTCATTCACTGTTTCCTGATGCTGGTTAAAATCAGGGTTAGAACTGTCTACCACATGCAGCAGCAGGTCTGCTTCTCTTACCTCTTCCAGTGTAGAGCGGAAAGCAGCGACAAGGGTCGTCGGCAAATCCTGAATAAAGCCAACGGTGTCGGTTAAGATCGCCTGATAACCGCTTGGCAGCACCACTTTTCTTGTCAGTGGATCGAGCGTAGCAAACAGCTGATTTTCTTCTAATGACTCAGCCGTGGTCAATCGGTTAAACAGGGTGGATTTTCCGGCATTCGTATAGCCGACAAGCGCGATCTGAAACGCCTTGTTTTTCTTGCGGCGGCTCCGGTATCGTTCACGATGATGAACGATCGTTTGAAGCTGACGCTTAATATCATCTATTCTCCGGCGGATGTGGCGGCGATCACTTTCAAGCTTCGTTTCTCCCGGACCTCGTGTACCGATTCCGCCCCCGAGACGAGATAAAGCAGTCCCCTGTCCAGCAAGCCGCGGCAGCAAGTACTCCAGCTGTGCAAGCTCCACCTGCAGCTGCCCCTCCCTTGAGCGGGCTCGCTGAGCGAAAATATCAAGAATTAATTGCGTCCGGTCAATTACTCTTGCGTTAAGCTCTGTGGATAAGTTTCTTATTTGGCTCGGGGAAAGCTCGTCATTAAAAATAATAAGGTCCGGCTCAATCTCTTCTTCTAAACGCTTCAACTCCTCTAGCTTGCCTTTCCCTATATAAGTGCTTGAGTCAATGCGCTCTCTTTTCTGCGTAATAACGGCTTTCACTTCTCCTTGGGCTGTTTCCGTTAACGACCGCAGCTCTTCCATCGAATAAGCAAATTGTTCACTGTCATCTGTCAATTGGCAGCCCGCAAGTATCGCATACTCTTTCTCCCGTTGATGATTATCCAATTATCTTCCCACTTTCCTTGCGTTTTTGATTATTCAACATCTTACCAAAAAGCAGGCAAAAATACTAATTAAGGGGCTGATAGCAAAGGTTTTTCTAATTTTTATTAGTCAGTCGCCCCTTAAATTTTTTATTATAAATAAATGAGTAACTTCGGTGGCAGCGGCGGAGGAAGATTGTGACTTATTTGGCGTTCAGGCATCCGGTATGATTATAGTATTTGGAGACAGAGACATCCGTAACATCCTTATTGGTGTGCCTATTTCTGCGCTCTTGCAGGCACTATCTATAAATATAACTAGATGATGCTAAAGAGAGCGCTTCGTTCTAAAAAAAGACAGCCTTCTCAGGTCGGCTTCTCCGTTCTGAAAAGGCTGTCTTTTCTGCTCATACTGGATTTACACCATGTTTGCGGTCGGTGAATATCATGTACTTCGACATGTACACATCCAGCCGGGCCGCAAGCTCTTCACGAAGCCGGTCAGGCTCCACCACATCATCAATAATTAACTCAGAAGCGAGCCGGTAAATATCAATATCTTCTTTATATTCCTCCCGCTTCTCCTGAATGAACTTTGGCCTGTCCTCTTCTGGAAGGGCAGCGATTTTATTCGCGTACACGGCATTCACCGCAGCCTCTGGACCCATCACTGCGATTTGAGCCGTTGGCAGAGCCAAACAGCAATCCGGTTCGAACGCCGGTCCGGCCATCGCATAAAGACCGGCACCATAAGCCTTTCGGACAATCACTGTCATTTTCGGCACGGTGGCTTCGCTCATCGCAAAGATCATTTTAGCACCGTGGCGAATAATACCTGCCCTTTCTACATTCGTTCCAATCATGAAGCCTGGCACGTCCGCAAGGAATAAAAGAGGAATATGAAACGCATCACACAAGCTAATGAATTTTGCTGCTTTATCCGCCGAGTCATGAAACAGCACTCCGCCTTTTACACGCGGCTGATTAGCGATGATCCCAACCGGCTGCCCTTCAATCCGGCCGAATCCGGTAATCAGCTCTGCTGCAAATAGCTTTTTCACTTCACAAAAACTTTCCTTATCTATTAAACGATCAATCAATTGATACATATCAAAAGGAGCATTCTGGTTTTTCGGTATGATTTCCTCAATAGTTTTCTCAAAATCAGCGGGCGGCTGAGGTGCGGTTCGGGCAGGCCTCTCCGTGTAATTGCCAGGAAAATAGGTTAGGTACTTCTTTGCATACTCAATCGCCTCTTCTTCGGTGTTTACGAGCACGTCCCCGCAGCCGGAAACGGAACAATGCATTTTGGCGCCCCCCATTTGCTCTAGCGTAACTTTCTCACCGATCACCATTTCCGCCATTCTTGGTGAGCCTAGATACATGGAAGCATTTCCTTCTACCATCACCACGACATCACAGAACGCTGGAATATATGCACCTCCTGCCGCCGATGGGCCGAAGAGCAAACAAATTTGCGGAATTTTACCAGACAGTTTCACCTGATTGTAAAAGATACGGCCGGCTCCTCTGCGTCCAGGGAACATTTCAATTTGATCCGTAATTCTTGCCCCAGCAGAGTCAACGAGATAGATCAGCGGGCAACGGAGCTTTTCTGCCGTTTCTTGAATACGTATGATCTTTTCAACTGTTCGCTTGCCCCATGAGCCTGCCTTCACCGTTGAGTCATTCGCCATAACGCATACCCTCTGCCCATTGATTTTCCCTATCCCCGTCACAACGCCGTCTGCCGGTAAATCCCCCGCCATTACATTAGCAAACAATCCGTCCTCTGCCTGCAAGCCTTGATCGAACAAAAGCTGAAGTCTGTCGCGTACAAACAGCTTGCCAGCTTCTTTATTTTTTTCATGATACTTCTCCTGTCCGCCTTTCAGTACGCGCTCCTTTCTATCCTGATAGCTTGTCTTCACATCCGTTTCGCTCATTTGCCTCTCCTCACTTTCCTCTATTTGTTGCCGGTGGGCCTTCTCTTCTATTCTGCTTGTCTCTGATCATGCCCCTTCTACTCTACTTCTACTTTGCGGTAAACCTCCATCTGCCTGCTGTTCATCGGCTTTCCCAGCACAGATTCCATATAACTTCCAGCTTCGATCAGCTTATCCATGGAAACGCCGGTTTCTATTCCAGCCGCCCCGAGCATATAGAGCAAGTCCTCTGTCGCTACATTTCCTGCTGCTCCTTTGGCGTATGGACAGCCCCCAAGCCCTCCAAGAGCACTGTCGAAGGTGGTAATGCCCATTTCAAGCGACTTCCATACGTTAGCTAAGGCAGTACCTCTCGTATCATGAAAATGCATGGCAAGGAACTTTTCCGAAAAATCAGGCAGCAATGTTTCCAACAGTCTCTCTACTTGCGAGGGCACAGCGACCCCAATTGTTTCACCGAGCGAAAGCTCCTCGATCCCCATTTCCCTTAATTCACCGGCAATAGCCTTCACTCTTTCCGGCTCAATCAATCCTTCATGAGGACAGGCAATGACGGTAGATAAATAGCCTCTTACCGACTTGCCTGCTGCTTTGGCATCCTGCACAACCTCTTTCAATACGGGCAACGTGTCCGCTATCGTTTTGTTAATGTTCTTCTTATTGTGTGTTTCACTTGCTGACATGAATACACTGACTTCATCCACATTCCCTTCCAGTGCTCTTTCCAGACCGCGCCTGTTTGGTACGAGAGCGGCATATGTAACTCCCGGCTTTCTCTTAATGGAAGAGAGTACCTCCTTCGCATCAGCCAGCTGCGGAATCCATTTCGGATGGACGAAGGAGGTTACTTCGATATAGGACAGTCCGCTTTCCGATAAGCGATTAATCCAGGCAGTCTTGTTGTCTGTGCCTACTTGCTGAGATTCATTCTGCAATCCGTCCCTGGGTCCGACCTCTTTAATCGTGACTTTGTTCGGAAGCTTCAATGTACACCCTCCTATTCCACCTCAATGAGATCATCTGCCTCGTTCACAAAATCCCCTTCGTTCACATATATTTTTTGTACTTTTCCATCTGCCTGAGCCGTAATAGGGATTTCCATCTTCATCGATTCTAAAATGACTACATCTTGGCCGGTCTTCACTTCCTCTCCTTCCTTTACCAGCACCTTCCACACGTTTCCTGCCATGCTTGCTTGTATTTTAGCCATTCTTAACACTCCCTTAGTTGGTTTGTACTTTTTCTGGAACATAGTAGTCACTTACAAAATGAGTGGTCGTCATGCCTTTTAAAAACTGCTCATGAGCAATCACTTGTTTCAGCATCGGTATATTTGTTTTGATTCCTTCTACCTTGTATTGATCCAATGCAGCTTTCATTCGCTTGCAAGCTTCTTCTCTAGTGGCTCCCCACGTAATCAGCTTCCCAATCATAGGATCATAGAAAGGCGTCACTTGAGAACCCGCTTCAATGGCACACTCATTACGAACTCCTTTCCCTGACGGCAGCTGGAATTCAGTAATCTTTCCGGGCGAAGGAAAGAAGGTGTTCGGGTCTTCTGCATAAATGCGCACCTCAATGGCATGCCCGTTTCTTTTTACTTCCTGCCGGGTAAAGGAAAGCTTCTCACCTGAAGCGACCTTTAGCTGTTCTTCTACAAGATCCAAACCGGTAATTTCCTCTGTCACTGGATGCTCCACCTGCAGTCTGGTATTCATCTCAAGAAAGTAAAATTTTTGCTCGCGATCGACTAAAAACTCAATCGTGCCCGCATTCACATAGCCAATGCTTGCGGCAGCCTGCACAGCTGCGTCTAGCATCTTCTGGCGCGTTTCCTCGCTTATAAACGGTGACGGGGCCTCCTCAACTACTTTCTGATGCCGGCGCTGAATGGAACACTCCCGCTCCCATAAAGGAACGGTCTGCCCGAAAGAATCAGCCATAATCTGCACCTCAATATGGTGCGGAGCTTCAATATATTTCTCTAAAAACATATCTCCATCTCCAAAGAAAGACTCTGCCCTTTTCTTATTACCGGCAAACGCCTTAGCAAGCTCCTCCTCTGAATGGACAAGCTGCATGCCGATACCTCCACCTCCTGCCGACGCTTTTAACATTAGAGGATAGCCAATAGCAGCCGCTGCCTTCTTCGCTTCTTCTTCTCCCTTGAGAGGAATGTTCACCCCTTCGATAATAGGTATGCCTGCTTGCTTCATCGTTTTTCTAGCTTGAATCTTGCTGCCCATCGCTTCCAGCACATCAGGGGACGGTCCAATAAAAGTAATTCCCTCGCGTATACATCTCTTTGCAAAGTCAGCATTTTCAGATAGGAGACCGTAGCCCGGATGAATCGCTTCGGCCCCGCTTTTCTTGGCAGCTTGAATAATTTCCTCCACATTCAAGTAGCTCAGGTTTACTTGCGGCTTGCCAATGCAATAGGCCTCATCCGCCTCGCGGACAAATAAGCCCTCTTTGTCCGCTTCTGAATACACTGCCACTGTAGCAATCCCCAGCTTCTGGCATGTGCGAATCACTCGTAAAGCAATCTCTCCACGGTTGGCAATCAATATTTTCGAAAACAAGAGCAACGCCCCTTTTCGTTTACTTTAATGCGCCTACAGTCTGTTCCCGCAGCTTGAATTTTTGTATCTTGCCTGAAGCGGTCATCGGATACTGCTTTGTAAACAAGATTTGTCTAGGAATTTTATGACGCGAAATTTTCCCTTTGCAAAACTCTCGAATTTCGCGTTCGTCCGCCTCTTCTCCCTCTTTCAAAATGACCCAGGCAACAATCTCTTCTCCATACTTCTCGTCAGGCACGCCAATGACTTGAGCATCCAGGATTTTAGGATGAGTATACAAAAACTCCTCGATCTCCCGCGGGTATATATTTTCACCGCCCCGGATGATCATATCCTTTAGACGCCCTGTTACTCTTACGTATCCATTCTCATCCATAACAGCAAGATCTCCGGTATGAAGCCAGCCATCATTGTCAATCGCTTCCCTCGTTGCTTCCTCATTGTTATAGTAGCCTTTCATAACATGGTAGCCTCTCGTGCATAACTCGCCCTGCGTATTAGGCGGCAGTTCATTGGAGGTGCCTGGTTCTACAATTTTCACTTCGACGTTCGGAAGCGCCCGTCCAACCGTTTCTACGCGCAGCTTAATTGGATCATCTGTCCTTGTTTGCGTAATAACAGGAGAAGACTCTGTCTGACCGTAGCAAATTGTAATTTCCTCCATATGCATCTTGTCTATGACTGCTTTCATTACTTCTACCGGGCAGTTCGACCCTGCCATCACACCCGTTCGAAGGGTAGACAGGTCATAATCTGAAAAATTACGATGATTTAATTCAGCAATGAACATTGTGGGAACGCCATGTAAAGCAGTACAACGCTCTTTCTCTACGGTCGCTAACACCGCTTCGGGATCAAATTCCTGCACCGGTACCATCGTCGCGCCTACAGACACGCAGGCCAGAGTGCCAATCACACAGCCAAAGCAATGAAAAAACGGGACAGGAATACAAAGACGGTCTTCCTTTGTTAATTGCATACATCCAGCGATATTAAAAGCATTGTTAATTAAATTGCTATGTGTAAGCATAACGCCCTTTGGAAATCCCGTTGTACCAGATGTATATTGCATATTGATTACTTCATCTGCTGAAAGCTCCTCCGTTCTAGCATCCAGCAGCTCTTCTGTCACTTGGTCAGCTTGCTCCAGGACATCGCTCCAGCTGTATGTGCCTCTATACCTCTTGTCACTAAGAACAATAACGTTCTTTAAAAGCGGCAGCCGTTTCGAGGATAATTTTCCTGGCTCACATTCATGCAGCTCAGGACAAAGTTCATAAATGGTGTCAATGTACGAATTACCTCGATAATCTTCTATGAGGATAATTGTCTTGCTTTCTGATTGCTTCAATAAATATTCCAGCTCGGAAGCTCGATAATTTGTATTAACAGTAACCAAAACAGCTCCCATTTTCCCGGTTGCAAACTGCAGAGTGACCCATTCAGGCACATTTGTTGCCCAGACAGCTAAATTTTCTCCTTTTTCAATACCGAGCGCCATTAATCCGCGAGCTGCCCTCCGGCACAGGCGGTCAAATTCACTGTATGTGTATCGCAAATTTCTATCTGGATAGATAAGTGCTTCATGCTGTGGAAATTGTTCGGCTCTTTTGGCTAGTAGTTCTCCTACCGTTTCGCGTAACAATCCACTCATTTCACTTCGTCCCCCTCTTATCCTTTTAGCATCCTAAATGCCTTGCGATCACTAAGCGTTGGATTTCAGATGTACCCTCTCCAATTTCAAGCAGCTTTGCATCTCTTAACAGGCGCTCCACCTCATATTCGCGCATATAGCCGTAGCCGCCATGAATTTGAATAGCCTGGTTGCCTGCGCGGAAGCTCGTTTCTGAAGCGAACAATTTTGCCATTGCTGCTTCCTTTCCAAACGGCTGGCCCTGATCCTTCAGCCAAGCTGCCTTATAGACGAGGTTGCGCGCCAGCTCTATCTCAGTAGCCATATCGGCAAGCTTAAATTGAATAGCCTGGAATTTAGAGATCGGCTGCCCGAACTGAACACGCTCTTTAGCATATGCCAGCGCTTTCTCCAGCGCAGCCTGCGCGATGCCCACAGCTAAAGCAGCTATCGAAATACGACCGCCGTCTAATGTGTACAAAAACTGACTGAACCCCTTTTGGCTGTCGCCAAGCAGGTTCTCCTTCGGCACACGCACATTATCCAATACAATTTCACACGTGTTAGAGGCACGGACGCCCATTTTATCGTAATTGCAGGAAATCGTTACCCCCGGTGCATCTGTCGGTACGATGATAGCCGAGACAATGTTCTTTCCGTTCTCCCGTTTGCCAGTTACAGCGGTCACGATCACCTGACGGGCATAGCCTGCATTCGTAATCCAGCACTTTTCTCCATTTATGACATACTCATTTCCATCAAGCACTGCCTTCGTTTTTGTTCCGCCTGCATCAGAACCGGCATTTGGTTCTGTTAAGCCGAAGGAGCCCAGCGTATCCCCTTTAGCCATTGGCACAAGCCACTTCCTCTTTTGTTCTTCCGTTCCAAAGTAATAAATTGGACTCGCACCAAGGCTCACGGCTGCAGCATAGCTTAGGCCGGTACCGCCGCATGCTTTTCCGATCTCCTCAACTGCAATCGCATAAGAAACCGTATCTCCACCAGCTCCGCCATATTCTTCTGGAAAAGGAATGCCGAGCAAACCGAGCTCCCCTATTTTTTTGAAAATCTGCTCACCAAACTCCGACGATTCATCCATTTTCTGTGCATGAGGCTTAATCTCTTTTTCAGCAAAATCACTAATCATTTCCTTCAACATCTGCTGCTCTTTCGTTAAATCGAAATTCATATATATGCCCCCTCCATTTGACCTCTCCTGAGACGGACTAGTCGGTCTCTCACAACACGTTATAATAGCCAGCTTACTGAACCGGCTGACTTTTTAATAAATATGCTTGTGTTTCAGAATCTTGCAATCCTTTTTCCGACACTAATGAATGAGCAGGTCATTAAAGATTCTGCCTATTTCCTCGATGCTAAACCGTCCATCCTTTCTGAACCATTTATACGTCCAGTTCACCATGCCGATAATTGACATCGCTGCAATTTCAGCTGGCACTTCTTTCCGGAAATCACCGTTTGCTTGTCCTTCCTGAATGATCTGGAGGATGATCCGGCGATACTCGTCCCTCTTATTATTGATTTCTTCCTTGAATTCTCCCTTAAGGTAAGCGCTTTCTTGGTAAAAAACTGTAATATGCGATTTGTATAAGTCAAACACCTTAATGAAGGATAACAAGAGAGCACAAAGCCTGCCTACCGGCGTTTCATGGTGACTGTACGCCTCCCGTGCTCCGTCAAGTACATACGTGATGAATACGTCATGGATCTCGTACAAAAGTTCATCTTTTGATTTAAAGTTGTGGTAGAACCCTCCTTTCGATGTTCCGCTTTCTTCCACAATTTGATCTACCGTCACGCCATGATACCCATGTTTTTCGAACATGGCCAGTGAGGTATCCATGATTCTTTCTTTTGCTGGTTTTTTTGTCAATTTCATCACCTTAAACGTATGATACCCCCGTTTTCTCATATTATAACACAATATTCTGAAAATAAAAACTAGTTGTTCAAAGCGGAAAAGGATATTTTGTGTGCAGCTGGGAGAGGTAAGCGATCATCTGAAAAAGTATTGTTATGTATGAAGGTACTGCCGCTTTTCCGCTTCTTTTCTAAAGGTCCATATCCCTTGCTTGAATCGTCATTAATTCTTCGTATTCGTAACTGTTTTCTCCGAGCAAACGCACAGCGTGTGCCCTCATTGCTTTCTCTATCACGTTTCGCACATACCGGCCATTAGAAAAGGACTGAGTCGAGTGAGACCGGATTCGCACGAAATGCTCCCGCAGCTTCGTTTTTGCTTCCTTGCTTAATTTATACTCTTTCTCTGCTGCCATTTTTTCAGCAATAGCCATCAATTGTTCAGGACGGTAATCCGGAAAATGGAAAACGAGTGGAAAACGTGATTCAAGCCCCGGATTCAGTGAAAAGAAGTGATTCATCTCTCTTGGGTAACCGGCAAGAATTAAGATAAAATCGTTCTGTTTATCTTCCATGTGCTTTACGAGTGTATCAATGGCTTCTTTTCCAAAGTCCTTCTCTCCGCCTCGTCCTAACGAATATGCTTCATCAATAAATAGGATGCCGCCCATCGCTTTCTTTATTAAATCGCGTGTCTTTTGTGCTGTATGGCCGATATATTCACCTACGAGGTCCGCCCTCTCCGCTTCAATTAAATGTCCCTTAGATAACACTTTCATCTCATAGAAGAGCTTTCCTATAATGCGGGCGGCCGTTGTTTTTCCTGTGCCCGGATTGCCTTTAAACATCATATGCAGCACTTGTTTGCCCGCCTTTAGTCCACTGGCTTCCCTTTTTTTGCTGATGAAAATCCATGCATATATTTCACGGATCATCTTCTTTAACTCATCTAATCCTACTAAAGCGTCCAGTTCGCCTTCTATCTTCTTTAATACCGCATGCTCGGAGGAGCTGGACCAGTTATACACGCTTTCTTTAGGGGCTGGCTGCTGTCTTTGCTCATTTTTAGTGTGCAGCACGACATTGATCTGACCATTATCTTTCATGCGAATTGGCTGCTTCACTTTTATCACCCCACCACCTTTGACGCGAACCGTCACATTCTGTCTCTTCTTGCGCTTTCCCGAGAAATAAATTCCCTTGCTTCATTCTATTCACCTGCAGAACAAACCATGCGAAGAAAACAAAATACAAGCCGCAGGCCGCTTTCTTTGCACCTCCCAGCTTCAAAGCCAACATTGCATGCACATGAAAAAAACGCGTACAAAAAGTACGCGTCTCACGAATTCATTTATTCTTGTTCTTCCAGAGAAATTTGCACGTTTCGTTGAGGAGCAAAAGTAGAAATGGCATGTTTATAGACCAGTTGCTGCTTGCCATCTGATTCGAATAAAACGGTGAAATTATCAAAACCTTTTATATAACCTCGCAATTGAAATCCATTCAATAAATACACAGTCACAAGTGTACCGTCTTTTCGAAGCTGATTTAAAAATTGATCTTGGATATTGACCCCTTGTTTCATAAGCTTATTTCCTCCTCTTTCTGTCTATACTTTTACTTATTCTCCTTTAACTGCAGCTTTCCTGCAATAAAATCTGAAATTTGCTGAATTTTTACCATCCGCTCTTCCTTATTAGAGAGGTCAAACCAGTTTACCGGCATTTTATTTCGGAACCATGTGAGTTGACGCTTTGCATAATTTCTGGAGTTTTGCTTTAACTGCTCGACAGCCTCTTCTAAAGATGCCTCTCCTTTTAAGTAGCTGAAAATTTCTTTGTAACCGATGGCCTGAACAGCCTGGCCGCTGCGTATGCCTTTTTCCCACAGACCGGTCACTTCTTCAAGCAGGCCATTCTGCATCATTATGTCCACCCTCTTATTGATGCGCTGGTAAAGCTGTTCACGCTCCATCGTCAAACCGATCAGCACAGCGTCATAAAGCAGCTCCGGCTCTTCTGTTTGTTGCCTGGACATCTTCTCTCCTGTTGTGTAGTAGACTTCTAAAGCCCGAACTACCCTTCGAACGTTATTTGGGTGAATCGATGCGGCCGCTTCAGGATCGATGCCCTTCAGCTTTTCATAGAAAGCTTCCTTCCCAATGCGTTCCGCCTCTTCCTCGAGTTCTTTCCGAATCAGCGGATCGCCGCCCTGTTCAGCAAACTGATAATCATAAATAACAGACTGAACGTATAAGCCCGTGCCCCCAACAATAATGGGAAGTGCGCCTCTGTTCGTGATGTCTGTTATTGTCTTCCTCACAAGCTGTTGAAACTCAGCAGCTGAGAATGCTTCATCCGGCTCTTTTATATCAATTAAATGGTGGGGAATATCTTGCATTTCCTCTGACGTAATTTTAGCGGTGCCGATATCCATTCCTTTGTATACCTGCATAGAATCACCGCTGATGATTTCCCCGCCGAATTTTTTAGCTAAGTGAATACTCAACGCTGTCTTTCCAACCGCGGTGGGACCAATAATAACAACTAGCTTTTCTTTTGCCTGCAATCTTTTCACTGCCTTTACCGATTTTTCTTCATCGTATCATAAGAATAGACAGTTACAAAAGCTAGTACCCCATTCTTTCCCGCTTTCCCTTATTTCAGTCCATTTATTCTTAATAAATTTTAAAAATCTTATATTTCCCACCATACTGCCCACCTCCAAGAGTATATAAAAAGAGAAATCACGAGGCTTTCCCTTTATTCCTCCACCTTCAATAACCTTACACTGTTCAGTGTGACAAGAAGCGCAGCTCCCATATCAGCAAATATGGCGGCTCGTAAGGTTAGCCGGTGAGTTAGCGGAAGTTTGTCCGCACTGTCTCTTCGAATACTTCTTCCTTTACCTCTCTTTTTTCCGCTTTTCCATCTGTCCATTTCGTCAATACATTGCCCGACAGAGTAATATTTCCCCTGTCAGTCAGACGGGTGATTAACGGCTTTTTATTAAAAGGGGACTCTGGATGCTCAACGATTACCGTTTGCATCTCATTCAGCTTAGATACCTCACCGATGGTTTCTACCGAATTAAAGGCGTACCCTACTCTCCATTCTTTATCTTTATGCTTTAATTTCATATAAAAAAGGTAATCGCCGTGTTCCGTATCCGTCTGCTCCACTCGAAATTCTCCATTTCCTGACGTCACTGCCTCTCCATTTAGCGGTACAGGTTTTAATGGAAGATTCCCGCCAAATCCGGTATCCACTAAATAAAGCTGTCCGGCATGTTTCAAAAGAATCGCTGCGTGGGTCTTGCCTGTTACACTCCATTGCTGCTTGGCATGATCGTATATAACTCCGCGAACTAAAGCAGCATCAAACCCGTTATCAACCAGGAATAAATAAAAAATGGAGTTGAGTTCATAGCAAAGGCCGCCCTCATTTCTTGTAATGATCTTCCTTATTAAGTTCTCTTTCGTAATACCGGCAGTCTCATTTGCTATAATGCACAGGTTTTCAAACGGAATCCTTTTCGCCGTCTTTTCTAGAACGGTATTTAATTTTTCAAATGTGAGCACTTCCTCTTGGGAAAAGCCGATCCGTCTGCGGAACAATGTGTTTAAATCACTCATCATATTCTCCTCCTTTTCTATAGTATAAGACAAAAAAGATGATCAGCCTTCACTCGTAGACTGACCATCTTTTTTCTTTACGGTATTTTGTGCGTGCCGTTATTGCAGGTCCACCGGCACTCGCGCATCTTGTATTTCTTTTTCTAATTCCTGTTCATAGGCAGCTTTAACGGCCGGCTCCCATCCAAACACCTCAGCCATTACATCAATGACCGGTTGCTTGTAGCGAATGACTTCCTCTATGCGGAAGAATAAGCTTCCTGTCCGACGAATAAAGAAGTCCACCGGCTTTGCAGCCATTTCATAATGAATAGCATATAACAGCTGGAGATATAGCTTCTTAGGCAATTGATCAACTGTCTTATGTTCACGGGCAAGCTTAAAGAGCACATCTACATTAGAGCCATACATACGGGCAAGGCTCTCTCCTTCTTCCCTCGTTAATCCGTAAGCTTCAGCTTCTTTTGCTTTGCTCGCTACAAACGCCTCTAGTTGTTTAGAGCCGCCAATATCTCCTCCAGAAATCGGCAAATGAGCGGTTTGGCTCTCACTGAATAAGATGTCCGTTTCTTCCTTTAAACGCTTAGACACAAGATCTACGACCATTTCAGCCATCTTTCTGTAGCCAGTCAGCTTTCCTCCAGCAATCGTAATCAGTCCGCTGTCCCCTTCCCAAATCTCATCCTTTCTTGATATCTCAGAAGGATCTTTCCCCTCTTCATAGATAAGCGGGCGCACACCTGCCCAGCTGGACTCCACGTCTGTCTCCTGGATACTTACCTCTGGAAACATATAGCGGATCGCCTTCAGCAAATACTCCCGGTCCTCAGCCAGCATTTTCGGGTTCGCCTTGTCTTTATCATAAAACGTGTCTGTTGTACCGACATAAGCTTTCCCATCGCGAGGAATCGCAAAAACCATCCGGCCATCTGGTGTATCAAAGTATACTGCCTGCTTTAAAGGAAACTTAGATTGGTCGATGACAATGTGGGTACCTTTCGTAAGGCGCAGATGCTTATTATTTACAGAATAATCCTTCTTGCGCACCTCATCCACCCATGGGCCAGCTGCGTTAACGACTTTGGTTGCTTGAATATTGATTGTCTCGCCAGTGAATAAGTCCTTTGCACGAATCCCCGTAACCTTTTGATTCTCATACAGGAACTCTTCCGCTTTGACATAATTGATAGAGACGGCGCCCTTTTCCACAGCTTTCTTCATGACTTCCATCGTTAAGCGGGCATCATCTGTCCGATACTCTACATAGTAACCGCCGCCTACCAAATCATTTTTCTTTACGAGCGGTTCCTTTTGCAGTGTCTGTTCTGCAGACAGCATAGACCGTCTCTCTGATTTTTTCACTCCAGCAAGAAAATCATATAACCGCAGGCCGATCCCTGTAGTGAACTTGCCGAATGTACCACCCTTATGCATTGGTAAAAGCATCCACTCAGGTGTCGTTACGTGAGGACCGTTTTCATATACGATTGCCCGCTCTTTTCCTATTTCAGCAACCATCTTTACTTCGAATTGTTTTAAATAACGTAAGCCGCCGTGCACAAGCTTTGTTGAACGGCTTGATGTCCCAGCCGCAAAATCCTGCATTTCAACAACGGCTGTTTTCATGCCTCTCATCGTTGCATCCAGTGCAATGCCGGCTCCTGTAATCCCGCCTCCAATTACGACTAAATCAAATGCTTCTGTCCGCAGCTTATTTAACGTTTCTTTTCGTTTTAAGCTAGAAAATGTCATATTATATTCCCTCCGCTTTCTATTTTCCCCGGCACTGTCCCAGAAAAACAAAAAGAGACTCGTCAAAGCATAACGGCATGATGCCGCTATGCAGACGAGTCTCTCAGATTCTCCGGACAATGTATTAACTTATCTTTATTATAAAGCAGCTTCGCTAAAAATTCAAATCTTAAAGGCTAAAGTAGCTTCTACAGCTTTCTTCCACCCTTTACACAGACGGACCTGCTCTTCTTTTTCCATGTGCGGATAAAAATTGTGCTCCATCTTCCATTTAGATGAAATGTCACTCCGGTCCTTCCAGAAGCCTACCGCGAGGCCGGCAAGATACGCAGCACCTAAAGCAGTAGTTTCATTAATCACAGGCCGTTCTACTGGAACCTGCAGCATGTCGCTTTGGAATTGCATTAAGAAATTATTCTTCACTACTCCGCCATCCACACGGAGCTTCTTCAAGGAAATACCTGAGTCTGCTTCCATCGCCTCAAGAACATCTTTCGTTTGATAAGCGAGTGATTCCAGCGTAGCCCGGATAAAGTGCTCTTTCTCTGTTCCTCTCGTTAAACCGAATACCGCCCCCCGTGCATCACTATCCCAATAAGGCGTTCCCATGCCGACAAAGGCAGGGACCACATACACACCTTCAGAGGAAGTCACGCGCGTCGCGTATTCCTCCGTCAAGGCCGGGTCATTAATCATTCGAAGACCGTCCCGCAGCCACTGAATGGCTGATCCCGCTACGAAAATACTTCCCTCTAAGGCATATTCTACTTTTCCATCAATTCCCCATGCAATGGTTGTGAGCAGTCCATGATCAGACTCTACCGCTTGTTCCCCTGTATGCATTAACATAAAGCAGCCTGTGCCGTACGTATTTTTCGCCATGCCTTCCTCATAACACGCTTGTCCGAACAAGGCTGCCTGCTGATCACCCGCCGCTCCCGCGATGGGCACTTCTTTGCCGAAGAAATGACTCGCTGCTGTATGAGCATAGACCTCTGAAGACGGCCGCACCTCTGGAAGCATAGAGGCAGGAACATTGAGAATGTCCAGCAATTCCTCATCCCACTTAAGCTCATGAATGTTATACATTAACGTTCGCGAAGCGTTAGAGTAGTCAGTGACATGTGCTTTGCCGCCAGACAATTTCCAAATCAGCCACGTATCAATCGTGCCGAATAGTAACTCTCCTTTGTCCGCCTTTTCGCGCGCGCCCTCGACGTTATCTAAAATCCACTTCACTTTCGTACCGGAGAAATAAGCATCGATCAACAAGCCTGTTTTTCTCCGAAACAGGTCATTATAGCCTTGTTCCTTGAGCTCATCGCAGATATCAGCAGTCTGCCGCGACTGCCAAACAATCGCATGATAGACAGGATTACCCGTCTCCTTTTCCCAAACGACCGTTGTTTCCCGCTGGTTCGTAATCCCGATTCCAGCAATTTGCTCTGCTCCGATATTGTTTTCAGAAAGTACCTCCGCAATGCAGGACTGAACGACTCCCCATATTTCATTCGCATTATGCTCCACCCAGCCAGAATGAGGAAAATGCTGAGTAAACTCCTTCTGCGCTACGTGTACGATCTCTCCTTTCTTATCGAAAAGGATAGCCCGTGAGCTTGTCGTACCTTGATCGATCGCTAAAATAAATTGGTCCATCTGTTTCTCTTCCTCTCTCTATCCAATATCTACTTGATTAGACACTGTCTGATGCTTCTTTCCTATTATAAATGCAACCAGCCAAACAGCTGCGGTTAGAATGGCAACCGCCCAGAATGCCGGCACTGTATCCCCAAGGAAAACCGACCGGTAAAACAAACCGCCAAGCGACCCGCCAAGAAGCGGTCCGATGACAGGAATCCAGGCATATGGCCAATTGGAACTCCCTTTACCTGCAATAGGAAGCAGGAAATGAGCCAGCCGCGGACCAAGGTCACGCGCCGGATTGATCGCATAGCCTGTCGTTCCTCCTAATGATACACCGATAGCTACGATCAACAATCCTACAATAAACGGATTTAGCCCTTCCGTAAACTGATTCGCTCCAATAGATAATATGCCGACAGTCAAAATAAAAGTCCCAATGATTTCACTCAAAAGGTTGGAGGCCGTATGCTGAATAGCCGGCCCGGTAGCAAACACACCGAGCTTTGTCCCTTCGTCCTCTGTCACTCGCCAATGCGGATAAAAGTGAAGAAAAACTACGGCTGCCCCAAGAAAGGCGCCAATCATTTGAGCCGTTATATACGAAAGAACGTCTCCCCAAGCAAAATCTCCCGCAAACGCTAAAGCTAATGTCACAGCTGGATTTAAGTGAGCACCGCTGAATTGTCCGACCGCGTATACAGCCATCGCTACAGCTAACCCCCAGCCAGCCGCGATGACGATCCAGCCAGACTGAAAAGCAAAGGATCCTTTTAAATTTACGTTCGCACACACACCCGCCCCGAAAATAATGAGCAAGGCCGTGCCAATCAATTCCCCCATGAATGGTGTCATGTTCTCCCCTTCTTTCAGACAAAATAAAAAGAACACAAAAACCACAACGAATACTCCTTCTTTACAAAGGAATATGCTGTGAGTCTCCGTGTTCTCTATCACAAATTATTAACTTGTTTCCATCATAAATCTTTTTGTAAGCGGTGTCAACAGTCTTGCACTTTCCCCTGTACTAATAATACAGTTTCCATAGCTCCCGGTTAGAGGTTGTAATCGCACAGGCACCTGCCTCAAGCGCTGCCTCTACCTCTTCCTGGGTTTCAATCAGCCCCCCGGCGAAGATCGGCTTTCCTGTTCTCTCGTGAAGTGTGTTAATTACCTTCGGCACCACTCCTGGGAGTACTTCAATGAAATCAGGATCCGTCCGCTCAATCAGTTTAATGCTTCTTTCGAGCGCGCTGGAATCAATCACAAATGCACGTTGGGTTGCCAGTAATCCTTTTTGCTTTGCTTTCACCAAGGCATTGCCTTTTGTAGAGATCACCCCGTACGGCTTCGCATATTGAGCAATAAATTCAGCGGCGGGTTCATCGCTTGTTAAGCCATGGATCAAATCTAAATGTAAAAACATTTTTTTCTTTTGCTGGTGTGCGTACTCAAACACACTCTTTACCATGCCGATGTGCAGATCTAAGAAAACACCATATTCAAAAGGCGTTTCAAGCATTTTATCGAAGTCTTTCATCGTTCGAACTGCCGGCAAAATTTTTTGTCCATGAAAGCTCATGATTGATTCTCCTCGTCTTTTGTTCACTTCAGCCTCGTTCATAGATAGACCAAGGCTGAAGTGTAGATCCTTACATAATTCGCTTAAACATTTTCTCAATTTCATAGGTGGAATAGTGAATAATAATTGGACGGCCGTGCGGGCAGGTGAACGGATCGCTGCTTCGTCTCAGATCATCCAGAAGCTGTTGGATTTCATCATGGCGAAGGTGATGGTTCGCTTTAATCGATGCCTTGCAGCTCATCATAATCGCTGCCTCTTCTCTCAGCTTTTTAATATCTACCTTCTTCATAGACAACAGCTGCTCAATGATTTCCTCGATCATCTGTTGCTCTTCCCCTTTTGGAAACCATTGCGGATGACTATTGACGATAAACGCCCGCTCTCCGAATGGCTCTAAGAAGATGCCTACCTCTTTTAACTCCTCTAAATGCTCAGTGATTTTAATACAATCATCCGCTGCATATTCGAGTGTCATTGGTACGAGCATATCCTGAAGCTCCTTTTCCACCTGTCCTACTTTTTCGCGGAAAAATTCATATTTCAACCGCTCCTGTGCCGCATGCTGGTCAATCATATAAAGCCCCTTTTCATTTTGGGCAAATATATACGTACCATGCATCTGGCCGATCGGATAAAGAGGCGGCAGACGGCTTTCATCATCCTCGCTTGGCTCTTCTTGCATCTCCACTTCTTCCTTTACAGCACTTGCTCCGAAGGCCGATTGGAGAAGATCCGGCTTTTCCTCCTTCAGCTCTGATGGAAAGAAAGGTTCTCTTGTTCCGGGCTCTGGCTCATATAGCTCCCTTGCATAGAGCTCCTTCATTTTCTCCGTCGGCAGCAGCTCCTCCTGCTTTTGAACAGGGGAAACAGGCACGGTTCGCACACGTTCTTCTTTCTGTCTCTTTTCAACATAACTCGTATGGTCAAGCGAAAAGGCCTGCTGATCGGACACCGGTTTAACCTTCTTCGGCGCCTGAACACTGCTCGGAATTAACGTTTCCTGTCGCCACGCTGAACGAATAGAAGAGGTAATCAGTTCCTTCAGCTCCTGCTCCTTACTAAAACGAACCTCGAGCTTTGAAGGGTGAACATTCACATCCACTAATATAGGATCCATCGTGATATGGAGAAGAGCAATGGGGTACCGGCCAATTGGAAGCAAGGTATGATACCCTTCTTGTACTGCCTTCGTTAAACTGTAATTTTTAATAAACCGTCCATTCACCATGGTAGAAAGGTAATTTCTCGAGGCACGTGTCACCTCAGGAAGAGCGATCCAGCCGCTCACATCAAAATCAAGAGAAGAAGCGGTCAGCGGAATCATCTTCTTCGCTGTATTTAACCCATAAATAGCCGCCAGTACCTGACGTACATCACCGTTTCCCGTCGTATGCAGCAGTTCTCTTCCGTTATGGCGAAGCCGAATAGCCGCTTCCGGGTGAGCCAGGGCCAGACGGTTGACAACATCCGTGATATTTCCAAGCTCTGTGTGAACCGTTTTCATATATTTCAGCCGTGCCGGTGTATTGAAAAATAAACCTGACACCTTTATATCTGTTCCTTTTCGACTCGAGGCCGGTTCATGCTCCTGTATGACACCACCTGAAAGAACCAGCTTTGTGCCCGGCCCTTCTCCGGTTCCGGTCGTCACAGACAGCTCTGATACCGCTGCGATGCTCGGAAGCGCCTCTCCTCTAAAGCCGAGCGTGCGAATACGGAACAAGTCATTTTCATCTTTGATCTTACTCGTTGCATGACGGGAAAAAGCCGTAAGCACATCCTCTGGGGCAATGCCATCACCGTTATCCAAGACACGAATGCTTTCAAGGCCTGCTTCTTCCACGTCAACTTCAATGACCGTACTGTTTGCATCAAGCGCATTTTCTATAAGTTCTTTTACGACGGAAGCGGGCCGCTCTACCACTTCCCCGGCTGCAATTTTATTAGCCAGTTCATCGCCAAGCTGAATGATCTTTCCCAACTTCCTTCACTCTCCTTCTGGTCATTGTGTTCTTTATTCCGGTACAAATAGCCGGAAAAGATTACGATTTCTTAAGCTTTTTTTGCAGGGCATATAAGGCATTCATTGCCTCTAATGGAGTCATCTCCAGCAGATCATAGGACTTCAATTCTTCAATAATATGTTTCTCTTTAGGTGAAGCCGGTTTGGAAGATACAGAAGCTGGTTCTTCTTCAAAGAAAGAGAGCTGGCCTGCTGCCTCTTTCACGACCGTTTTCTGCTCTTGCTTTTCCCCCTCTTGTACCCTCACTTTAGGGGACGCGGCGGCCTCTTCCTTCTCAAACTCCTTAAGCAGGGCTGCTGCCCGCTCAATCAGTTCATCAGGAAGCTCCGCCAGCTGGGCAACATGAATACCGTAGCTTTTATCAGCCGCTCCCTCCTTAATTTTATGAAGAAAAACGACTCTCCCATTTTGCTCTACCGCGCTGACGTGTACATTCTTCAAGCGGGAAAGCTCTTCCTCTAGTACCGTTAACTCATGATAATGGGTAGAAAAGAGCGTTTTAGCCTGGATATGCTCATGTATATACTCAATAATCGCCTGGGCAAGAGCCATGCCGTCATAAGTAGAGGTGCCGCGCCCGATTTCATCGAATAGGATGAGTGATTGTCTCGTTGCATTGGTTACGGCATTTTTAGCTTCAAGCATTTCTACCATAAATGTGCTTTGTCCCGAAATTAAATCATCCGCTGCACCAATTCTCGTAAATACTTGATCAAACACCGGTACAACTGCTTCGGACGCAGGCACGAAGCAGCCGATCTGTGCCATTACCGCCGTTAAAGCAATTTGTCTCATATACGTGCTCTTACCCGACATATTAGGACCTGTGACGAGAAGCATTTCCCGTTCCTCGTCCATCACGCAATCATTCGGCACATACTCCTGAGAATCCATTACCTTTTCTACTACCGGGTGACGTCCATCTTTAATAAAGAGCTCCCGGCTATTGGTGAGCTGCGGCTTCACATATTGACGCTTCTCACTGACCTCTGCAAAGCATTGCAACACATCCAGCTCACTGACAAGACGAGACAGCTCCTGCAGCTGCGGAATAAATTCTTTTACCTGCTCCCTCACTTCCAGGAACAGCTCGTATTCAAGCTCGACGCTTTTTTCATTCGCCTGCAGAATGAGCGTCTCTTTCTCCTTCAATTCAGGTGTAATAAAGCGCTCGCAGTTTGCAAGTGTTTGCTTTCTCTCATACCGGTCATCCTGAAGCAAGTGAAGGTTTGCCTTTGTCACCTCAATATAATAGCCAAAAATCCGGTTATAGCCGATTTTGAGCGATTTAATACCTGTTCTTTCCCGTTCTTCTGCTTGAAGGTTGGCAATCCAGTTCTTGCCGTTTCGGCTGGCATCTCTATATTCATCAAGCTCCGGATGGAAGCCTTCCCGAATGATCCCTCCTTCTTTCACTGAGATCGGCGGCTGTTCCACTAGTGCCCGCTCCAATAAATCAGTTAATTCCTCGCAAGGATTCATCGCCTTTGAAAGCTTATGCACAGCCGGGCTCTGAATTTGAAGCAGCAGTTCCTTTAGTACAGGGATCTGCTGGAGAGACTTTTTCAGCTGCACAAGATCGCGGCCGTTTACATTGCCAAATGCAACCCTTCCTGCCAACCTCTCCAAATCATATACTTCCTTCAGCAGCTCTCTCACTTCCTGACGTTCAAAGAAGGAGCCAATCAGCACCTCCACCATGGATAAACGTTCATTGATCTTCCCAGGATCAATCAGCGGCCGGTCAATCCATTGCTTTAACATTCGACCTCCCATAGCTGTCATTGTTTCATCGAGCAGCCATAACAGCGAGCCTTTCTTTCCTTTTGATCGAATCGTTTCTGTTAATTCCAGATTTCGTTTTGAATAAAAATCTATTTTCATAAATTGGTTGACTTCGTATACAATAACCGGCTGCAGATGAGTAAGGCTTCTCTTTTGCGTCCGGTGCAAATAATGAAAAAGCAATGAAACGGCTGTCCGCAAAGCTGAGTCAGCCACTTCCTCCATCAATGCCTGGAAGTCCTCTTGTTCCTCTGCAGTGTCCTCTATGGACAGAGTCACCTGCAGACGCTCTTTCAGCTGTTTCCGTACCAGCTCGTCCAATTCTTCTTGAATAACAATTTCCTTCGCGCGCAGCGTAGATATCTCATTGATTACTTCATCCAATGCAGAAAGCTTTGCAGTCCGGCTCTCTCCAGTAGAAACATCGCAGAATGCTAAAGCATATGTATCATCAGCCTCGTGAATAAGCGCTGCAATGTAATTATTCTCCTTCTCCTGCAACCCTTTCCCTTCCATGACCGTGCCTGGGGTAATAAGCTGAACGACCTCCCGCTTCACCACACCCTTAGCCTGCTTGGGATCCTCTGTCTGCTCGCAGATGGCTACCTTGTATCCCAATTCAACTAGCTGTTCAATATAAGAAGCAGCAGAATGATAAGGCACCCCACACATTGGAATACGCCCGGATTGGCCCCCATCTCTGCTCGTTAATGTAATCTCTAAAAGCTGGCTGGCTTTTGTCGCATCTTCAAAAAACATCTCATAAAAGTCGCCTAAACGAAAAAATAAAAAGGCATCTTCGTACTGTGCCTTCACTGTCAAATATTGCTGGATCATTGGTGTGTATTGCTTCATCTGTCCCAATCCCTTTCAAGAAATCGTAGCTATGTTCAACTTCACATTATACCATACTCTGCTTTTGCCCGCTTACACAAACAATGCGAACTGGAAGGTTCCAGTTCGCATGCTTGTTAGTCTTTTTTATGATCTATAAAAGCCGTATCCAAGTCTTCATAATCATCATCATCTATATCAAAGTCCCAGTCATCATCACACCCGTCAGGATTTACTGCTACGCATACCTTAGTTTCGCCTACAACCTCCACTAAAAATTCTCTTTCTGCCTGCACAACAATTCTTGTTCCATTCGAAGTGATTTCCGCTTCACAGCAATTGGGCTGCTGGAGCACCCTGGCCATGACTTCATTATCATCGAAACAGTGTTCGTCCCGATACTTCAGCTTAATGATATCTTTATACTCTACTTTTTCCGTTACGACTGAAGTTCTGGTATTGTCATGATGTGAATACCACACGTTAATGTCGTATGTCCCATGCACTTCTACTTTTCTGCCTGTTTTTTTTGCTTTATATTCATGATTAATAATCCAGCAGCCTAAAATGCTCGATGGATGATGCGGCGGACAAATGGTGTGATGCGTCTGAGTAAACTTCCGGCCTTTGGCAACGACCGACTTCGTAATAATCTCTCTATATTCTGCCATTCGAGCGTCCCTCCTTGCATGTTCTCCATTTATCATATGCACGGAAACCATGACATGTGCCTAGAACATACAAAAAATTAAAAAAGCACCAGCTGGCTTAGCTGATGCTTAGTACAAAAAGACCTCTTAACGGCAGCCTCCTGGCATGCTGTTTTTTACCTGAGCGCCGGTTTGTCCGCGAAGCAGATCTCCGCCGGTCGACTCAATAATATCGTTTGTCACTGTATTTGAAATAGCTGAAGTAACGATTTGTAAAATGTCATTTACTTCTACTTGAGATTCCTTAAATTGCTGAACAATAGGAAGCTCATCTAGCTCCTGTTCGATCTTTGCCATCTTTTCTTCCACCATTTTTAACGCTTCAGTCTTGCCATAGTGCTGGAAGTTAACAGCTTGTTTTTGCAAGCTTTTCAAACTGGCAATCTTCTCACGCACTTTTTGATTTTCATGAATTTTCGCTTCTGCTTCTTTAAAAAATTCTACTTCTTCCGTTTCAGCAATCATGTGCGCAAGCTCTGTTGCTTTTGCCAGAATATCATCCTTTGTAAACTTCTTCATCTCACTTCACCTCAGCCAGCTCATGTTCTTCTACCATTTCCCCGTTTAACGACCATGTTTTCGCTTCTGTGATTTTCACATTGACGATTTTACCAATCGCTGTTTTAGGTCCTTTGAAGTTCACAAGCTTGTTCTTATTTGTGTAGCCTGCCAGAATGTCAGGGTTGTTTTTGCTTTCTCCCTCTACAAGCACTGGTACTACTTGTCCTTTATACTTAGCCATTGCTTCAGCTGAAAGCTCATTAACCACTGCATTCAAGCGCTGAAGACGATCTTTCTTCACTTCCATCGGCACGTTATCTTTCATTTTTGCGGCCGGTGTGCCTTCACGAGGGGAATAAATAAATGTATAGGCAGCTTCAAAACCAACTTCACGATATAAAGAAAGCGTCTCTTCGAATTGCTCTTCCGTTTCATTCGGATAGCCCACAATAATATCGGTTGTTAAAGCCACATCAGGGATCGCTGCTTTAATCTTGCGTACCAGCTCCAAGTACTGTTCACGAGTATATTTACGCGCCATGATCTTCAATACATCTGTTGACCCGGACTGAACTGGTAAATGGATATGATCCATTAAGTTGCCTCTCTTCGCGAGTACCTCGATTAGACGATCGTCGAAGTCACGCGGATGGCTTGTTGTGAAGCGAACACGCGGAATGTTGATTTTTCGGATTTCATCCATTAAATCGCCCAGACCGTATTTCATGTCCTCAAAGTCTTTGCCGTAAGCATTAACGTTTTGGCCTAACAGCGTAATCTCCTGATAGCCCTGTGCCGCTAAATGACGCACCTCTTGAATAATTTCTTCCGGGCGGCGGCTCCGCTCTTTCCCGCGTGTATATGGAACGATGCAGTACGTACAGAATTTATCACAGCCGTACATGATATTTACCCATGCCTTGATATTTCCGCGGCGCACCTTCGGAAGGTTCTCTAATACATCACCTTCTTTAGACCACACTTCTACAACCATTTCCTTTGACATATACGCTTCTTGCAGCAGCTCAGGAAGGCGGTGAATATTATGCGTGCCAAAGATCATGTCTACATGGTTATATGTCTTAAGAATTTTGTTTACTACCGACTCCTCTTGAGACATACATCCGCACACTCCTAAGAGAAGATCAGGGTTCTCTTGCTTATAGCGCTTCAAATGACCAAGTTCGCCGAATACTTTATTCTCCGCATTCTCACGGATTGCACATGTATTAAGCAGAACCACGTTCGCCTCTTCTACATTCTCTGTCGCTTCGTATCCGAGAGCCATAAAAATGCCGGCCATCACTTCCGTATCATGCTCGTTCATTTGACAGCCGTACGTTCGAATATAGAACTTTCGGCCATTCCCCATGCCACGGAACTTTTCATCAATTTTAAAGTCGTTATGGTATTTCACTTCTTCCTTCCCGCGCTTTTTCGCATCTTTTAGGGAAGGAGGGACAAATACTGTTTCAAAATACTTGCTGTAATCCTTTTCGGATTTTTTGTCCGTTGGATTTTTCTCAGTTGTTTGCTGGCCTTGCAGGCGTTGTTCTTCGTTCATAAATAAACTCCTTTCTCTCGTTGTACATCCTATATGAAAGATCATCAGCAAAGCCTGATCAGACCCTTGTACAACGGCCCTCTTTTATCAAGGCTCTGCATGCATCTTTTCCTGCCATTGTACACATTACTTTAGTATAAAGGTTTCTATTTGATTAAACAATAGATTGCCTGCGAACAAAACAAAAACCCGCAAAAGCGGGTTTTCGTCTGCTTACATAAATTCTTTTACTAGCTCGTTAAATGTGTCTTCATTAAATTGAAGGTCCTGAGAAGCTAACGGCTCTTCCGCATAGCCATGGATTAAATCCTGGTAGGACGGACGATCTTTATCCTGATATACAATACCGGTTACAAGACCATTATGCTGCATAAGCGTGTTCATTGCCTGCTCTCGGTTAGTTGGATCATAATCTTCAATTGTGGAAAGCTTAGTTAAATTCTCTTTAAACCAATCGTACGTATTAACCTTGTTATAAGTTACACACGGGCTGAATACATTGATAACAGAGAAACCTTTATGCTGAATACCAGCTTCAATGATCGCTGTTAAATCCTTTAAATCTGTTGAAAAGCTTTGAGCTACGAAAGAAGCACCGCTCGTAATTGCCAGCTCCATCGGAGAGACAGATCCTTCGATCGCTCCTTTTGGTGTAGACTTCGTTACAAAGCCCTGCGCTGAACGAGGGGATGTTTGTCCTTTTGTTAACCCATAAATCTGGTTATCCATGATGATATAAGTAATGTCCATGTTACGGCGCATGGCATGAACAGTGTGTCCCATACCGATCGCAAACCCATCACCATCACCACCAGAAGCAATCACAGTAAGGTCCTTATTAGCCATTTTAACACCTTGAGCGATTGGTAAAGAACGTCCGTGAATACTATGGAGACCATAAGAACGGATATAGCCTGAAATACGTCCGGAACAGCCGATTCCCGAAATGACAGCCAGCTGTTCTGGCGTTAAGTCAAGGTTCGCTACTGCACGCTGAATGGCAGCCTGAACAGAGAAGTCGCCGCACCCCGGACACCAGTTTGGTTTGACATCGTTACGAAAATCTTTAAATGTGACCATTACAAACTCTCCTTGCCGCTTGGAAGTGAATAATACAGTTCGAATAATTCTTTGCTGCCTTCATGAATATGATGAGGCTGGAATGGATTGCCGTCATATTTTAGGAGGCTCTTAATTTTATGAGCGTGACCAACGTTCATCTTAACGATGTTCGCAAGCTGGCCAGTCGCGTTATTTTCAACGATTGCAATATTCTTCGCAGATTCAACTAGCGGAAGCAGCTCCTCTGCCGGGAATGGATGAACCAAACGGACATGCGCATGATTTACTTTTACTCCGTCCTTCTCCAAACGTTCAACAGCTTCTTCGATTGCTCCGCGAGTAGATCCAAATCCTACTAGTAACAGGTCCGCCTCTTCATGCTTTGCATTCGTATAAACAGGCATGTTCAACTGAAGACGATCTAGCTTGCGCATCCGCTTGTCCATTTGCGCCTGACGGTTAGCTGGAGACTCAGAAGGTTTTCCAGTCTCATCATGCTCTACGCCTGTTACATGATGGACGCCATTCTTCATGCCCGGAATAACACGAGGAGAAATGCCATCCTCTGTTACCTCGTAGCGCTTAAAGTAAGATTTATCTTCTCTTTCCGGCAGTTCTTCTTGTACCAGCTTGCCCCGGCGAATCTCTACTTGGCTAAAGTCAAGCGGCTCGACGGTTTGCTTGCCTAGAGAAAGCTGCAAGTCTGATAGAAGGATAACCGGGCATTGATATTCCTCTGCAAGGTTAAATGCTTCTATCGTATCATAGAATGCTTCCTCTACTGTGCTTGGCGCTAAGACAATTTTCGGAATTTCTCCGTGTGTTCCGTAAATCATCGCCATCAAGTCTGACTGCTCCTGCTTTGTCGGAAGGCCTGTAGAAGGACCGCCCCGCTGAGTATCCACCACCACGAGCGGTGTTTCTGTCATTCCGGAAAGCCCGATCGCTTCCATCATTAGAGAGAGGCCTGGGCCTGCAGAGGCAGTGAATGAACGAATACCTCCGTAGTTTGCTCCAATGGCCATTGTAGCCGCAGCAATCTCATCCTCTGTCTGAATAACGGTTCCGCCTACTTTTGGAAGTTTCTCAATTAAATACTCCATAATTTCTGATGCAGGAGTAATTGGATAAGCCGCCATTAAGCGAACTCCGCCAGTCAGCGCTCCAAGTGCAATCGCATCGTTACCGATCATAAACATGCGCTGGCGGCCATCCGCCTCATCCAGTTGAAGCGGGCTGACTTTGTCCCCAAGCTGACTAAGCATATAGTCATAGCCTTGCTGAATGGCCTCCATATTCTTTTGAACTACCGCTTCCCCTTTGCGGCCGAATATTTCTTCAACCACTCCGGTAAACGCTGCCACTTCGACATTGATAACTGCACAAGATGCGCCTACAGCTACCATGTTTTTCATTAAGGAAGTCCCTAGTTCAGAAGCAATTTCTGTGAATGGAACTACGTAGAAATCCGCCTGCACATGATCAGGCTTTACAGGCTTGAATTTCGCATCGGCAATAATGATTCCATTTTCGTGAAGCTCTCCACAATTTAGGTCGATCGTCTCCTGGTCAAAAGCCACAAGAATATCTAAATCATCTGCAATCGTACGTACAGGTGTTGTGCTTACACGAATTTTGTTATTTGTATGTCCTCCCTTAATACGGGAGGAGAAATGGCGATAGCCATATAAATAATACCCTAATCGGTTTAAAGCAATTGAAAAAATTTCCCCTGTGCTTTCAATTCCTTCACCCTGCTGTCCTCCAACTTTCCATGAAAGCTGATTAACCATTGTTTATCCAACTCCTTTAGTCCGTTCAACTCTTCAAAGCTGTTACTCTTTTAGTTTATCACGTTTAATTATCAAGCACTATAAGATATTTTATGGTGCAGGAAACCTCCGAGAAAAGTTTCCCCATAAGAATTTCTCTACTTGCCGGGCCGAAAAATGCTTAGCAAGCTCTTCTGCCCAAGCTGTATAGAGTTCATATGAGCTAAGGCCATCAATCGTCTCCTCTATACCATCGAAGTCGGAACCGAATCCGATGTGATCCTCTCCTCCCAGTCCACAAATATGATCAACATGGCGCAGTAAATCTGTCATCGTGGCCGTTCCCTCTTCCTTGACAAAAAAAGGAACGAAAGACAAGCCAATCACGCTGTCTTTTTGGATTAATGCACGAATTTGATCATCCTTTAAATTACGCGGATGAGCACAAAGGCGGTAACTGTTTGAATGACTGGCAATAGGCGCATCAGCTAGCGCTATCACATCCCAGAAAGCCTTCTCTGACAGATGGGATACATCAGTCCATACATTCCACTTGTTTAATAACTGTACCACCTCATTTCCAAATTCCGTCAAGCCACCGCCCCGCTTTGTCATTACACCATCTGCCAGCGCGTTTGAATTATTCCAAGTTAAACCGATAGACTTTACACCTAGACGGAGCAAAGTCGTCAGCTTCAAAGGATCTTCCTCAATTGCTTCGCAGCCCTCTAAAGTAAGGACCGCTCCAATTTCTCCTTCTTTCAGATCATTCATTTCCTCTCTAGATGTAACAGCTTTCATATCGGGGTAAGGACGAATGATTTTCTCATAGAATAATTCAACTTGCTCTAAGGCAGCTCTAAATCGATCATGCGGCTTTGTAGAAGGCGATAAAAAAATAGCAAAACACTGAATTTTCGCGTTTGCCTGCTTTAAACGGGTATATGTAACATGCAACGACGGATCCTCAAATGTTTTATGACGATCTTGCTGCAATTGATACAATACGTCGCAATGGGCATCGAAGATCATTTCCTTTTCTCTCCTCCAAACGCGCAAAACCAATGAAGTAAATCGGAATGATAAATAGAATATATCGTTATTTTTCCACGAAATCAAGAATTTTTCGAAAAATTAAATAAGATTTCTTCTATTAATCACTTTTCGGCATTGATTTTACACATGGTTGATATGAATTCACCCGTGTAAACGAAAAAACACATTTACACGGATGAACCGGTTTCTTGTTATCCTTTACTCCAAAAGATTAGCGGGGCTCAACAATCAATTTAATCGCTGTGCGTTCTTCTCCATCAATGACGATATCTGTAAAAGCCGGGATACAAATCAAATCCACTCCACTTGGAGCAACAAATCCGCGGGCAATCGCAACTGCTTTCACTGCTTGATTCAATGCGCCCGCTCCAATTGCCTGAATTTCAGCCGCTCCTCTTTCTCTAAGAACACCGGCAAGTGCACCAGCTACAGAATTAGGATTAGATTTTGCCGAAACTTTTAATATCTCCATTTCTTGCCCTCCTTTTGTTAACCATACCGCCGTTCATGTAAGTGAACATTGTAGGTCATTATCCTTCCATTGTTACTATATTCGGCGAAGGAGGCTTGTATTACTTGTCTGATGGAACAAAGACTTTTATTCAGCAAGAAAAGGAAAATCGTCATTTATTAAAATGCGGTCGATGGCTTTCGCCCGCCCTGTTTTCTTATCTACATCAATCAGACAGGCACTCAACTGTGTACGGCCGCTCTTTGGTACCTCGAACCTTACAGGCAGGCTCGTAATAAACTTCTTCATTACCGCCTCTTTCTCCATACCAAGAATGGCATCGTAAGGGCCAGTCATCCCAACATCCGATAAGTAAGCCGTCCCTTTCGGCAACACACGGTTATCCGCTGTTTGAACATGTGTGTGTGTACCGACAATGGCTGACACTTTTCCATCCAGAAACCACCCAAGCGCTTGTTTTTCGCTGGTCGCCTCAGCATGGAAATCAACAAATATGACCGGGGTCCGTTCCCGCGCTTTGGCTACCAGCTCCTCCGCCTTTTTGAAAGGGCAATCCAGAGCCGGCATAAACGTGCGTCCCTGCAAGTTAATAATAGCCACTTCTGTCCCTGCTTTTTTCACAAAAATTAAACCCGTGCCGGGAGCGCCTTCTGGAAAATTAGCCGGACGTACTATTTCTCTAGCATGATCGATAAAGTCAAAGACTTCCTTGTTGTCCCATGCGTGGTTGCCAAGAGTAACAGCATCGGCTCCGTCCGCCAAAAATTTACGATAAATTTTTTCCGTTATTCCCCGTCCCGCAGCTGCATTTTCTCCGTTTACAATTGTCCAATCAGGGGAGTATTTCTTTTTTAACATAGGTACGTATTCACTAATCATATCGCGTCCTAAAGAACCTACAACATCACCGATAAATAATATCTTCATATGCGTTCCTTTCTTCTTCCGCTTCTTAATTCAGAGAGGAGCTGGCCATGTACGGCATATAAAAAAACAAAGCGGTGTGATTTCTCACACCGCCCATTTCTTATTTTGCATATTCTACCGCACGTGTCTCTCTTATTACGGTTACTTTAATATGACCCGGATAATCGAGCTCTCCTTCGATCCGCTTGCGGATGTCACGTGCCAAGCGGTGTGCTTGGAGATCATCCACTTGCTCCGGTTTCACAATGATGCGAATTTCGCGTCCAGCCTGAATAGCAAATGATTTTTCTACGCCATCATATGACTCAGAAATTTCCTCAAGCTTTTCTAAACGGCGAATATAATTCTCCAACGTTTCACTGCGGGCTCCCGGTCTTGCAGCTGAAAGAGCATCAGCTGCAGCAACGAGTACAGCAATTGTTGAAGTTGGTTCCGTGTCACCATGATGAGAAGCAATACTGTTAATGACGACAGGGTGCTCTTTATATTTCGTTGCAAGCTCTACCCCTATCTCCACGTGGCTTCCTTCTACTTCATGGTCGACAGCTTTACCAATATCATGAAGCAATCCAGCACGGCGGGCAAGTGTTTCATCCTCACCAAGCTCGGCGGCTAGCAAACCTGTTAGGTAAGCGACTTCCATAGAATGCTTCAATACATTTTGCCCGTAGCTTGTACGATATTTCAGACGACCTAAGATCTTGATGAGATCCGGATGCATACCATGCACCCCAACCTCGAAGGTCGTTTGCTCACCGACCTCCCGGATATGCTCGTCCACTTCTCTGCGCGCCTTATCCACCATCTCTTCAATGCGAGCTGGATGGATACGGCCATCGTGTACAAGCTTCTCAAGTGCAATTCTTGCTGTTTCTCTTCGAATTGGATCAAATCCGGAAAGAATGACCGCTTCCGGTGTATCGTCAATAATAAGATCGATACCCGTTAATGTTTCAAGGGTGCGAATGTTTCTTCCTTCCCGTCCAATAATACGGCCCTTCATTTCATCATTTGGCAAAGTGACAACGGAAACCGTTGTTTCTGCTACGTGATCGGCCGCACAGCGCTGGATGGCAAGAGAAAGAATTGACTTAGCTCTCTTATCTGCTTCTTCCTTTGCTCGGTTTTCCTGCTCTTTCGTCATGATAGCGATATCATGAGCAAGCTCTTGTTCCACACGCTCTAAAATAATTGAGCGGGCTTCATCCCGAGTCAGACTAGCGATTCGCTCTAGTTCCTCTTGCTGTGTTTTGATCATCTCTTCCACTTTGCTGTCCATCTCTTCAATATGTTGTTGTCTTTCATTAAGAGCTTCCTCTCTTCTCTCTAGCTGCTCTTCACGCTTTTCTAGAGATTCATCTTTCCGATCGAGGTTCTCTTCTTTTTGTAACAAACGATTTTCTTGTCTTTGCAATTCGTTTCTTCGTTCACGAAGTTCTGATTCGGTATCTGTACGAAGCTTGTGAATTTCATCCTTTGCTTCAAGCAGAGCTTCTTTCTTCGAAGATTCTGCTTCGCGTTTTGCGTCATCAATGATTTGTTCAGCAGCGCTTTTAGCACCGGCAATCTTTGATTCGGCAATGGATTTTCGAACAAAATAGCCAACAACGACACCGACGATTAGGCCAAGCAAAATGGAGATGATTGTAATGGCGTCCATTCTTTCACCTCCTCTTGCTATGAACTTTTGCCATGCTTTAAACATGTCGGCTGATACATTGTGTTAACATTTCAATATTCAGCTGCTAACTTCTGTTGTTAAGAGAAAAAATGTAAATACACATCTCAATTTTATAGTTGTGAATTTTTGTTGTCAAGAGTTTCATTGCTCGCATTGTATTTCCTTATCTCTTAACTGAAATAATAAAAGACTATAAGAAAAAGCAATGCCTTTCGACATTGCTTTCCTGTTTTACTCATCCAGTAGGTTGAATTCCTCCGGGAGTGATTCTTCTTCCGCTGGTTCTGCCACCTCAGCATCTAAGCCATGGTGTTGGCGGAGCTTCGTCATAATCTCATGGCGAATTTCAGGGTTTTCTTTCAAGAACTGCTTAGCGTTCTCACGCCCTTGACCGAGGCGCTCCTCATTGTAAGCATACCAGGCACCGCTTTTTTGCACGATATCAGCTTCAGCACCCATATCAATGAGTTCACCCTCTTTGGAAATACCTTCCCCATACATGATGTCCACTTCAGCTACGCGGAATGGAGGAGCCACCTTATTCTTAACAACTTTAATTTTTGTCTTATTACCTACCATTTCATTGCCCTGCTTTAAAGTTTCCGCACGGCGGACCTCAAGACGGACAGAGCTGTAGAATTTAAGCGCACGTCCACCTGGAGTTACTTCAGGGTTACCGAACATAATTCCGACTTTCTCACGAATCTGGTTAATGAAAATAGCAATTGTTTTTGATTTATTAACGGCACCCGATAATTTACGAAGAGCCTGTGACATCAAACGGGCTTGAAGACCTACATGGGCATCGCCCATTTCTCCTTCAATTTCTGCTTTTGGCACGAGGGCTGCGACAGAGTCAATAACAAGAATGTCTATCGCTCCGCTCCGTACAAGAGCTTCCGCAATCTCAAGTGCCTGCTCTCCAGTATCTGGCTGGGAAAGTAATAATTCATCAATGTTAACGCCAAGCTTCTGAGCATAATCCGGATCCAGAGCGTGTTCGGCATCAATGAATGCTGCTTGTCCTCCATTTGCTTGCACCTCTGCAATGGCATGCAGAGCGACTGTTGTCTTACCAGAGCTTTCTGGGCCATAAATCTCAATAATACGTCCGCGCGGATATCCGCCTACTCCAAGAGCTGCATCAAGCGCGAGCGAGCCGCTTGGGCTTGTAGAAATCTTTCTCTCTGTTTGCTCTCCTAGTTTCATAATAGAGCCTTTACCAAACTGTTTCTCAATTTGTTTCAAGGCCATATCTAACGCTGCTTGACGATCGTTCACTAAAATTCCTCCTCGAAATTAGCAATCTATAAATTAAACACACGTGAATATACTGTTTCAAAACCTATATTAACTATACCTTTTCAGCGGTGAAATTTCAAGCAAAAATCGAACATTTATTCGGTTTTTTATTCCAAAAAATAGAGGGACGAGACTGAAGAAAAAGATGAAGAAATTCAATAAAATATAGAAGAACACTGCCTCTTTATTTTACCACATACGCCGAAATGGTGGTAATTTTACGCATAGAACGTGCCCCTGTCAGGGAGGACAGAGGCACGCTTAAGAGAGTTTTTATTTGTAGGAGGCAACACCTGTAGCCTTTTCAATAGCTTGTTCTAAATCAGCGATTAAATCTTTCGGCGATTCCAGTCCAATCGACAGCCGGATCATTTCTTCTGTCGTGCCCGACTTGGCCAAATCTTCGATGCTCAGCTGCTGATGGGTGGTAGAAGCCGGGTGGATAATTAGTGATTTTCCGTCTCCCACATTCGCTACATGTGACCATAAACTGATATGGTCAATTACTTTCCTTCCAGCATCCCGTCCGCCTTTGATACCGAAAATAACAATCGAACCGAACGTATTGTTTAAATACTTCTTGGCTAATTCATGTGATGGATGGTCCTCCAGGCTCGGATGAGACACCCACTCTACGCCGGGGTGCTCCTTTAAGAAGTCTACAATGGCCAGCGTATTCTCATGGTGGCGCTGGATGCGAAGGTGCAGAGTTTCCAAGCCTTGCAGCAGCAAAAAGGCGCTGTTTGCGCTTAAAGCCGGACCAAAGTCCCTTAAGAGCTGGACACGCAGCTTAACCGCGAACGCCGGACCTTCTAAATCAGCAAACTTTAATCCGCCATAGGACTCATCGGGTTCTGTAAATCCTGGAAACTTATCGCTGTTCCAATTGAATGTACCGCCATCGACTACGACTCCTCCAATCACGGTACCGTGGCCGCTGATCCACTTCGTTGCGGAATGAACCACAATATCTGCCCCCCACTTTAACGGCTTGGCCCCATAAGGAGAAGCGAATGTGTTATCAATAATAAGGGGAATATCATTCTCATGTGCAATGCTCGCAACCTTCTCAACATCCAATACGTTCAATGACGGGTTGCCGATGATCTCACCAAAAAGCGCCTTCGTTTTTGGAGTAATCGCTTGGCGGAAATTCTCAGGGTCTGTTGAATCAACGAACTTCACTTCTATTCCGTACTTCGGAAGCGTGTTGGCAAATAGGTTATACGTTCCCCCATACAAATTAGCTGCCGCTACAATTTCATCTCCTGCATGAGCTACATTTAAAATCGAAAAAGCAATGGCTGCCATCCCGGAAGAAAGGGCTACTGCAGCAGCTCCTTCCTCAAGCATAGCTACTCTTTTTTCAAATACGTCAACTGTCGGATTAGTAATACGTGTATAAATATTACCAGGCTTTTGCAAAGCAAATAAGTCTCTCGCATGATCTGCATCTTCAAACACATAAGAAGTTGACTCATAAATCGGCACTGCCCGGGCACCAGTCACTGGATCAGGCACCTGGCCGCCATGAAGCAAAATTGTCTCTTGATCCCAAGATTCCTTTGTCATATTTCTTCCTCCATTCACTTGATATGTAGAATACTTACAAAAAAACCTTCTTCTTGTTTTCTAAGAAGAAGATTTCCTTTCTCGCTGTCTACCATGTTCCCTCACCTAACTATATAACCTTTTAGACAGAATAGTCAATCTATTTGAAAGCTTGCCTGGCTAAGAATAGCCTGGCTTTATGTTTTTTGAGAGAGCTCAGCTAATAAGTAATGACAGCCATACTTAACTGCCCTCTTTCGGACACCGGCCCGACTCCCGCTCAAGCTTAATTTAAAGGTTTCCGTTTCTTTTCCTTTGCGAGACAATCCAATCCAGACAGTACCGGGAGGATGGCCTTCTAGGGGCTCTGGACCCGCCGCTCCCGTAAAGCTTATACCAAACTCCGCACCTAGTAACCGACGCACGTTTTCTGCCAGCTCAGCTGCGCATTCCGCACTGACCGCCCCGTATCTGGCTAGCGTTTCCTCTTTTACTTTTACTAGTTCTTTTTTTGCTTCGTTGGAATAACAAACAATCCCGCCGCTAAAGAAAGAACTCGCTCCCGGAACATCCGTTAATTCACTTTGGAACAATCCGCCTGTTAAGCTTTCAGCTGCGGCAATACTGGAATTATGCTTTTTCAAATGAACAGCCAATTCACGGGCAAGAGTCGTATCGTTATAACCATAGAAATACTCCCCTACCCGACGCAGCACTTCCTCCTCTGCCTGCTGGATCATTTGCAGAGCCGCTGCCTCTGACTCATGCTTAGCCGTAATTCTCAAAGTGACTTCCCCATCTCCTGCAAGCGGAGCAAGAGTAGGGTTTTGCTGCGCAATCAGCAGGTCTTCTAATTCCGTTTCCAAGGTTGATTCGCCAATTCCGAAGAATCGCAGTACCCGAGATTCAATCTTCTCTACTTTTTCAAGTATATTCAACAGCTCAGGCCTTGCATAAGAGGTAAACATCGGCTGCATTTCCCGGGGCGGGCCTGGCAAAAGAATATACGCATGCTTATTCTTTTTCACCAGCATCCCTGGTGCCATACCGTAATCGTTTGGCAGCACGACGCTCTTTTCCATCACAAGCGCTTGCTTTCTGTTGTTTGGCGTCATGGTAATCCTGGTCTTTGCAAAATAATTTTCGATGCTCTCTAAAGCCGCTTGATCATATACGAGCGGACGGCCGATGTGAGTGCTGATCGTCTCCTTCGTTAAGTCATCCTTTGTTGGGCCAAGCCCGCCAGTGAAGATAAGCAGGTCAGCCCGGCTCTCTGCTTCTCTAATTGCATGAATCAGGCGTTCCTTATTATCGCCGACAACTGTATGATAGTACACATTAATACCGATTTCCGCCAGCTGCTGTGAAAGAAATTTAGCGTTTGTATTTGTAATTTGTCCTAATAATAGTTCAGAGCCTACAGCAATAATTTCTGCATTCATTCAGTTTACTCATCCCTTCTGCTTTCAACATTAATATAAAAAAGACCGTTCCAGCAGCGCGCCTTTGCATCTTTTTTCTCGTGCCATTATGCGGCGCTTGTAAAGACTCGGCTCTTGCTGCTGAAACAGTCTCTTATTTGGAATGTTTAAAAACTCCGCGGTTTAGATAGAAATAATCCCATCCTGACCAAACAGTGAAAAAAGCAGCCACCCATAAAGCAATATCTGCGAATGGAAAACCAATGTTTTCAAATGGCGCATTGTGAAGAAGCAGTGCTGCAATCGCAATAATTTGTGTCCATGTTTTAATCTTGCCAAGCATGTTCGCAGCGACTACTTCCCCCTGCCCTGCCAAAATCAAGCGTAAACCGGTTACTGCAAATTCCCGGCTGATGATTAGGATAACAATCCATGACGGAGCCAAATTAAATTCTACTAGTACAATCAACGCAGCTGATACAAGCAATTTATCAGCGAGCGGATCTAAAAACTTCCCTAGATTTGTTACCAAATCCAGCTTTCTTGCATAGTAGCCATCAATCCAGTCGGTTGTTGAGGCGATAATGAATAATACAGCTCCCCAAAAGTGAGATGCAGGCATCGTCACTCCTAAAACAGAGAGATCTCCCCACCCGAAGTCAACGAGCATGATGACTAAAAATAAAGGGATCATTACAATCCTTGCAATGGTTATCTTATTCGGTAAATTCACAACAGACCCTCCACCTATTCTATCTTCAGACAGCTGACAAACGGCTGCTGAATAGCTGCTCCATTACTGTGCAGCTGGCTGAACCTGGATAACAATATCCTGTCTCACCTGTTTGTCTACAGGAAGCTGGTATTTCACCGGCTGGCCATTTACTCTTACTTCTGTAGCAGGCGCATATCCAACAATCACCTTTGCCGACTTCTGCCCCGTTAAATTAAACGTTTGAGACTGGCCGTTAGTAAGCGTACCGCTAAAATGGCTCTTTCCGCTTCCATCCGTTACTCCTATCCACGTTTCCCCTTTTGATAGAACAGATACCTCGAACTTGTCTGCATTCTTCAAATGATATACAGCTGTTTTGCCATTTACCCCGGCTGCAGCTAAAGCAGGCTGAGGCTTAGCTGCCGGCTTTTCTTGTTGAGGAGCAGCAGGTTTAGGATCTTGTTCCTCCTCCGCCTTCTCGCTATCCTGCGGCGTACCGCTAACTGCTTCCTCCCCGCTGTTCACCTCTTCATTTGGAGCTTCTACGGTTGACTCCTCATCCTGAGCCACCTCATTCGGTTCATTCTTTGGAATAAGGAACCATACAAGGAACACAGCCCCGATAATGAAAGCCCCAACTAATATTTTTGGTAAATACTCCAGCAGCTTGGAGGGTTCCGCCGGAACGGTAGTGCGCGCTTTCTCCGCATTAATCTCTCTTTGCGGTACCTCATCGTCACTTGCAGCAGGAATTTCATGTTTATATTCCTCAAACAGCTGCTCAGCATCAAGCCCTACGGCTTCCGCATACTGCTTAATAAATGCCCGAATGTAAAAATCCCCGGGCATCATGTCATAATTTCCTTCTTCAATGCCGCTTAAATATCTTTTCTGTATTTTCGTGATTTCCTGCACGTCAGCTAACGACAGCTTTTTTGCTTCTCTTGCTTCTCTTAAGCGGTTTCCTAGCTCAGTCACCCACAACACCTTCCATACTTAAAAGTTAAATCCACCAAAATCTGAGTCTTGAAAGAAGTTATTCTTTTCAACTGGCTCGTATGTAATTTCCTCATCAGGATGATTGCGAAGCTCGATAATATAATCAAAATCGTCCAGCGTATATTCGCTGTTTTGCACAAAGATATCCGGATGCTCTACCACCTTAACGGCCGGCAGGCGCATGATCTCTCTAACAAGCTGCCAATGCTTTTCATTGGCCCGCTTCGTGGACACCACCCCGTCCATAATAAAGATATGGTTAGGGTTATACTCTGCCCGAATTAATTGATCACGAACAGTTTGCTTAATCATTGTAGAAGACATAAACAGCCACTTTTTGTTTGCACATACACTAGCAGCTACAACCGACTCTGTTTTTCCAACTCTGGGCATCCCGCGAATACCAATTAGTTTATGGCCTTCCATCTTGTATAGCTCAGCCATAAAATCAACGAGAAGTCCAAGCTCATCACGCACAAAACGGAACGTCTTCTTATCGTCTGCATCCCGCTGAATGTAGCGGCCATGCCGCACAGCCATCCGGTCTCTCAGCTTAGGCTCTCTCAGCTTAATAATTTCGATCGTGCCCATCTTCTCCAAGATGGACTCTAGCCTTCTAATTTGATCCTCGCTTTCAGCAAGCATCAGCAGACCGCGGCTTGCTTCATCCACGCCGTTAATAGTGACAATGTTAATGGAAAGCATACCTAACAAGGACGAAATATCACCTAATAGTCCCGGCCGGTTTTTGGTAATTCTGTACTCTAAATACCACTCTTTTTTAGACATAACAAACGCTCCTAATGGCTTTCCCGTAAAAGCCCAATTATTATTGATGTCTAAAGTCTATGATATATGATTTACGCGGCGAATGAAAGAAAAAAGAGAGGGAAAAGTTCCCCTCTCCTTACAATCTAATTAACCTTATCGCTGCACCAGCTTTACCATGATGCTGGCAATTGCTTTTTGCTCTTCTTCAGAAGCAACAGACCACAAATCAGCTAACACTCGCTCCTGCTCATTTTTAGGATCTACTTGAGCTGCAAGATAATCACCAACTTGATAAGCGATGTTATTAATTGTGTCGTTATTCATTCCTGCAGTCGTTGCTTGATTTAATTTGTCTCCTAAGAAGCTTTTCCATTCTTGCCAGTTGTCAAGTACAGACATCTGCAGTCCCTCCTTTATTGAGTTACAACAGTAGTTTGCCCCGCAAAAATGAGTTTATGCATTTATTATGTGTACCAGCCTCCATTTACTCCCAGAACCTGGCCGGTAACATAAGAAGAAGCAGACGAGCAAACGAAATGAACAGCTTCAGCGATTTCAGCTGCCGTGCCTAGCCGCCCAAGCGGAATGTCGTCTGCAATTTCTTGTTTTTCCTCCGGCGAAAACTGGCCCATCATTGGTGTGTCTACTGCTCCGGGGGCTACTGCATTGATTCGAATCCCCGAGGGGGCCAGCTCTTTTGCCAGTGCCTTAACAAAAGCAATTTGAGCTCCCTTTACAGTGGAGTAAGCAACCTCACAAGCAGCCCCTGTTTGTCCCCATACCGAGGAAACCAATACGACAGATGGCGCTGCCGCCCTTCTCAGCTTCGGAATAAGCTTCTGGATAATGACCATCGGGCTCTTTACGTGCAGCTGCCACAATTCGTCAATTTCCTCCTCTTTTATGTCCTGGAACAGGCTGTAATGAGCAGTTCCCCCTGCAAAGACAGCTGCCTCCACTGCAAACAGCTGCTCTGCCAGGAGAGCGGCGCTGCCGTGTTCCGTTAAATCTGCTTGTATGGTTATGACCTCTGCCCCCATGGCCGCTAAATCCGCTTGCAGGCGCCTTACCTTTTCTTTGTTTTTAAAGTACTGCAAATATAAGTTCCAGCCTTCTGCCGCCAGCTTGCGGGCAATTTCCGCTCCAATGCCGCCGCTTGCGCCAGTGACAAGCGCCCATTTCTCCATTATGTATTCTCCTCTATTTACAAAACTTATGGCAGCAGGAGGTGTCTGTCAATTAGATGGACATCTCCTGCTGCCTATTTCAGTTATTTCGGTAAAATTTGAAACGTGCTTAACCGGTCCTCGGAGATCATATGTTTCGCTGTATCCATTACATCAGTTAACGTAACACTCTCATACACCGGCACTACATCAAATAGGTTCATCCCATTAAAGGCGTAACGTGTAAATTGGTTTGCAATATATTCAGGCGAGTTAATGGATCGCAAGAACGATCCGATTTTCTTCTTAACAGACCGCTGCAATGCTTCTTCTGTTAAGTGCTTGCCTGCTGAAGCTTCCATCAGAATTTGTTTCACCCGTTCTGCCAGCTCTTCAGGTTTGGCTGTATTTCCGCCGACCATAGCGAAGCCAAACCCTTTCTCCTGGGTAAAGTCATAATAAAAAGTTTCATCAATCAGACCTTCCCGGTAAAGCTGGTAGTAAAGCGGCGAGCTCTTTCCAAACAGCGCATCCAATAAAACATTCATCACAGCTTCCCGTTTTTGCAGCTCTTTGCCTTGCAAATTCGTATCGACAGCCTTGAGCCCCACTTCACACTTAGCTGTTTGTACGTTCATTTGACGTACCTGCTTTGGTTCTTTCACCTGCTCCGGTTCTTCCTCGAATGCACGCTTCACCTCTGGCTGCTCCTTATAATCTTTCTTTCCTTGGTTCGCTCTGACAAATTCAATCGTCTCTTTAGGATCAACGGAGCCGACAACGAATAAGAGCATGTTGCTCGGATGATAGAAGGTGCGGTAGCATTCATATAAATGATCTTTCGTAATATCCGCAATGGATTCCACTGTTCCTGCAATATCAATTTTAACCGGGTGATGGTGATACATATTTTGAATAAGACCAAAATAGGCTTGCCAATCCGGATTATCGTCGTACATGCGAATTTCCTGTCCGATAATCCCTTTTTCTTTCTCTACCGTTTGTTCTGTAAAATACGGCTCCTGCACAAAATTAAGCAATGTTTCTAAATTCTCGTGTACACGGCTCGTGCTTGAAAATAAATAGGCCGTCCGTGTAAAAGAAGTAAAGGCATTCGCCGAGGCCCCTTGCTTGCTAAAGTGCTGAAACACATCTCCATCTTCCTTCTCGAACATCTTGTGCTCTAGAAAGTGAGCAATCCCATCCGGAACACGGACATAGTCATCTTTCCCTAGAGGAATAAAACGGTTATCGATGGAACCGTATTTCGTTGTAAAGGTGGCATATGTTTTGTTAAAGCCTTTTTTCTGGAGAACGTATACCTCTAAACCATTATCCATCTTCTCATAAAACAGTTCCTCCTGAAGCTGGTCAAATGCGATCTTCTCCATTATTCTCCCTCCGTTCCCGACAAGAAATAAATCGTATCCATTTCCACTTTGCCTGCAGCGGAAACTACTTCCTCTTTCGTTGTTCTTTCCACGGCCTCGAGCCATTGATCGATTGTAATCTCGCGTCCTCCGACCACATTCTGATAAAGCATTTCGATAATCCCTCTCGCTGTATCAACTGTTTCAAGCAGCTGGTTACGCAGCACAGCCTTTGTCTGCTCAAGCTCGTTGTCAGAAATTTTCCCGTCCTTCATATCTGAGAGCTGTTCGCGAATAATCGCAACTGCTTGCTCATAGTTTTTACTGTCAATGCCTGATAAGATCATCAAAAAGCCTTTGTGGCTCTCCAAGCGGCTGGCTGCATAATAAGCCAGGCTCGCCTTCTCTCTGACATTGGTGAACAGCTTAGAATGAGAAAAGCCGCCAAAAATACCGTTAAACAGCTGCATAGCAAAGTAATCTTCGTCCTTGTAAGCTACATAGGTGCGGCAGCCAATATGAAGCTTGCCCTGCTTGATATCCTGTTTTTCTTTTACTTCTTTCACTTCAGCAGGCTGGGAAGAGGATGAGGATGCGTCGGCAAGTTGAGGAGTTCGAGCGGTAAACTGAAGGAAGCTATCTGCCATTGTCTCCACCTGATCCGCTTGCACATCTCCAACTACATATAAGTCCAGTTCATCTTCTGCAAATGCTTGCTCATAGTATTGATAAAGATTAGATGCATTTAACTGATCAATATCATCAAGCCGGCCATTGACATGAAGAGAATACGGATCGTCTTTATACATCTCTTCAAGCAGACGTGCATTCGCATAACGCATTTTGTCGTCATACACGGATTCGATACGCTGTTTTAGGCTCCGTTTTTCATCGTCTACGATATCTTGATTAAAAGAACCATTTTCAACGAGCGGCTTTTGTAACACTTCGTGCATAAAAGAAAATGCACGTTCAAGCAGTGATTCACTTTCTTTTAAGAATTTTTCATTGGCCACTTCCATCGTAAAATTAATGACATGATAATTTCCTTTTTTGCCCAAGTCCACATAGAAGCTTGCCCCATATAGGTCATCCAAATATGAACGTAAATCTGTCGATGTGGGATATTTCTCTGATCCGCCCTGAAGCACATAAGGCAGCAAAGCTCTTTTCGTTATCGTTTCTTCTTTAAGCGGGGCTTTCATTTTCCACATAAGGGTGATCGTTTTATACTTATCCGTTGGTACAATGTGCAGCTTGTATCCATTCTTATCAATAATTGTTTCATTTACTAATGCCATTGAAATTCCCTCCTTCTCCAAACAGCTATGTCTTTATTTTTATCCGTTTATTCATAGATTCATGCTTGTATTTAACGAAATCTTACTTTTTACTATACAGAAACGTCAAAAGATTGAAAAAGAAAATGCTCTACACAAAAACCGTCCTACAGCGGACGGTCTTTCATGTAAAGCATTAGTTCGGATAGATGCAGACTGAGAGGCTACAGTCGCTTTCTCAAAACATGAAAGCGAAACTTGTCTGCTTTAAAATAGTTCACGGAATAAAGAACAGCTTTATCCTGCTCATCATAGTGAAGCTGCTTTAGCGCGAGCAAAGCCGTTTCCGGGTCACATTCTAAGATAGGAGAAACCTTCTCATGATAGCCGAACGGTTCGATATGAGCGACTGCATAAGAAATTTTACGGTTGCTTGAACGATCAAACAGAGAAAAAAGCGACTCCTCCTTGTATTGATGATCTTCAGGATAATATTTGAAAGGGATCTTATCCAGACAGTATACAACTGGTTCGCCGTTTGCCGTGCGCACCCGTTCGACAACGAACAATTCTTCATCGGAGCTGCATCCTAAACGGCGCTGCTCTTCTTCTGACGGCAGCTCGGTGCTCGAGCTTAGGAAAATAGTGCCCGGCTTCATACCAGCCTGAACAATCATATCTGTTACACTCGTGAGCTGCTCAATTCCTGAAGTAAACAACGGTTTAGCATTTACAAATGTTCCAACACCGTGTCTGCGGATAATGACATTCTCCTCTTCAAGAATACGCAATGCTTCTCTCAAAGTAGCCCGGCTAACTCCCAGCTGCTTAGAAAGCTCAAATTCAGAGGGGAGCTTTTCCTTTTCCTTGTAAACGCCGGCTTCAATATCTCTTTTTAAATGATCAATCACTTGGAGATATAAATGCCGGCTATCCGGCTTAATTGTCATGTTATCACCCGCTTTCTTTCTGTCTATTCTTTAGTTTTCCACACTTATAATATCATACGCTTTACCCTGTCTTTTTAACGGAAACGGCCAGCAGCACCTGATAACAGGTCTATCTATTGAATGGTCTCCTCCGTCGGCTTAGGAATTAAAACAGTACGCGGTTTGCTGCCTTCATAAGGGCCCACAACTCCACGCATTTCCATTTCATCAATCAGCCTGGCAGCTCTGCTGTAGCCGATCCGGAAACGCCGTTGAAGCATGGAAACTGAAGCGGTCTGCATTTCGGCCACCAGCTGTACGGCCTCCTCGTACAGTTCATCCTCTGCCTTCTCCTTCTTCTCAGGGACCTCCTCTGGAATCATGTCTTCCTGATACTGAGCTTTTTGTTGAGAGATCACGTAATCAACAACCTCTTCCACCTCTTCATCCGACAGAAAGGCCCCTTGTACGCGAACCGGCTTTGAAGCGCCTGCTGGGAAGAAGAGCATATCTCCCCGGCCAAGCAGCTTCTCTGCTCCGCTCATGTCCAAGATTGTTCGTGAATCTGTAGCCGAAGAAACAGCAAACGCAATCCTTGAAGGGATATTTGCTTTAATAACGCCGGTAATTACATCGACCGATGGGCGCTGAGTAGCGATAATTAAATGGATCCCTGCTGCTCTCGCCATTTGAGCTAAACGCATAATGGCGTCTTCTACATCATTGGAAGCGACCATCATTAAATCAGCAAGCTCATCTACGATGACAACAATATATGGAAGGAGCGGCTGTTTTTCGCCGGTCTCTTCGTTTTGGCGCCTCACATAGGCATTGTAGCCTTCAATATTTCTTGTGCCGCTGTGCGAAAACAGATCATATCGGCGCTCCATTTCACCGACTACCTTCTTTAATGCCTGTGAAGCTTTTTTCGCATCCGTTACAACTGGAGCGAGCAGGTGCGGAATACCGTTATATACATTCAATTCCACCATTTTCGGGTCAATCATCATCATCTTGACTTCATGGGGCTTTGCACGCATGAGGATACTTGTAATAATGCCATTAATGCAAACGCTTTTTCCGCTGCCGGTTGCCCCAGCTACTAACAGATGGGGCATTTTGTTTAGTTCCGCCGTAATTGCTTTGCCGGTAATATCACGACCAAAGGCGATCTGCAGCTTTGCACTCGGCTTCTCATTAACAGTAGCTTCAAGTACCTCCCTCAAGGAAACCATCGCTACTTCGGAATTAGGCACCTCGATACCAATAGCCGACTTGCCAGGGATCGGGGCTTCCATCCGGATATCCTTTGCTGCCAAGGCAAGCGCTAGGTCGTCGCTTAAATTAACGATCTTGCTGACCTTTACACCAATGTCTGGATGCACCTCATACTTTGTAACCGCCGGACCAAGGTGTACTTGAGTGACCTTTGCTTTTACGCCGAAGCTCTGGAAAGTCCTCTCCAGCTTTGCAGCATTCGCATGGATTTGTTTATATTCCTTGCTTTGATCCGTTTGTTTCGGCTTTCCCAGTAAATTTAATGAAGGAAGCTTGTAATCTTTATTCTCTACTTCTGTAAAAGACATCGAAGGAGCCTGAGCATCTTCTTGCTCATTGTCAATAGTTTGTGACGGGGCTGCCTGTTCCTTTTGCCCCGAAGAGGCAGCCGTACTTTGGTACGCCTCCTCCGCAAAGCTTGAAATGATCGGCTCTGAAGCCGTATAAGAGCTGTCCTCTATTTCTGTCTTTGAAACAGCTTCAGAACTAGGGGATGGCTCATCCTGTACAGCTTGCTTTGATTTTTTCGTTTGTCTTTCTTCCTTCCAATCTTTCATATCCTGAAGAAACGCCTGCCATTGCTTTTGCCATCCCTTCTTCAATGCGGCAAACAGCTTATTAAAGGTGTCGCCAAGAGAGCGGCCAGTGATCAGGATTAAACCAATAACAATCAGAACAAAGCTTAATATCCTTGTACCTAACGTATCAAATAAAAAGTAAGAAACAGCAAACAGCAAGGCACCGACCATACCTCCGCCTAGATCTTTATTAATCGTCATACCTTCTCTCACTTCAAGCCAATACAGTTCCCACGTATTAATAATGACACTAGGATCATTAAATGGACGCCCGCTGCCTAAGAGCTCAAACAGCTTTACATGGCTTAACAGCAAAATACTAATAAGGATAATATAGCCTCCTGCTTGTCTCCTCGAAAATAAAAATGGCTTCTTTCGTTTCATCATGATGTAAACACCATAGGCAATCATCCCAATAAAGCCTAACATGTACCATTCTCCTAGGAAAAAGCGAAAAAAGTAAACAAAGGCTGTTCCTACTGCGCCGAGTTGAATAATCCCGATAATACTTAAAGCAACCATAATAATTCCGCTCAATTCTAGCTGAATTGCTTGTTTTAGCTGGGCTGACTTCTTCGTCGTCCGTTTAGAAGGTTTTCTCTTTTTATTCGCCATATTCCCCACCTAACCCTTAGATTAAAACAAAAAAATAAGAAAGCAGCCGGCGTATGGCTGCTTTCCCTATTATAACATATTATGCATATTTACAGCATTTGAACCTGATCTACATAGAGATGAATTGTCCGGGGGCAATCGATTCATCTAGATAGTGGACAGGATCGGTACTCATGATACGGATCACTTTGTATTGGTTCTCTGCTCGCTCAACCATTAAGGGGATCCCTTTCCAGTTTACCAGCTCCATGCCGTTCTCCTCATAATTTGGCGGAAAGACTTGCTCTAGGGGCATCATCGTATATAAAATCATTGAATCATCGTCCCTTTTGTTTCCCTTGCTGCAATCAGCTCATTCAGCTTACTCATTGCTTCGCCGATCCCTCCTGTCTCCTGGATCAGCCCATATTTCACCGCATCCCTGCCCACGACATTTGTCCCGATATCTCTCGTTAAATTCCCCTTGGCCAGCATTAGATTTTTAAAGGTTTCTTCGGTAATAGAAGAATGCTTCGTAACGAAATTGACGACTCTTTCCTGCATCTTATCCAGGTATTCAAAGCTTTGAGGCACACCAATAACTAATCCCGTTAAACGAATTGGATGAATGGTCATAGTAGCCGATTCTGCAATGAAGGAATAATCACACGAAACAGCGATAGGCACCCCAATTGAATGCCCTCCTCCAAGAACAATGGAAACTGTCGGCTTAGACAAAGAGGCGATCATTTCTGAGATAGCCAGTCCCGCTTCCACGTCGCCGCCAACGGTGTTTAATACAATTAACACACCTTTGATAGACGGGTTTTGTTCAATGGCTACAAGCTGCGGGATCACATGCTCATATTTAGTTGTCTTGTTCTGAGGCGGAAGCTGCATGTGACCTTCAATTTGTCCAATAATCGTCAAGCAGTGAATAGGTGTATCATTCGAAAGCTGCGGCACATTCGTTTGTCCGAGCTGCTGAATCTTTTCCATTAGCGAGGAAGATGTTTTTTCAGACGGCTCCCCTTGCCCTGCTTCCTCTGGCGGTTTTTTCTCCATATCCATATGCGTTAACTCCTTTCAGCACTTAGCCAGCGGATTCATATAGATATTCTTTTCATCTTAGCCGTTATTATACAGTGGAAGTAAAAGGAGAGCCCAGCAGGCACTATTTGAAAGCAAATACTCTCCCCTCCGCAAAGCTGAAAACAGCATCCCGAAGAGGAGAGTATTTAATGATAGGGCAAACTAAGCGCTTTCTATACTTCCATAATGATCGGCAGGATCATTGGTCTCCGCTTTGTTTTTTCAAACAGGAAGGAGTTCAACTGGTCCTTAATGTCTTGCTTAATGCTAGACCAATCAAATGATTCGCCTGCCATATTTTTTTCTACTGTATTTGTGATTAGGGTTGTGGATTGCTCCATTAGTTTTTCTGATTCTCTTACATATACAAAGCCACGTGAAATGATTTCCGGGCCGGATACGATTCGTCTATGCTTCTTGCTGAGTGTAATAACCACAATAAAGATACCATCCTGAGAAAGCAGCTTGCGGTCACGCAAAACAATATTGCCTACATCGCCAACACCAATACCGTCAATTAGCACATTGCCGGCAGGCACCTTTGCGCTCATTTGCATTTTGCCGTTCTTATATTCAATGACATCTCCCTTTTCCGGAATGAAAATATGTTCTTCCGGAATTCCGACTTTAGCAGCAAGCTTTGCATGTGATGTGAGCATGCGGTATTCTCCTTGAATCGGAATAAAGTAGCGCGGTTTCATCAGGTTCAGCATCAGCTTTAAGTCTTCCTGAGACCCATGACCTGATACATGCACTTTCCGGCTTCCTGTCAGCACATTAGCTCCTGCTCGCGCGAGTAAATCTACAGTTTTAGCCATGAGCACTTCCAGCCCTGGTGAAGGTGTGGCTGTAATCAGCACGGTATCACCCTCTTTAATTTTGACATGCTTATTGGCGCCTTTTGCCATCTTTTGCAACGCTTCAATCGGCTCTCCCTGCAGGCCGGTCGTTAAAATCACAACCTCATCCTCAGGGTATTTATGAATATCCTGGAGGCTGATAAGCACGTCTTCCTGCACAGTTAAATATCCAAGCTTCATAGCAATGTCATTTACCCGCTGTATGCTTTTTCCGCTAGTTGCAATTTTTCGCCCATTTTCATAAGCCGCGTCAAACACCTGCTGCACACGAATTAAATTAGACGCAAAAGAGGCAACAATAATTCTTCCTTTCGCTGAGTGGAATGCATCGGATAATTGCCTAGCAATAACTTCTTCAGAAGTCGTATACCCGGGACGCTCTGCCTCTGTTGAATCAGATAACAGCAAAAACACGCCTTCTTTGCCGAGTTGAGCCATCTTTCCGATATCAGGCTCATAGGCTCCTGTTGCCGCCTGATCAAATTTAAATTCACCCGTATGAACGATCGCTCCCTCTGATGTGTGAATCGCTACACCGACAGAATCCGGAATACTGTGGGTAGTCCGGAAGAACGTTACCTCTACTCCGTCAAACCGCAAACGCGAATTAGAATGAACGGTATAATATTTAACCTCTTCTCTTACATTCTCTTCTCTCAGCCGCATTTTAGCCAAAGCAAGCGTCAGCTTCGTTCCGTACACTGGCGCTTTAACTTGTCGGAGGATATATCCTAAAGAGCCGATCGCATCTTCATGTCCATGTGTTAGGAAAATTCCTTTAATTCGGTCTTTATTTTCGACTAAATAAGAAATGTCAGGGATGACAATATCAATTCCCAGCATTTCATTCTCAGGGAACATTAAGCCGCTATCAATAATAAAAATTTCTTCATCCACTTCGATGACTGTCATGTTCTTTCCAATTTCCCCCACTCCGCCAAGCGGAATGACTTTTATTAATTCATTTTTCTTCTTGCCCACTCTAGATTTCCTCCTATACTTAAGAACAACCCGTCCTATCACAACATTACGTCTATTATAAAGTATCTAGGAAAGTAAAGCCAATACTATCTATCGGAAGAGGAAAAGGAAGCAAAAAAAAACCTCACTCTGCGCTTTTGATGGCACAGAGTGAGGAGGGATTATAATAGCTTTTGCAGGGAAGCTCTCTCTTCCTCCGTAAGAGGAATGAGCGGCAGCCGAACGGATCCCATATCAAGTCCTTTAATCTGTAAAGCTGTTTTCACTGGAACTGGGCTCGGTGCAGCAAACAAACCTTTTACTAACGGAACAAATTTTTGATGCAGCTTGGCAGCCTGCTTAAAGTCTCCATTTAAGAAAGCGGCAACCATTTGCTGCATTTCATTCCCGGCAACATGAGACGCGACTGATACGACACCGTCTCCGCCGATTGCCAGCATAGGAAGTGTAAGACTATCATCCCCACTGTATACTTGGAAATCATCGTCTGTTCCCGCAATAATAGCTGTAGCAGCATCTAGATCTCCGCTGGCTTCTTTGACAGCAATGATGTTTGGTACTTTCGACAGCCGAATAATAGTTTCCGGGGCAATATTCACACTCGTTCTGCCAGGAACATTATACACCATCACCGGCAGGCTGGTAGCCTCAGCAATCACCTTAAAGTGCTGGTACAGCCCTTCTTGACTCGGCTTATTATAGTAAGGAGCAACAAGCATAATCGCATCTACGCCTGCTGCCTCTGCTTTTTTCGTCAATTCAATTGACTGGTGTGTGTTGTTGCTTCCTGTTCCCGCAATTACCGGCACACGTCCAGCCGATGCCTTTACCGCATGCTGGAACAGAGCGACTTTCTCTTCTGCCGTTAAAGTAGGTGACTCTCCCGTTGTACCGGCAACAACAAGGGAGTCCGTTCCATTGTTAATTAAATAATCGATTAATCTAGTTGTTTTTTCAAAATCGATGTTTCCTTTTGAGTCAAATGGCGTCACCATTGCCGTCGACACCCGTCCGAAAGAAACCATACGAATTCCTCCTTCATTCAAACACTGACTTACTTATTCTCTTCGTATTCTACGTGGTCCTCGTGCAGGAGAAAAGCGTCGTGAAGGGCATTAACTGCTGTTACGAGCTCCTCATTTTTCACAAGAACCCAAATGGTTGTATGGCTATCGGCAGATTGGAGAATGCGGACACCCTGCTCAGAGAGGGCCGTGACGATTTTGGATGTTACGCCTGGAACACCTGTCATTCCTGCACCTACTACTGATACTTTCGCGCACTCTCTTTCTACTTCCGGTTTGTAACCCATATCTTCTAGCACTTCAATCGCCCGATCAGCTGTGTTTCCGGCAACAGTATATATTACACCTGTAGGAGAGATATTAATAAAATCTACACTAATCTTTTCATTAGCCATTGCTTTAAACACTTCCGCCTGTACATCGTATCGATCTTTTTTCGCTTGCACCTTAATTTGAGCTACATCGCTAACATGCGCAATACCAGTTACAAGCCGCTCTCTTACATCAAGCCCTTGGTTCGGTTTTGTAATAGAAGTTACAAGCGTGCCAACGCCAGAAGAATAGGTAGAACGTATGCGGATAGGCACCTTTGCCTGCATAGCAATTTCTACCGCACGAGGATGGATCACCTTTGCCCCTTGATACGCCATGTTGCACACTTCATTATATGTTACAACAGACAGCGGGCGTGCCTTTTTAGTCAGACGCGGGTCGGCCGTCATGATTCCTTCCACGTCGGTAAAGATGTCTACCCATTCTGCTTTCAATGCAGCACCAAGAGCGGCAGCGGAGGTATCGCTTCCTCCGCGGCCGATTGTTGTTACGTCGCCCGTTTTTGCAGCTCCCTGAAAGCCAGCTACAACTACTACATCATGTGATTCTAATTCCTTTAATAGTCGGTCGCATCTCATTTTAAGGATTTTGGCATTCGTGTGATCATCATTTGTGATAAATCCTGCTTGAGTGCCATTTAACGCACAAGCGGCAATATCGCTCTCAAGAAGCATATTCGTGAAGACAAGACTGGATATGACTTCCCCGCATGATAGGAGAGCATCCTGTTCCCTGGCTGACAGCCTTGTGTCTGTCCCGTTTACTAAAGAGTAAAGCGTGTCTGTTGCATACGGATCCCCTTTACGGCCCATAGCAGATACGACTACGACTACTTTATAGCCTTCTTTCATCGCTGCTTCGATATGACGTTTGGCATGCTCGCGTGCTTCTTTATCGCGAACGGATGTGCCACCAAATTTTTGCACAATAATTTTCACTATCAAACACCTCTGCGTTTCCTTAATGAGATTATCCGGCTATTACTTTTCCTTTACAATTTCCATATCAATAAGCGTTTCAGCAATTTGGACAGAGTTCCAGGCAGCGCCTTTCAGCAGGTTGTCAGCAACGACCCACATATGGAAGCCTGTATCCTCATCCAGGTCTTTACGCACCCGTCCAACAAATATTTCTTTCTTGCCTACGCAATCAGCAGGCATTGGATAGATTTGCTCTTCAGGCTGGTCCTGTAAAACCACGCCGGGCGCGCCAGATAACTTGCTTTTGATGTCTTCTGCTGACAGACCTTGCGTTTCCACTTCAAAGTAAACAGACTCTGAATGGCCTGTTTCTACCGGAAGACGCACACAGGTAGCTGCTACACTAAGCTCAGGCATATGCATAATTTTCTTTGTTTCATTGATCATTTTCATTTCCTCGAAAGTAAAACCGTTATCTTGGAATTTATCAATTTGCGGAATCGCATTGAAAGCAATTTGGTAGTGCTTTTTGTCGCCTCCTACCGGCAGAATTTCCGGCTTGATCTCTTTTCCATCAAGAATTTCCTGAGTCTGGTTATACATTTCATCAATTGCTTCTTTACCCGCACCTGATACAGCCTGGTAGGTTGAAACGAGAACCTTCTTCAAGCCGTATGCCTGGCGAATCGGCTCTAACGCAGCAACCATTTGAATGGTTGAGCAGTTCGGGTTGGCAATAATCCCTTTATGATTCTTCAAATCTTCTTTATTCACTTCCGGCACAACAAGGGGTACCTCTTCATCCATCCGGTATGCACTTGTGTTATCTACGACGATCGCACCGCGCTTTACAGCTTCCGGTGCAAACTTCTTAGATACACTGCCCCCTGCACTGAACAGGGCGATGTCTACTCCTTCAAAGCTTTCCGGCTTTGCTTCTTGAACGACAATTTCTTCCCCTTTATAGCTTACCGTTTTTCCGGCAGAACGGGCCGATGAAAGCAGCGTTAGCTGACGAATTGGAAAATCTCTCTCTTCTAGAGTGCGAATCATTTGCTGGCCAACTGCTCCAGTCGCACCTACAACGGCTACGTGAAACCCTTTATTAGTCATCATCCATTTCCCCTTTCCCTATTCTGTAAATAAATTCGTGCCTATGTAATTCATATAAATACTATAATATTCAGCACATTCAATAGCTACTATTTTAACACAATAACATCATAAATGGTCTAGTTCTAAAAAAAAAGAGAAAAAAGAGGGAGACATCAACTCCCATCTTTAAAACGTTCAATAACAACTGGCTGTATCTGTTTGCCCTGCAGAGCTGCCTCAATCGTCTCTGGCAGACTGCTCATACGCGCAACCATTGAATTTGGCTTTTTAACGGGATCATCCTGACCAAAGGGAATGAAATAAATATTCTTTACAGACATCAGTCTCATAATGTTCACACCATTTAGTCCGAGAGCGTCGTTCGTAGAAATACCAACAACCACCGGCTTCAAATTACGAAGCGTCGCTTTGGTAGCCATGAGAACCGGAGAGTCCGTAAGAGCATTGGCTAACTTGCTGAGAGAATTTCCTGTCAACGGAGCAATGACCATGCAGTCAAGTGGATACTTTGGGCCAAGCGGTTCGGCATCCACAATAGAATCAATAACTTTTTTTCCTGTAACCTTTTCAATCTTCTCTACCCATTCTCCCGCTTCACCGAAGCGAGTGCCTGTTCCCTTCACCGTCGCTGAAACAACGGGAACTACTTCTGCCCCCAACTCCATGAGCTTCTTAATCTGAGGATAAACCTCCTCGTACGTACAATGAGAGCCTGTAATTCCAAAACCAATCCGCTTTCCTTTTAGCGACAATTCGCTTCTCTCCTTTCATTGCAAATTATTATCTTTTAATAATTCCGTCAGCACTCCTGCTAGAATCTGTCCCGCTGTTTTCGGGGCTACAATCCCAGGCAGGCCGAGGGCAAGAATCGCTTTAATTCCACGCTTTTGAGCAAACCGAAAATCAGTTCCACCCGGTTTAGAAGCAAGGTCAATGATCAGTGTATGTGGTTTCATTCTTGCAATTGATTGAGGGGTAATAACTAGAGAAGGTATGGTGTTAATGATGATATCTAGTGATTCCGACTGTTGGGGAAGCTGATCGATAGCAAACGGGGTTAAGCCCATCTCTATCGCCCGGGCAAAGTGCTCGCTTTTTCTGGCACCCGCTTTCACCTTTGCACCTAGATTATGAAAAACTCTTGCTGTGCTCATTCCTACTCGCCCCATACCGAGGACAGCCACAGTAGAGCCGTGAATGGTGAAATCAGTGTGCTGGATAGCCATCATGACGGCCCCTTCTGCCGTTGGAATAGAATTGTAAATGGCCACGTCATTGCGATCGAACAAGCGAATAAGCTTTCTATCAGCCTCTTTTGCCATCTCTGTCAGAAGCGGCGGGCTAATCCCTGTAAAAATAGAACAGTGTGCTGGCGTTTTCTTAAGCATCTCTCTTGTTAAATAGATGGGTTCAGATGAAAAAACTGTTTCAATTTCACCTGTCGCCTTTATACCGGCTACCGGCAGCACGAGCGCATCTAGATGTTCAAAAGGCAGGTCCTCTACCCTTTCCTTTACTGCCCCCGTAAAACTCTGCTCGAGCTGGTCAAATCCTGCTAGATACACCTTGGCATCAAGCTCTGTTAGCTTTCTAATAATCTCTATCTGACGAGCATCTCCTCCTAAAACGGCTACTTGAAGATCAGTCAGCATTCCCTCCACCGTCCTTTTGTCTCTCCTTTCTACTTTTATATTGTATGAAGGAGGCTCATTTCGGTGAGCTATTTCGCCTAGCTTATAGAAAAAAGCTTCTGCCGGGTAAGCAGAAGCTTTTTGTGGATATATTTTATTACATATTTATGGGCAGCTTGCCCTCTGGACTGATCAGTGAAGCAGAGAAGTCACCCTCGAACATGCGATTGCCCAGTTTATTTACACTATCAATGCTGACTTGATCAATCAAACGGACAATCTCATCAAGCGAGCGATGCTCCTTGAGCAGCAATTCATTCTTGCCATTCCGGCTCATCCGGCTATTCGTACTCTCAAGGCTCATCATTAAACTGGCTTTGAGCTGCTCCTTGCTGTTACGTACCTCTTTCTCGTTGACTCCCTTTTCCTTTAAGGAAGCCAGCGTCCTTTGAATAGTCGAGAAGAGTTCGTCCAGCTGGTTTGCTCCTGTTCCACCATATATTGTCATCAAGCCGCTGTCACGGAAAGCGGAATGATAAGAGAAAACTGAATAGGCAAGCCCGCGTTCCTCGCGTACTTCCTGGAATAAGCGTGAGGACATGCTTCCCCCTAGAATATTGTTTAACACAATTAAACTGTAGACACTTTCATGCCCAATCGGCAAGCCTTCAAAACCAAGGCAAAGATGAGCCTGCTCGGTATCCTTCTTCCGAGTCATCTTTTCCGTTGCTACCTGTGGCGGTGCACTAGCAGCTGGCCGGCTGCCTCCTTTAAAGGAACCGAAAAGCTCCGACGCTTTTTCGATCAATTCAGGCTTTACATTACCTGCAATCGAAATGACAATCCGATCAGGCGTATACATATCATGCATATATTGCTTTAATTTGTCCCTTGTAAAGGAAGCGAGCGTCTCTTCCGTTCCGAGAATGGAGTAGCCGAGCGGGTGATCCTGGAATACAGCCTTACTTAACATATCGTGCACAATATCATCAGGTGTATCTTCATACATCTTAATTTCTTCAGCTACGACACTTTTCTCTTTATCCATTTCTTCCTTAATAAAAGTAGAATTAAAAAACATATCAGCGAGCATATTCAGTGCATATGGCGCATGATTATCAAGAACCTTCGCATAATAGCATGTGTACTCTTTCGACGTGAACGCATTCACTTGACCGCCGATGCTGTCAAAACCCTCGGCTATATCCTTCGCCGACTTCGTCTCGGTCCCTTTAAAAAACATATGTTCTAGAAAATGAGAAATCCCGTTGTTTTCCGGTGTCTCATCTCTTGAACCTGTTCCAATCCAGACACCGATCGCTGCTGAGCGCACAGTTGGTATTTCTTCTAGTACAATTCTAACTCCGTTATCACAAACAAACTTTTTTATCAATGTAATCCTCCTAGTCGTGCAGCTGTTGTAAAATTCATCTTTAATTACTGATCAGTCGCTTTATGTGAAATGATTCTTGTTTCATTTAACAAGTTTGTTACAGTATCTACTTTAAACTGTTTTGCTTTGAGTTGCTTAATTAATGTATCTAAGGAGGAAGAAGTAACCTCAGTTGGATGCATCAAGATGATCGCACCGGGATGGACGCGGCTCATGACACGGTTAATCAGCACATCAGGCGATGGTTTCTTCCAGTCAACCGTATCCACTGTCCATAAAATCGTATACATATCTAGCTGGCGGGCAGCTTTGACCGTTTGGTCAGTAAAGCTTCCGCTCGGGGGAGCAAATAACGAAGGTCGCATACCTGTTACTGATTCGATCACCTCATTGGTTTTTTCCATCTCTTCTTTGGTGCGCACTTCACTTAAAACAGCCATATCTGGATGAGTATAGGAATGATTTCCCCCTTCATGCCCGGCTTTTATTACCATTTTAGCCAGATCTGGGTTCTTTTTTACCCATTGACCCTCAAAGAAAAAAGTAGCATGAACGGAATGCTTTTTCAACACTTCCAGCATTTTCGGTAAATATTCTTCTCCCCATGCCACATTAATAGCCAGACTGACCATCGGCTTGTCTGGATGTCCTCTGTAAATAGGGGAAGGTGGAAGATCATCTAAGTGAACCTTAGGTGGTATTTGCTTATAAATTAAGCGGCTCTCTGTGAACTCCCCTTCCTCCTTCATTGATTGATAGGACTTTTCTATATCAACTTCTATTCCATTATAACCGGGGGTAGCTTTCCACACAGGATCAACCTTGGCATCTTGAGGCTCTTTTTTTCGTTCTTCCGCTTCTTTCTTTATTTTAGCCAGCAGCGGCTGGGTCGGTTTGTATACAAATTCTGCTTCACTTTTTAATTGACCGAGGTAGCTCTCTACTGCTTGACTCCCAATGAGCAGCCAACTGATCATAAGCATGATTAATATACTCATCATATGTTTTATTTTCTGCATTGTCCATGCCCCCTTCTATAGTTTTAAAATTATGAATAATTTAAAAGAAGTAGAACATGACAAAAAACCAGAGGAAATACCCTCTGGTTTCTTAACAATACAGAAAGAAGATGTGTATCAATGAATGGTGTACCGCGAGACAGCCTACCATTTAAAGAAAGATTGTTACTGTACCTCCAAGGTCACTTCAATGTTCCCTCTTGTTGCTTTGGAGTAAGGACAAACTTGATGTGCTTGATGAACCAATTCTTCTAATTGACTTTTTTCAATATCGGTTCCTTTTACCTGCAGGGTGACCGCTAATTTAAAGCCTTGATCGGCATCATCTTTCATCAAGCTCACATTTGCTGTCACCTCTGACTCAAACTTCACCCGAGCTTTGCTGGCAACTAATTGAAGCGCGCTATCAAAGCAAGCTGCATATCCAGCCGCAAATAATTGTTCCGGGTTTGTGGCTGCATCGAGCTTCTTAGCTCTTGGAGTACCTGGCATGGCAGTGTCCATATTAATAACATCATCCGATGATTGAACTCTTCCTTCTCGTCCTCCAGAAGCCGTTGCTGTTGCGGTAAATAAAGTATCTGACATCTTGCAGTCTCATCTCCTTTATCTAATTTCCAACCCTGCTTGCTCTACGCACATTACTATTCCCCTATCTAGAAAGCCTAAACAAAAGGAAACAGCTTGCAGCACGGAGAGACAGAAATCAAAATAAAGATAAAGGCTTTATATTTTAGATCCCTGGAAAAGTTAAGCGTTCTCGTTCGTATCAGCCGCTTCTTTCTGCTCCTTTAAGACAGCTTTACGAGAAAGATTCACGCGTCCCTGGTTATCGATCTCGATGACCTTAACTAACAGCTTATCTCCGATGGATACGACATCTTCGACCTTGCGCACTCTCTCTTCAGCAAGCTCGGAAATATGAACAAGACCATCTTTGCCAGGGAAGAGTTCTACAAACGCACCAAACTTCTCAATACGCTTGACAGTTCCGTCATATAACTGTCCTACTTCTACTTCACGAACAATGTCTTCAATAATTTTCTTCGCTGCTTGGTTGTTCTTGGCATTTACAGAAGAAATGAAAATTGTACCATCTTGTTCGATATCAATTTTTACGTCTGTTTCTTCAATAATCTTGTTAATTTGCTTGCCGCTTGGCCCAATAACATCACGGATTTTATCCGGGTTAATGGTCATTGTTAAGATCTTCGGCGCATAAGCGGACAATTCCTCACGCGGCTCTGAAATCGTCTCATTCATATGCTCTAGAATATACATTCGGCCCTGCTTTGCTTGTTGAAGCGCCTCTTCTAGAATTTCCCGGTTCAAGCCCTCAATCTTAATATCCATCTGCAGGGCAGTTACACCTTTAGACGTACCAGCAACCTTGAAATCCATGTCGCCCAAATGGTCTTCCATACCTTGAATATCTGATAAAACCGTATAATGTTCTCCAGATTTCACAAGACCCATCGCAATCCCAGCGACCGATGCTTTAATCGGTACACCTGCATCCATCATCGCCATCGTACTGGCACAAATACTTGCTTGTGAAGAGGATCCATTCGACTCAAGCACCTCAGAAACAAGGCGAATCGTATATGGAAAATCCTTTTCGCTTGGAATAACCGGTTCAAGTGCACGTTCACCAAGAGCCCCATGGCCAATTTCGCGGCGGCCTGGTGCACGGAGCGGACGTGTTTCCCCGACACTAAACGCAGGGAAGTTATAATGATGCATAAAGCGCTTCGATTCTTCTACACCAAGCCCATCTAGGATTTGAACATCTCCTAATGCTCCGAGTGTACATATGCTAAGCACTTGGGTTTGTCCACGTGTAAATAATCCAGAGCCGTGCGTGCGAGGCAGTAACCCGACTTCGGAAGCAAGCGGGCGAATTTCATCCACTTTCCGGCCATCTGGTCTTACTTTCTCTTCAGTAATCAAGCGACGGACTTCTTCTTTTACAATCTTATCCAGAATTTGAGACACTTGTTTCATCGTTTCTTCATCTGCTTCTTTAGCAGTGAATTCTTCAATGACGGATTGCTTAACAGCTTGAATCGCATCTTCACGAGCATGCTTTTCCTGCACTTGAATAGCTTGAATCATTTCCGTTTCACACATAGAGCGAACTTGCCCTTCGATGTCTGCATCGACTTCATAAAGAGTAATTTCCATCTTCTCTTTGCCGACTGCTGCTGCAATCTCCTCCTGGAAAGCGACCAGGCGTTTGATTTCTTCATGGCCAAACATAATGGCTTCAAGCATAACTTCTTCCGGCACCTCATCAGCGCCTGCCTCGACCATGTTGATAGCGTCTTTTGTACCGGCAACTGTTAGATGCAAATCACTCTGTTCAAGCTACTCTACAGATGGATTAATAATGAACTCATCATTAATGCGTCCGACAATCACGCCAGCAATTGGGCCTTCAAACGGAATGTCAGAGATGCTCAGTGCAAGTGATGAACCAAACATAGCTGCCATTTCCGATGAACAGTTTTGATCTACACTCATTACCATGCTGATTACCTGCACTTCGTTACGGAAGCCTTCCGCAAATAGCGGACGGATCGGCCGGTCAATCAAACGGCTTGCTAAAGTCGCTTTCTCACTAGGGCGTCCCTCACGCTTGATAAATCCCCCAGGAATTTTACCTACTGCATATAAACGTTCCTCATAATTTACTGTTAACGGAAAAAAGTCAAACGGCTTTGCTTCTTTTGAAGCCGTAGCTGTACTCAAAACGACCGTCTCTCCGTAGCGGATAAGCGCCGCTCCATTTGCTTGCTTAGCGACCTGACCAACTTCAACAGTTAGTTCACGGCCTGCCCATTCTATGGAAAATGTTTGTTTCCCTTGCTCCATAAATGAACCCCTCTCTATATCGATAAAATATAACATGTCTGTTAATCCTAACTAATAGCATAGCATTCGTTTTCCCTCATGCAAAGCCAAATCCCTCGGATTTACTTATCTTATGTATTTTTCACTAAAAATCATAAGTTAGTCATGTTTTATTAAAAAATATGTGTTATTTATTTCCATTTATTTTTACCCTAACAAAAAAGCGGGAGTGTATCCCGCTTTTTGGCAGCTTAGCGACGTAAGCCAAGTCTTTGAATTAATTCACGATAGCGTTGAACATCTTTGTTACGAAGGTATGTTAATAGGTTACGACGGCGTCCAACCATTTTTAACAAACCGCGACGTGAATGATGGTCTTTTTTATGAGTACGTAAATGCTCATTCAATGTATTGATTTGCTCTGTAAGTACAGCCACCTGTACTTCTGGTGAACCTGTATCGTTCTCGTGAGTTTTGAACTCATTGATAATTTCGTTTTTACGTTCTTGTGTTAATGCCATTTTAATTCCTCCTTAATTTTTAAAAATCCCCTGTTACCAAGCAGGCGCTGGAGTGGCGTACTGCCTCGCAAAGGTTCCTTGTAATGACTCACTTATCATACATGATTTTTCTCTTTAACGCAACCATTTAATCAAGCTTCTTCAAGTAATCTATCGCTTTTTGCTTATCCCTGTCAATTTGTGCAACCAGCGCTTCGATACCGTCAAATTTTTGCTCCCCCCGCAGGCGCGTATACCACTTTACAGTTACTTCCTCACCATATATAGACTGTTTAAAATCAAAAATATGAACTTCTATCGATAAAGAGCGCTCGTCCGGGTTTTTAAAGGTAGGGCGGTATCCGATGTTACATACTCCATTATACCATTCCTCTTTTATTTTCACCTTCACTGCATAAACACCCGATTGAGGAACTAAGCACTCTTGTTCTACCTCTATATTCGCTGTAGGGAATCCGATTTTCCGACCTCTCTTATCTCCGTGGATGACTGTGCCTTTTACTTCATACGGCCGGCCAAGCAAACGGGACGCTTCTGCTACTTCTCCTTCATTAAGAAGCTGGCGGATCCTGGTAGAGCTGATCTTCTCTTCGCTGTCCTCCAGTTTCTCGACAGTCGTGAAAGTAAAGGCCTCTCGCGAATGAAAAGGAAGGGTCTCCATCGTTCCTTTCCCTAACCTGCCATATGTATAGTCAAACCCTGCCACTACATGCCGGACATTTAAGCCAATAATATAACTATCTATAAATTCTTGAGGATTAAGTGCAGCAAAGCTGGAGGTAAACCGCACAACAAAGAAATAATCAACACCAAGCAATTCAATTCTTTTGATTTTCTCCTCGAGAGGCGTGATATATTGCACTTGTTTATGTTTATGGCCAAGCACAATCGATGGGTGCGGGTCAAAGGTCATTACTGCACTTTTCGCCCCCTGCTGATTTGCTTTCTCCACAGCTGTTCCGATTACTTGCTGGTGCCCAAGGTGCACACCATCAAAAAACCCAAGCGCCATGACTAAAGGAGGCAAATCGCTTTTTTCTATATTATGAGGATGATGAAGCGTATAGATTTTCATTTTTTCACCTGTCTTCCATCAATCAGCTAATACTTTAACCGGCTTTATCTTCCCTGTTTTCTCTGAATGCAATTGATAAATTGCCAGCAGTCTGTTCTCTTGCAGAACAGCTGCTTCCTGTGCCTGATTCGGCCAGTTTTCAGGAAGATCCAATACGGCGCCGTTTGCTACTTTCTTTGCTAATGTATCACTTATGTGCCATTTGGGCAAATCATTCACGCCTCTTTCCAAAGGGCGTAAAACAGATGAAGCCTCTTCCTTCTGAGTTAATTCTTCCAGCTCATGCAAGGTTAAGCATTCGTCTGCCGTAAACCCGCCAGAGGAGGTGCGTACAAGATTAGACATGTGGGCCGGATAGCCGAGACGCTCCCCAATCATAACAGCAAGCGTGCGTATGTAAGTTCCTTTGCTGCAGGACACGCGGAACGAAAAACGGATCTTCTCGCCTGTGAACACTTCCCTGTCGTCTAACAGCTCGATGTGATGAATAGTTACTGTTCTCGAAGGACGTTCCACCTCAATGCCTTGGCGGGCGTATTCATATAGACGTTTTCCATTGACTTTTACAGCAGAAAACATAGGAGGCGTTTGAGTGATATGGCCGGTTAAGGACTGAAGAACTTGAAGAATCTCCTTTCTAGAGATCGCTGCACGTACCGTTGTCTGTTCGACAACTTCACCGGAAGCGTCCTCTGTCGTTGTAGAGGCTCCGAGGGTCACCTCGCCTTCATACGTCTTTCCGCTGTTCATTATGTAATCAGCTAACTTTGTTGCTCGTCCTAGACAAATAGGAAGCACCCCTTCTACATCCGGGTCTAAAGTACCTGTATGACCTACCTTCTTCATCTTTAAGATTTTACGTACCTTAAAGACGCAATCGTGAGAAGTCATTCCTTTTTCTTTCCAAAGGGGAAGGATTCCATCCATCGCCATTCTCTCCTTTCAACATAGAAAAAGGCCCTGAACCCCTAAGGAAAAAGAATATAGAAAAGAGTGTCTATATTACAGTTACTATAGAGGCCAGAACCTTGTTTCGTTATTAACGGTCTGCTGAGCCGCTGTCGATCTCTCTCAACAGCGTATCAATCCTGTTGCCATATTCAACGGACTCATCAAACTCAAAAATTAATTCAGGTGTTTTGCGAAGACGGATTCTCTGTCCAACTTCCGAACGGATAAATCCCTTCGCCTTTGCTAAAGCTTTCAATGTGCCTTCACGATCCTGTTCGTTCCCGAGAACAGTAATATACACTTTCGCCTGCTGAAGATCACCTGTTACTTCCACATCCGTTACAGTTACAAAGCCGACTCGCGGATCTTTTACCTTCCGGCTCAAAATATCCGTCAGCTCTTTCTTCATTTGTTCACCTACACGGTTTGAACGAAGACTCATCTTTTTCACCTCACTATAACCATTCATAGGAAACAGAGAGCCGCTCCCACTCAGGGAAGGAATCCAGAAAATGCAAAGCATTTTCCAATTCTCTCTCTGCCGCCTTTCTAGAGGAAGCCACCGTTGCTATAGCAATTTTTGTACGCTGCCATACATCCTGGTGGTCCACTTCCGCTACGGAGACATTTAACTTTTGTTTCAAGCGCGTAGTGGTACGCTGCAAAACAGCCCGTTTTTCCTTTAATGAGTGTGCCTCATAGATGAGATACTCCACTTCAGCATAACCGATCATTTTCGCTCGATTTCTTCCTCAATAAAGGCTTCGATTATGTCGCCCTCTTTCACATCGTTGAAGTTCTTAATGGTAATTCCACACTCATATCCTTGGCTGACTTCTTTGGCGTCATCTTTAAAGCGTTTTAGTGCATCGACCTCGCCTTCAAAGATTACAATGCCATCACGGATTAAGCGTACGCCGCTGTCGCGTGTAATCTTGCCGTCTGTTACATAAGAGCCGGCAATTGTTCCTACTTTAGAAACCTTGAATGTTTGACGCACTTCCGCCTGACCAATAATTTTCTCTTGGAATTCAGGGTCCAGCATCCCTTTCATCGCCGCCTCGATCTCTTCGATGACTTTATAAATGATGCGGTGCAGACGAACATCTACTTCCTCTGCTTCCGCTGCCCGCTTCGCATTTACGTCCGGGCGAACATTAAATCCAATGACAATCGCATTGGAAGCCGAAGCAAGGATAATGTCAGATTCAGTAATAGCTCCCACACCTGTATGGATGATCTTAACATTGACACCTTCTACCTCGATTTTCTGAAGAGCAGCAGCTACAGCTTCTAATGATCCTTGTACGTCAGCTTTTAATACGATATTTAAATCTTTCATTTCCCCTTGTTTCATTTGCTCAAACAAGTTATCCAAGCTGACTCTGGACTTTTCACTGCGCTGCGCCTGTAAAGCTTCTTGGGCACGTATTTCACCAACATGGCGTGCAGTTTTCTCATCCGCGAATACCACGAAACGATCACCGGCAAGCGGTACATCCTGCAGCCCTGTAATTTCAACCGGTGTGGAAGGTCCCGCTGATTTAATCCGGCGACCAATATCATTGACCATCGCCCGTACGCGGCCAAACGTGTTACCAACAACGATTGGGTCTCCTACATGTAAAGTGCCGTTTTGGACAAGTAATGTAGCGACCGAACCGCGGCCTTTATCAAGTTCAGCTTCTACTACTGTACCAATTGCCCGCCGTTCAGGATTCGCCTTAAGTTCTTCAACTTCTGCCACAAGAAGGATCATTTCAAGAAGCTGGTCGATCCCTTCTCCTGTTAACGCTGATAGAGGAACGAAAATAGTATCGCCGCCCCAATCCTCCGGTATTAACCCGTGCTCTGTCAGTTCCTGCATCACACGGTCTGGGTTAGCTGTCGGCTTATCAATTTTGTTCACTGCTACAATGATCGGAACCTCTGCAGCCTTTGCATGGTTAATCGCTTCAACGGTTTGCGGCATGACACCATCGTCTGCAGCTACCACAAGGATCGTAATATCTGTGATTTTCGCTCCGCGAGCACGCATTGTTGTAAACGCCGCATGTCCTGGTGTATCAAGGAAAGTAATTTTCTTATCATTTGCTTCAATTTGATAAGCACCAATATGCTGAGTGATTCCTCCGGCTTCTCCTTCTGTTACTTTCGTGTGGCGGATGGAATCAAGAAGCGTCGTTTTTCCATGGTCAACGTGACCCATAATAGTTACAACAGCTGGGCGTTCCACGAGCTTACCTTCGTCTTCTTCCTCTTCGAAGTAAGTTTCAAGATCTGTTTTATCGATCAGAATTTCCTCTTCTACTTCTACGCCATATTCGCCCGCAACCAGCTCAATAGCATCGCTGTCAAGCTCCTGGTTAATTGTGGCCATTACTCCGAGCATAAATAGCTTTTTAATAATTTCAGACGGCTCGCGGTTTAATTTCTTTGCTAGTTCAGAAACCGTTAACGAGCCTGAGAACGTAATCTTCTCTGGAAGCTCCTTCACTTTCTTAGGCTGAGGAGCAACAGGCTTTGTCTGTCTTTGCTTATTGCCCTGCTTCTTTCCTCTCCCTTGAGCTTTATTATTCCCTTTTGCTTGATTAAATCCTTTTTGAGGAGAGTTTTTCTGTCCAGAAGCCCCTTTGCTTCCAGGCCGGCCATTTCCGCCGCTGGCTGCCGGCTTATTTTGACGTCCCTTTTGATTGCTTGCATTTGATTGGTTTTTTTGTTGATTTGAAATTGATTTATCCAATTTTTGTATAGCCTCCTCGTAATAACAGTCATATGGTTAGAGACTTCTACATCCGACTTCTTCAGTTGCTCTATGACCTCTTTACTTAATTTTTCTTTTTTAATTGTGACCGGTGCTGTCTTACTTCTGCTCAGGCGAGTCAAGCAGGCTCGACAGCTTTTTTGCAAATCCTGCGTCTGTCACTGCAGCTACTACGCGGGCCTCCTTGCCGATCGCCTGACCAAGAATGTAACGGTTATCGATCCACTTAAGCGGCACTTCGTAATAAGCTGTCTTATCCTGAATCTTTTTCTTTGTGTTTGGAGAAGCGTCGGCTGAAAGCAGAACCAGTTTTGCCCGGCCTTTCTGAATCTCTTTTACTGACAGCTCTTCGCCTGAGATCACTTTACGCGCTCTGTTAGCTAATCCTAACAGCTTTGCCCACTGAGGTTCATTCATCAGCTATTCGTCTCCTTCTCTGTATAGGACAGAAGCTCCTCGAATATGCTGTCTGGTATTTCCGCATTCAACTGTCTTGCTAAAATCCCCTTGGATTTGGCAAGTTCTACAGCCTCTCTGGATTTTGATACGTAAGCACCGCGTCCAGCCTTCTTGCCTGTTAGATCAAGGGACACGTCACCTTCTTTTGAACGAACCACGCGCAGCATTTCCTTCTTATCTTTCATTTCCCCGGTTGCTACACACTTTCTCAGCGGCACTTTTTTCGGACGAGCCATTCTTCTTCACCTCTTATTCGATTTCTTCGGAGAAAAAGTCATAAGCGTCTTCGTCTTTCACGCTCTTCGTATCTTCAGCTTCTTCTGAAGCGGCGGAGATGTTTTCGCGCGGATAAACTCCTTCTTCCCGGGCATCAGTCTCACTCTTAATATCAATCTTCCAACCTGTTAATTTTGCTGCCAGGCGGGCGTTCTGTCCGCGTTTTCCAATTGCAAGTGACAACTGGTAATCCGGTACGACTACCGTGGTAGCTTTCGCTTCTTCATTGACCTGCACATCCACTACCTTTGATGGACTCAGCGCATTGGCAACGAATTCCACTGGATCCTCTGACCACTTAACGATATCAATTTTCTCACCTTTTAATTCATTGACGATCGCTTGGACACGGCTGCCTTTTGGTCCAACACAAGCGCCCACCGGATCAATCTCTGGATTCTCGGCGTAAACAGAAATTTTTGAACGATCTCCTGCTTCACGGGCAACCGAACGAATCTCCACAGAGCCGTCGAAAATTTCCGGCACTTCAATTTCGAAAAGTCTCTTTAGAAGGCCCGGGTGAGTTCTTGAAACAAAGATTTGCGGTCCTTTTGTCGTCCGTTCTACTTTTGTAATGTAGACTTTAATGCGGTCATGGGGCTTGTAGCTTTCATTTGGCATTTGCTCAGAAAGCGGCAGCAGTGCTTCAATTTTGCCAAGGCTTACATAGATGAAGCGGGAATCTTGACGCTGGACGATACCGGTCATGATGTCTTCTTCGCGGTCGATAAATTCAGAATAAATAATTCCTCTTTCCGCTTCCCGCACACGTTGTGTCACCACTTGTTTTGCTGTCTGTGCAGCGATGCGTCCAAAATCTTTTGGTGTAACTTCAAGCTCGACAATATCTCCTAGCTCATAAGCCGGGTTAATTTCCCGGGCATCTGCCATTGAAATTTCAAGGCGAGAGTCAAATACTTCCTCAACCACTTCCTTGCGGGCAAACACTCTCATCGTGCCTGTTTCAAGGTTTAAATCTACACGCACATTTTGCGCCTGGTTGAAATTTCTTTTATACGCGGAAACGAGAGCAGCTTCAATTGCTTCAATAATTAAGTTGCGCTCAATTCCTTTTTCCTTCTCCAAATACAAAAGAGCATCATACAGTTCAGTGCTCATTGGACTTTCCGCCCCCTTATATAATAAATAACGCTGTCAAACAGAGAGGAGCAATGGCTGTATCACTTGTCAGCTGGCTGATCCAGCCATTAGCTCTCCTTAAGAAAAAGAGACCGCCAGACGTGCTTTCGCCACTTTTTCTAATGGAATTACTATTTGCTTCTTTCTTGTTTTCACTAAGTACTCTACTGTTAACTCTTCATCTTCAAACGATACAAGCGTACCTTCAAATTCCTTCTCGCCATCAATCGGCTCATACAGCTTTACATGAACGCGTTTACCGACCGCACGTTCATAGTCTCTTACTTTCTTCAGCGGCCGCTCAGCTCCTGGTGAAGAAACCTCAAGAAAATAATTGTGCGGAATAGGGTCTACCTCATCGAGCTTTTCGCTCAGCTGTTCGCTGACAAGGCCGCACTCTTCAATATCGACTCCTTGTTCCTTATCAATATAAACACGCAGGAACCAGCTCTGTCCTTCCTTCACGTATTCAATATCGACCAGTTCTAAATTCATCTTTTCTATAATTGGCTGTACTAACTGTTCAACTGTTTCAGTGACTTTACTCATACATACCCTCCTGGTTGAATCAAATGCTTGACCAAGATGAAACTGTTCTACAAACACGAAAGAGTGGGGGTTCCCCACTCTTTCAAAGAGAGTTATCAATTAGTATTTCCATAAAAAATATACCATACCCCTTGATTTGGTGCAACTCAGCCGTTTTTTCCTCAGAACAGCGACAGCTGATTCTGGTCAGGCAGAGCTTCTAAACAACCATGATTGTCCAAATACTCAATAAGGGTTTTTGATATTTTCCCGCGTTGCTGCAAGTCCTCTTTCGAAAGGAATTCTCCTTCCTCCCTTGCTTTTACGATATTGCGGGCCGCATTTGTTCCTAATCCCGGGATGGCATTGAATGGCGGAATAAGCGAGTCGCCATCAATAATAAACTGGTCAGCACTTGAACGATACAGGTCTACCTTCTGGAATTTAAAGCCCCGTTCACACATTTCAAGAGCTAGCTCCATCACTGTCAATAAACTCTTCTCTTTCGGAGAAGCTTCCAGTCCCTTAGCATTGATTTCTTCAATCAGTGCACGAATGGCCGTTGCTCCTTTGATCATTGTATCAATGTCAAAGTCTTCTGCACGGACCGTAAAGTACGCAGCATAATACAGAAGCGGCATATGCACCTTAAAGTAGGCAATTCTGACAGCCATTAATACATAGGCGGCCGCATGCGCTTTAGGGAACATATACTTAATCTTCTTGCACGAATCAATGTACCATTCCGGCACTTCATTTCGTCTCATCTCTGCTTCCATTTCTTCCGTCAGTCCGCGGCCTTTCCGAACAAACTCCATAATTTTAAAAGCAAACGCCGGTTCTAACCCTTGATAAATTAAATATACCATAATATCATCCCGGCAGCCGATCACATCACTCAGCTCACAAATCCCATCACGGATCAGCTCTTGAGCGTTCCCAAGCCACACATCCGTCCCGTGGGACAGACCTGAGATCTGCACAAGTTCTGAGAAGGTTGTAGGCTTCGTATCCTCCAGCATTTGACGAACGAAGCGTGTACCAAACTCAGGAATCCCCAGCGTTCCTGTCTTGCACATGATCTGTTCCTCGGTAACACCTAAGGGTTCTGTACCGCTGAAGATCTTCATGACCTCTGGATCATCCGTCGGAATTGTTTTCGGGTCAATTCCCGACAAGTCCTGAAGCATACGAATCACCGTTGGATCATCGTGACCAAGTATATCAAGCTTCAATAAATTATCATGAATGGAATGGAAATCGAAGTGGGTCGTCCGCCATTCAGATTTATCACTGTCTGCCGGGTATTGAATAGGTGAGAAATCATAAATATCCATATAATCCGGGACAACGATAATCCCCCCTGGATGCTGGCCGGTTGTCCGCTTAACACCCGTACAGCCTTTGGCAAGCCGCTCCACTTCCGCTCCCCTTAATTGAAGGTTATTGTCACCTGCATAGCCCTTCACATAGCCAAAAGCGGTTTTATCAGCGACGGTACCAATCGTACCGGCACGGTACACATAATCTTCTCCGAAGAGCACCTTCGTATAGTTATGGGCAACCGGCTGATATTCACCCGAGAAGTTCAAATCGATATCAGGGACTTTATCTCCTTTAAACCCGAGGAACGTTTCGAATGGAATATCATGCCCATCCTTCTTATAACGAACCTGGCAATCCGGACAGTTTTTATCCGGCAAGTCAAAGCCTGAGCCGACAGATCCATCATCAAAGAATTCCGATCTCCGGCAGTTTGGACACACATAATGCGGCGGCAGAGGATTCACCTCTGTGATTTCCGTCATGGTGGCAACAAATGAAGACCCGACCGATCCACGCGAACCAACGAGATACCCATCGTCTAGTGATTTCTTAACAAGCTTATGGGAAATTAAGTAGATAACAGCAAAGCCGTGGCCGATGATACTTTTAAGCTCTTTCTCCAGCCTCGCTTCTACAATCTCAGGCAATTCCTCGCCATAGATGCTTCTTGCTTTGGCATAGCTCATCTGACGGATTTCCTCGTCCGCCCCTTCAATCTTCGGCGTATACAAATCATCTTTAATCGGCTTAACTTCTTCAATCATATCAGCGATCTTATTTGTATTCTCTACCACAATCTTCTGCGCCGTTTCATTTCCTAAGAAGCTGAAGGCGTCAAGCATTTCATTTGTCGTCCGAAAATGGACATCCGGCAGCTCGTGACGGTTCAGCGGGTTGGCTCCGCCTTGAGAGTTGATTAGAATTTTGCGGTGAATTTTGTCCTTTGGCTCTAAATAATGAACGTTTCCGGTTGCTACGACCGGCCGCTGCATTCTTTCACCGAGCTCCACCGCTTTTTTTATAATGTCTTCAAGAGCGTGCTCATCCCGCACAAGCTCTAATTCGATTAAATGACTGTATACCGCTTTCGGATGCACTTCGATATAATCATAGAATTCCGCTGCCTTCTCCGCTTCTTCTACACCCTTTTGCATAAGGTTTTCAAATACTTCGCCTTTATCACACCCTGAACCGATGATTAAGCCTTCTCTATGCTTTTGAAGAATAGAGCGCGGGATTCTCGGCACCCGGTAAAAATAATCAATATGGGAAACAGACACGAGCTTAAAGAGGTTCTTCAAGCCGGTATCGTTTTGGGCAAGAATCGTGCAATGATGTGGACGGGCTCTCTTGTAGGCGCCCCCTTCTCCCATATGATTATTAAATTCATCGTGATACAAGATGCCCTTTTCATTAGCATCTTTCAGCATCTTAGCAAACAAGTACCCCGTTGCTTCTGCATCATAGATAGCGCGGTGGTGCTGGGTCAATTCAATATCAAACTTTTTAGCGAGCGTATTCAGCCGGTGATTTTTCATCGTCGGATATAGAAACCTGGCTAATTCCAGGGTGTCAATAACCGGGTTAGCCGGCTTACCCAAGCCGTAACGCGTATAGCCGGTGCTTAGGAACCCCATATCAAAGGAAGCGTTATGAGCAACGAAAACCGCGTCGCCTGTCCATTCTTTAAACTTCTGCAGCACTTCTTCCACTTCCGGAGCTTCCTGTACCATTTCATCGGTTATACCGGTTAAGTTGGTCGTTGTAGCTGACAGCGGATGGTGCGGGTTAGCAAAGGATTCAAAACGGTCAATGATTTCTCCGCCCTTCATTTTGACGGCAGCCAGCTCAATAATCGTATCGTACACGGCAGAAAGACCCGTTGTCTCTACGTCAAATACGACATAGGTATCTTCAGAAAGCAGACGGTGGGCATCATTGTAAGCAATAGGGACACCATCATCTACTAAGTTAGCCTCAAGTCCATACAATATTTTAATACCGTGCTTCTTGCCTGCATTGTAAGCGTCCGGAAAGGACTGGGCCACAGCATGATCAGTAATAGCGACAGCCTTGTGCCCCCACTTGCTTGCCTGTGCAACCAAGTCAGCTGTTGCTGAAACAGCATCCATTTGGCTCATCGGTGTATGGAGATGCAGTTCGACTCGCTTTTCCCCCTCAGGAGCTGTGTCCTGACGTGTAACCGGAGCAATTTCATTCACATCATTAGCGATCATAACAAGGTCCCTGACAAAAGTATCATTTTGCACCGTTCCCCGTGCTCTTACCCACATGCCTTTTTTCATCTGGCTGAATAAAGCGGCGTCTTCTTTATCTCTGGAAAACATTTTAATCATGATCGAATCGGTATAGTCAGTGAGCTTAAACGTCAGGAGTGTACGGCCGCTTCTGAGCTCCTTCGTCTCCGCATCAAATACATAGCCTTCCACAGCAATTCGCCGTTCTTCATCCTGAATGTCTTCGAGCTTCTTGAATTCCGCATCCTCTTTAATTTGAAGACCGATCATAAGCGGACCGCTGGCAGCTTCCCCTTCTTCATCAGCGTGGGCCTCCCGCTTCTGCATTTCCAGAACCGCCTGCATAGCCCGCTCTGCATCTTCCTTCTGCTTTTCTTCAAGAAACTGCTGGAACTCACTATTTTCCTCCTGCTTGACCACCTCTACATCAAGTGCCATTGGAGGAAAACCATAATTTTGATACAAGCGGCTAATTCGTTCTCCATACTTATTCTTTAGCGCCATTCCCTCTGTTTCATTGCTTACTTGAACCGTCAGCTTATGCCCCTTTACTACAGGAGGGCGGCTATTAAGCAAGGAAAGCATAGGCGGCGACACACCATCCAATTCTCTAATACAGTAAGACCAGTATTCACTGATCATTTCCTCTGTTACCTCAGGGGTTCTTGCTTTTATTGAAAAAGAAATACGGGCAATTTCCTTAAATGACTGGCGCAAGGCATCCGTAAATACCTCAAGCACACGCCTTGGGACAATTGTCTCTGTCATAAAGGAGAAATGCCACCGTTTCTCTTGACGTTCTACCGTTAGCTTGGCAATCTCGGCTCCCTCAAAGTACCGGACGATAGCATCTTCCGTTAGCTTCAATTGTTGTAAAAGCAATTGGAACCGCTGTCGTCTTCCTTGGGATTCTTCATTCATTTGCATGCCTCCCAATCTATATTCTCTTCTATTTTAACAGAAAATGAAGAGAAAAAAGGTACCTGTCTCAGGTACCTTTTAATGTTTAAATCGTTTGAAAAATCTTATGGAGAGCAGAAGCCAATTCATTCCGTTGCACTTCAACCATCTCTCCCGTTTTACGGATCTTCACCTCTACGATGCCTTCAGACGCTTTTTTGCCGACTGTTATACGTACAGGAAGCCCGATTAAATCACTATCCGCAAATTTCACTCCTGGACGCTCTGCGCGATCGTCGAATAAAACACTGAATCTGTTTTCCCGAAGTTCACTATAGAGCTCATCAGAAAGTGTGCGCTGAGCCTCATCTTTTCTATTTACTGCCACAAGATGTACATCAAATGGTGAGAGCTCCTTTGGCCAGATAAAACCATTTTCATCATTAAACTGCTCCGCAACGGCAGCTAATACACGGGAGACTCCAATTCCATAGCACCCCATGATCATTGGCTGTGTCCGTCCGTTTTCATCTAGGTATACAGCGTTCATCGCTTCACTGTAACGTGTGCCAAGCTTAAAGATATGGCCTACTTCAATTCCTTTTGCAAAGCGGATGGTACCTTCACCATCTGGTGAAACGTCACCTTCCTGGATAAAGCGCAAATCAGCATACTGATCTACTTGATAGTCTTTTTCGACATTCACGTTAATGAAATGGTAGCCTTCTTCATTTGCACCGCATACAGCATTTACAATAGCCTTTACTGCATGATCGGCAATCACTTTTACATCGCCTTTCACATTTACCGGTCCTAGGGATCCGACTGTGCAGCCGAGGATCTTTTCTACTTCCCCTTGCTCTGCAAGCTCTACCCCATCAGCTTGAAGAAGGTTCTTTAATTTAATGTCATTCACTTCATGGTCACCGCGAACAAGGACAATTACATGCTCCTCATCCACTTTAAACAGAAGCGTTTTTAAGCATTTTTCCGCCGGTACATCCAAAAGCTCAGCTACACTGCTGATCGTCTTCGCATTCGGCGTTTCTACTTTTTCAATGTTCAGCTCCGCCTCTTCGCTTCTTTCATACTCAGCGATTACAGGTGCCATTTCGATGTTAGCCGCATAATCTGATGTGTCGGAATAGGCAATGGTGTCTTCTCCAATTTCGGAAAGCACCATAAATTCATGGGTATCCTTTCCTCCCATTGCGCCTGAATCAGCAATAACTGCCCGGAAATTCAAGCCGCAGCGGCGGAAAATGTTCGAATACGCCGCGTAGAGCCGGTCGTATACTTCATCCAGACTTTCATGAGAGGTATGAAATGAATAAGCATCCTTCATAACAAATTCTCTTCCGCGAAGTAAACCAAAACGCGGCCGCTTCTCGTCCCGAAACTTGTTTTGAATTTGATAGAGTGTCAGCGGCAGGCGCTTATAGGACTTAATTTCGTCTCTGACAAGGCTCGTGATCACCTCTTCATGCGTCGCGCCTAAAGCGAACTCGCGCTCATGGCGGTCTTTTAAGCGCATTAATTCTGGTCCGTACGTGTACCAGCGGCCAGACTCCTGCCACAGCTCAGCTTGCTGCAAAGCAGGCATTAAGAGTTCAACCGCTCCTGCATTATCCATTTCCTCCCGCACGATCGCTTCAATTTTGTGAAGCACCTTCAATCCGAGCGGCAAATAACTGTACACACCGCTGGCGTTTTGGCGGATAAATCCTGCCTTTAACAATAGCTGATGACTTTTTACCTCTGCATCAGCTGGAACTTCTCTCATTGTAGGAATTAACGTTTGGCTTTGTCTCATCACATGCACCTCAAACTAGTTTATTGTAAAAAGAATCGTTGAATATCGTTCCAAGTAACAACAATCATTAAAAGCATCAGCAAAGCAAAACCGACAAAGTGAACCATTCCTTCTTTCTGACGGTCCAGCGGTTTCCCCCGGACAGCCTCAAAGAAGAAGAACAGCAACCGTCCTCCGTCAAGCGCAGGAAGCGGTAAAAGGTTCATGATTCCCAGGTTAATGCTCAGTGCACCCGCCCAGGTCATTAAGTTCATAATACCCGACTTAGCTACCGTATCAGTGGATACATAAATGCCAACTGGTCCAGAAAGCATATCAATAGAAAACTGACCAGTTACAAGCTGTCCCAGCAAGCGGAGAATTTCAACGGTCCATAAGTACGTTTCCTTCGCTCCATGAACAATCGAGCCAAAAAATGACTTCTCTACCGGGCTATACACACCGATCACGCCAATTCTTTGATCTTCAATTTCACGGACCTGCGGCGTAACAGGCATATCCATTACTTCGCCGTTTCGCTCGACTGTAAATTCCACTTCAGATTGGGGGTTCTCCTGAACAATTGCCACAATGTCACTCCAGCTGGCCACCCCTTGTCCATTAATACTGATCACTTTATCCCCTTCTTGGAGTCCAGCCTCCTGCGCTGCTCCATCGGATGTCAGCCTGCCCAGCTCGGGCTCATCAGTGGGTATTCCCTGAATAATTGCTACAATGGAGAACACAATAAAGGCTAAGATAAAGTTAAAGAGTGGTCCGGCAAAGATTGTCATAGCCCGCTGACCAAGTGTTTTGGAAGCAAATTGACGATCCCATGGTGAAATTTGAGTTTCCAGTCCATCCTCCACCATAACCGCTTCCCGGTGAACAGGAAATACCCTTGCTTCCTCTTCTTCCTCTTCATACCCTTTAATGAATAATTGGTGCTCAAGGTCTGCCTTCTCTACTTCGATCACACGGGCATTTGGATAACGGTCTTTCCCGTTCACAATAATTTTTGTTATTTCTTCCTCATCATTGAGAACTATACCAATTCGCCGGCCCGGCTTTAGCTCTGCCATCTCCGGGTCTTCCCCCGCCATGCGTACATAGCCGCCTAAGGGCAGGAGACGGAGTGTATAAACCGTTTCTCCCTTCTTGTATGCAAAAATCTTGGGGCCCATCCCAATCGCAAACTCGCGGCAAAGAATACCGGCGCGTTTGGCGAACAGAAAGTGACCAAACTCATGAAAAAAAACAAGAGCGCCAAATATGACAATAAAGGCTATAACCGTGTTCAATATAAATAACCACCTTTTTTATAAAAGTGAGTGGACGAAATTTCTTGCTTCCTTATCGGCATACTGAATCGTTTCCAAATCGGGATTTGCCAGCGGCTTGTGCTCACTCAGCGCACGTTCTACCATTTCATCGATTTGCAGAAACGTCATCTTTCCGTCAAGAAAGGCGGCCACTGCCGCTTCATTTGCTGCATTCAGCACAGTGGGCATTGTTCCCCCTGCTTGACCAGCTTCATAAGCCAGTGCAAGCATGCGGAAGCGCCGCTTATCAACCGGCTGAAAATGAAGCTTGCCAGCTTCAGCCAGGCTAAGACGCTTCGCATCAGGAAGCGGCAGGCGGTCCGGATAAGTAAGGGCATACTGAATAGGTATACGCATATCTGGCGTGCCCAACTGTGCAATGACTGAGCTGTCATGAAATTCGACCATCGAATGGATAATACTTTCTCGATGTAAAATAACATCTATTTGCTCATATGGCAAATCGAACAGCCAATGAGCCTCGATAACTTCCAGCCCTTTATTCATCATTGTCGCTGAATCAATTGTTATTTTAGCTCCCATAGACCAGTTAGGATGATTTAATGCCTCTTCCACTGTCACATTCTTTAGTTCCTCCCGGGTGCGGTCACGGAAGCTGCCGCCTGAAGCAGTCAAAATAAGGCGCTCAATATTTTTTTCTTTTTCTCCTTGCAGACATTGGAAAATAGCTGAATGCTCGCTGTCAACCGGTAAAAGATCGACATTGTTTTTCTTAGCAGCCGCCATTACTAGATGGCCGGCTGTTACAAGCGTTTCTTTATTGGCAATAGCTACTTTTTTGCCGGCCGCGATCGCCTGAAGTGTTGGATACAACCCTACGCTGCCAAGCACCGCGTTCACAAGAATATCTGCTGAACGAAAAATCGCTACCTCTACAAGCCCCTCTTCGCCGTGCAGAATTTGTACAGAAGGGAATTCCGTTTTTAATCGGTCTGCATCCTCTTTCAAGGCTACAGAAACCAGCCGCGGCTGAAAAGACTGGATCAGCTTTCTTGTCTCATCTATATTCCTTCCAGCTGAAAAAGCGGCAAGTGAAAATTCTTCAGGGTGCTGACGAATCACATCAATCGTCTGCCGGCCAATTGAGCCCGTCGCACCTAACAAGCTTATACTCTTCAAAAGTTTCATCTCCTCAAACAAAATACACTGCTTACACTAACTGCAGCAAATGAACAAGCGGAAAAACAAAGAGCCAGCTATCGGTCCGGTCTAGAATTCCGCCGTGGCCAGGCAATAGGGCGCCAGAATCCTTCACGCCATATTGACGCTTAAGCGCCGATTCAGCTAAATCGCCTAGCTGTCCAAAAACAGAAAGAATAGCTGACGCGATAATCAGCTTTGGCCAGGCTACACCCATGTCTGCAAATAACGCAAACAAAACAGCCACAGCCATCGCGGACAGAACACCGCCTATTGAGCCTTCAATTGTTTTCTTAGGACTAATCTCCGGCCAAAGCTTCCGCCTCCCATATGAGCGGCCAACAAAATAGGCACCAGAGTCTGTAGCCCAAGTAATAAATAGAGCGAAAAAGACAAATAGCACACCCGCTTCTCTCGTCTCCATAAAATAATAGAAGCCAAAGCCTACATATAAAGCAGCCAACACACAAAAGGCAGCTTTTTCAAAGTGGAAGCGATTTTTAGAAACAACCACATAGGCGAGCAAAAGCAAAACAAGAAGCGTCATGAGCTCCATTTTTTCATACCCTGCCTGCTGCAGTGTCTCGGTAAAGTGTTCCGGCAGTAAAATAATAAAGAGCAGAATAAGCGATAGCAGCCCTGGCAAAGAAGCCGGCGCAATCTTATTCATTTTCAATGCCTCCATTAAGCCGACAGCTGCCATAAAATAAATCAAGACCGTAAATGGCCAGCCGCCATACAGAACGATCGGTATAAAAGCAGCCGCGGCAATGAGAGCGGTTATTATACGTTGTTTCATTTTCTAAACTCCTAACTTTCTCCCTTGCGAAGGTACTTATGAGAGCCCCCCGAACCGGCGCGAACGCTTTTGAAAAGCTTCCACTGCCTCAAATAAATGAACGTCCTTGAAATCGGGCCAATTGACATCCGTAAACCAGAACTCTGTATAGGCTAGCTGCCAAAGCATAAAATTGCTCAGGCGGACTTCTCCGCTCGTCCGGATTAATAAATCAGGGTCTTTCAGCTGGTTTGTCATTAAATAACTGGAAAACAGATCTTCATTTAAGTTTTCCTCTAACAGTATATCATTCTTCGCATCCTGAATAATATTCTTTACGGCCATTAAAATTTCCGCTCTGCTCCCATAATTTAAGGCGAAATTTAGTATAAGACCATCATTGCCGCTCGTTTCCTCCATTGCCCTCTGTACAGCCTTAAGTGTGTAGGAGGGAATTTGCGTTTCATCACCCATCATTTCCACACGAATATTTTCTTCCATAAGGTCTGGCAAAAAGGAGTTAAGGAATTCTTGCGGCAGTTTCATTAGAAATTCAACCTCCGCCTTTGGCCGCTTCCAGTTTTCTGTAGAAAAGGCATAAAGGGTTAGAACCTTGACACCTAGCCTATTAGCCAGCTTTGCGATTCTTTTTACAGTTTTCATGCCCTCATGGTGGCCTGCCACCCTGGGCAGCGCCCTTTTTTTGGCCCACCGGCCATTGCCATCCATAATAATCGCAATATGCTCAGGAACTGGAGCACTTTGAATCTTTCTCATTCTTTCTTCGATATTATGGTTGTCCGCTGTTTTCCATAAATTTTTTTTATTAATCATGAAATATCCTCCACAGTGTAGCATGCCAATTTCTAATCGAGCTATTACCTATTATAATACCAAATTTCTGGTTTGATTACTTTGCAAAAGCAGATGTAATTTTTCTTCCTCGGCTAGAAAGAAGGAATAAATAGGCTTGAACGTAAAAAAGAGATATACGAATTCAACTAGTTTAACAATAGACTGGCAGTTCACCAGAAGAAATAAAAATATACCCCTCTTCTTACTTGAAGAGGGGTTGTTGTACAGACAATGTCTGTTTTTATGACATGCCTAGCTGACCAAAACCACCTGTCCTTCAGATAATGAAAAAACAAATGCATTCCAATCATCTGGCACTCCTCTCAATTCGAGAGCAGAATCAAACTTCCATAATTTCTTTTTCTTTATCCTTTGCAATTTCATCAATTTCTTTAATAAAATTGTCTGTTTGCTTTTGGACATCGTCCGTTAGGCCGCGAAGCTCATCCTCTGTAATGTCTCCGGCTTTTTCCTGTTTTTTCAGTTCATCATTCGCATCACGACGTACATTACGGATAGCTACTTTTGCATCTTCTGCCTCTTTTTTAACCACCTTAACTAGTTCTTTACGACGCTCTTCCGTTAAAGGAGGGAAGGAAAGGCGGAGAATAGAACCGTCGTTTGCAGGAGTGAGGCCAAGGTCTGATTTTAAAAGGGCTTTCTCAATATCGCCCAATACTGTTTTATCATAAGGCTGGATTGTGAGCAGCCGCGCTTCAGGAACAGAAACAGACGCAAGCTGATTAATCGGTGTCGGTGCCCCGTAATAATCAACCATGACACGGTCTAATAAAGAGGCACTCGCACGGCCTGCGCGAATAGAAGCTAATTCTCTCGTATAAGCCTGTATTGCTTTCCTCATTCTTTCTTTTGTTTGTTCAATAACATCGTTTGCCATTATTCTTTCCCCCTTACAAAGGTTCCGATTTTTTCACCCATAACTGCCCGCTTGATATTTCCATTCTCCATGATAGAAAAGACAATTAAAGGAATATCATTATCCATACATAAAGACGAAGCTGTAGAATCCATTACAGCCAATCCTTTCTTAATTACATCCAGGTAAGAAAGCTGTTCATATTTCACAGCATCTTTATCCGTGCGAGGATCAGCAGAATATACACCATCTACGTTATTTTTCGCCATCAGGATCACTTCTGCCTCAATTTCAGCTGCGCGCAGTGCTGCCGTGGTATCTGTAGAGAAATATGGGTTTCCTGTACCAGCTGCAAAGATAACTACCCTCTTCTTTTCCAGGTGACGAATCGCGCGTCGGCGAATATAAGGCTCGGCTACTTGACGCATTTCAATAGAGGTCTGTACACGCGTCTCGATGCCCAGCTGTTCTAGGCTGTCTTGAAGAGCCATTGAGTTCATCACAGTTGCCAGCATTCCCATATAATCAGCTGTAGCCCGGTCCATGCCCATTTCACTGCCGATTTTCCCTCTCCAAATGTTTCCGCCGCCCACAACGACAGCCACTTCTACATCCAGCTCGGCAATCTCTTTCACCTGCTCAGCAATTGACTTAATGACCTCTGGATTAATGCCAAAGCCAGCGTCTCCTGCTAAAGCCTCTCCGCTTAACTTTAATACTACACGTTTATATTTTGGAATGCTCATGTAAACCTCCGTATGTATCGTATTCACTGCTTCCATCCCTGTATTGTGGGCAATTGCCAAACTGTAGAGGAAATCCCTCACCAGCAACCGGCAAGGGACTCCATTTCTTGTTCTTTATTCCGTTCCCCTGTAGGAAAACTTATTTTTTCACTTGGTTCATAACTTCTTCAGCAAAGTTATCTTGACGCTTCTCGATGCCTTCTCCAACCTCATAGCGCACGAAGCTTACTACCTCTGCACCTTTAGATTGAACATATTTGCCTACTTTCTCGTCAGGGTTTTTAACAAACGCTTGGTCTACGAGGCAAATATCTTCGAAGAACTTGCTAAGGCGTCCTTCAACCATTTTTGCTACGATTTTTTCAGGCTTGCCTTCATTTAATGCTTGCTGAGTTAATACTTCACGCTCACGGTCAACTTCCTCTTGGGAGACTTGATCGCGGGAAACATATTTAGGGTTTAACGCAGCTGCATGCATAGCTACATCTCTTGCTACGCTTTCATCCGTTGTGCCTTCTAACACAGCTAACACACCGATACGGCCGCCCATGTGAAGGTATTCGCCGAACGCACCATTGTCAGTTTTTGTTTTCACTTCAAAGCGGCGAAGAGTGATTTTTTCACCAATTTTTGCGATCGCTTCGTTAATATATTCGCCAACTGTTTGGCCGTTATCCATTTTTTGTTCAGCTGCTTCTTCTACATTTGCAGGCTTGTTAGCAAGCAAGTGTGAAGCAAGTTCTTTTACAAGTGTTTGGAAGTTTTCGTTCTTCGCTACGAAATCTGTTTCTGCGTTTACTTCTAGAATGACAGCTTCGTTGCCTTCGCTTTGAATGAAAGTTGTACCCTCTGCAGCAATACGGTCAGATTTCTTAGCCGCTTTTGCGATTCCTTTCTCACGAAGGAAATCAATTGCTTTTTCAAGATCGCCATCAGTTTCTGTTAGCGCTTTTTTACAATCCATCATTCCAGCACCAGTTTTTTCACGAAGTTCTTTAACCATTTGAGCAGTAATTGCCATTATTATTTCCTCCTTTAACACGTATAACCCTTTTTTAGGAAGTAAAACTTCTTATAAAAAAGGTGATAAGAGTTTTCCCACTTATCACCTTTTCAGCCATTCTTACTCGGCAGCTGCTGTTTCTTCTGCTTGTGTCGCTTCTTCTGCTTCTGCCACTTCTTCTCCCTGTCTTGCTTCAAGGATAGCATCTGCCATTTTACCAGTTAAAAGCTTAACGGCACGGATGGCATCATCGTTTGCCGGGATCACGTAATCGATTTCGTCTGGATCACAGTTTGTATCAACGATACCGACAATAGGGATATTCAATTTGCGTGCTTCAGCAACAGCAATGCGCTCTTTGCGAGGATCGATAATAAATAGTGCATCAGGAAGTTCTTTCATATCTCTGATACCGCCAAGGAATTTCACTAGGCGCTCATGTTCTTTTTTCAATTGAACGACTTCTTTTTTAGGAAGGACATCAAATGTACCGTCTTCTTCCATTCTTTCGATATCTTTTAAACGTCTTACACGCTTTTGGATTGTTGAGAAGTTTGTTAATGTACCGCCTAACCAGCGTTGGTTTACATAATACATTCCTGAACGTTCCGCTTCGTCTTTAACAGACTCTTGCGCTTGTTTTTTAGTTCCAACGAAAAGAACTTTTCCGCCGTTTTCAGCGAGTTCTTTCACGAACTTGTATGCTTCATCAACTTTTCTTACTGTTTTTTGAAGGTCGATAATATAAATCCCGTTACGTTCTTGGAAAATATACTTCTTCATTTTTGGATTCCAGCGGCGTGTTTGGTGACCGAAATGTACACCAGCTTCAAGCAGTTGCTTCATTGAAATTACTGACATGTTTAATTTCCTCCTAATGGTTTTTAAAATTTCCTCCGCCCCCATCATCTTTGACTGGAAACTGACAATATAATCAGCACCATCCAATCAAATCAGCGAGCGTGTGTGATAACACCGTTAGTAAATATACCACAGCTTTCGTGCCCAATCAACTTTTTTTGGCAGGTTCGGCAAATTTCAAGGCCAACTCTACTTCTGTCCGCCCTTTTCCCAGCTGTTTAGCTATATCATCAGCCGATAAACCTTCCTCCCGCAAAGAAAGGACTTGTTTGATCAAGCCGCTGCCTTCCTGTATGAAGGGAGCCGATTCCTCCTGTTGCCGGGAAGTATTCATGTTCCGTTGGTATGCCTTTTGAACATGAGCCTTCTGTACCCTCGGTAAAGAAATCGAAGGTATTCCTTCGTCCGTTTCCAGTTCTTCTTTTTTTAGAAACACCGTAGAATGCCTGTCCTGCTCCTGATGGACCTCTGCTTCTCCTCTGCCTTTATCCTCTTGTCGATGCAAAGCGGCAAGATCGTTGATAAAGGCTTCGTTTTCTTCCTTCAAAGCCAGCAGGTAAGACTCCATTATTCCCTCAGTTTCTTTTATAAGCTTCTTTTGGCGCTTTTCTATATTATATAACCGGTTTTGCCTTGTAAATAACAGCACAATGGCTAGTAATGACAGGACATTCAACATAAACGAAATAAAAATAAGTACAGCAGTCATCTGTTCTCCCTATACTCTGTTTATCTATGGTTTGGGTCGTTAATTTTCATTAAGCAGTTTCTCAGTTTAAATATGGACTTAGAATGAATTTGAGAGATTCGTGAAGTGGATAAATTCATCACTTCCCCAATCTCCGTTAATGTGAGCTCTTCATGGTAGAACAAGCTAAGCACAAGCTGTTCTTTCTCTGAGAGCTTTGTTATCTCTGAAGCTATCTCCTTCAGAAGTTCCTTTTTTACTAAAGTTTCCTCCGGGGTAGACGCTCTTTCATCCTTTATAACAAAGCTTTTTCCTTCCGGTTCATCATTGCCGGATGCTTGTTCATCCATTGACAGCACATTAGCGACTAAATGCTCAGACATCGTGCGATGCACTTCACCTTCTGAAAGATCAAGCTGCTCTGCGACTTCTGAGGCTGTGACCGTCCGCAGGTATTTCTGCTCCAGCTCTTCAATCTTTGCTTCAATTTTCTTTGCCTTTTCTCTCATTCCCCGAGGCAGCCAGTCTTCTTTACGCAGACCATCTAAAATAGCTCCTCGGATACGAAAAGAGGCGTACGTATCAAATTTCAAATCACGTGCCGGGTCAAATTTCTTTAGCGCATCATATAACCCCATCAACCCGAGGCTTTTAATATCTTCCTTATCCACATTCTTCGGCAGACTGGCTGAAATACGCTGGGCATGGAAAGAAACAAGCGGCATATATCTCTTTACGAGCAGGTTGCCTGCCTGGGGGTCTTCTGACTCTTTCCAGACAGCCCACAGCTGCTGTTCATCATTTGTATTCTGCTTAGCCATAAATTACGTCTTTCCTCCTCGGATTGACCCCTCCAGCTTTTCTTGGAGAAAGGCACTTAAACATTTTATTCTTCACTTTCCATATTTTAAGAAAAACAATGTTACAAAGCAACTAAAATGTGAAAATATAACAAAAGGGACACACCTATGTCCCATCCTCTTTCTTATATTACACTGCTTCCCTTATTGACCGTCCGAATGTGCAGCTCAAATGTTGCCGGATCGAACTCGATCGTACGGCCATTGCTGCCTCCTGTATCCTCAGCCATGACAGGAATACGAAACCCTTTAAGTTCTCTTTTCACCGCTTGAACATTTCTTAAACCGATTTGGAAGGTATCGCTTTGTGATTGAAAAGAAAACATTTGGGCCCCACCCGCCATTTTTGCTTTCAGCCGGTAAAGCATAGCTCCGCGCGCTTGAAGCAAATGAACAAGCTCACTAATGCCTGTATCTGCAAATTTGGCTTTGTTTGTGTCGCCTTCTCTAGCAAGCCGGGAATCCGGCAGCATGATGTGAACCATTCCGGCAACCGGTACTCGCTCATCATAAATAACCACTCCTACGCACGACCCCAAACCTGATGTTCTTATCACATCAGGCGGACTGACCATGCCTATATCTGCTATTCCAACCTTCACTATTTTCCTCAAGCTACTCATCTCATTCAGCCCCAAGCGCCTGAAAGATTGTTCGAAAAGCTGGAGGGTCCGGAAGCAGAAAGAAGTACCCCGTCGTCTCACTTGCTTCTTCCTCGTCCAGCTCCGTTAGAATTGTTTCAATCATAATCGCTTTGTCTCCATAACGAGAAGCTTCAATTAGCCCGTAACTAATAATGGCGCCAAACATATCAATTACAAGTTCCGGAACCGATGGTTGTACCTGAAGGCGGGTGAAATCAGCAAGAGCTGATAAGTATGTCCCCGATAGTATATTGCCCAGCTCCTGTAAAGCAGAGCGCCTGAGACTTTCACTATCGGAAGACAGCTTGCCTTGACCTAGCAGCTTCTCTGTAAAGGTTTCAGCTTGTTGAAGAGATAACACAAAAAACATGCTTCCTGTAATGTCTCCTTCCATCCTTAAGCTGATGCTCACTACCTCTCTTTCGCTGCCGCCGGCCAGCTCCACCATGTCATCGAACGAGGAAACTCTTACATTAGGGACTTTCATATCAACCGCTCTATTAAGCAAAGCAGAAAGAGCAGCAGCTGCATGCCCAGCACCTATGTTGCCTATTTCTTTTAAAATATCTAAATGAATAGAGTGAAGCTTATTTATATAATCCATTGTCAGCCCTGCCTTTAACTAAAGAACCTTCTCCAAATCCAAAAGAATAATTAACCTTTTTTCCAGCTTTGCTACCCCCACAATGTAATCTTCCTCCGCACCGCCAACTCCCTCCGGCTGGAGTTCAATCACACTGCCAGGAATATCAAGCACGTCATTCGCTCCATCTACAATCAGACCGATCTCCGTGTCACCGGATACAGTAATAATGATTCTTGCTTGTTCATTATATTCTTCCGGCAGTTGAAAACGGCTTCTTAGATCCACAATCGGGGTAACAACCCCTCTCAAATTAATGACTCCTTTGATAAAAGGAGAAGTGCCAGGCACACGTGTGATGTGCATTAACTTTTCGATGGATTGGACCTGCTGTACAGGAAAAGCGTATTCCTTATCCTTTAGCTGAAAAGCAATGACCTTAGTCGCTGATGATGTCAATATTTCGCTCATTTTCCCCGTTCCTCCCTATAACCGGCCTCATTTAATTAGTGCGTTGCAATCAATGATTAATGCAACCTGGCCGTCGCCTAATATCGTTGCTCCCGAAATGGCAAATACACCGGACAAGTAGTTACCAAGGGACTTCAATACGACCTCTTGTTGGCCAATAAAAGAATCGACGACTAAACCGGCCATTTTATCACCTTTTCGAACGATGACGACAGAGTAAAATGACTCTTCCTTCTGCTCCTTCGGTACTTCAAACAAATCTTCTAAAAACAGCAAAGGAACAATCTTCCCACGGTAATCGATTACACGCTGCGCATGTGTATTCAAGATATCTTCTTTCTGCACAATCGCTGTTTCAATGATGGACGAAAGAGGGACCGCATATTTTTCACTGCCAATCTCAACAAGCATCACTGAAATAATAGAAAGTGTAAGCGGGAGCTGAATCAGAAATTTTGATCCGTTACCGAATTCCGATTGAATGCTAATGGCGCCTCCAAGAGATTCAATTGTCGTCTTAACCACGTCAAGGCCCACTCCGCGTCCGGAGATATCAGAAATTACATCGGCTGTTGAAAAGCCGGATGCTAAGATTAATTCGTAGATTTGACCATCTGTTAACGAGGCTGCCTGTTCCTTAGTAATGATGCCTTTTGTTAACGCTTTTTCGAGAACCTTCTCTTTGTCAATTCCTGCTCCGTCATCCTCAATTTCAATGAATACATGGTTACCGCTGTGATAAGCTTTTAGCTTGACAGTCCCCTCTTCATTCTTACCTTTTGCTTTCCTTTCAGCCGGCATCTCAATTCCATGATCGATTGCATTGCGGATTAAATGTACAAGCGGATCACCAATCTCATCAATGACTGTACGGTCAAGCTCCGTCTCCGCTCCGATGATTTCCAGGTTCATCTGTTTATTCAAGTCTTTTGCCAGCTGACGCACCATTCTTGGAAAACGGTTGAACACCGTCTCTACAGGCACCATGCGCATAGAAAGAATAATCTCTTGCAAATCCCCTGAAATTCTCGACATCCGCTCAACTGTTTCATTTAATTCCGGATGGTTCAGCTCACTTGAAATTTGCTCAAGACGTCCACGGTCAATAACAAGCTCTTCAAACAAATTCATTAAACTATCAAGACGCTCAATATTCACCCGAATGGTTTTATTCGAAGCAGCCGCTTTGCTCGCTGCCGGTTCATTCACTGTTTTTGTTTCCTTCTTTTCCACAGGAGTATCCTGTTTAAGCGCAGCCTCCTCTTGAGCCAGCATGATATCCTCTACTGCCTTCCTAGGAGTCTCTGATACATCCGCTTGCACAACTTCGGATATCTTCTCTATCTTATCCTTGAGACTTGAAGCTGTTTCCTTCGTAATAAAAGCGACGGTAAAACGATCCTCAAATTGCTCATTTTCCAGCTGCTCCACGGAAGGAAGAGATTTGATGACCTCGCCGTACTTTTCAAGCACTTCAAAGACCATGAACACTCGGGCAGCCTTCAATACACACTCGCTATGCAGCTGAATGCTGATCTCGTAGCATTCAAATCCCTGATCCTTCGACTGTTGAATAATGGCTTCCTCAAACTCATCGTATTCCATATGTAAAGCATTCGTATCAGGCGACTTTTGGAGAGAGGAGTCAAAAGCCGCCCCACCCTGTTCGATTTTCAGCAGTTTTTTTACAATCGACGTAACATCCCTTTTTCCATCGCCGCCGGAGGCAATATCATGCACCATGGCTTCTAAGTCATCAACCGATTCAAACACAACATCCAACATATCAGTAGAAACCTGAAGCTTGTGGTTACGCACGGCATCAAGGACATTTTCCATTTTGTGCGTTAAGTTTGCTAAATCATCATAGCCCATCGTTGCAGACATTCCTTTTAATGTGTGGGCAGCCCGAAAGATCTCGTTCACAATGCCGAGGTCCTCCGGGCTTTTCTCTAACAGCAATAAGTTTTCGTTGATGGCCTGTAAATGCTCCTTGCTCTCATCAATGAAAATATCTAAGTATTGGCTCACTTCCATCAGCCGCTCACCTTCCTACCTATTAATATATGTTAAAATTTTCTCAGCTATATTTTCTACCGGAGCAACACAATCAACCAACTGTGTGGAGATGGCGGCTTTAGGCATCCCAAATACGACACACGATTCTTCTGATTCTGCAATCGCATGCACACCTCCCGCTTTCTTTAATTGTATTAAGCCATTTACTCCGTCTGAGCCCATTCCGGTCATAATCACCGCAATGACTTGATAGTTATCCATGCGGCTGACGGATTCAAATAAAACATCAACAGCCGGACGGTGGCCATTTATAGAAGGTTCTTCCGTAAGCCAAGCAGTTGCCTTGCCTTCACTTTCTTTTACCTTTAAATGAAAGCCGCCAGGTGCAATATATACTACCCCTCTTTGAAGAGTTTCCTTATGATCCGCCTCTTTGACGTGGACGGCTGACAGAGAGTCGAGCCTCTGCGCGAGTGTTTTCGTAAAGCCTGGAGGCATATGCTGCACAACCAAGATGGGGGCAGCAATATCGTCTGGGAGCCTCGTGACTACCTGCTGCAGGGCTCTTGGACCACCGGTAGATGTTCCGATCACGACTATATTTCGGCTGCTTCTCTGGCTCGTTACTTTCCCTTTCTCTATCTCTTCTCTAGATCTTCTTCCTGCTATTGCTTCAGCTGGCTTTTGACCAGCTGGATAAACCTTTGCCTTAGAGGCAGCAAGAACCTTTTCAATGATTTCACGCTTTACCTTATAGAGGTCAAGAGAAATCGTGCCCGAAGGCTTGGCAATAAAATCAACGGCCCCTTTCTCTATGGCCTCGAAAGTCACTTCCGCTCCTTCTTTCGTTAAGCTTGATAGCATAACAACCGGTGTAGGCATATGCTCCATAATCCAGCTTAACGCATGAAGACCATCTAATTCAGGCATCTCCACATCCATCGTGACGACATCCGGACGAAACTGTTTCACTTTCTCGATTGCTTCCTTGCCGTTTCTAGCTGCAGCTACTACATCCATTTCAGGGTGCGAAGATAGAAATTCCCGTATGACCTTGCGCATAAAGGCTGAGTCATCGGCTATGACTACTTTTTTTCTTCTCATTTTCCCATCCCTCTTTCCTGCAAAAAGCGACGGAACTTGAAGATAAAGGACTCTCTTCCGGTATTCCCTACATAGGGCTGCTCATTATCCATATATGTTTTGACCGCTTGACGTAAACAGATGGAAACCTTCTTGTTCGGATGAGCAACGATGAAAGGAATCTGATCATACACCGCCTGCTTAACGGCAGCACTCTCAGGAAGCACGCCTAACAGACGACAATTCCTTCCTAGAAACTTGCGCACCGCTTCCTGCAGTCTGTATAGCGTGTCTCTTCCTTCCTTCATCGAACCCGCCCGATTACAGAGCAAATGGAGGGAGCTTTCTTCTTGCTGAACACAAATGTATTTCATTATAGAATAAGCATCCATAACAGCTGTGGGCTCAGGGGTAGTGACGACGAATACATCCTCAACCGACATTAAAATGGCAAGCGCCTCTTTGGATGCCCCTGCTCCCATATCAAATAACAAATAATCATAATTCCGGCTTAACCTCTCCATCTCATACAGCCATTTCTGAAGTGTTTCATCCTTCCAGTCTACTAGCCGGCTAAGACCTGAACCGCCTGAAATATAAGAAAAACCTTGGTCACCTTTTATAACTAATTCGGAAAGTGGTATATTCTTCTCAAAGAAATCAGCCATAGACCGATCTGTCTGCTGTCCTGTCAGCAAATGAATGTTGCCCATGCCGACATCCATATCTGCTATTAATACCCTATTGCCGTTCCTTGTTAATTCAACAGCTATATTGACACAAATATTGGATTTACCTACGCCGCCTTTCCCGCTAACAATGGCAATGGTCTTTGCCTGCTTTTGCGAGAGACGGCTTATTTTGCGGCGTAATCCAGCTGCCTGATCATCATGCATCATAATATTCACCTAACATCATTGCCGCTAATTGGTCAGTAGTTGGCTTGATAAGATCCTCTGGTACGCTTTGTCCATTGGTTATATAAGCAATTGGCTTTTGGTAATAGTACAGCATATTAATCATGGAGCCGTGGCTTGCTGTTTCATCTGCTTTCGTAAAAACAAACCGATGAATTGGTACAGCGGAAAACCTTTCGATCACTTCACGCATGTCCTGCTCCTTGGCAGCAAGAGATAGGACCAAAAAATTGCACATATTTTCAAAAGGAAGGATTTCCTGCAATTCATTTACAAACTGTTCCTCGCGGTAATTCCTTCCTGCTGTATCGATGTATACGATATCGCAGCCTTTCAGCCGCTCCATCGCTTCCTTCACTTCCCTAGGTTCATAGACAACTTCTAACGGAATTTTCAGCAAGTCAGCATACGTCTTCAATTGTTCAATCGCAGCAATCCGATATGTGTCTGCCGAGATAAAAGCAGTCTTAAGCCCTTGATCCAACACGTGTTCGGCTGCCAGCTTGGCGATTGTTGTCGTCTTGCCAACACCGGTAGGACCTAGCATATTGATGAACGGAGCTTGAAGGAGGTCCTCCCTCTCTTGTATAGGTCGAAGTTTCTCAGCCAGCCACTGCTTGCTCCACTTTATCGCTTGTTCCCCGCTCGCCTGGCCTCCAGCCATCCTCCATCTATCCAGAAGGTAATTCTTTAACTCTGAAACCAGCTCTTCCGCAACTCCCTGGCGCTGAAGCTGCCAAACGGGGCGTTCCAGTTCATTCGGATAAGCCACTGCAGCTAGGCTATTTGCCTGGGGAAACTTTTGAACTGTTTCCTTTAATTCCTTTATTTCCTGTACGAGATTTTCAACATTCTCTTCCGAAGAATGCAACGGTAAAGGCCTCTGCTCAGCTTTACGAACAGTACGAGACTCTTCATTCGATTTCTGCATTGGTGCAGCGTGATCGACCCCTGCCGTTACCTCAATCATTTTCTTCTTGAACAGTCCAAGAAAGCCTTTCTTATAAATGGTCTTGGAATGCAGAAGTACCGCTTCTTCCCCAAGGTCGCTGCGGACTTTTTTGATCGCCTCCGGCATGGTTGCTGCCCGGTACCTTTTCACTCTCAATCCAAGTTCACCACCCCTATGCTCTGCACTTCGATGCTTGGCTCCAGTTCATTGTAGGAAAGAATCGGAAGCTGTGGGAAATACCTTTCCGCCAGTTGACGAATATACATCCGAACAGCTGGTGAACAAAGAATAATAGGCGTTTGCTGCATGAAGGAAACTTGTTCTACCTGGCCAGCCATCGCCTCTAGTATCCTTTGAGAATCCATTGGATCTAAAGATAGGAAGTTGCCGTGTTCTGTCTGCTGCACGCTGTCAGCAACGAGCTTCTCGATTTTTCCGGATAAGGTGATCGCTTTTAGAGATTCTCCCTCTTCTGTGAATTGCCGGGTAATCTGCTTAGCGAGCGCTTGGCGTACATATTCCGTCAGCAAATCCGTATCAGATGTCATCTTCCCGAAATCAGCCAGGGTTTCAAAGATGATCGGCAAATTTCTGATGGAGACACCTTCCTTCAATAGTTTTGCTAATACTTTCTGTATCTCTCCTACTGTTAGCGGGTTTGGTGTTACTTCATCCACTAAGATTGGATAGGATTCTTTTAAGTGGTCGATCAGCTGCTGCGTTTCTTGGCGGCCGATCAGTTCATGTGCATGCGCTTTGATTGCCTCTGTCAAATGGGTAGACACAACGCTCGGCGGATCTACGACAGTATAGCCAAGAATCTCCGCCTGCTCCTTCACTTCTTCTGTAATCCATTTAGCTGGCAAACCAAAGGAGGGTTCAACTGTGTCGATCCCCTCTATCGTGCCATCATCCTCTCCTGGACTCATAGCTAAATAATGGTCCAGTAGCAAGTCACCTGAGGCTGCCGTACTTCCCTTAATCTTAATACGATATTCATTAGGGCGAAGCTGAATGTTATCTCGGATACGGACAACCGGAATGACGAGACCAAGCTCAATAGCCAGCTGGCGGCGTATCATGACAACCCGGTCCAGCAGGTCGCCCCCCTGGCTTGCATCAGCTAATGGAATTAATCCATAGCCGAATTCGAATTCAATGGGGTCTATATTTAACAAGCTGACTACGCTCTCCGGGCTCTTCAGCTCCTCTGTCTCCATTTCCTCCACCGCTTCAAGGTCATTAGCTTCTTCCTGCTTCGGCGAACGCTGCAGTATATATCCGCCTACAGCTAGTGCAGCAGCTATTGGAATCGTTAATATATCATTAATTGGTGTAACCAGCCCAAGAAGGAAGATCGTGCCGGCTGCGATATACAGCATCATAGGAAAGGCAAGGAGCTGCGACATAATGTCTTCGCCGAGATTTCCGGAGGAAGCCGCTCTCGTCACGACTATCCCCGTAGCCGTAGAGATCAACAGTGCAGGGATCTGGGAAACAATTCCGTCGCCTACTGTTAACAGCGAATAGCGGGAAGCCGCTTCTGCCATAGGCAGTCCTTGCTGCACCACGCCGATCACCATTCCGAAAATGAGGTTAATGAGCACGATAATAATCCCAGCAATGGCATCTCCCTTTACAAACTTCGTCGCCCCATCCATTGCTCCGTAAAAGTCAGCTTCACGGCTGACTTTCTCACGCCGCTCTCTAGCTTCCTGCTCCGAAATCATTCCTGCATTTAAATCTGCATCAATACTCATCTGCTTTCCTGGCATCGCATCAAGCGTGAAACGGGCAGCTACCTCAGATACACGCTCGGATCCCTTTGTAATAACGACGAATTGAATAATAACAAGAATTAAGAAAACGACCATACCAACAATAATATTTCCGCCGACTACGAAGGTACCAAACGTTTCAACGACTCCGCCGGCTTCTCCATTGCTTAAAATCGAGCGAGTGGTTGACACATTTAAGCCAAGGCGAAACAGTGTTAACAGTAATAACAAAGACGGGAAAACTGAGAACTCCAAAGCCTCTCGCATATTCATGGAAATAAGCAGGACTAACAGCGCTAAAGATATATTAACGATGATTAGTACACTCAGCATCCAGGATGGCAGCGGGACAACGAGCATGGCTACGATTAAAATGACACTTAACAAGACGGAGACGTCTCTTGGCTTCATTTCTTTTCTCTCCTAACAGTGAACTTACAATTTATTCTTTAATCGGTATACGTAAGCCAGAATTTCAGCTACTGCCTTAAAAAATTCCTCGGGAATCGGCTGGCCAATGTCAGCCTGATCGTAAAGCGCTCGAGCCAGAGGGCGATTCTCTACCAGCTCTACTTCATTTTCACCTGCAATATACTTAATCTTTTGTGCAAGGTAATCTACGCCTTTGGCAACAACAATTGGTGCATCAGCTTTTTTTTCGTCGTATTTAAGTGCGATGGCATAATGAGTAGGATTTGTGATAACAACATCCGCCTGAGGTACTTCCTGCATCATACGGCTCATAGCCATTTCGCGCTGCCGCTGCTTAATTTTCGACTTAATCAGCGGGTCACCCTCCATGTTCTTATATTCATCCTTTATATCTTGCTTGGACATACGGATACTTTTTTCAAAATCATACCTTTGGTAGAAGTAATCAATTAAAGCGATGAACAGCAAGGAAATAGAAGCAGCAGCTCCCATCTGGAGTGTGAGTGAGCCGACCGATGTTAAAGCTTCACCAACCGATTTAAATGGCAGTTTTAGCACCTCTTCAATGTTCAGCCAGAGAACAAAGAATGCAGCCGCACCGACAAAAGTAATTTTCAAAATTGACTTAAGCAGTTCTACTATGGCTCTGGCTGCAAAAATTCGCTTTAAGCCTTTAATCGGGTCCAGCTTCTCTAGCTTAGGCTTGATTGGTTCCAGGGTGAATAAAAAGCCGACCTGCAAGTAGTTGGACGTCACTCCCGCGAGAAGAGCAACAGCCATAATGGGTCCCAGAATAAAGATAAGCTGTCCCATTACTTCAAGCACCACGACTTTCAAATTTGCTTCCGTGACAGACATGACGAGATAATGCTCAAGTGAATGCTGGAACAAATGAAGGAGATGGTTGCCCATAAAAGAAGCACCTGCTAATAAAAAACCAAACAAAGCCAGTAAACTAATGGCTGTTGTTACGTCCTGGCTTTTCGCTACCTGTCCTTTTTGGCGAGTGTCCTTTTTCTTCTTCGGGGTGGCTTTTTCTGTCTTCTCCCCGGCAAAGAACTGAAGATCAAGCTTTAACATTTCCATTATGTTCCTCCCAGTAAGGTCATCACGTCACGCATCGTGTACAGCATCATTTCGAACAATTCCTCAACAACAGCGAAAATGGCCCCCATGACCACAACCATGACAATAAAGGCGACAGCAATCTTGATTGGAAAGCCGACAACAAAAATATTGATCTGCGGAACAGTTCTCGCCACGATGCCAAGAGCCACATCTACAAGGAACAGAACAGCCACGACTGGCATAGCCATTTGCAAAGCGAGCATGAACATCATCCCGAAGGCTCTGCTTATATAATTGGCTAAGCTGCCATCCCCAAAGTGAAGAGCAATTTGATCCACTGGAATATACTGATAACTGTAATAAATGCCATCCAAAATTAAATGATGGCCATCTAAGGCAAGAAGCAGTAAAAGGGCAAACATATTTAAATATTGGCCGGTGAGTGGTGTTTGCGCTCCTGTTTGCGGATCAATCACATTTGCAATGATAAAGCCCATCTGAAAGTCAATTAGGGCACCCGCAATTTGAATAGCGGCCAAAATAATGTAAGCAGCAAGGCCAATTGACAAACCGACTAACGCTTCCTTTAAAACAAGCAAGACATATCTTCCATCGATCTCTAGCATCGGTACTTCCACTGTGTAGTACATCATCCAGGAAAGCAGAATGGCAAAACCGATTCGATGCATAGCTGGTATCGTCCGATGAGAAAATAAAGGAATCACTATAAAAAAAGAAGTGACCCGAACAATCACTAATAGCAGAACAGAAAGCTCTGGTATTATTTCTTCCATTCAATCAACCTACAAACCTTGTTAGATTCGTGAATATATCCATAGCATAAGAAAGCATCGTACCAAGCATCCACGGACCAAAGAATACAAGACCGACGAGTACAGCAACAATCTTTGGAATGAAAGCTAAAGTTTGCTCCTGAATCTGTGTAGTGGCTTGAAAGATGCTTACTAAAAGGCCGACAATAAGTGCTACCAGAAGCAGCGGCCCGCAAATAACAATAGTGGTATATACGCCTTGTTCAGCTAACGAAATGACCGATTCCGCATTCATGTGTTTCACCTACTTAGTTAGAAGCTTTGCAGCAAGGATTGAATAACTAAATACCATCCATCTACAAGTACAAATAATAATATTTTAAAAGGAAGAGAGATCATGACCGGCGGCAGCATCATCATTCCCATAGACATAAGCACGCTAGCGACCACCATATCAATGACAAGAAAAGGGATGAAAATCATAAATCCAATTTGAAAGGCTGTTTTAATCTCACTTAAGGCAAAGGCCGGAACAAGCGATGTTAAAGGAATATCCTCAATCGATGCCGGACGCTCCGCTCCTGAATAATTCAAAAACAGCTCTAAGTCTTTCTGCCTCGTATGCTCACTCATGAAATCCTTCAGCGGCAAGCTGGCCCGGTCATATGCTTCCTCCAAATTAATTTCTTCATTAAATAATGGCGTCAAGGCTTCATCATTAATCTGCTGAAACACAGGAGCCATGATAAAAAAAGTTAAAAATAAAGAAAGACCAATCAGTACCTGGGTAGGTGGCGTCTGCTGCGTACCAAGGGCTGAACGGACAAAGGAAAGCACAATCACAATCCTTGTAAAGGAAGTCATCAAAATTAAAATGCTCGGAGCCAGCGACAAAACTGTTAATAACAAAAGCAGCTTTACGGATGTCGAAACATTCTCCGGTGAGCTCGTATTAAAAAGTTCTATCGCCTCATTCATCGCGTTTCTTCTCCTTGTTGGTGATCTTCTCGATTTGTTCTTTTCGATCTCGCTTCAATTCGCTTAATTTCTCCTCAAACAGCGTCTCAAACGAATTGGATTGACTCTTAGCATGCTCATCTTTCTTCTTCCATTTATTGAGTATATTTGTTAAGGCATCTTTCGGCTGCAGCAATTGATCGACCTGATCGTTATACTGGCTCACGATATGTTCAACTTCCTTTGGGTCATCCAGCTCTTTAATCAGCTGGATGTTCTCCCCCACACCTAGAATAAACAGGCGGTCGCCTGTCTTCACGACCTGGATGGACCTGTTTCCTCCCAAAGAAGAACCGCCTAAGTGCTGAATGACTTTCGTCTGCTGATAAGAATGTGTATTTTTATTAACAAAGCGCAGTAAAAAGTAAATAAGAGCTACTACTAAAAGGAGAGCTCCCATCATTTTCAGCATATCCCAGATGGTTACACCCACGGTTTCTGTTCGTTCTGTCTGCTGGTCTTGCCCGATCTGTCCATCCTGCTTTGTTTCTGCTTCCTGCCCGCATTTCTCCGGTGCTTCCAAGCAGTCCTTTACATTACTATCAAATGGCTCTGCCTGGACAGCGGTCACGCTGCCTGCCAACAGAGCCACGCATACAGAGATGAACATAAAGGGCTTAAAAAGCGTTTTTATCAAAAGAACACCCTCTTAAGCTAATGTTTTTGAAATCGCTTCAATGACGCGGTCAGGCTGAAAGGGCTTCACAATAAAATCCTTTGCACCTGCTTGAATCGCGTCGATGACCATCGCCTGCTGCCCCATAGCCGAGCACATGATAACCTTCGCGCCTGCATCGATTTCCTTAATTTCCTTTAGTGCAGCGATGCCGTCTTTTTCAGGCATGGTAATATCCATCGTGACTAAATCCGGCTTCAGTTCCTGGTATTTTTCTACAGCCTGGACTCCGTCAGCTGCTTCTCCTACTACTTCATAGCCGTTCTTCGTTAAAATATCTTTAATCATCATGCGCATGAATGCAGCATCGTCTACAATCAAAATACGGTTTCCCATTTCCATTACCCCCAATATTTCCTATAAATTCTTCAATCTGTCCTTTTCGTTTAAAATATCGGTGATTCTTACACCGAAATTTTCATCAATTACCACTACTTCACCTTTAGCGATAAGGCGGCTGTTAATGAAGACATCCACGGGTTCCCCGGCCAATTTATCCAACTCGATAATAGAGCCGGCAGATAGCTCCAGCACCTCTTTGACAGAACGGCTGGTACGTCCAAGTTCGACTGTTACCTGCAGCGGAATATCCATCAGCATATTTAGATTGCGGCTTTCACCTGTTTCAGACGGAGCGGTATCAAAGGAAGAGAAAACAGCCGGTTGAATATTTACCTCTTTCTGCTGAACTCTCATATTTTCTGAAGGTTGATTCTGCCGAACAGGCATTGTTTTCTGAGCTCTACCCGCCTGGTTACCTTCGGGATGTCTGTCTGCAACAGGCGCTGGCTGTGGCTGTATACGCTCATCTTTCTCCGGCTGCTCAATACCCGCACCCATCAATTCAGCCACGAGACCTTTCGCAAAGTCTAACGGGACAAGTTGCATAATATTCGAGTCAATTAAATGACCAACCCTCAGCCGAAAAGAAATCTTCACAAGCAGCTCTAAGTCTTGAATTTTTTCTTCTCCTGTTCCTTCATTTAAATCTAGTAAATTAATTGAAGGGGGAGAGATATCTACACGCTTATTGAATATAGTAGACATAGAGGTTGCAGCTGAGCCCATCATTTGGTTCATCGCTTCCTGCACAGCACTCAGCTGCAGCTCCCCTAACTCAGGACTCGTATCTAGTCCAGTACCGCCAAGCATGAGGTCAGCAATAATCGCCGCATCCTTCTGCTGGATGACCAGCAAATTTGTTGCTCCCGTAAAGCCCTGTGTATATTCCACTTCAATCGCTACATAAGGAAGAGGAAACTCATCCTTTAAATTATGGCGATTAATAACTGTAACGGCCGGGGTGGTAATATCCACCTTTTGATTCAACAAGCTAGAAAGAGCAGTTGCCGAACTTCCAAAGGAAATGTTCCCAATCTCCCCAAGTGCATCTTTCTCAAATCCTTCTAAGTACTTATCTGTGTCTTGCTCTGCCGGCACGCCTCTTTCTGTGTCTATATCAGCCGTTCCTTTTAGCAGCGCATCAATTTCTTCTTGGGAAAGCATATGATCATTCATCGCCCTCTTCTTCCCCCTTTATCGTATCTATAATTTGAACAGCCATTTTCTTATTCAGCTTTCCAGGCTGCGCAGTAAACTTTGGCACTTCCCCAACCTTTATCAAGAGCGGGGTGTCAATCCGGCTGTCAAGCTCAATAACGTCTCCCACAGAAAGCGATAGAAACTCTTCAATGGTAATATCAGAATGCCCCATCTCAGCGACAAGAGGAACAGCTGCTGACTCTACACGCTTTTGTAAATGCTCAATCTCTTCTGGCTGCTGCTCTTTTTTATCCGGGCTTTGCATCCAGTAATGAGCGGACAGCTGTGAAATAACCGGCTCAAGCACCACATGCGGAATACATATATTAATCATTCCAGATGTTCGCCCAATTGTTGTTTCTAATGAAATAACTACAACTGTTTCATTCGGGGAAACCATCTGCAGAAACTGAGGGTTCACCTCAAACTTAGTCATCATCGGTTCGATATCTACTAGATTTATCCATGCTTCTCTATAATTCTCAAATGCCCGTTCAAATATATTAGACATCAGCTTTGTTTCGATTTCCGTTAAACTTCCTGTGTGACTGGTACCTGTTCCAGCTCCGCCAAGAAGCCTTTCCATAACTGCATAAGCGACGTTTGGGTTAATCTCCATCAGGACATGACCACTAAGCGGAGGAACTTCAAATACATTTAGAACCGTCATATTAGGAATAGAGCGAATAAATTCCTCGTAAGGCAGCTGATCTGCTGACACGACGGAAATATCGACAAATGTTCGAAGCTGTGCCGAGAAAAAGGTGGTCAATAGCCGGGCAAAGTTATCATGCATTCTTGTTAAGCTGCGAATTTGATCCTTCGAAAAGCGAAGAGCTCTTTTAAAATCATATACTTTTACTTTCTTTTGCTGCTCTTCTTTCTTCAGCTCATCTGCATCCATTTCGCCTGTCGATATGGCTGACAATAACGCATCAATCTCATTTTGGGATAAAACATCTCCTGCCATGCTGTCACCTCCGTTCTGCAGAATGAATATGATTACTGAATAATGTAAGAGGTGATATAAACATCAACAACCTGCCCATCCTGCATAATCTCGTTTAACTGCTTCTTCAATTCATTTGTCAGTTGTTCTTTTCCAGCTTTTCCTTTTAACTTCGCTGCTGTCATTTCTGAAAGCTGCTCTATAATCAAGTTCTTCGCTTGAAAGTCGCGCTTCGTCAGTTCTTCCTGCGCTTCTTTTGAGTCTGTCTGGATCTTAAACGAAATTCGAATATAGTCATCCGAGGCTAAATTTGTCGTCATCTCTGGAATGTCAACGGAAGCCTCTACGATTTCATCAATCGTCGGCTCGCTTGCACTGCTTTCCTTAGAAGAGTTTAAGAGAATAATAACTACTGCCGTTCCAATCAATAAAATGACCATCAGCATAATGACCATAATCGTTAATAGCCTTGTAGACTTTGCCTCATTTTTCATTCTCTGTATCTCCCTGCTCTAAGTTTCCGAGAAGGTGTACTCGACGATAAAATTCTTCTACCCGCTCTCTTACAGCCTGTTCGGATTCCCGCACGAGATACTTCTTTCCATTCGAAAGCGTAATAGTTGTATCGGGAAAACTTTCAATGGCTTCTATATAAAGAGCATTCAACGAAAACGATTTGCCGTTTAGCTTTGTGACTGTAATCAACTTTATTCAGAGCTAGGATCAGCTCCTAGCTCCGCCACCTCCCTTTATCTGTCCAATCATTAACGCTTCAAGTTAACAAGCTCCTGCAAAATTTCATCGGAAGTTGTAATAATCCGCGAATTCGCCTGGAAGCCACGCTGGGCAACGATCATTTCTGTAAATTCATCGGATAAATCAACGTTGGACATTTCAAGAGCCCCTGACACAATCGTACCCGAGCCTCCTTCACCAGGAGCCAGTCCCTCCTCCGGTTCTCCAGAGTTGTTAGTCCCTCTGTACAAGTTTCCGCCTACTTTCTCCAAGCCGCCCGGATTAGCAAAATTAGCTATCGTAATAGTTCCTGCTTCTTCTAATTCTCCATCTTCGGTTATATAACTAACAACGCCATCCGGGCTAACACTTACACTCTTTGATCCTGGGGGAATATTAATCGGCTCTCCATCAGTGCTTTGCAAATAGTAGCCCTCCCCCTTCACCACTACATTTCCCTCTCCATCTCGAGTGAAATTTCCTGCTCTTGTATAGAGAATCTCATTACCACTATCCACTACAAAAAAACCGTCACCAGAAATACTTAAATCCAACGCTTCGCCAGTTGTCTGCAGACTTCCTTGAGAATGGATCGTATCAATAGTACCGATTTGGCTGCCAAGTCCTACTTGTTTTGGGTTTGTGCCACCGACCAGATCGCCCGCAGCTGAAGCACCAGCAACTTGCTGGCTGACCATATCTTTAAAAGTTACTCTCCCCTTCTTAAAACCGTGAGTGTTTACATTGGCGATATTATTCCCAATCACATCTAATTTATTTTGAAAGCCTTTCATTCCGCTGATGCCTGAGTACATTGAACGTAGCATGAGTTTCTTTCTCCTTTCACAATTAAAGCCTTTTATTCATCCTTCACCAGACATAAGGTCTGTTTTGTTTACGATATTGATATCGGACTAAACGCCCTATACATTTATATATTTCAAGAAAAAATCTCCACTTATATCGTCATGTCTTTCGACTGTCTAATTTCCGTCAGGGCGGTAGGGCTGACCCTCTCGCCATTAGCCAGCTGAAGTGTCACCATTCCGTCTTTCATCGAAACGGACTGTACATGGTCAGTCTGTTCCTGCCCATCTTTCTGCCATGCCACGGTATAACCAATCAAGCGGCTGGCATCTACAAGTGAGTAGCCGCTCGAACTAACGGAAGGCATACCGCTTTTCACCTCAGAAATGTTAGCGGGTTCTAATACGGAACCGTCTGCCATCACAAACTCCGCCCCATTTTCTTTAAAGCGGATAGAAGCAATGGTTCCTTCCCCTGTTTGTACCACTGGCTCTGCATTTGGATCAGTGCTTTCAACAATTTTATGCCAGGTTACATCTTTACCAACGAATGACTGGTAATTGACCATTTGTGCTGACTGATGCGCCTGTACAAACTTATCTAAAGAAGCCGCCATATTTACCAGCTGTTCCAGGGAAGAAAAGGAAGCCATCTGGGCGATAAACTCTTTGTCCTCCATCGGATTCATTGGATCTTGGTTTTGCAGCTGTGTCATTAAGATCTTTAAAAATTCATCCTTTCCTAAGGAAGAACCGTTTCCAGTTCTTTGCGGCGTTTGAACATTTGATAAATATAAGCTAGGGTCAATCTTTGACATCATTAAACCTCCACGTTCAATAATAATTCCTGAAAGCTTTCCTTTGGTTCATCATCCGCATGAGTGTCATGTGCTTCCTGTTCTTTCTTCTCCGAGTGCTGCTGATGCTCTTGATGTGGCTGGCGTTCAAACTTTTGCGGATCTGGCTGACCGAAAACAAATTCAACCTTATCGACAGACACATGCTGTTGAGCAAAAGCCTGCTTTAGGCTAGCTGCGTTTTGTTCAAGCAGATCGTTCACAGCCGATGTCGAAGAGAGAATTTTTGCTGTCATGACACCATTCTGCTGGAGCAGCTCAACCCGCAAGCTCCCAAGCTGTTCAGGATACAAACGAAGAATCAGCTTCGTTCCGTTTAATGTCTGCACCATATTAGATTTATTAAGCACCTGTGAAAATTTCTCAATAAACTGATCTATATTCATCGGTTTTGGATTTGTTTGAACAGAAATGGACCAGCTTTCTGTGCGGCTGGGAAAGTGGAGCGAGGGTGAAAGGGAAAGCTGTATTTGCTCCTTCTGTTTAGCTGTCTCACCGGCGGTCGGCACCTGTGTGTCCGTTTCAGCTACTTGTTCCGGGACTGATTCTAAGGAGAAAGCCCCTGAGCCGGGCTGCAGCATTTGTCCATAGTGAGTAAAGGCCTTTTGCAGAACAGCCGCCCGCTTCTCTGCCAAGGGTTGTAGCAAAGCAGCCTCAATTTTCTCCGTCAGCTTCCTCTCTGCATCCTTCATTACTGCCTGAAGCGGTTTGTCTGCCTCTTCCTCGCTTGAGCGGCTGCTCAATTGCCACAGTTTCCCCGCCTGTAACACTTGCTCTAACGCCTTAGGCTCCAATAGCGTCCACTCTTTTTCTGGAATTACTGTTAAAAGCTGAAGGACATGAAGTAAATGACCCATATTTAACTGTCCTTCTTGCACTTCTGAAAGGACATCAACCTCGAAGCCCCCTGCCTGCGGAATGGCATAATCCACAAAGAAGGGCAGCCCGCCTTCTTCACCTGTATTTTCTTTTATTTCTTTTTCTAGGATTTGAAGAGCCTTTCTGGCTATCGTCTGTAAACTTTTCGCTAACTCACTGTGCTCCATGCCAAGAAGTGCTGCCAGCTCTTCAAATGAAGGCATCTTCCCTTCCTCGGTCCACTCCTTTGCCACTAGCTTTGCCGCGTTAGCAACAAGCGGAATGTCTTCTAAACTATCAGCCGCTATAATTTTCTTTTGCAGGACTAGATTCTTTTGAAAGGAAGAGACGGAAACACTCTCCTCTGCTTGTACTTCCTGTCCACCCAGTATCTTTTGAAAATCCAATTCAGCCATCGGCTGCTGGTGAGCAGACATTGATTTTTGGATTCGGGCTTGTGCTAATTGTAAAGGTGGTAAGTTCGTCATCATTTGCTTTCCCTCTTTTATCAGTCGAATTGTACAGACAGCCTTCTATCAACCTGTTGCTCGATCAAGAAGAACCTGACAACAGTCCTGTGTATTCAGCAGCCGTTTCTGGAGGAAGCTTCTCTAAAATATCAGCCTGCTGATCTGTACTCATTTCTGACAGGATCTCTATCGCTTCATCATCAGTCAAATTAACTAATATATTGGCGACATTCTTAGGAGACATCGACTCATACGTACTGATAATGGAACGATCTTGTGCCTTCTTTTCTTCCTTTTCCTTCTCCTGCTCCTTCATTTTCTGAATCTCCAGCTCTAGTCGGTCTTTCTCTGTGAGCAGTTCTTCGACTTCCTTTTTGGATTGCCCCAATTCTTTTTCTAATTCTTGTATTTTTACATCCTTTTGCTTTGCTTCTTCTTTCAACAATGCGACCCGCTCGTTATTTTCCTTTTCATTATCAGCAGACTCTTCGTCCATGATCTGCGAAATAATAGGGAGTTCCTTTGCTTTTTCAAGCACATTGATACCTGCCACCGTCATCACGATAAGAGTAACCAATAGTGCGAAAAGCAACGGGATAACAATCATGAATATAATCCATTGAAACACCCCATAGCCCTTTCCTTCTTCTCTATCCGCATATGCTGCTTTCTTTTTCTTTGCCAAGCTGCTCACCTATCTTTTACGGTTCATAAATTGAATAGTTGAAATTTCGTCCATATGCTTTTGCTCGTCTTCCAACAGCTGGTCTTTAAATCTCTCAAAGTCTTTTTCTTTCATCTTTTCATATTTCTTTACTTCGATACTTCTTTCTCTCAGCTGCTGCTCATGCCACTGCATTTTACTTCTAGCGTTTATAACGACCTGCTGCTGATAGTGGATCGTTTGTTCCAGATTAGAGATAAATAGCTGATAATGCTGAATCTCATGTACTGAAAAGCCGCTGACCATTTTTGCCTCCTGGAAATGAATCAAGTCTTCCTTCTTTTTCAATAAGGCATAAAGCTTTTCGGCTGCTTGTTCAAATTGCTTCAAAGCGTCATTATAACAGCTCTCTGTTTCTTCCTTCTCTTGTTCTCGAAGCTGCAGGATTTTCTGAAATTTATAATTATAGTTCATGCTTATCTTTCTCCTTTTCGAGCCAATTGAACAAGTGAGGCAATGCTCTCTTCAAATGAGACTTTTTCATCTGTCCGCTGCTTTAGATACGAAATGATCTTTGGATAATAATCAATGGCGCGGTCAATCTCAGCAGAGGAACCTTTTTTGTAAGCGCCAATGTTGATTAAGTCCTCGGAGTTTAAATACGTGCTTATCATGTCACGAATCAGCATGGCTGCTTCTTTATGTTCTTCAGCGGCTAAATGGTTCATCAGCCGGCTTACACTCTTCAGCACATTAATAGCTGGGTATTGTCCCTTATTTGCCAATGCCCGATCGAGGACAATGTGGCCGTCTAATATTCCCCTTACGGCATCAGCAATCGGTTCATTCATGTCGTCTCCGTCTACCAGCACCGTGTAAAAAGCCGTTATCGTGCCAAGATGGTTCGTTCCCGTTCGTTCTAACAGCTTCGGCATAATGGCGAAAACGGAGGGAGTATATCCTTTCGTAGCTGGCGGCTCGCCAATGGCAAGACCTACTTCCCTTTGAGCCATCGCTACCCTTGTGACGGAGTCCATCATCAGCATGACATTTAACCCTTTATCCCGGAAGTATTCAGCAATAGCTGTAGCTGTAAATGCGCCTTTAATTCTCATCAAAGCAGGCTGGTCTGAAGTAGCGGCTACTATAATAGACCGGGAGCGGCCTTCAGGGCCTAAGTCTCGTTCAATAAATTCCCTTACTTCTCTGCCACGCTCCCCGATCAGAGCAATTACATTCAAATCTGCTTTGGTATTCCGTGCAATCATGCCTAAAAGCGTACTTTTCCCGACACCGCTTCCCGCAAATATACCAATCCTTTGGCCTTTGCCTACTGTCAGCATACTGTCAATCGCCCGCACACCAACCTCCATTTGTTCAGTAATCGGCGGCCTGCTGAGAGGAGGCGGCGGACTTTGTTCGGTGCCGATAGAAGTAAGAGTTCTAGGCAAAGAAGTGCCGTCGAGCGGCTCCCCCATGGAGTTGACTACCTTCCCTATTAAAGAAGGACCTACCTTGATCTCAAGCGCGTGCCCCAGCGATTTTACGAGGCTCCCCGGCGAGATCGCACTAATATCCGCGTAAGGCATAAGAATAACCGTCTCATCTTTAAAACCGATCACCTCGGCTCGAATAACCTGCTCCGACTCTGTGCCCTTTGGGTAAATTAAACAAACATCGCCGATCGAAGCAGCCGGTCCTTGCGATTCAATCATCAACCCTACTACCCGCTTAATACGCCCATAACGTTTAAATATATCTAGGCCGTCAATTTTCTCTGTCAGCTCGGAAAGTTTCAATGAACATCACCCTCAAACAGTGCAAACAGCTGCTTACGCAGTTCTTCTAACTGGCTGTCTAGACTGATGTCGATCCTGCCATGGCTTGTTTCAATAAAGCAGCCGTTCTCACTTAGCTTTTCATTTGGATAGATATAACAAAGGATCTCAAGCGGAAACATGGCTTCTAGTTCCTCTTTTTGGTCAAGTACAAACGGGTAGCGGCCAGGATGAACATGAATTTGAATCTCCTGCTGGTCAGGCATTTCCTTTAATGCCTGCTGAATCATCGACAAAAAGGCTGACTTATCATCTGATAATTGCTGGCCAATAATTTTCTCTGCTGACTTAATAGCGATAGCCAAAATGGTTTTTTCCGCCTTCTGAACATTTCTTTCGTACTCTTGTTTAGAAGAGTCCACCGTTTCTTTCGCCACCGTGATTAAACCTTCATATTCTTTGTATCCTTCCCGTCTTCCCTGCTCTTGTCCAGCAAGAAAGCCTTCGTCGTAGGCCTGTCTGCTAAGAAGCTGTTTCTCTTCCTCCCAAGCTTGCTTTTGCTGCTGAATCTCCTCTTCAGCCTGGCGAAGCGCTTGTTTGGCCTGCTCTTCCATTAAACGGGCGCTTACTTCAATTTCCTCAAGCATTTTTGCTTTCTCATCTTCAAAATAAGCGGCATAAAGGTCTGCTTCCTGCTCAGCAGGCGACACCTGGGAAGGAAGAGGCTTTAGTTGAATAACTTTGCTCCCCTCCCGCTTGCTAGCTGTGCGGTGAGATTTAATGATTTTAGACAATAATGTCATCTCCTCCGCCGCGGGCAATGATGATCTCTCCTGTTTCCTCAAGGCGGCGAATTGTCGAAACGATACGCGACTGTGCTTCTTCTACTTCACGCAAACGGACAGGTCCTGTGAATTCCATCTCTTCCTTAAAGGTTTCTACCATTCGGGAAGACATATTTCGAAACACAATCTCTTTCACTTCCTCACTGGAAGCCTTCAATGCCAAGATCAAGTCTTCATTCTCGCACTCGCGAATAACACGCTGAATGGAGCGGTTATCGAGTGTAACAATATCCTCAAATACAAACATTCGCTTTTTAATCTCTTCAGCCAGTTCAGGGTCCTGGAATTCCAGCGCATCGAGAATGGTTTTTTCGGTTGCACGGTCCACTCCATTCAGCACTTCAACCACAGACTCAATTCCGCCTGTTTGTGTATAATCCTGTGTTACTGTTGCACTTAGCTTCCGCTCTAATATCGCTTCAATTTCACTAATAATTTCCGGTGAAGTGCTGGACATTGTCGCAATCCGACGTGCAATGTCCGCTTGTTTATCCTGCGGCAGCTCTGAGAGTATTTGCCCCGCCTGCTGTGGTTCTAGGTAAGAAAGGACGAGCGCGATCGTTTGCGGATGCTCATTTTGGATAAAGTTCAGCACTTGGCTTGCATCCGCCCGGCGCACAAAGTCAAATGGCTTGACCTGCAAGGAAGAGGTCAGCCGATTAATAATATTTTGAGCCTGGTCTTGTCCAAGCGCCTTTTCAAGAACGGCTTTCGCATAGCCAATTCCGCCCTGTGTAATGTAATCCTGTGCTAAGGCTACATGATAAAACTCATCAAATATCTCTTTCTTTATATCTGTATTGACCTTCTTCACCGCGGAAATTTCGAGAGTCAGCTGTTCAATTTCTTCCTCTGATAGGTGTTTATATACAGAAGCTGAGGCATCAGGGCCAAGAGAAATAAGAAGAATAGCAGCCTTTTGTTTTCCAGTTAGTTTCTTTTCTCTAACAGGCATAGTGAAGTCCTCCCTACTTGTATTAATGAATCATTTATGAAGCTTTGCCAATTAATCTTCGGATAACCAGGAACGGACCAGCTTAGCGAATTCATCTGGCTTCTCTTTCGCCATTTTTTCCAGCTGCTTTCTGCGAACTGCTTCTTCAGTTTCCACTTCCTTCATATCCATCTCAGATAACTGATCTTGTACAAGGAAATCCTCTTCATATTCTTCCTCACCCTCCTGGCGTCTCGCACGCAGGATAAAGAAAACGAGTACTCCGATAATAAGAAGTAAGATAGCACCAAGCACATATACCCACCAAGGAATGGAAGGTTCGCTGTCTGTGTCGAAATCAACCTTCCCATTAAACGGCTGCACCGATACGGCAACCTTTTCCTCTATTTGCTGATCTGTCAGCTCTTCTCCAGCTCCTTCATCAATGGAAGTACGGACGATCGTGCCAAGCATCTGCTGAATATCAGCTACTCTTTCAGCTGGCAGGGAATCTGGATCATTTGCTGTTGGCGGTTCCACCATAACTTGGATGCCTAAGTCTCTGATTTTATATGGGCTTTCCGTAATTTCTTTTCTGATTCGGTTCACTTCACTATTGATCGTCTCTTCTGAACGTTCGTAATCTCCTGTACCGCCGGCTCCTTCCATATAAGTGGAGCCTTGTGCATCTGCTGGATCTTCTGCTTGCGGCGTACCGCCCGCCGCTGCTCCGTCTCCCGTGAAGGCTTCCGTGATTCTTTGGGCACTAATTTGAATGCCCTCCATATTCTCCTCATCAACAGGTTCAACAAGATTTTCTTCTCTCGTTTCCTGGGTAAAATCAATATCGGCTGTAACAGAAGCAACTACTTTATCCTGTCCCATTAAAGTACCGAGCATATTCTGGACTTGCCGCTGAATATCCCGTTCAATCTGCTTCTTCACTTCCATTTGCTGCATCATATTGCCGCCGGCCATCATGCTTCCAGCCATCTGCTTGTCATAATACTCAAAGTATTGATTCATGATGACAATATTCTCAGCGGGCAAATTGGGGACACTTTTTGAAACGAGATGGTAAAGCGCTTGAATTTGATTTTCATTAAATTGATAGCCAGGCTCTGTTTCAAGAACGATGGAGGCAGAAGCCTGCTCACCGCCTTCTCGAATGAAGACCTCTTGCTCCGGCAAGTTAATCATGACCTTAGCGTCCTTTACACCGTCAACGCCTGTGATCAATTGAGCCAGCTCCGTTTGCATCGCATCCAGCTTTAATACATTAAACTCATTGTCAGTCATACCGAAACCGGCATTCTCACTAAAAAAGCTGTAATCAATATTTCCTGACTTTGGTAAACCCTCTCCTGCCAAATCTACCTTTAGGGAATCTACCATTTCAGCAGGCACTAATATGCCCGTACCGCCATCTGTAAGCTCATAGGTTACTCCCCGCCCATCAAGATTCTCTTTAATAGCTCCTGCTTCAGCAGGGGAAAGTCCGCTGTACAGCGGCACCATTTCTTCCCTTGTCATGATCAGCATCAGGGCAGCAAGAGCAAAGACAAAAAATAAAAAAGCGCCTATCCCTATCGCTTTTTGTTTTTTCGTCCGGCTCTTCCAGTATTCTTTTATTTGTGTTAATTGTCGACCTATTGTTTCGTTCATTACAATCCCCCGTTAATTTGCTAAAAAATTCTAAAGGGTGCTTGCCTCTTTCCTCCTGCTGCTTAAATTACATCTGCATCCTCATAATTTCCTGATAAGCCTCTATCGCTTTATTGCGCACTTCCATTGTCAGCTGTAAAGTGACACTTGATTTCTGGCTGGCAATCAGCACTTGGTGAAGATCTACATTTTCACCACGAATCATCTTGCCTGTTAAACTAGCTGATTCACCTTCCGCCTTACTTACCTGATCTATAGACTGCTTTAGGAAGTCGGCAAAGTTTTGCTGAGCTTCGTCTGGAGTAGCTGTCTGCTTTGTTCCTATGCTTTCAGTTTTAACAAATGGGGAAGTGCCCTGAATTGATTCAATAGCCATTCACTTACTCTCCTTACTTTCCAATTTCTAAAGCTTTCATCATCATGGATTTCGAAGCATTAAAGACCGTTACGTTTGCTTCATACGAGCGGGTAGCTGACATTAAATCCACCATCTCTTTCAATGGATCTACATTTGGCATTTGTACATATCCTTCCTCGTTCGCATCGGGGTGAGAGGGGTCATAGATTTGTTTGAGCGGGGCAGTTTTGTCTTCTACTATCTTCGCTACTCTTACTCCATTCCCAGTCTTGCCGTTCTGGTTACTTACAGCTTGTTGAAAGAGAGCTGAAAACTCATTTTGTTTTGGTTCCAATACAACAGACTTTCTTCGATAAGGCTCCCACTCTCCGTTCACTTGACGCGCGCGAGTTGTTTCCATGTTTGCCATGTTGGAAGAAATAACATCCATACGCAGCCGCTGGGCTGTCAGTGCAGAAGAAGTAGTGTTCATACTATGAAATATGGTCATATTATCTTCCTCCTTTGATCACACTTGTCAATGTATTAAACTTTCCGCTCATTCGATCAACTAATGCGTTGTAGTAAATTTGATTCGTTGCAAGATCAGACATTTCCTTATCTATATCGACACTGTTTCCGTTTTGATTAAAAGAAACGTTTCGGCTCATCACTGCCGGCGAGCTGTTCTCGCTCTTAAATACAAGGTGGCGTTCGTTCGTCCGGTACGCTGATAGTCCACCAGCTTGAGCCTCTTCAAAAGCCCTCTTAAAGCTTACTTCCTTAGCTTTATAATTAGGGGTATCAGCATTGGCAATATTATTCGAAATCGTTTTTTGTTTTAATGTTGAATAGTTCAGCGCCTGCTCAATCTCTTTAAAGGAGCCTGTGAAAATATTCATTGATTGTTCACTCCATAAGAAAGTTTTAGTCGTTTATCCATAAAACTAAGAAATAAGTTTTATACAATTACCGATTTATATTAATAAAATCCAACATTGGAACTATTAGACATTTCCTGATGCTATTTGACACTATACCATATGCTCTCAAAAAAATGATAAAAAAATTTTATTTTTAACAAAAAACCTTAATTTCATTGATAAAACTGTCAAAAAAATTTAAAAAACTCCACAAAACGCCCTATTACGACAATCATATTCCAAATATTTCATATAAAGCAAAAAAACGGTTCTAAATCAAATGTTGGGGTTTTAGGCTACCGCGCTACGCTTGGTGGCCTCTATAAAAAATGATGGATGGTACCATTCATCATTTTTT
>NZ_JWJE02000020.1 GCF_000812025.2 Bacillus thermotolerans
GAAGATTCCATTTAACAATTTAAAAAAAGTGAAAACCCCGGTGAGAATTCACCAGGGTTTTCTTGACTAAGTTGTTTTTCAACAACGTGAAAAGCATTTGCTCCAAGGAGCAAATGCTTTTGGGCCATCCAACCACTGCCACTTTAATATTCAATACAAAACAGAAAGCTACATTTATTGTAACATATCTCATTATTGATACAAGAAAAAATTTCTTGCATTGGATATATTATCTTAGAAAATTTCGACAAAATTATCTCTTTCTTGACCAAACAAAAAGCCGCAGAAAAAGGTCTCTTTTTCTGCGGCTTTTTTCACTTGCGGACTCACTTCCAATGATTAAAAAACTGGACAGCCGTCCGAATAGCTTCCTTGCTTCCCCCTGATTCTTTCACGTGTTCCATCATCACGGCTAACACGAAGTCAGGGTTTTGCTGATCATAAACGACGAACAGGCCGTTCTCTTCCCCTTCGGCTTCTTTCCCCGCCTTCAGTTCAGCGGTGCCTGTTTTTCCGGCCAATGTTCTTCCTGGAATGTTCGCTTCCTGCGCCGTGCCTTCCTGTACAACTGAACGCAGATGCTTCTTCAGCAGATCGGCATTCTCTTGAGAGACAAGGCCTGTTTTCCAAGCTTTAGGTGCTGTATCCGCATAAAGCTGAGGTGTCATCATGGTGCCATTATTAATGACACCTCCATAAGCGGAGGCAAGATGGACCATGCTTGTCAGCACTTCCCCTTGGCCGTAGCCTGTATCACTTAAAAGCACTTCTTTATCTAGCTGTCCGCTGTTCGATATTTGAGATTGGCGGACGGGGTAAGCAAACGGCAGCTTTTCACCGAAGCCGAATGCCTGTAAGCCAGCCTCCATCTTATCCGCTCCCATTTCTAAAGCGGTTTGGGCAAAATAAATGTTGTCGGAATGAACGAACGCCTCTCTTAAATTCACTGGCTGGCCAATATCGGAGACGCGCGTCACATAGTAGTCGCCCCACGATTCATCCTTTTGCCAATGAAGACCCGTAATTGGACGTTCCTTAGCTGGATCCAGTGTGCCGGCAGTCAAACCGATGGCTGTAGTGATCAGCTTCATCGTAGACCCCGGTGAATAAGCAGCGGAGAAGCGGTTAAACAACGGCTTGTCTGGATCTTCTTCCAGTTCCTTATACCGGCTGCTGGAGATGCCTTGCGTAAACTCATTCGGGTCAAAACCTGGTGAGCTGACGAGCGCCATCACTTCTCCTGTTGTCGGGTGAACAGCTGCCGCCGTGCCCGGCTTTCCTTCCATTTGATCGTACAACGTTTTCTGCATCTCGGCATCAATGGCCAGCTTGATATCCTTGCCATTCTTAGCCTTTGTTTCTGCAACAGTGACCGTTTCCCCATTCTCTTTTTCAATGTAGATACGCTTGCCATCTCTTGAACGCAAGTCTTCCTCAAGCACCTCTTCCAGCCCCCGCTTGCCTATTTCATCCTGGGCCGTGTACCCCTTGGCCTTCATCTTTTCTAATTCTTCTCCGTTAATCGGACCGATATAGCCCGTCAAGTGACCGAGCGCCTCTTTGTAAGGATAATGGCGAGTGGTCATCTCCTGGGTTTGTACCCCTTCAATCTGCTTCAGCTGATCTAAGATTTCTTTGTTATCCCCCGCTACCGTGCCCAGCGGGACAAAATTCCCGGGCTGTACCCACGATTGCTGAAGCTTCTCATCAATGGCTTCGGTGGTAATATTAAGCAGCTGAGCGAGCTTTTCCTTCACTTCTGCCTGTCCGTCTACTACACCTGCTTCGACTCCAACTGTAAAGCCAGGCTTATTTACCGCCAATGGTTTTCCATTGCGATCAAAGATCTGGCCTCTCTTCGCTTCCTCTGTTGTCGTTATCCGGACCTTGTCACCCTGAGCCATGTCAGGAAGAATATAAGATGGGTTCCAGTTGACGAACCACTCCTCTTGTCCATCGACCTCTTCCTTCACGAGCGAGAGGTCCTTCTCAAAGGACACTGGACCGGCAAGTGTATTCATGCTTACTTGAATCGGTATGGCTTCCTTTGATCCCCCTTCTTCTAGAAGAGTGACTTTCAATTTATCTACTTGCAAATCCCTGTAAATCGCCTGATAGCGATTGATGTAATCTTCTTCTTTTACGGTTTCCTTTACAGAAGGAGCAACATAGTTTGTATACATCTCTGAGAAATTCTGTTCATTCCACAGCTTGATATACTCCTTTGCGCGTTCTTCTGAAGCATCTGATTGACTGCAGGCAGTCATTATGATCAGGAACATGAGCCAGCCGGTTACCCGTAACAATCTCGGCATATTTCCCCTCTCTCCCTCCTATTTCACACTTCTTCGCCTTATTATAACAAAAAGTACCTGAGTCTTAAGCACCAGACGACATTTTTTTCGCATGAGAGACATAGCTATGCAAAATCATGCCAATCACGATAAGCAGCATGCCTGTGATAGAAACGGGGGCGGGAAGCGGAGCGGAAAGCAGCACCATTTCGCCTGCAACGGCAAACAGCACCTCCATCGACTGAGTAGCTTCCACCGCTCCGAGCTTCTGCATATCTCCTCTGACAAGATCTGTAGCTGCAAAGAATAACACGGTCGCAAATACGCCCGAGAATAAAGCGACAAGCCCCGATTGAATCACCTGATTTTGACTCGGCCAACCGTCTGTATATAAGGCTGCACCTGAGAGAAGCAGCCAAAATGGCAGGCTGGCAATCGTCATACCAAGCACACGCTGATATGCATCTAATCGCTCTGAGCACACATCCATCATCTTGCGATTGCCGAGCGGATAAGCAAAGGAGGCAAGAATAATAGGAAGAATGGAAAACAGGGCTGCTTGCCATGAAAGCTCACGCGCATGCTCGATTTGCATCAGTGCGACTCCCGCAAGAATAATCATGGACATAGCGAGCCCTCTGTATGGAATTTCTCCCCTCACCTGCATCGGTCCATGGGCTGTGTGAACCGTACGATAAAAAAGCGGTGCGAGCAGCGAGCCGGAGATAATCGTGATCTGCCATGTGCTGGCAATCAGCCATCCCGGACCATACGCGGCCGCTAGACAAAGCGGTGCATAGAACAGCCCAAAGCCGACGAAGCTCCAAACGAGCCAAGCAGCCGGGTTTTTCTTCATTTCTCCCAACATCTGGCCGAGCCCTTTCCGCCCGGCTACAAGTAAGACTAACAGCGGAATCATAAACAAATAGCGTAAGGAAGCACTCCACATCCAGCTGCCGCCTTCTATCTCCATCATACGGTTTAACACAAATGTGGCCGCAAAGAAAAACGCGGCCAGTACCCCTAATATAATTGGCCTCACCCTACAATCCCCCTCATGAACACTCTCTCTTTTCTTCCACTATAAGGTAATACCTGTTTCAGCCGCAATAAGAAGTTGTCTGCTTTATCGCTTTAAAGGAATGGGGGTCAGACCCCCACCGCTTTAAAGCGGTGAAGGTCTGACCTGTTAAATGTCGTTTAGCCGTTGGATGAGCGGGAAGAGAATAGTAGAAGAGAATATACATGCTATGTCGAAGGAGGAGATCGAATGAATTGCTATAGTGTGGCACCAAATAAAGATGCATCCCGCTGGATTGTGAAGCTGGAGGATGTAGCCCCGGAGAATTCTTACCCGACGAAGAGCGGAGCCATTGAGGCTGCAGAGGAGCTGGCTAAAGAGAACAGCCCGAGCAAGCTGGAGATTCTAAACGAGGAGCATCAAGTCATCGAAGAACGAACCTATTGATTCTTATAGACGAACGAAGCGGATGGAACCGTGAATAAAGCAGATTCCATCCGCTTCTTTTTTATGCGCTTTACCGGATTTGGCAATGATGCTTGTACGCATACAGCCGAAGCAGCTGCTCAACCGTTTGCCTGGTTTGCCGGCTGGCCACATCCTCCCGCATCGCCTCTTCCTGTGGATAGCAGTCCATCTGAATCGAAAACAAGCCGACAAAGTACGGATGGAGCGCCTCCAGCTGTTCTCCAAGCCGGCCAGCTACAGCAAGAACTGGCTTGTCATGCTTCTTCGCAAGCCGCGCCACTCCAACCGGGACCTTCCCCAGCAGGCTTTGCCCATCCAAGCTTCCTTCGCCGGTCAGAATAAGATCTGCGCGCTTCATGTGCTGCTCAATACCTGTCAGCTCCATCACTAAATCAATCCCTGACACAAGCTGGCCGCCAAGGGCAGATACAATCGCTCCGCCGAGACCACCAGCCGCTCCGCTTCCCTTTGTCTTCTGCACATCGACACCGTAAGCCGTGCTAAACAAGCGGGACAGCTGTTTCAGTGCCTGATCCAGCAGAAGAACCTCCTGTTTACTCGCTCCTTTTTGCGGGGCAAACACATAAGCCGCCCCTTCCTCTCCATAAAAGGGATTCATAACATCACACATCGCCAGAAAACGTGTCTCACGCACGGCAGGATGCACCTCTTGGTCTGAAAAAGATGCCACCTGAAGCAGCGGGTTGCCCGAAGAGTCCAGCTCCTGGCCTTCTTGATCATATAGCTTCCAGCCGAGCGCCTGCAGCATACTAAGCCCCCCGTCATTAGTGGCACTGCCTCCAAGCGAGATGATCACCTGGCGGAACCCTGCCTCCAGCGCCGCCCGGATTTGCTCGCCAAGCCCGTATGTATTTGCGTTCATCGGGGAGCGTTCTTGTTCAGATAGCAAGGTTAACCCGCTGCTTTGCGCGCATTCAACCAAAGCAGCCGGCTTTCCTTCATGCTCCATCACAAGATAAGACGCCTCAACCGGGCGCATAAGCGGATCTGCGACCGTTACTGTCCGTCTATCACCAAGCGTGGACAGCGCTGCGATCGTTCCTTCCCCGCCATCAGCCATTGGCACGATTTGTATATCCGCCTGGGGTACCGCGTTCCGGACACCGTCAGCCATCGCCCGGGCAGCCTCTTCTGCCGAAAGCGATCCCTTAAATGAATCAGGCGCAATTAATATATTCATATATAACTCCCTTTCTTCATCAAAAAAAGCCGGCTAACGAGTAATAGCCAGCTCCTTACAGACCAAATCGTTTTAGCCGTTTATAAAACGTACTTCTCGGTACTTCTAATAATTTCGCCGCTTGTGTGACATTTCCTTTCGTCTTCCGCAAAGCCTCGATCATTAAATCCTTTTGAATTTTCTCCCGTATGTTCATCTCCGGCAGCTTTTGCTCTTCCTTCTTCTCTGTATCTGATAGAGGGTGATCGCCAAACAGAGGATCTAACACATGGAGATCCTTCAGTGCCAGCTGCGGTGAAGCGATCCGCAGCCGCTCCAGTACATTAAAGAGCTCGCGAATATTTCCGGGCCAGTCATATTCACAGAACCGTTCCATGTACGCATCTGGCACATCAACAGGCCACTGATGCTTGCGAGCATAGTGACGCACCAAATGCGGGATATCTTCCTTTCTCTCTCGAAGCGGCGGCACACAAATCGGATATACATGAAGTCGATAATACAAGTCTTTGCGAAAGGTTCCTTCTGCTACGAGCTGCTCCAGGTTCCGATGAGTAGCTGTAACGACTCGAATATCCAGCTCGATCTCCTTCACTCCTCCTACTCGGGTCACCTTGCGCTCCTGCAGCACACGAAGAAGCTTCACTTGCATATCTAGCGACAGTTCACCAATCTCATCCAAAAAGATCGTGCCCCCATTCGCCTGCTCGAACTTTCCTTGATGGCCGTTTCTTTTCGCTCCTGTAAATGCCCCTTCTGCATAACCGAACAGCTCGCTTTCGACTAAATCAGCTGGCAGGGCTCCGCAGTTGATAGCGATAAAGGGGCCGTTCCGCCGAGCACTGTTCGCATGAATGGCCTGGGCAATAACTTCTTTGCCCGTACCTGTCTCCCCTAAAATACACACACTTACCTCAGTTGGAGCGACCTTCTGTACATCCTCAAGCGTCTGCTGGAAGGACAGGCTTGTCCCTTGTTCTCCTTCAAAGATGAAAGGCGGCTCTGCTTTACGGTGACAAGGATCAGATACAGCTTTCTCCTCTAAATGCAAGCAGCTGCCGATCACCTGCTGTTGATCATCGGACAGGATGGCTGACTCTCCCTTCAAGCAAAAGCCTTCCCTCAGCAGCTCCTCTTTCTTCTTTCCTTTATAATCTGGAAAGCAGTCTCGCAAGGCGGGGCTCACAGCGACGATGTGGTAGTGATCATCACACACAGCAACCAGCCTTCCTCTCTCCAGTAAAGATTCACATTTATTGATCAGCTTCATTTCTCTTTGATAGGCTTGCGCAGCCAGCTCACTTTCAATCTCGTGAGCCACCGATGCCACCATGCCAAACATAAAGGGGTGGGCGCGATCCACCGAGCAGGAAACATCGATGACGCCGAGCAGCCGGCCATCAGGGGAGTGCACAGGCGCAGCCGCGCAGCTCCAGCCGTGAGAGGCAAGCGAATAGTGCTCCAGGCCGCTCACCATAATGGCTTCCTCCGTCCTCAATGCCGTTCCGATTGCGTTCGTCCCTACTTCTTCCTCCCGCCAGCGGACACCTTCCTTAAAATTGATTCTCCTCGCCTCATGGACGACTCTCTTATTGCCTGTCATCGACAATACATAGCCTGAAGGATCAATCAATAGCACGACCGCTTCGAGTTCCTTCATCATCGGCTCTATTCTTTGCAGCACGGGCGTCGCCGCCTGCAGAAACACATCATTCTTTTGCTTCTGCTTTTGAAGCCGGTCACCTGTCAGAAACTGCTCGCCCCTTTGCAAATACGGGTTCACCTTCTGATGCCTGCAGCGGTTCCATGATTCGGCGATACGTTTGTTCAAGCGGGACGCGTCTAAGGTTCCTTCATGTATAAAACGCTTCCATGTACTTAAATAGCAGACGGATTGCATGAAATAGCCCCCTTACTTATTAATCGTACATCCGAAAAGCTAGTTCATATGTAGGCTTGAAATGCTTCTGTCTTGTGAGAGTAATAGAATAGGTGAAACGTGGCCATTGGAGAAAGAATGGAGAACGACTACATGTCTCATTATAAAATACATAGAATATTCTTTCAATTATAAAGATAAACATACAAAAAACCTCCACAAATGTGGAGGTATCAAACTGTAAACAGGTTAAATGGAAATCGAACGTCTAGTGTCTTTTTATTTTGCCTATAAACGAGGAGTGTTGATTGTGTAACCATCGCCATTTTTTCAAACTGGACTATTGCGGCTGTCCTCCTGTGTCTCCTCTATACGTGCACAGCCTCTCCAACTGTGTTCAAGAGCGCCTCATGAATCGCTTCTGACAGCGTTGGATGGGCAGCGATGAAGTGCTCCATGCTTTCAGCTGTCATCTCTCCTTGGAGCATGACGGTTCCTTGGCCGATCAGCTCTGTTGCATGAGCCCCTACAATCGATACACCAACAATTTCATTATATTGCGGCTCGACCAGCACCTTTACCTTGCCGGCTGTTTGACCGGCAATCAGCGATTTGCCATTCGCCTGGAACGGAAATTCCCCGACTCGTACATCACCGTATGTTTCCCTCGCCTGCTGCTCGGTTAATCCGACGCTGGCAATTTCAGGAGAGGTATAAATGCAGCGTGGAACCGCATGGTAATTGACTTCCATAGATTCCCCGCATGCATTCAGGGCAGCCACTGTTCCTTCATGAAAAGCGACGTGAGCCAGCTGGATGCCGCCGATGATGTCCCCGCATGCGTAAATATGCGGCACGCTTGTTTCCATTCGTTCATTTACGTCGATGCCGTGTGAGGAATAAGCGACACCGGCGTTTTCCAGATGCAATGTGCTCACACGCGGCTTGCGCCCAACCGCTACAAGCACTTTATCGGCCCGCACTTCCTTGATTCCGGCTTTCGTTTCAATCACAGCAGTTTGGCTTAAGGAACGCAGCTCCTTCACAGAGGCAGAAGTGTAAATGTCGACTCCGTCCTCCGCCAGCTTACCCTCTAGCACAGCGGCCACATCTGCATCTTCCCCCGGCAGCAGCTGATCAGCCATTTCCACGATCGTTATCCGGGCCCCCATCCGGCTGTATACACTAGCAAACTCACAGCCGATAACACCTCCGCCAATAATAAGCAGCTCGGATGGAAGAGAAGCAAGCGACATAGCTTGCCCGCTATGTATAACCCATTCCCCGTCAAACGGTGCAAACGGCAGCGCGGCTGGCTCTGACCCTGCGGCAATGATCACTTTATCGGCCCGGATGGTTTCCGTGCCGCTCTCTGTATCGACCGCCAGCTGGTGGTCATTGATAAATCGAGCCTTGCCATTCACCACAGTGATTTGATTTTTAGACATTAAATACTGAACACCTTGAACGAGAGTCTGCACAATTTGCTGCTTGCGATACTGTACCCCGCTCCAGTCTATCTCTGCTTCACCTGCCGGAAGACGAACACCGAACAATCCTGCATTCTTTACTCTCTCAAATGTCTCGGCGCTCTCTAGCAGGGCCTTCGTCGGAATGCAGCCTTCATTTAAACAAACGCCCCCGATGGATTTCTCTTCAATTAAGGTCACCTGCCGGCCTTGACGGGCGGCTGTAATCGCCGCCACGTATCCGGCAGGGCCGCCGCCAATAATTGCGATGGCCGTCATTCTCTTCACCTTCCTTCTACAGCAGCATAGTAAATGGCTCTTCCAGCAATTGCTTGATCGTTTTCAGGAACGCAGCCGCAGGTGCTCCGTCCAATACACGATGATCGAATGTCAGGCTTAATGGCAGCATGCTTCTCTTCTCGACCTCTTCCCCTCTGAACACCGGCGTATCTACAGCAGCGCCCACACCGAGAATACCTGCTTCCGGCGGATTCAAGATCGGTGTAAAGTGTTCGATGCCATAGGCACCCAGGTTCGTAATAGTGAAGGTGGAGCCGCTCATCTCATCCTGGTTCAGCTCACCTTGACGTGCCCGCTTCGCTGACTCCTTGATTTTCTTAGCCAGCTGAGCCAGCGATTCATTTTGCGCATTTCGAATGACCGGCACGACCAGCCCATTATCAAGCGCTACCGCCATACCGAGGTGAACGGAATCAAACTGATGAATTTCCCCCTCTATGTAGGCGCTGTTCATCTGTGGATGCTTCTGCAGGGCCAATACGGCCGCGCGGGAAATGAAATCATTAATAGATAGTTTCGTATCAAAGTGTGCTTGAGCTGTTTCCGCCAGCTGCTTTTGCAGGTTAAATACCTCTGTCACGTCGACCTTCATATTCATTGTCAACTGAGCGCTCTCCTGTAGACTTGCCTTCATGCGGTCGGCAATCACCTTGCGCATGCCCGCCACCTTTTCTCTGCGTGCGTCCGGCTCGGCCCGAGCTGCCTGCTGCACAGCTGGTGCCGGTTGTACCTTTGCCTCCTTTTGAGCACTAGGAGCTGCATTGGCGGCAATTGCCCGTTCCACGTCCGCTTTCACGATTCTTCCGCCTGGTCCTGTTCCTTGCAGCTGCTTATAATCAATGCCTGCTGCCTCCGCTTTTTTGCGGGCAACTGGCGAGATTTTCACACGATTTTTGCTTTTTGCATAAGCCGTGAAAGACACCGGCTTTTCCTCTGCCTTCTCTGCTACTAATGTAGCAGCCGTTTCTTTCTCTGCCTGTGGCTGATCCGCGTCACCCGCCGGCGAGGAAACTTTTTCTCCCGGCTGGCCGATATAGCCGATCACTGTGCCAGGAGGGACACCTTGTCCCTCAGCTACAGTGATTTCAAGCAGGCTGCCGTCTGCCGGTGCTTCCAGCTCCATTTCGATTTTCTCCGAATTAATGCTGGCGATTAAATCGCCCTTTTCAATCTTGTCTCCGACCTTTTTATTCCAAGTGGAAACTGTGCCTTCTTTCATGGCCATTCCCAGCTTGGGCATGATCACTTCTACAGCCATCGCTTCTCTCCCTTTCTTTATTTTTATTAAGCGTACGCGCCGACGGAAGGAGTTTCTCCTATCATTTCATTAACTGCCTCGATCACCTTCTCCGGCGTCGGAAGGTAAATATCTTCTAAAGGAGGGGAGAACGGCACAGGTGTATGAGGTGCCGTCACACGCTTGATCGGCGCATCAAGAAAATCAAAGCCTTTGTCTGCTACAAGTGCAGCGATATCAGTCGCTACGTTGCAGCGCGGATTAGCCTCATCCACAATGACAAGACGGTTCGTCTTCTCTACCGAAGCAAGCAGGGTATTCTCATCGAGCGGCGACAGGCTGCGCGGGTCAACTACTTCTGCTTCAATGCCCTGGCTCGCCAGCTTCTCAGCTGCTTCTAAAGCTGTATTCACCTGCTTGCCGATACCGATAATGGTGACGTCTGAGCCTTCTCTCTTAATGTCCGCTTTGCCAAGAGGAATCGTATAATATTCTTCCGGCACTTCACCTGTCACGTTATAAAGCGTCTTGTCTTCAAAGAAGATCACAGGATCATTGTCTTCAATCGCCGCCAGCAGCAAGCCTTTCGCATCATACGGTGTAGAAGGCACGACCACTTTCAGGCCTGGTACACTTGTAAAGAGCGCGTACAAGCTTTGGGAGTGCTGAGCCGCTGCCCGGAAGCCTGCCCCATGCATCGTACGAACAGTGACCGGCACTTGCGCTTTTCCACCGAACATATAACGGAACTTAGCCCCTTGGTTTAATACTTCATCCAGACAGCTGCCGATGAAATCATTGAACATTAATTCAGCGATCGGACGAAGGCCTGTGGAAGCAGCCGCCATCGCCGCGCCCATATAGCCGGCCTCGGCAATCGGTGTATCCAAAATACGGTCACGGCCGAATTCCTGCACTAACCCCTTTGTTACGCCAAGCACGCCGCCCCAGGCATCTTCATCCTGCAAGTGGTCAACCTCGGCGCCGCCAGCCACATCTTCTCCCATTAAAATGACGTTTTCATCTTTTCTCATTGCCAACTTCATTGCTTCATTGATCGCATCTGCCATGCTTATGATTCTTGCCATGTTTCTCTCCCCTTTTTTTAGAAGTTAATAAGATACATATACGTCTTTTAACAGCTCGGATGCTTCTGGATATGGGCTTTCCTCACTGAATTTCACTGAGTGCTCAACCGCTTTCTCCACGGATTCCTCTAGAGCCGTCAGCTCGTTCTCCGGCAGAATTTGCTGGCTCAATAAATGCTTCTTAAATTGAATAATTGCATCCTTCTCTGTCTTATGTTCTTTCTTCTCTTCGTCCTTCTTATATGTTTGGGCGTCACCTTCGAAGTGTCCATAGTTACGGTAAGTTACGCACTCAATCAGCGTTGGGCCTTCTCCGCGGCGGGCACGCTGGACTGCCTCTTCAGCTGCCTGATACACAGCTAGCACGTCTTTGCCATCTACACGGATGCCAGGGATGTTATACCCCTTCGCGCGGTCAACGATTTGCTCACAGCTGGACGCGTAGCTGAACGGTGTTGCTTCCCCATAACCGTTGTTTTCCGCTACGAAAACGACCGGCAGCTTCCAGATAGCAGCCAGGTTGATCCCTTCATGGAACGTACCGTGGTTATTCGCACCGTCTCCGAAGAAGCAGACGCTTACATTGTCCGTCTTTTTATACTTCGCTGTTAAAGCCGCTCCGCAAGCAAGCGGAAACCCGCCGCCGACAATCCCATTTGCTCCAAGCATGCCTTTATCAAGGTCAGCAATATGCATGGAACCGCCTTTTCCTTTGCATAGGCCGGTTACTTTCCCGTAGATCTCAGCCATCATGCCATCAAGGTCACAGCCTTTGGCAATACAGTGCCCATGCCCCCGGTGCGTACTTGTAATGGAATCCTTTTCATTTAAATGAGCACATACACCGACAGCTACCGCCTCTTCACCAGCATATAAATGAACGAACCCAGGCAAAATGCCCTGTGCAAACAGCTCGTGTACTTTGTCTTCAAACTTGCGGATCTCCAGCATCTTTTGGTACATCCAGCGGGCTTTATCCTGCGTTAACCTTACCTCATTATTCTGTAACACTTCCATGGTTCACAGCCTCCTATCATTTTGAATCTCACCCTATTTATTGCAAAGTCCGTGCCAATATGAAAAACGGCTTTCTGACAGGATTGTGGTTCATAGATCGATAGAATAAAAGAGACAAAGAGGAACAGCTGTCTCACTTTGTCTCTTTTTGTGTCTAATTGCTCCCTCAATGGGGACACGAAAAAACCAGGCCCTCGAAAGGACCTGGTTAACGAATGAAAGCAAGTTATTACACACCCTTGGCACGAGTCTTTGCATCTTCACGTGCTGTTTTCAGGAAAAAGGCCATGAACAGGCCGAGCGCTGCCATAATCGTCGCTACGAGAAAGGACATATTCACCCCATGAATGGCGCCTTCCACTCCCTCTTCCGGTATCGCCTGGTTAGTCATGATGGACACGAGCAAGGCCGTTCCGACCGCACCCGCTACCTGTCTCATCGTATTGTTCATGGCGGTTCCGTGCGGCAGTAAATGCGTCGGCAGCTGATTCAGCCCTGCTGTAGTGGATGGCATCATTACCATGGCCACGCCCAGCATCCGAACCGCATTCACCGTTGCTAAATACGCAAAGGTCGTAGCAGGTGTCAGATTCGTGAACATGAACGTGGTCACCGTAACAATCGCCAAGCCGCTAATGACGAGCCACTTAGCGCCGAACTTATCGAATATACGGCCGGTAATCGGGTTCATTAACCCCATGACAACTGCACCCGGCAGCAGCATCAGACCTGACTCCAAGGCAGTGAACCCAAGCATATTCTGCATAAAGATCGGCAGAATCACCGCTCCGCCAATCATGGCAATAAAGACCACCATGCCAAGAGCGGTTGTCAGCGTAAAGGTTTTGTTTTGGAAAATCCTAAATTCCAAAATCGGCTTCTCCAGCTTCAACTGTCTCAGAATGAACCAGACAAGCGTAAGCGATCCGACCGCAAAAGCAATGAGCACTTCCCAATGCAGCCATCCGCCGCTTCCTGCTACGCTGAATCCATACAATAGGCCGCCAAAGCCTAACGTAGAAAGAGCGATGGACAGAACATCCACCTTCGGAAACGTCTGCTTCGTGACGTTCCGCAGAATAAGGTAGGCTAAAAGAACATCTATAATAGCGATTGGCAGGATGATATAGAACAAGCTTCTCCACGAGAAGTGCTCCACCAGCCACCCCGATAATGTCGGGCCAATCGCCGGGGCAAAGGCAATCACCATGCCGAATAAGCCCATCGCCGCTCCTCTCTTTTCAATCGGGTAAATGAGGAAGAGAATGGTCTGCATCAGCGGCATAATAATCCCCGCCCCTGCTGCCTGAAGCACCCTTCCAATCATGAGGAAGGCAAAGCCCGGTGCCAGCGCGCAGACAAGTGTGCCCAGCGCAAAAACTCCCATCGCAAAAAGAAATAACCGCCTCGTCGTAAATCGCTCGATCAAAAAAGCGGTAATGGGTATCATAATTCCGTTTACAAGCATGAAAATAGACTGCAGCCACTGAACGGTGTTGGCGTCTAAATGCAGATCACTCATAATGTGAGGAAACGCCGTCGCTAACAGTGTCTGGTTTAAAATTGCCACGAATGCGCCCGAAATCAGCACAATCAATAATGGCACTCGTTTAATTTCTCCTGGCTGCGAGTTTCCCTTAGCCATGTTTCCCCTTCTTTCCTTTGCCGTATTAGTAATCATAGATTATAACACACCGGTTAAATAAGAAGAAGGGAGACGAGTTGCAGTCGGATATCCCTAGTATTTTATATATAAAAAAAGCTTCGAATGAAAGAAGCTCCAGCTCGTAAATAAAAGAAAAGTCGATCGCTGTCCCCATTTCATGGACCAAATGGCTCTGGGGCACCAGCTAATCTAAAGCAATCATCTCTATTTGGTCTCGCTGAATGGAATGATGTTTTAAAAATATTGTCGTCACCTTAGATCTGTTTTCTATTATTTTAAAACAAGGCTGACTGTACGGCTATATGAACTTGATTACTCTTGTTGATTGGAATGGAAGACGCGCAGACTCCTGCGGGATCAGCGGGACAGGTGAGACCCCGCAAAGCGTAGCTTGAGGAGGCTCACCGCCCGCCCCGCGGAAAGCGAAGCGTCTGGAATGGAAACGGGCAGTCCACATTTACGGGTAAAATAAAAAGACTGTAGACGCTCGATC
>NZ_JWJE02000021.1 GCF_000812025.2 Bacillus thermotolerans
CAGACTCCTGCGGGATCAGCGGGACAGGTGAGACCCCGCAAAGCGCAGCTTGAGGAGGCTCACCGCCCGCCCCGCGGAAAGCGAAGCGTCTGGAATGGAAACGGGCAGTCCACATTTACGGGTAAAATAAAAAGACTGTAGACGCTCGATTTCCATCGAGTTTGTCTACAGTCTGAAGCTTCGAATGAACGAAGCTCTCTTTCCCGCTGCTTTGTTATTAGTCTCTTCTAAAAGCGTCCATAATCAACACAACAGCCGTGATCCAGTGCATAATCATCCCAACGATCGGAATCCAGCCAATGATAGACGTAACAATACCGAGCACACTGCCTGCAATGCTTCTGCCGGCATTTAAAGCTAGAAGCAGTGTGATGATATGAAGCACAGCCATGAATCCAAGCGGCGCCCACAAGTTGCCAATGATAATTGAAGCACCAATAATAGGGAGGCCGAGAACAGCTTCTGCCCCGCCGGTAATCCACTTCATTGCGTTTACCATACGTTTCGTTCTCTCCTTTATTTTTCGTCATCTTCTACTTCTTTTTACGGATGAAAATAAAAAAGGTTTCATGCAGCGCCGAATTTTTAAAAAAGCCCGTTTGCGCACGGTATGCTACTATATAGAAGTTAAAATTTATATACAGAGAGGGTTTCAATCGTGTTTAAAGCTCAATCCTGGTTATCATTTAACTTCTTTGCTTTTTTCTTTACATGGGGCGTCTTTATTCCCTACTGGACAGCTTGGCTGATTGCCGAGAAAGGCTTGACGGTTGGAGCCGCCAGCACCATTATCGCGGCCGGCTTATTCGTTCGCTCGTTCTCTACGTTCTTTCTATTTCCAACGCTGCGAGCCAAATTCTCTGCCGGCACACTCTTTAAAGCCTTTGCTTTATTAAGCCTCGTGCTCTTGTTCTCGTTCTTTCTTTTCGATTCCTTTACCGCTATGATGGTGGCCATGATTTTGTTCAGCCTCGTGTACCCGCTCATGCTGCCGCTGACAGAAAGCACCGGGGCGATCATGATTCGAAGCGAGCACATTCAATACGGCCGAAGCCGCTCATGGGGGTCGATCGGTTATGCGGCAGCTTTAGTTGTAGTAGGCGCAGTCACCGCTGCCTTCGGTGATCCTGCGATTATGTATGTCATGATGGCAGGCTGCTTCCTTATGATCATAACGGCGTTTTATTATACTCCAGCCTCCGTTCAAGTGAAGGAGGAAAAGCGCTCTGTGTCGCTGAAGCCGATTCTAAAGTCCAAACGGTTTCTTACAGCCGCGATCATTTGTATTCTCATCGACGGCTCTCATGCGGCTTATTATAATTACGGCTTTATTTATTTGCAGGCATTAGGGGTAAATAATATGTGGGGCGGCATTATTTTGAACCTGGCCGTCGTGGCGGAGATCGCCTTCTTTGCAGTGGCTGACCGGATGTTCCGACGTACGCGGGCGTCATCTATGCTGTTGGCAGCAGGGCTGGCAACCGTGATCCGCTGGGCCATGATGTTTTTATTCCCGAACGTCATCGCCTATGTAGCCGGGCAACTTCTTCATGCTTTTACATTCGGACTAGCTCATTACACATTTATCCGTGTCATGTACGAGGAATTTGAAAATAAAGATATTCCTTCTGCACAAGGCATTTATTCCGCTTTCGGCATGGGGCTCAGCTCCTCGTTTCTAACGATTGCAGGCGGTTATTTATACAACCAGGAACCGGGACTGGCCTTTTTGGGCATGGCCGTTGTTACCATTCCAGCCATCCTGCTAGCCCTTTATATGAAGAAGCAATTCGAAGCTTCTCCACTTTCAGAAAAATAGGCTTTTTCTTCTTTTCTTCTATTATAATGGAGAAGAGAATACACCAAAGGAGAGAACATAGATGAAAATTGTCAAAGCCGAGATGTACGGCATCCACCTGCCGCTCCGGTCACCTTTCATTATTTCCTACGCGACCTTTGATTACATGCCGTCTGTTATCGTCAAACTCGAAACAGACGACGGCCTGGTCGGCTATGGAGAAGCGGTACCGGACGAGCATGTGACTGGTGAAAGCTTCTACAGCTGCATAGAAATACTCCGGCACCAGCTTTTACCTGCCGTGATCGGAGAAACGCCGTTTCACATTGAGCATCTTCATCATAAGATGAATCAAGTGATCACGGCCAATCCGGCAGCGAAAGCAGCGATTGATATTGCCTGCTATGACTTGATGGGAAAAGCCACAGGCCGGCCTGTCTATGACTTGATCGGCGGCAAGAGCCACGAAGAGCTCACTTACCCAAGGGTGCTCAGCATTGAAGAGCCCGAGGTCATGGCAGAGAAAGCACGTGGCGCTCTTGACCGAGGCTTCCGTTCCTTGAAGCTGAAGGTCGGCACAGATCCTGCCCTTGATGTAAAACGTATTCAAGCGGTGCGGGAAGCCGTCGGCTATGATGTGGAAATCCGCGTCGATGTGAATCAAGGATGGCAGACATATTCATCAGCGATTCAGGCGATGAAGCAGTTAGAACCGCTGCGGCTTGCCTGGATTGAACAGCCCATCCGCCTTGGAGATATCGACGGGCTTGCTCAGCTAAAAAGACAATGCACAACACCTTTAATGGCGGATGAATCGATTCATCATGGTGAACACTTAATAGACATGATCAAAAAAGAAGCCGTTGATAAGATTAATATTAAATTGATGAAGTCCGGCGGCATTTACCCCGCCATTTCTATAGCGAAAGCAGCTGAGTATGCCGGCATTGACTGCCAGGTCGGCTCGATGGTCGAATCTTCTATTGGCTCAGCAGCCGGCTATCACACAGCAATGGCGCGAAAAAATATTACAAGCACGGAACTGACCGGCCCCTTGCTATTCAGCAAGGATATCGGGGACTTGATCTACGAGGTGCCGTTCGTTCGTCTGAATGACAAGCCGGGCCTTGGCCTCATTATTAATGAAACCGTGTTAAATGAATTGACCGTTACTCAGGCAACAGTAAACTAAGAAAGGAGCGCTTGTTTGTGACCTCACTAGACAGCCGGCTGATGGACATCTTCCACCATTTGCACACGCACGCTGAAGTCAGCTGGAAGGAAACAGAGACGACCGCTTATCTGGCGGACCTGCTCACTAAAGAAGGCTTATCGGTTCGCACTTTTCCCGACTGCACCGGGCTAGTGGCGGAGATCGGCAGCGGCAAGCCGGTCATCGCCTTGCGAGCGGACATCGATGCACTTTGGCAAGAGGTGAATGGGACGTTTCAAGCGAACCATTCCTGCGGGCATGATGCCCATATGACGATTGCCATCGGCACTATTTTGCAGCTGAAGGACCAAGTCACTCAAGGCACTGTACGCTTTATTTTTCAGCCCGCTGAAGAAACCGGCAGCGGTGCGGTGAAGATGGTGGAAAAGGGCGTAGTAGATGATGCGGACTACTTATTCGGCATGCATCTCCGGCCGGAAGAAGAGCTGCCATTCGGCAAAATGGCGCCATCCATCTGCCACGGTGCGGCCGCTTTTTTATCCGGCAAGCTGACCGGCGGTGATGCGCATGGTGCCCGCCCTCACCAAGGGACAAATGCGATTGACGTTTTAACCGCTTTAAATGAACAGTTAAAAACGATCTACCTCTCGCCATTTGAAACGTATTCGGTGAAAATGACGCGATTAGAGGCCGGCGGGCAAAGCTTAAATATCATTCCCGGCTCCGCCTCCTTTGGCTTAGACGTACGCGCACAGAAAAACGACACGCTGTCTGAGCTGCAGCAAAAGGTAGAGGAAAAGATCCACGGTGTTAGCCAGCTATTTCAGGCAGATATTGAATTCGATTGGAGAGATATCACACCGGGAGCTGAAGTAGCTCCTGAAGCAGAGGAATGGCTGCGCCAGGCGATTAAAGCGCACGGCGGCGAAGACATGCTTGCCCCACCCGTCGTGACCTCCGGAAGTGATGACTTCCACTTCTACACGATTAAGCAGCCTCACGTCAAAGCAGCGATGCTCGGCATTGGCGCCAGCCTGACACCTGGCCTGCACCATCCGAATATGACATTTGACCAGCGCGTCATCCCGATGAGCAGCGACATCCTCGCCCGCGCCATTCTGCTCGCTTTGCAAGCATAATAATATATGTAAAAAGGAAAAAATCCGCCAATCTGCTGGCGGATTTTTTTCGTGTGACGGGAGATATGAGCGGTTTTTTCTTAATATGAGCGATCATCCATGTGAAATGTGCGATTCTCCTCTTGTTATGAGCGATTCTTGAGTCCATATGAGCGATTCCTCTTTTATGAGCGATTTTACTGTGAAAATGAGCGATTTCCACCTTATTATGAGCGATTCTCAACAAATAAAAAACTGCCCGACAGTCGAGGTTGAGCTGCCGGGCAGTTTGCTTAGTTGTTTATCATTATATTTATCAGTCTATTAGTTTAGCACAGTAACTTGAACAGTACGACGTCCAAATTCTAATGCTTCAGATGTAGTTGGTACGTGAAGGTCGATGCGGTTTCCTTTGATCGCACCGCCAGTGTCGCCAGCAACAGCTGTACCATAGCCTTCTACGTATACTTTTGAGCCTAGTGGAATTACGTTAGGGTCAACGGCAATAACTTTAGCGTTGCGGTTATTGTTCAGGTTGATACCTGTTGCAGTGATACCAGAGCAGCCTTTACAGTCAGCAGTGTAAGCAGTTGCTTCTACTGTTAAAGTTTTGCCTTGCGGTGCTTGTGTTGTAGAAGGTTTGCTTGCAGATGCATTTGATTTAGAAGCTGATACACCTTTTACTGCTTTAGCTGATCCGCTAAGTGCTAGCTTGTCGCCTACGTAGATTCTGTCAGAAGATAAGCCGTTTGCTGATTTCAGCGCTTGAACGGTTGTGCCATGCTTCTTAGCAATCTTGAATAACGTATCTCCTGCTTTTACAACGTATGTACCGCTTGCTTTAGACGCTGATACACCTTTTACTGCTTTGCCGCTTACTTCTAATTTTTGATTAGGGTAAATTATATTTGATGATAAATTATTGACAGATTTTAATTGTTGAACAGTTGTACCTTTTTGTTGAGAGATTCCCCAAAGTGTATCTCCCTTTTGTACTGTATATGTCTCAGCTGCTGCAGCTGTGCTGAAAAGACCTCCGCCGATCATTGTAGTAGCTGCCAATGCGATTACTTGTTTTTTCATGATAGAAAAACCTCCTGTATTCTCCCCTGCGACAGTTTCTCCGTTTCGCCTTTCCGACTAGCGGGAAAAGAAAAATGAACCGTCTGCATATATTTTTGATTATTCATTTCGTTCGTCCAGTGTCGTCCAGTGGCCTATCAAAATTAATAAAATTAGTTTTATATAACGCGGGCAGTCACTCTCAATGACCCGCTAACGAGATTCATTGTAACACGGGAAAAGGCGTAATGATTTTAAGAGACCATTACGCTTTTGCCTTTTTATATAACGAGACTGTTACAAAACTATCATTCTTCTTTATTTGTAACTTACGCGAAATAATCATGACAGTTATTCATATCAAAGGAATAATTTGGAATAATATTATTTACAAACCTTCATATTCTTCCTTTTATTGTCTATCCGATTGTCTTTTTTCATCCATATAATAGGCGGTTTATCTTTTTAAGGGAGAAAAAACATATGACTTTTCTTATGATAACGCTTACATACTTGTAATATTCTTTTACCTTGTAATCTTTTTGTAACATAATGTCGATGATAAACCTGATCGACTGTTCATTCCAAGCTTTTTTTATGAAATATGATATGTTTATCATGGTACGAAAAAGTAGAGTTGTATATAATTAGAAAGAATGATGTCGAATTTATTCTATTTATCTGGAGGATGTTAGATGATTTACCGTGTGCAGCTAGTGAAAGGTCTTTTGCATCCGAGACGCTCCCTTGAACAATTGGAGCATGCAGAAAAACTGAAGGGCTTATGGGGACGTATTTTTTTGGTCGTGTTTCTGAGCACCCTTATTTATTTTCTGGGCGGGCTGTTAGGTTTCCAGTCGGAGTCCGTTTCTACATACTTGCCGAAGTCCGGCACCCTTCTATTCGAGCATGAAAAAATGCTGTTTGCGGCTGGCCAAGCGATATGGGGATTTCTCTTCCCGCTTCTGATTATCTTTCTTCCATCGCTTGTATTCTGGACGTTTTTAGAGGTTGACTTCTCTAAACTCTTCACCTTGCAGTCTATGGTGTATGTAATCTATTTAATTGAATATGTTCTTCTTATCCTGTTTAACATTGCCCTTGCGATACCGAGAGATTCTTCACCATTCTCTCTTGGTGTGATTGCTCAATACATATCCGAGAATGAAATCGTGACGAGCTTCTTCAGCTTTGTCACGCTATTCCAGGTGTGGGCGATAACATTGCAATACCGCTTCCTTAAGCGTGTTTCAAGCAAGCAACCAACTGTCGTTCTCACCTACGTCGGCGTTGTTGCTCTCGCCATGTGGTTATTTTCGGCCTTATTTACATCTATCCATATTGATCGGTTATTTCAATAAGAAGGAGGCGACAGAGCGAAATGAAACGGATCAGAACATCAGTCTGGCTGACAGCCGGCGCCCTGGTCGTTGCCGGCAATTTATACTTAACCTTGAAGGAAGACAGCAAGGCAGACCGGTCACAATGGCTCACCTCATGGACTCAGGCAGCAGAGGATGACGTTGTGGAAACCTTCCAAACAACCGGTGTCCTTGTGCCTGCTGAAGAATATCCTGTGTACTTCGACAGCAGCAAAGGCACCTTCCTCCGTTTTCTTGTAGAGGAAGGCCAGGAAGTGGATGCGGGCACTCCTTTGTTCGAATACTCCTCCGCTCCGCTCGACCGGGAAGTGAAGGAGCTCGAAGCTGAGAAGGCCCAAATAGAAACGAAGATTCGATTGGCTGACGAACAGATTTCCCAATTGCAGTCGAAGCTTTCCTCCCTTGAGTCGGATGAAGACCGGGATTCTTACTCAACTGGCAGCTATGACGCAGAGACAAATAGTGAAAGTATTGAAATTCAGATACCAAAGGATTACGAAACTGCCAAAGCGGTCATTGAAAATGAAATCCTTGAACAGCAAACCGAAAAACGGGAGCTTGAAGAACAAGCCAACCAACTAGACACCCGGATTAAGGACACCAAATCGCAAAAGAGCGAATTAATTGTGAAAAGCGAAACCGAAGGCATCGTCAAGGAATTGAATAAAACGCTGGGCAACCCGATCATTACGCTTCGCTCAAAGCAGGCAGCCGTACAGGGGTCATTCGATGAGCAGCAAATGAGCGAGGTTCAGGAAGAGCTGGCGATCCGCGCTTCTGTTGACCAGGTGCCAGGAACGCTTGAAGGTAAAATCACCAACATTGAGAAATATCCTGCACAAGGACCGTCTGTACAGCAGCAAAGCTTGTATCCCTTTATCGCCCAGCTGGATGAAAACAGCATAGAAGGAAACAAACAGCTGCTGCCGGGAATGAAAGCCAATGTGACGGTTATTACAGATGAAGCTCTTCAAGCTGTTACTGTTCCGGTGACAGCCCTCCTGAAATCTGGTGACGAGTCGTACGTCTATGTACTAAATGATAAAGCGCGGCTTGAAAGGCGAGCAGTAGAACCCGGTCTTCTCGTGGATGGCCTGCAGGAAATCACCAGCGGGCTAGAAGCCGGTGAAGAAGTCGTTTCGGATCCTGAGAAGCTCATGGCAGAGCATGGATTCTTTGTCACTCCTGTTGATTACCAGGCCATTGACAAAAGCGAATATGACAATATGACAGCGAAGGAAAAGTTCAAATTCATCCTGATGGGATTGTTCTCTTAACAGAGCGGTTTAGCCTGCTCTGTTTTTTCTTTCTGCAAACAGAAAAGCCGCAAGCTTGGAAGCTTGCGGCTCTCTTTATATCCAATTAGATGATACGGGACATAACGACTCCGTCTACCTTGTCAATCGCCGTCTTCAGTTCTGTTAATACGTCTTCTGCTACTTCATTATCGATGTCGATCATAGTGTAAGCGTAGTCTCCGCGGCTTCTGTTCACCATGTCAGCAATGTTCAAGTGACGCTCAGACAAGCCAGAAGTGATTTGTCCAACCATGTTTGGCACATTTTTGTGGTAAACCGTTACGCGGCGCTTTCCTGTGTAAGGAAGAGAAGCGTTCGGCATATTTACAGAGTTCACAATGTTTCCTGTTTCTAAGTAATCTTTAATTTCACGAGCGGCCATGATGGCGCAGTTTTCTTCAGACTCTTTCGTAGAAGCGCCAAGATGCGGAATCGCAATAGCGTTTTTCATTTTCAGCACATTTTCGTTCGGGAAGTCTGTAATGTACTTGCCGACTTTTCCGCTTTCAAGTGCAGCGGCCATATCCTGCTCGTTCACTAGCTCTCCGCGGGAGAAGTTCAGAATATGTACGCCTTCCTTCATAATATCGAACGCTTTCTCATTGAACATGCCTTCTGTGCTGTCTGTTAACGGAACGTGAACAGTGATGTAGTCACTTTGTGCAAACAACTGTTCGATGGTCATCGCACGCTGTACGTTGCGGGACAAGTTCCAAGCCGTATTAACAGAAATGAAAGGATCGAAACCGATGACGTCCATATCAAGCGCAAGCGCGTCATTAGCTACGTGCATACCAACCGCACCTAAGCCGATAACACCAAGCGTTTTACCTTTGATTTCTTTTCCGACGAACTGCTTCTTGCCTGCTTCGACTAGCTTCGGAATGTTCTCCCCTTCTCCTTCAAGGCCTCGTGTCCACATAAGACCAGAGAATACGTTACGAGAAGAAGCCATGAGAGTAGTCAAAACAAGTTCTTTTACCGCGTTCGCATTCGCACCTGGCGTGTTGAATACAACAATGCCTTTCTCTGCACAGGCATCTGTCGGGATGTTGTTCACGCCTGCTCCTGCACGAGCGATGGCTTTCAGGTTGCTGCCAAGCTCCATGTCATGCATGTTAAAGCTGCGAACAAGGATGCCATCAGGATTATCACTGTCATTATCGATGGTAAATTTCTCTGTATCAAGTATATTTAAGCCGACTTGGGCAATATTATTGAGCGTTTTAATTGTATACACTGGCTTGTCCTCTCCTTTATTACTGATGATTTTCTTCGAATTTTTTCATGAATTGAATTAAAGCTTCTACGCCTTCCACCGGCATCGCATTGTAAATGCTCGCACGCATGCCGCCAACAGAACGGTGGCCTTTTAATGTTTCCAAGCCTTCTGCCTTTGCTTCCTTCACAAATGCTGCATCCAGTTCATCTGATGGAGAAACGAACGGGATGTTCATGATCGAACGGCTGTCCTTATCAACCGGTGAAGAGAACATTTTAGACTCTTCAAGGTAGCTGTACAGCATGTCCGCTTTCTTGCGGTTGATCTCTTCGATCGCCTTCAGGCCGCCGAGCTCTTCCAGCCATTCAAATACGAGCTTCGCCATGTAAATCGCGAACGTTGGAGGCGTGTTGTATAAAGAGCCGCTTTCGCTATGTGTCTTGTAGTCAAGCATCACCGGGCAGTCTTCCGGCGCGCGTCCAATCAAGTCTTCACGGATGATTACGACCGTCAGTCCAGCCGGTCCAATGTTCTTTTGAGCGCCGGCATAGATTAAGCCGAACTTGGATACATCAACCTCTTCAGAAAGAATATTGGAAGACATATCGGCTACAAGCGGCACATCGCCTGTATCAGGGATGTTTTGGAATGCTGTTCCTTCAATTGTATTGTTCGTTGTAATATGTACATAATCCGCTTCCGGATCGATCATGCTGCGGTCAATTTCAGGAATGTAAGAAAAGTTCTTATCCTCAGATGAAGCAATCACGCGAATATCTCCGTATTTCTTTGCCTCTTTGATCGCTTTCTTAGACCAAGACCCGGTATTTACGTAATCCGCTTTCTTGCTGTTTGTCAGAAGGTTCAGCGGCACAGACGAGAATTGCTGAGAAGCGCCTCCTTGAACGAAAAGCACTTTGTAGTTATCTGGAATGTTCATTAAGCCTCTTAGTAATTGTTCTGCCCCTTGAATAATATCAGTGAACAAACCCGAACGATGGCTCAATTCCATCACGGACATACCAGAATCCGCATAATTGACTAATTCTTTTTGCGCTTTCTCTAACACGGGCAGCGGCAGCATAGAAGGTCCCGCTGAAAAATTATACACTCTCTTCATGTAAACTCCCTCATTCGTTTTTTATTTGGAAATCAGAAAATTGATACACTAATAATATGCATGAATTATAAAGTATTACGCCCTACTTATCAAGAGGACAGAAAGCAACTTTTTTCATGCATTTTCTCATGTTAGCGTTTCCATCCCGATAAGAAAAGGTATTTGCAAATTACGAACGATTATTGAATTTTTTTTTTGATTCGTTCGCTTTAAGCACAAGTCCCTTCCTTCTCTTTTTTCTAATCCGATTTCTTTATTGTACCACTTTTGCTTTTTTCTTTTTCTATGGTTTGCTCATACAATTTCTGTGCATCTATGAAAATAGGAAAAAGTGGTGGTTGGCGACCTTACAATTAACAATAATTATTCGAATATTATATCTATTCTATTTTTGTGGAATTATTTTTCCAGTCTGCTAAAATGGAAAAAGCTAGGTTTCGCTTTTTATGAATCCTTTTTAAATGAAAGTGATTCCAAATAAAACAAGCTTCTCTTAATTTTACGAGGAGGATCTACCATGCTAGAAATCTTGCAGAAGATGAATGATGTACTTTGGGGCACGCCCAGCTTAATTCTATTAGCTGGAACCGGCCTATTTTTGACTCTTCTATTAAAGGGTCTGCAGTTCCGCCGGCTTGGCTATGCCTTTAAGCTTGCCTTCACGAAGGAGGACGCGGTAGATGCCCAGGCAGAGGGGGACGTAAGCAACTTTAAAGCACTCATGACGGCACTCGCCGCCACGATCGGCAACGGAAACATTGCCGGTGTAGCAACCGCTGTCACTCTCGGCGGGCCGGGTGCTATTTTTTGGATGTGGGTCGTCGGCCTGCTCGGTATGGCGACTAAATACGCAGAGGCGCTTCTCGCGATGAAATACCGTGTAAAGAATGCGAACGGCGAGTACTCCGGCGGTCCCATGTACTATATTGAACGAGGGCTCGGCCGCAAATGGAAATGGCTTGCGATGATGTTCGCCCTTTTCGGTGCCATTGCTGCCTTTGGGATCGGCAACAGTGTACAATCGAACACGATTGCCGATGTGATGCAAGGCTTCCATGTGAGCAGCTGGGCAACCGCTGTCGTGCTTGTCACATTGACGGCTTTGATTATTTTCGGAGGACTGCAGCGAATCAGCACGGTCGCAAGCTTTTTCGTACCGATTATGGCGTTTCTGTATATCGGCGGCTCCCTGCTTATTATTGGGGTTCATTACGACCAGATCATTCCGGCCTTTGAACTTATTTTTCATTATGCCTTCCAGCCCGTTTCTGCTGTCGGCGGCTTCGCTGGCGTCATGGTAGCAGAAGCCATTCGAAATGGCGTCTCGCGCGGCATTTTCTCCAACGAAGCAGGACTTGGAACCGCTGCGCTGATTGCCGGAAATGCCCGGGCGGATCACCCTGTCAAGCAGGCGCTCGTCGCGATGACTGGTACGTTTATCGTCACCATTATCGTATGTACAATGACAGGGCTCGTCCTGTTAATGACCGGCTTCTGGGATCCGACTGGAGGAGCTCTTTCCGGTGTGGTCCATGACTCGACACTCAAAGGCGGCGCGTTAACGACAGCGGCCTTCGGTTCAGTTCTTGGCGCAGCCGGTGAATGGATTGTTTCCTTATCCGTGATTTTCTTCGGATTCTCGACGATCGTCGGGTGGTATGTATATGGAGAGAAATGCTTCGAATACTTAGCCGGTACAAAGCTTATTGTTCTGTACCGTTTCGCCTATGTAGCAGTCACAGGAATCGGAGCCATCGCCAGCCTTGCCACCGTCTGGCAGTTTGCCGATATGGCTAACGCTCTTATGATGATTCCAAACTTAGTTGCGCTGCTTCTTCTGTATAAAGTCATTAAAAAGGAAACGGATGACTATTTCCGTCAACTGCCTTCTGCTTCATTTAATAAAAAAGCAAGTTAACTTATTATTAGCCTGCCAGGCTCATTCCTGGCAGGCTTTTTTGTGTATGAGCGGTTTTAACCTGGATATGAGCGATTCTAGGTGTAGTATGAGCGGTTTTTCCTGGATATGAGCGATTCTCACCGATAAATGAGCGATTCCCCTCTCCAATGTTATTGAAGGGTAATATCATTAGGAAAAGTTTTTTATTTTCTCAAGATTGTTTAAAATAATGTAGAATATTGACGGTTTTTTGCTGTATAATAGGAACAATTTGTGAGTAAAAGGAGAAGTGAGTATGCGCACCTACCAAGTTGATGAGCGGCCGCCGCTTCCGGCGATGATTCCGCTTAGCTTGCAGCATTTGTTTGCGATGTTTGGTTCAACGGTACTCGTGCCTATTCTGTTCGGAGTCAACCCAGCAACGATCTTGCTGATGAACGGAGTCGGTACGTTGATTTATTTGATTCTATGTAAAGGACAGGTTCCTGCTTATCTCGGCTCAAGCTTTGCCTTTATTTCCCCGGTGCTGGCGGTCATGGCAGATAAAAGCTATAACGCAGCCCTTGGCGGTTTTATCGCTGTTGGTATCATTTTTATTCTTGTTTCTTTAATCATTCGGGCAGCAGGCACAAAATGGGTCGATGTCGTCTTCCCTCCTGCTGCTATGGGCGCGATTGTCGCCGTCATCGGGCTTGAGCTCGTACCGGTCGCCGCCGGCATGGCCGGATGGATTCCGGGAGATGGGGCAGATCCTGCGACTTGGTCTCCTGATCCAGATGTGGTGATCGTTTCCTTGCTGACGCTCGGCATTACGATTATCGGAAATGTCATGTTCCGCGGTTTCCTGCGCATCATCCCGATCTTAATTGGCATTGTCGCTGGTTACATCATTGCGATGCTGTACGGACTCGTTGATTTCCAGCCAGTCCGGGATGCGGAATGGTTTGCCCTTCCTGACTTTTATCAGCCTGAATTCGATTGGGCCAGCATCGCGATTATTTTGCCGGCGGCTCTCGTTGTCATCGCTGAGCATATCAGCCACTTAGTCGTGACACAGAATATTGTCGGCCGCGACTTAATGAAAAAGCCTGGCCTTGGCACGTCGCTGTTCGGTAACGGGATCTCTACGGTGCTGTCTGGCTTCGTCGGTTCTACGCCGAACACGACTTACGGTGAAAACATCGGCGTGCTAGCTTTAACGAGAGTGTATTCGACATGGGTGATTGGCGGGGCGGCCGTGATGGCGATCATCCTTTCCTTCGTTGGAAAGCTCGCGGCTTTGATTTCCACGATCCCAAGCGCCGTCATGGGCGGGCTTTCTCTGTTGTTGTTCGGAAGCATTGCCATTTCCGGCTTGCGCATGCTCGTTGAAGCTAATATCGACTACTCTAAAGCGACGAATATGATTTTATCTGCTGTCGTGCTCGTTGTCGGCTTGAGCGGCGCTACGTTGAGGTTTGGCAACTTCGAGCTGACAGGCATGGCGCTTGCTACCGTCATCGCTGTTCTGCTCAGCTTATTCTTTGCTGCTATTGACAAATTGAAGATCTCTAACGATTACGAGTAGGAAAATCCGGCCCCGAGCGGCCGGATTTTTTTGTTCCTTCTATTCATGCTTCAGGTCGCTTGCCATCCGGCGGATCCGTACCTCAAATGCTGCCCAGGTCATAAGGGAAGGAAGAAAAAGAGCAATAGCCAATGTTTGGACGATATAAGCGATCACTCCTGCAAGTCCTGTATAGTCTTGAATAAATAAGAAATTAACCAAGAAGCAAAGAGCGGTGAAAGCGAAAAGAATCAGTGTCACTTTTGAAAGCAGCTTCCTCGCCCGTTTATACTTTTCAAGACGTGTGGCGCCATCTGTGTAAATCGGCTTCGTTCCCGGCGGTGCGGAAAAAATGTGCATATTCCCTTCCGAACAGACCGGCTGCCAGCCGCCTGCTCGAAAGATATCGTAATAGTCCTCTAAGTCTTCCCTCGCTACATCGTGATAATCCAGGCTGTAAACCACATGGCGGGGATTGCTTTTGCGAAGCTTATAGCCAAGCGGAGCGAACGAGTGAAGCACCCACCCCTTTTCCGCCATTTTGCTGAGCTTCTTCATGTCCTTCTCTTCTGTAAACGCCAATCCTCCCGAAGACATGTACTTTTCATTTTTCATTTCCTTCACTCCCCTGTAAGTGTTGAAATGCCTGTGCCCCGTGGGCGGCCATTCGTCTCCTTCTCTCAATTTCCCGCTGAAGCATTTCCCTGCCTTCTTGAGTGGCTTCGTACGTCTTCCGCCGGTCCCCCGGGGAATCCAGCAGTGTAATTAAACCTGCTTTTTGCAGCTTTTTCACTAATGTGTACAACGTGGCTGGCCCGACGATAAACTCGCCTTCTGTCATGTCCTCAATGTACTGCATCACCGCATATCCATGGCGCGCCTCGAGGACTGACAACAGAATATAATAGGCCGGATCCGTTAACTGGTCCATCTTCTCCTGTTTCAAGAAGCTTCCTCCCTGCTATATCATATTTCGTTATATCATGTTTGGTTATATCACTTTATGATATATCTGTTAATGATATAGTATGCGCTTTTGAATTATTTGTCAACGAAAAAAATAAAAAGCTGCCGGGCATTTGCCCGACAGCCTTCTATTCCTTCACTTGATACGTCCAGCCTTCTTCCTGATACACTTTCTTTTCCTTCATCAGTTTTCCGAGTGCACGCTTAAAGGCGCCCTTGCTCATAGAGAACCGCTTCTCGATTTCTTCCGGGAAGCTTTTGTCACTGTACGGCATTGCACCGCCGCGCTGAAGCAGATAGCGGTACACTTTCTCTGCGTCATCCACCTGCGCTTCCTGTCTGCGCGCGAGAAGCGAAATGTTCACGGAGCCGTCCTCCTTCACATCGATCACACGGCCCTCCACTTTCTGGCCAAGACGCGGCTCATCCTTCCGCTGAGAGGGATGGATAAATCCACGGTAGCCTTCCTCTGTAATAGCGAAGGAGCCGGCTTTTGTCGCCCGGTAGACAGTACCGATGACATCCTTATTGAAATCCTTGCGTGTTGCTTTCGTGAACTGCTCCTCCATGACGTCTTCTGTCGCCGGCTTAGCGAACAGGCGCCCCTTTCGATCAAGCTTCAGCGTACAGTACAGGCGGTCGCCGACATCCGGCCAGACAAATTGAATCAGCGGCAAATCGTCTTCCGATACGAGGACATCCTTCGTTAAGCCAATGGATACAAACACACCGAGCTCTCTCTTCACGCCTACCACTTCTACCCAGCCATATGTGTCCTGTGTAATGACCGGCATGTTCATCGTAGCCGCCAGCCGCCCTTGATGGTCCTGATACAAGAACACCTCTACCGGTTCATCCGGGTCGAAGGCTTCTGTTGTTTCCGACTGGTGAAGCAGCACACTCTCTTCTCCATCCGTTAAGAACCAGCCAAACGGCGCTTCATTTTTCACGTCCAGCGTCACAATGGTTCCTGCTTGTAAGTCACTCATATATGAAAATCCTTCTTTCTTTCCGTATTTATTCCACACTTTTCCCGATTTGGCTCTCATTATACCATGATGTTCCTTTGTTTAGTCTATTCCTAACTGGGGAATATAAAAGCCAACAGACAAATTCACAAAGGTGGTAAACATAATGGCAAAAAGTAAATTGTCTTCACTTGTGAAGCTGGCCGCGAAATACGGGCCAATCATTTATCCCATTGTCAAAAAGATGATGAACAAGCGGAAATCCTCGCAAATCGCTAAAAATTTAAGCAAACAACAATAATACAAGCACAAGGGAAGCCGGACTGGATTTATTCAATGCGTACCCAGACGGTTTCTTTTGTGCTGTTGTTTTGTAGATCGGTGCCGGTAAGAATGATTTGATAGTCACCGGGCGGCATCTTTTTTAAATTGCCGTTTGTTCCATCCCAGCTGAGGTTATGACGGCGTGCCGGCAGCGCCTTTCTTGTCAGGAGCGGCTTCACGAGCTTTCCCTGCTCATTGTAAACAGCCGCTGTGATAAATAAGCTTCTGTCGATTGCAAAGGTGACCGCAGCAGACGGCTTTTCCTTCGTCATGGTCATATCGGCAGCATCGGCAGTGATCACCGGAGGCAGGTCAGGAATGACTTGCACTTCGGCTCTTTGACTGAGTGACTGCCGGTTGTCGGCCAGACGGAATACAACCGAGTACTTGCCCGCCGGAACAAAGTCGCCGTTATCCTGCTTCCCGTTCCAATAAGCGACGAAGCCGCCCTGCTTTGGCAGTTCTCCGTTTATGAGCGTACGGACACGACGGCCGCTCGCGTCTTCTACATAGACCAGCCCTCGCATGCTTCCGCGGACTGACAGCGCGGCTCGGATATTAGTTTTTCCCGTCATGCGAAATTCTTTCGTATTGAGTGATATCGCTCCCATCGGCTTTGGTGTAAGCGCCAAAGCCTGGTGGGCATCCACACGGCCGTGCCCGTACGAATCATCCATCGACGGGTGACCGAGATCGACAGACGACTGATACAAAATACGCATCACCTGCTGCGGTGTCAAAAACGGATTTTTCGATAGCACGAGTGCGGCTGTGCCTGATACGACGGGTGCCGCCATGGACGTACCGCTGTCATAGCCGTATGAATGAACAGGCATCGTCGAGTATACGTTCTCTCCCGGTGCCGATAGATTAATGTGGCGGCCGACATTAGAAAACCCGGTTATATGATCCTTCTCGTCCACTGCGCTGACACCGATCACTTTGGAAAAAGCGGCCGGATACATCGGCAGGCTTGTCCCTTCATTGCCAGCAGCCGCTACGACAAGGGTGCCTTTTTCCAAAGCATAGGCCACCGCGTACTCCATCACACTGCTGTATACATACGTGCCCAGGCTTAAATTAATAACGTCCGCTCCTTGATCAGCAGCGTACATCATGGCTTCCGCGATATCATAGCTTTCTGCATATTCCCCCTGGAACACATCAATCGGCATTAGCTTCACGCCCGGAGCAACCCCTGTCACTCCCGCTCCGTTCATCGCCGCGCCAATGATGCCTGCTACGTGCGTGCCATGGCGGTCGCGGTCCACAATAGCTCCGTTGGCGACCACATTGTACGGCTTCACAATCCGGCCGGCAAACTCTGTATGAGTTAGATCGAGCCCTCCGTCAATCACAGCGACCGTCACTTGCGGGCGGCCCCGCGTTTGATCCCACGCCCTCGGTGACTGGATCATTCGGTGAAACCATTGACGGCTATAGGACGGATCGCTCGGCTGGAGCTGCGGCGTTACATGGTAATTCCGCTCTGCCCGCTGAACAGTCGGCTCCTTCTGCAGTGAAAGCATCATTTGCTGGAGCGGCTGCTTCTCCTTCACTTCCACATTCACAAACAGCCCATTCATCAAGCTCGACTGCTCCGTTAATCCATATTTCTCATATAAGGCTTCCCGCTCTATGGACGGAAGCGCTGACTCGAACTGAATGACCAGTTCGCTTTTTTCGTAGCTCGCCTGCAGGACATGGGCTGGTTTACTCACCGGAAGCTCCGCTGCTTCGACTCGGCCTTCACTTTCCCACATACTCATTCCCACACCTGCTGCTATCACACTGCTTAACACGGCCTTCCACAGCCCAAACAACCCTCTCATCCCTCTTCCCCCTATCCGATTCGGATGAGCACTTTCATGCGTTAATGTGGTGGGGGTCAGACCCCCACTCCTTTAAAGCGTTAAAGGAACGTCTTTCCATAACGAGATAATTATAGTTGGTTCGGGCGTGGGCGTCTATGGGATTTTTCGGGTTTAGCAGATTTGGAGCCTTTTGTGCACTTTATGAACAAAATGGTCTTTATGAAAGGATTATTGTTTATGAGAGAAATATTATCTTTCTTTTCAGAACATTCTATAATGAAAGCACTTACAAGAAAGGAGCATTCATTATGAAAAATATTCGTCTTATTTTCTTATTAATGGGCGCATTCATGTTATTCCTGGCTGGATGCGGAAACACACAGGAAAGCGGCGAGGCGGCTTCCGGCGCTGAAGGAAGCTGGCAGCCTGAAAAGCCAATTGAAGTGGTCGCTCCAGCTGGTCCGGGCGGCGGCTGGGATACAACCGCACGTGCGATCGCTAAGCTATTGGAAAGTGAAAATATCATTGACCAGCGCATGGCCGTTGTGAATAAGCCAGGAGGCGGCGGTGCTGTCGGCTGGGCCTATGTAAATGGAAAAGCAGGCGACAACCATACAATGTTCATCGCCTCTCCTCCGCTTCATTTCGTTCCTTTAAATGGACAATCTGATTTAGACTATCAGGACTTCACTCCGCTGTCTGCTGTCATTGCGGATTACGCGGCTTTCATCGTGAAAGCCGATTCTCCGTACAACTCCATGACAGACCTTGTGGAAGCTTTAAAGAAAGACCCGCAGGCGGTATCGGTTGTCGGTGACTCCGCGCCTGGAAGCATGGACCATATGCAATTCGTGAAAGCCGTAAAAGCCGGCGGCGTTGATGTCAAGAATCTGAAATATGTATCTGCTCAGGATGGCGGCGGCATGAGCATGCTGCTTGGCGGAAAAGTTGATGTGTACTCCACAGGTCTTGCGGAAGCAACAGAGCAAGCCAGAGCAGGCAAGGTAAAAGTCTTAGCGATTACCGCACCGGAACGTTTAGAGGGAGAAACGATCTCTGAGTTCCCGACACTGAAAGAACAAGGCATCGATGATGAGTTCGTCGTATGGCGCGGCTTCTTCGGACCGAAAGACATGGACCCGGCAGCTGTGAAGTATTACGAGGATGCTTTTAAACAAATGATGGAAACAGAACAGTGGAAGGAAGTACGGGATAACTTCGGCTGGACAGACAATTATATGAACAGTGAAGAATTCGCTGTGTTCCTGGAAGAAGAACATAAAGAAATTGAAGCATTAATGGAAGAAGTAGGATTGAAACAATAAGAAACACGGAAAGGCTGGCCGGTTACAGAAGCTGGCCTTTCCTGTATAGAAAGAGGGATGTATATGGCCAATAAGCCATCAAGATGGATTGCTTTATTGCTGCTTGCCATAGCCGGTGTATATTTAGTGTTAGCTTATCAGCTGCCGGAATTTCCATATGCCATTATAGACAGTGATGTCCTGCCGAAAGGCCTTGGCTTTTTACTTATCATCTTGTCTGTTGTACTGTTTGCCACGGCGAAGGAGGAGACAGCAGAGGAAAAAGAGAAACGCACGATTCCAAAAAACGACTTAGTCATTTTATTGATTACGGCTGTTGCTATTTTTATTTATATTTCCTTGTTAGAGGTTCTTGGATTCTTGCTGACAACGATTCTCTTTTTACTCTTCCTGCCAACGGTACTTGGCTATCGAAAATATGGTGTAACAGTGGCGGTTGCTTTCATCTTTAGCGGAGTGATGTACTACTCCTTCACTTATTTACTGAACATTACCTTGCCACAAGGCATTATGCCCTTCTAGGAGTTGATTAATATGGATTTCAGCAGTATTCTTTACGGCTTCCAGGTAGCTTTATCCCCTGGAAACTTAATTTTTGCCTTTATTGGTGTGCTAGCCGGTACAGTGATCGGCATGCTGCCCGGGCTCGGACCGATCAGCGCCATTGCGATTATGATTCCACTCAGCTACGGGATGGACCCGGCCTCCGCGCTGATTCTTATGGCGGGCGTTTACTATGGAGCTGTATTTGGCGGGTCGACTTCCTCCATCCTGCTGAATGCCCCCGGCGTTTCCGGTACGGTGGCCACGTCGTTTGACGGCTATCCAATGGCTCAGCAAGGAAAAGCCGGGAAAGCACTGGCGATTGCAGCCATTTCCTCCTTTGCTGGCGGAACGATCAGCGTCGTGTTCTTAATGCTTGTGGCACCATTTGTTGCTGACTTAGCTGTCACCTTCGGACCGACGGAATATTTTGCGCTTATGCTGTTAGGCTTAACCGCGATTTCGAGCTTATCAGACGGCTCTACCATAAAAGCGATGATCGCAGCGGTCGTCGGCTTAATGATTGCTACAGTCGGCATGGACCAGCAAACAGGCACCTCACGCTTTACGTTCGGTAACCCTTCCCTCTTGGAAGGCATCGATTTCTTAATTGTCGCTCTCGGTTTGTTTGCTCTAGCAGAGGTATGCCAGCTTATTCTTCGCAGAAAGGAAAAGGAGTCCAAGAAGAAATCAGACGTCGGCAACTTGAAGCTGTCGAAGGGCGAGCTCAAAGAGATGGGCGGCCCGATCAGCCGTCACTCCGTTCTAGGATTTATTCTCGGCGTGCTGCCGGGAGCCGGAGCCACCATCGCTTCATTTCTTTCATATATTTCTGAAAAACGCCTATCCAAGGATCCTTCTTCTTTCGGGAAAGGAAATATCAAGGGAATTGCGGCGCCCGAGACGTCCAATAATGCGGCTACAAGCGGCGCTTTCGTTCCGCTCTTAACACTCGGCATTCCAGGCTCAGGAACCACTGCGGTGCTCCTCGGTGCCCTGCTTGTTGTCGGTGTACAGCCTGGACCGCTTATGCTGCAGGATCACCCCGATGTATTCTGGGGCGTTATTGCCAGTATGTACATTGGTAACCTGTTTCTTTTAATATTGAACCTGCCGCTCATTCCGTTCCTGGCAAAAATTTTAGCCATTCCAAGACAATTGCTAATCTCTTTGATCATTGTCTTCTGTTTGATCGGTGTGTACGCCGTAAGCTTCAGCACCTTCCATTTATACATTTTGCTTGGCTTTGGCGTTCTCGGATTCTTAATGAGAATGTTCAGCTTCCCGGCCGCTCCTTTTATCTTAGCCTTTATTCTCGGCGGGATGATGGAGCAGTCGTTCAGACAGGCAATGACGATTTCTAACGGTTCTTACAACGTCTTCTTCCAAAGCAACATTACGATTGCCCTGTTTATCGTATCCTTGCTTTCCATCTTTGTGCCGATCATCTCCGGTTACTTTAAGAAGAAAGCTGAAGCGAATGAAGACGAAAGAAAAGGGCGGACCGCTTAATCCCCCCTTAAACCCAGTAATATTTTCTTTCTGGACGGCCGACTGTTCCATAGGACAGCTCGGCCTTTACTTTGTTCACAGAGACAAGATACTCCAGATAACGGCGGGAGGTTGTCCGGCTCATGCCGAGATGAGAAGCGGCTTCCTCGGCCGTCTTCCCTTCATCACCTGTCTCCTCCATGTAAGACTCCACTTTCTTCAGCGTCAAATAGTCAATTCCCTTTGGCATGCTGCTAGGCTCGATCCGCTGCTTCACCTGTACGGCACCGGGCTTTTCAGAAGCAGCTACCCGAAACAGCTCATCTACCTTTTTCTGGTTGACCAGCTCGCCGCCCTGCAGGCTTTGCCGGTAGCGCCGGTATTTATTCAGTGTCTCCTGAAAGCGGCTGAGAATAATCGGCTTTAAGATATAATCAAACGCCCCGCCCCTAATCGCTTCAGAGACATGTGCCACTTCCTTTGCGGCCGTCACCATGATGACATCCACATGCCGGTACTCCTTGCGAATGTGCCAAAGCAGATCAATGCCGCTGCTTTCCTCAAAATAAATATCGAGCAGCACCAGGTCTGGCTTCGCAAGCACAAGCGCTTCCTCTGCTTCCGTGATAGAAGAAGCAATCGCGCATACGGAGAAGCCATCCATGTGTTTTAAATAATTGGCATAAATGTCTGCCGCCTTCGGATCATCTTCCACAATCAATACGTAAATCTCTTCCATTTCTTATTCCCCCTCCCGTTCTTTAGGCAGATAAACCGTAAATAAAGCGCCGCCTAGTTCACCCGTTGTGACAGTCACATAGCCGCCTGCTTTATGCACGAGCTGCTGAATGAGATATAGCCCATAGCCATGCCCTTGCTCCTGCTTCGTCGTCACACCTTTTGAAAAAACCTCCTCCGCTTCCTCACTGCTAACCCCCGGACCGTTATCCTCCACTTCAATGATCACATCGTGGCCAATATCAGTGACAAACAGCTGCACCTTCCGTTCTTCTAGCGGCAATACGGCCGTGAAGGCATTGTCGAGCAAGTTGCCGATAATGGTAACAAGCTCCTCTTCCTCAAGGCCCGACGGCAGTTCATACAGTGTACTGTCCTCCACAATCATCAGGCTGATTTTCAGCTCCTGCGCCCGGTTGTATTTCCCTAGCATGATGCCGGCCACAAGCGGGTGCGGGATCGCCGATAATAAAAATTGAATGAGCTCTTCATAGGAGGACTGCTCTTTTTGAATCAGCTCGAGTGCTTCTTCATTTTTATTTAATTGAATGAGCCCAGCAATCGTGTTCAGCTTATTCGCATATTCGTGCGTCTGGGCCCGGAGAACATCTGTGTATTGGTGAACGCGGGCCAGCTCTTTCGCCATGCGGTCCAGCTCGTCCTTGCGCCTGAAACTGGCCACGACTCCCTTTACTTGCCCGTCGTCTAGAATGGGCTGCCGGTTGGCAATGACTTCTTGTCCATTTAATGCAATCTCATCATCAAGATGGATCTCTTTAGAGGTTAAGATCTCCGGCATTTTCGTGTTCGATAAAAGCTCGGCAATCGGCATGCTGAGATAAGATGTTTTCGGATTCAGCTTCAGCATATCGATTGCCTGCTGATTCATCGCTGTAATTTCCGCTTGATCGTTTACAGCGATAATGCCTTCCCTCACCGATTCAATGATGGCTTTTTTCTGAAGCAGCTCCTCCGCAATCTCCTCCGGCTCAAGCCCGAAAATCGAGCGTTTGACGTTTCTCGCAATCAAATAAGAACCAATCGCGCCAATGGCAATCGCGAGTGTCACTAAAAAGAGAATCCGGTTTTGAAAGTTCCCTACCGAAACAGCCGTGCTTTTTTCCAAAATTCCAACAGATACAACGCCAATGATTTCATCATTTTTACCGAAGACGGGTGTTTTGCCCCGGACAGAATACCCTAGTGAACCTTTGGCATGAGAAATATAGCTTTCTCCTTTTAAAAGCGCCCGGTCATTGTCGCCTCCGACCATCTTCCGCCCGATTCTTTCCTCTACCGGATGGGAGTAGCGAATGGACTCCGTGTTGCCGACAACGACGAACTCTGCATTCGTCATTTCCCGCACGCGTTCAGCAATCGGCTGGATCGTGGCTGCGGGGTCCTCTGTATAAAATGCACGCTGCACACTTGGCATACCTGCTACGGTTTTCGCAATATCTAAGGCTTGCTTGCCCTTCTCTTCTATAAATGTGTCAGACAGCATGTCGTAATAAATAAACGATAAAACAGCAATCACAAAAACAAGTAGTATTGAAAATAAAGCCATAATCTTTGTCTGCAGCTTCATGATGTTGTGCTCCTCTGCCCTTTCCATTTATTATGAATGATTTTACCGAACATGTGAACGTTTTCATGACAGAAACCTTCATATTCGATGATTCTCCTTACCTGCTAAAAACGATTTTTGATAGTTTTTGTCAGAAAATGCAGACAATACTCCACCCCGTTTCCGTTTAAATTTCGGGGGTTTATGCTATAATAAAAAGGAATGCAGTTTATTTTTTCTTGGCTTTTTTAAGCAGGATGCCTCTCTGTTACATATACAAAGACAGGTAAAGGTTTCTATCTAGCGGTCGCTGGGTAAAAGGAATAAGATGAACTTTCAAGAACGGAGATGAAGAAAATGAACATGAAAAAATTATTAACGTACGGATTAGTCGCAGCTGTTGTCGTTCCTAAAGTGAAAGAAAAACTCGAAACTCAGCAACTACGCAAAGAATACCAAAACGCACACCGCGTGCGCATGAATAATAACAGCATCTTAGGCAAGATCTCTGCTAACTAAACATGAACACAAGAGCCCGAAATGTGCCATCTGCACCTTTCGGGTTTTTATTTTGCTCGCTCTGCCACCTTAAAGCCCGATGACCACGAAAGAACACTGAACATAACAAAAGAGCCACCCAATATGAGCGGCCCTGTATGTATGGCGGCGCTTTATCGCTTTAAAGTGGCGGGGGTCTGACCCCCAGTACTTTAAAGCATTAAAGCCCCTTTATTATATCACTACTATAATTATCCGCTTATACGCCCAGGACAGCGGCTGTGCTGAAGAATTCCTGGTAAAGTTCTTTAAGCACTTTGTCTGTGTCGCTGTTTTGGATACCGAAGACTAAGCTGACTTCGGAGGATCCCTGGTTGATCATTTCGATGTTGGCATCCGCACGTGTAATAGCTGCTGTTGCGCGAGCCGTTAAGCCTTTTGTATTGTTCATACCTTCTCCTACAAGAACAACCATCGCAAAGTCATGCTCGATATGAACGTCATCGACTTCCAGTTCTTTGCGGCATCTGTCCATGATTCGCTCTTCTTTTTCAGGAGTCAGCTGGTGGCTGCGCACAATAATGGATAGATCATCGATGCCAGATGGCGTATGTTCGTAAGAGATGCCTTCATCTTCAAGGATTTGAAGCAGGCGACGGCCGAAGCCGATTTCACGGTTCATTAAGTATTTGCTGACGTAAATTGTAGAGAAGCCGCCATCTGTCGCAATACCGATCACCGGGCTCTTCGAATACTCACGCTCTGCCACGATCATCGTTCCTTCTGCTGATGGATTGTTTGTGTTCTTAATGCACACAGGCACGGAATGACGGAAAGCTGGCATTAATGCTTCATCGTGAAGAACCGAGAAGCCGGCATAGGAAAGCTCCCGCATTTCACGGTAAGTCATGCGCTTAATTTCAACCGGGCTGTCTACGACATTCGGGTTCGCTGCGAAAACAGAATCCACATCCGTGAAGTTTTCGTATAGCTCTGCCTTTGTTGCCGCTGCTAAAATGGAACCAGTGATATCGGAACCGCCGCGTGCAAATGTCATCATGACGCCTTCCTGTGTGAAGCCAAAGAATCCAGGGAATACGACGATGCCTTGGCGGTCACGCAGGCTTTTTAAATTTTCATACGCTTCCGGCAGTGCACGAGCCCGTCCAGGTTCATCGCTGACAACGAGGCCGGCATCTTTCGGGTTCACATACTCTGCTTCTAAGCCGATGCTAGAGAAATAAGCGGCAATCAGCTTCGCATTGTTATCTTCTCCGCTCGCTTTCATCTGATCCACGAACAGGTCACGGTTTTCCTTGTCGTGAGCGACCCGGCCGCGCAGGTCTTCCTCAATTACGTGAATGATGTCATCGCCAAGCCCAAGCTCTTCAGCAATGCTCGCATAACGGTCGACTACTGCCTGCAGTTCTTTTTCCGCGCCATTCCCGGAAAGCGCCGCATCTGCTAAGCTGATCAGCAGGTCAGTTACTTTAATATCATCGGAGAATCGTTTTCCCGGTGCTGAGACGACAACGATTTTTCTTGATGGATCCTCTTGAACAATAGCTGCAACCTTCTTAATTTGTGAAGCGCTCGCTACGGAAGTTCCTCCGAATTTACTTACCTTCATTACCTATTCCACTCCTTAATCATCGTTAGGCTTTCGTGATGAAAAGTTTTATTTGAAAAATTATAACACTGTCGCACCTAAAAAAGAAGAAATAATCTGATATTAATTCATAATAAAGAACCCCTCTTTGAGGATGCTGGTGCAACACGCCGTAGATAAATACTTTTTTATCATTTCTTAATTGAGAAGAAAAAAACAAAAATACCCATTTTCTAATAAAAAATAATAAAAAAATAACGGCGTCGTTTTGAGGATAAAGCAACTTGGCAAATATGGCAACCCTTCAGACAAAAGATTTTACAATTCCTATAAGAATAGGAAGAAAACACTTCACTGCAGATGCTGTTTATCCATTCAGATTCAGGGAATACATAAAGTACGCCAAGGACAAGAAGCGTAAAAATGATCAACCAAAACATTTTTCAAAGGAGCGTGTCAAACATGGCCAAACAAAAATCTATGAGCGGCAAAGCAACGATGACGGCCCTAGCCCTTGGAGCAGCCTTTCTTCTCCGAAACGAAAAATCCCGAAACAAAGTCATGGATCAACTAAAATCACTTGGTAAATAAAATAGAGATGCTGGAGTAATGTTAGCGAAAGACTTTATCGCTTTAAAGGAGCGGGGGACAGACCCCCACTCCTTTAAAGTACTAAAGCACTCCCTATACCTACATAAACAAGGGCATGCGTATTTGCATGCCCTTGTTTTTTAAGCAATTAATTATTCTTTCACGGAAATATTTGATGTGATCACAGGCAGCTCGTCGGAGGATTCCATAAATTGACGATAGTGATCTTTCGATGGAGAGGGAAAATAGGAGAACGTTTTCTCCAATGTCACATGAGGATTTCGTTGGTCGGAGAGAAAAGCGGAAGCGCTGCTCCACAAATAGTCTTGTGCTCTCGCAGCAAGCCCTGCTTCAACAGGGTTCAGATGAATATACTTACTCACTTTTAGAAAATAATAGATGGAATCAATGAACTCAGCTTTATACCTTCCTTGAAATAAATGACCAACTACACGATGCCGCTTGTTAAAGTAAATTGCATAGCGTGAATTCAGCATCTTCATGATCTCCTGTGTAGGGTGATCGATCGTTTCCAGCTGAAGATGGATGTGATTCGTCATCAAGCAGTAGGCATGCAAATGGAACGGAAAGTAACTGCGCGTCTCCTCCAGCAGCTTTAAATAAGCGAGCCGGTCCTTCTTATCATAAAATAAAGCCGCCCGCCGGTTTCCGCGGCACGTAATATGATACGTCGCACCCGGAATCCACACTCTTAACTTCCTAGGCAACCTTTACTCACCCCTTTCATGCTTAAATGATGCCCCGCCCTCTATCTTTCTACATAGGGGCGGGGTTTCCCTTTTGCTGAACACAACAAATTGCCGGTGAGCAGGTTGAGGTGGTGTGTACTTTAACGCGGTAATGCGGCGGGGGACAGACCCCCACTGCGTTAATCCGTTAAAGCATTCCTCCTTTTCCATTCGTTATTAATGAGGCCGCCCAGGAGGATGACGACAGCGCTGAAGTAGAACCAGAGAGTAAGGACGATAATCCCGGCGAGCTGTCCGTAAATACGGGCATAATTCATGGCAGTTGCGTATTCACTAAAGAGCACCGACATCGCCTGCCAGCTGACCGCGGTAAAAATAGCGCCCGGCAGAACAAACTTCACGGTCTGCTTCCCGCTCGGCAGAATTTTATAAAATAAAATAAAAAAGCCAAATAAGAACAAAGTACCAAGCCCCCATCGAACGACCGTCCATATGGGCAGAAACGGCGCCGGTTCTGCCCCTGCTCCGTCTGCCGACAAGATCAGCCGCAACACCTGCTCCCCTATTGGTATGAGCAGCGAAAGCGGGACGAGGAACATAAAAATCAGTGTGACCCCTAAGTCCCGAAACACGCCTTGAAAAAAAGACAACGTCCGTTCAATCCGGTAGGCTTCATTCAAGGAGCGCACAAGCGATTGCACAGCCATCGAGGAAACCCAGAAGGTCGAAAAGAAACTGATGGAAGCCAGCGCATTCCCGCCAGACAGCACAAGCTCCACATTTCTATGAATCAGCTCATACGTATTCCCCGGAGCATATGGCTCAATTACGCCCAATATATCCCTCTCTTCAATAGGAAAGAAGCTGATAAGCGAGAGCATAAAAATAAAAAATGGGATCATCGACAATAGCAAATAATACGCCGTCTGGGCTGCCTGATCGAAAAAACGCTCCACAAAAAAGCGTCCCCCCACCCGCTTCATAAACCTTAAAAATGACATACCTTTCCCCTCCTTCCCCTTTATTATTTACGACGGCTCCTGCCTGCAAACACAGCTTCGCACAAAATTCCCCACAACCAAAAAGCCTTGCAGACTAAGCTGCAAGGCTTTGCTTTATCGCGTTAACGTGCTGGGGGTCAGACCCCCACTACGTTAAAGCAGTAAAGTGTCTCTTCTCTTTTTCTAATCTTCTTCGATAATGCCGCTATGCACCATAAGCAGAGACATGATGGCGGCGGCGAAGATGGAGACAGCTGGTGCGGTGAAGACGTGGCCGGCTGTGGCACCGATTCCGGCAGCGAGTATGAAGCCTACGCCGTACATGACATACGGAATCGTGAAAGTCTCCTTCAAATACCGGACGAAATAAACGATAAAGCGCATGGCATAATAGAGAAGCGGCGCAATAAAGTATAAAAATCCGATAATACCAAGCGAGAAGAACAAATCATAGAAGTCCATCTCGATCATTTTAGGTCCTTGTCCCGGTGCAGGCTCTTCATAATCCCCTGCATAGCCCATACCGAACAGCTTCCTCATGATCGGAGCATCCGCGTAATCCTGTTTGTAGTCAGCCAAATACTTCTCCCGACTGCTGAAGACGAGGTTTTGAACCTGTTCTTGTGTCACTTTCGGCTCTTCCTCTTCCTCTTCTTCTCCCTCCATGCCTTCCTGCTGCTCCGGATCTTCTTCTTTCTCCGGTTCATCTTTGCTTAAATCAATGTTCAGCAAGCTTAAATGAGCATACATGTTGCTGAATACCGGCGTAATCGGCGTGGATAACGCAAGCAAAGCGAGCAAGAATAGCGAAACCAGCATGTTGGTCCGTGTTTTTTTCGTGCGTGCGCCAGTTATGTAAATAATTAATAGCGAAATACACGAAGCCGCCAACACGATGACAATCCCGCCATAGCCTACCTTTGTACCAAGGAATAGCATAGAGACGGATAATAAGAAGAACGGCAGCCAGTAGTAGCTTGTCCTGAACGACTCCGTCTTCTCGATCGCGTACAAGGCCGTGACCGGAAGAATGATCGCCATGATGGCGCCGATTTCATTTCCGGCAAAGAACCAGCCGGTGAAGCCGATTTTCGTGTGGGAATAATTCGACAAGCTTGTTCCTGTCAAGAAGGAGATAATGAACACAGCGCTGATAATGAGCGACGCGTACAAGAAGTAAGCAGTTGTTTTTTCCATGAAAGGCGTGCGGTGCTTCTTCAGCTGCAGGTACAATAAGTTAAAGCCGAAGAATAAGATAGGAAAATAGACTACTTTGTTATAAAACTTTAACTCTTGGAATAAATAGTAAGGATCTTTCAGGTTCATATTTACAAGAATATTAATGACAATAACGACAGCAAGACCGATTAAGTAAAATACATATTTCCTGGCCAGCCGACTTGAAAACGCTAACTTCAACAAAAGCAGCAAAATCACTAGCATATAAAGTGCACGGACGATGACCCCAACCGTCAAACTGACGTTGAGAACCATAAGCGATGCGGTCGTGAGTACATCAATAACCGGCTGCAAGACAAGAAATGCAAGCAGCAATAAAAGTGTCTTCTGATTCAACATGTTGATCGTTTCCTCTTCCCTTTCTTTTATCTCTATTGGCGCCCAAAAAGCCCCATTGGCCCCCGTTCGCCCAGCCTTTTTCAACAAACGGCCCCTGCCTGGCCCCAAGCAACGGACCAAAGCCCAAACGACAACCTATGTATGAAAAACAACTGTTCCATTATACCATAAACAGACGCTCCCCCTGCAAAGGATCCCCCTGCAAGTAAATTACTGCCATTGTATTCTATCATCTTTTTCCCTCTTGGACTATCCATCTAATTAAACAACTTTTTAACATTTTTTATGATAAGAAGATGCTTTGGCGCTTTAAAGTGGCGGGGGGCAGACCCCCGCCACTTTAAAGCGCTAAACTATTTCCCATTCAGCCGTTCGGGAAAAACCATTTACGCTCCAACTCCTCTGTACTATACTAAAGAGAAAATAAGTAGAAAGAGTGTGAGCCGTGAGCAATCTAGAAACATCGGTGAAAGAGAAAAGCATTGTATTTATTGGATTTATGGGTGTCGGCAAGACAACGATCGGTTCGCTTGTGGCCAAGAAGCTATACCGGACGTTCGTCGACATTGATGAGGAAATTGAAAAGCAACACAACATGTCTATTAGCGAAATTTTTGCGTTGCATGGCGAAAAGGCCTTTCGGGAAATGGAGAAAGACACCATCCGCTCCTTCTGCGAGCAGCCGCTGAAGGTCATCTCACTCGGCGGAGGCGCATTCATGAACCCTGAAGTCCGTGAAATTTGCCTAAAAAATTGCATCGTCTTCTACCTTGATATGTCCTGGGAACAATGGAAAGAACGCCTGAACATCCTGATCGACAACCGCCCTGTTCTTCAAGGAAAAAATATCGACGAAATCGAGGAGCTGTTTTATAAGCGGCAAAGCGCTTATAGCGTCAACCACTCCACTTACAAAGTCGACTCCCAGACAGCCGAGGAAGCGGCCGACTACATCGTAGACTCGCTTAAGCTCGCATGGGACTTATACAAGTGATAGCCAGGCACCGAACAGGCAGAGATCGCTCTGCCTAACGCTTCGCCTGTCTTTATTTTGGTTAGTTGCTTTAACACTTTAAAGGAGCGGGGGACAGTCCCCCGCCCCTTTAAAGCATGAAAACCCATACTATCTACCCTCTTTTTCTCTCTTTTTCTTCCCTGATCGATAAATTTTTACAATGATCGAGCAATTTATACTAGTAAAAAAGATTCACTCATGGTACTGTATTATTGTAATTTTCAAATTTATAAAGCAGAGGAGGATTTAAACATGGAAATTGTAGAAAATTATCAAATTTCAACAACGACCATGGCAATTGTTGAAGAATTCAACGAGGATTACAACTCAATTATTTATGACAGGAACGGGGTATACGGATCGAAGCAGACGATTCGCAAGCTGCTCAACGACGCATGTATACAGAGAATTTCTACATATGATGGCAGGATACAAGCCATTCGCAAGCTTTTTCCATATCGCAAAAAGACACCTATAGTGATTTGCCTCCATGACCGCATTTGCGCATTTCCAACTACCTCACCTGACACGTATGGATGCAGCTGGATCTTCCCGCACCATATTCAAACAGGTACCGTGAAAGACGGACAACTATTCGCAGTTTTCAAAAACGGAATGCAGCTTCCACTCTCTTGCTCACTTCACATTTTTAACAGACAACGGGAACGCACTGCCAACTGCTTAAATTACTTTCAAACTTTACTCGAAGAAAAATCGCATTATCTGCATTAAACCTTATACATAACGTACTCTGTACAAAGCCCGTTGATCTGCTGATGAACGGGCTTTTACTTTATCGCTTTAAAGGAGTGGGGGTCTGACCCCCACTCCTTTAAAGCAATAAAGCCCTCCTATCAGTCAACACTGATCTCTAATGACAGACGTTCGTTGTTTTGTTACGATGGTCTCATATATCATAGGGAAGCTGAAAAAGGATGTGTATGAAATGATTCGTGTGTTATTTGTTTGCCTTGGCAATATCTGCCGTTCACCGATGGCGGAAGCCTTGTTCAAGGACCTTGTGAAGCGTGAAGGGTTAGAGGATCAAATTAAGATCGATTCCGCCGGTACAGGCGACTGGCATGTTGGTGAACCGCCTCATGAGGGAACGCTGAAAATCCTGGAAAAATACGAAATCGATGCTACAGGACTGGTCGGCCGGCAGCTAACGGTGGATGACTTTGAAGCTTTTGATTACATTGTGGCAATGGATGAAAGCAATATTGATAACCTGTACCGCATGCTTAACAAGCCCAAGCACCCCAAAGTCATGCGGCTGCTTGACTTAACAGATGAACCTAAAGACGTGCCAGACCCGTATTATACTGGCAACTTCGAAGAAACGTATGAACTCGTCACGAATGGCTGCCAGGCTCTCCTGGAAAAAATCAAAAAAGAACGTCTGTAAATGCGCAGGAAGAAAGCCCACGGTGAATGAAACCGCGGGCTTTCTTTATCGCTTTAAAGTGGTAGGGGTCAGACCCCCGCCACTTTAAAGCACAAAAGCAAATTCAAATTCTCCCTTATCTACCTCTTGGGTTTTAAGTTAGCAAGAATATTGATGACGAAAGCAAGGATCCCTAGCACGGTGAGTGTGGCTCCAATGGCAATCCATGGACCAAACGCTGGATTGCCGGTGGTGAGATTAAGAGCAAGGAAAATCATCATAAGAGGCAGACCAATGTTATGCAGCCAAACATGCGCTTTTGCCCATCCGTTTGAGGCAAGAGCAGGAAATAAATAGTATAAGATACCAGCAATCATAAGAGCGGCCCACCCTAGAAGGTTCACATGCGCATGCACGCCAGCTAAAGCAGGATTATGAGTCACAGACATATAATAGCCCAGCAGCACACCAATCCCGAAATAAATTGCGCCAATTCGGATCAGCCAAATGCCCATACGTGGTTCCCCCTTTGTTGAATAAAGGCTTCGAAAGGCTCATTGCCTTTCTCTCCCACTATATGCGTCCTGCTTTAACGAAAGAACTGTCCTCCACCTCTCCATGATAAAAAAGTTCTATTTCTTTCCTTCCTATTCACGGAAAAAACACCCCCCGGTCCTTCAACCTATGTATGCTACACTAGAGATAAAAACAAGAAAGGAACGAACCTATGAAAAAGCTGACATTTGTGATACCAGTTATGATCCTAGTAGGCTCACTTTCCCTCTGGATGCTGGGTAAGGATTACTCAGAAATCGCTCTCCAAACGAGACTGCTCATTACCGCCGGCGCCATGATCTTCTCCGGCATCATCTCCTACTTTCTTCTCGGAAGCGACGGCGAGAAATTCAACGACACCCTCACGAAAAAGAAGCGCGAAAAGTAATCCTTTCACGCTTTAAAGGGGTGGGGGTCAGACCCCCACCCCTTTAAAGCAATAAAGCACTCCCTCTATAAACCTCCTCACTAACATCTCTACTAAATCAGCGAACTAATCAAAATTCCAGAGGCTGCTTCGTAAATTTCATCAAATTGCTCAATAGGAAGCGGGTTCTGTCCTTCACCGAGCTCAATCGTGAACCCAGGCCGGCGGAATTCCTGGATAAACCAGTCCTTGTATCCTGAGTGGCTGTCCACATAGCGAATCGCCTCATAACCGCTCACCCGTGCAAATCGCTCTGCCAGCACTTGCGATTCCGGTGGCTCCAGCCCTTCGTAGCCCCAATAAAATTCCCTTCCCTGTGTATGAAGCGCTACTAGCCGATCAAAGCTTTCATCCCTGACCAAATCAGCCATCGCCTGCGTCTCAGGCTCTGTTAACGGCGCCTCCCCCGGATAATCGCGCGGCCTTGGCTCTGTCGGTTTACGGCCTGCCTCAAACTCCCAATTCGCCGGGAACTGTTTATTCAAATCCACTCCATTAATGTTCGCCTTCCACCCTGAGAAATCACGGCTTCCCCGATTCAGCGCCACCACTTCCTCCTCACGCTCCGGCGGCGGCCCGTTCAGCACCAGATTGACCCCATCTGGATTCACCATCGGTACCGCCGACAGCTCTGTCAACCCATACACGGGCAGCGTGGCTACTCCTTTAATCGGCGTGTTGTTCGTCAAGGAAAGCAAATATTCGTTTAAAAACCGCATCAAAATGGGCGTCGTGATCCACTCATTTGCATGGAAGGAGGCATTCACCTGCACCTTGCGTCCCCCTGTGCCGATTCGCACATCGTGCAGCGGCAGGCCGAGCACACTTTTTCCCGCGTCCCTTCTCCTCATAAAAGGGTAGATCGCCAGCAGCTCGTTCAAATCATCGGTCATGGCTTGAAAATCATACGGCTCCCGCCCATTCACCACAAACCAAGTCACCCGGATCGGAATCCGCACTCGCTGCCCCACCTGAAGCTGGCTCGGGTTGACATTCGGATTCAGCAAAAGCAGCGCATCTACATTTAAGCGATACGCATTCGCCAAGCCCCAAAACGTGTCCCCCGGCTGAATCGTCCGAGTAATGGTCGTGAACCCTGGAATCTGCACCGCTTGTCCCACTTGCAGGCTCCCCGTCTCAACCCCCGGATTCGAATCCATAATCAACACAAGTGGAATCGAAAACAACTGGCTATACTGCCAAAGCGTATCCCCTCTTCGCACACGAACCTCCATGCTTCCACCTACCCCCTCTAAAGACTCCTTTTCTCTCATTCTATGCCCCAACGAAAAAATTATGCTGTACGCTTTATCACTTTAAAGGAGCGGGGGACTGTCCCCCACCCCTTTAAAGCACTAAAACCCCTCACCTATCATTCTCTCTCATACCCCTTATGAAAATAGGAAATAAATTCCGAAATCATTTTTATTGAATATTCAGAATTTATTTGTTAAGATAATGACCATTCCTTATAAGTGATTCGGTCATCATGACCAGTTGTCATCCAGCCATAGTTTTATCACAACCACTATCCCACCGAACGAAAGGAGGCTCTCCGCATTCACTTGCTTGCCTACTACCACACAGAACGTTTCAATCACCTTAGCCCCTCACCCTAGACACCCTTAACACGTCGCCTTTATTCATATTGCTCATCCAATAAGAGATTGGAGGAAATTTAATGGCCTGGTACACAAGCTATATCGTTGTCTATTTCCTGTTCATGTTCGCGGTTGGTTTTTATTACTTTACAAAGGTCAAAACGTCAGATTCTTATTTAATCGCCGGATGGAATATGGGGTTTTGGAACATTGTCGGCACGATTATCAGCACGAACTGCGGAGCGGCCGTTTTCATCGGCTGGATCGGCATGGGCTTTACTGTCGGCATGTCAGGGTTCTTCAAATTCGCCCTTCCCGCCATGCTGGTCAGTATGCTGCTGATTGCTTTATTCAGCCGGCCGCTGCGACGGCAAAAACTCTACACCCTTGCCGATTTGTTTGGTGAGCGCTTCGGTTCCAAAACGGGCATCATTCCTTCTGTTCTTTCTGCCTTCATCTACTCTGTCCCAACGACCGCGCTCCAAATTGTCGGCATGAGCACGGTGTTCAGCATTGTATACGGCATCGATCCAAAGATCGGCATTGCCTTATCCTTCGCCCTTGTCCTTGGCTTTACAATTCTTGGCGGCCTTGTCGCTACAATTGTCACGGACGCGATTCAAAGCATCATCCTGATCGCCGGGATCATCATCCTTGCTTTTTCCGCTCTAAATTTCAGCGGCGGGATGACAGCTGTTTTAGAAAACACCCCGCGTGAGTACTTAACTGTATTCGGCGCAGAAAGCGCAGGAGCCGTGCTGATGTTCGCCCTGTCTGTCGCACCGTTCTATTTAATCTGGCAATCAACTTGGCAGCGTATTTTCGCCTCTAAATCAGAAAAAGTCGCCATCCGAGCTGGCCTCACCGGATTTGGCATTACGCTCTGCATCTCTGTGCTTCCATACTCCATCGGCGTGATTGCCCGCCAGTTTGTCCCAGCTGATATACACCCAGACCTCATCTTCTCTTATATTACGGTTGAACTGCTTTCACCAGCTGTCGGCGGCCTCGTCATCGTTGGCCTGCTCTCTGCTTTAATGACCGGAGCAGATTCCTTCATTTTACAAGGAAGCTCCAACATCACCCAAGACTTGTATCACCGCCTGATTAACCCGAATGCTACAGAAAAACAATTAATGTTCATGGCACGAGCTACCGTTGTCGCGATTTCTGTTCTTTCCCTGATCGTCGCTTACTTCATGACTGACATTATCAGCATGTATCAATGGGCGCTCCGGATATCGGCGACCACACTCGTCTTCCCATTCCTAGCCATTATGTTCTGGAAGCGAACCACCAATGCAGGCGTCGTTGCCAGCATGCTGGCCGGCGCAGCCGCAACGATCATTTGGCCATTTTTCGGCACAGGCTTAGACGAGGTGGTCCCTGGCTTCATCGCTTCACTTTCGGCCCTGATCATCGTCACCCTGCTCACGAAGCACAGCCCAAAGGAGAGCGTCAAAGCCGTCTTCTGGGAGGACTTGCCGTCTGCTCAGAGACAAATAAATGGACCACCTGAAACGCCTGAGAAAACAAATATCATATAAAAGGAGTTTGAAAGATGACGATTGATTTAATTATAAAAAATGCTAACGTCCTCACATTGGATGAGAACGATACTATCGCCCGCTCCGTGCTGGTGGCCGATGGAAAAATCGTCAAAGTGTGCACCGAGTCAGAGCCCAATACTGCTGGCTTCACCGTCGGACCGGACACACGGGAAATCGACTTAAACGGAGCCACCCTGCTTCCGGGCTTCATCGACACGCACAGCCACCTGCTCATGTACGGGGAAATGCTCGACTTTATCGACTGCCGCTCCCCTGAAAATGAATCGATCACCGACATCGTCCAAAAGGTTAAGACGAAGGCCCAGCACACGCCTCCGGGCAAGTGGATCATGGGCTGGGGCTATGATGACACGCTGCTCGCGGAAAAAAGACATCCGATGAGAGACGACTTGGATCAAGCGGCACCGGACCACCCGGTATTTCTCCGGCACATCTCCGGCCATTTTGCGGCTGTGAACTCCAAAGCATTGGAGCTCGCCGGCATCACGGAACAAACGCCAGATCCGGAAGGCGGATTTTTCGGACGCTATGAGAACGGGCGACTGGATGGGGTCGTTCATGAAATCCCGGCACTCCAACTAGTGGCCCCTGCTCTTCCAAAGCCGACAGTGGAGGACTTAGTCGAAGCGATCGCAAACGGTGCGAAGGAGTATTTAGCTCAAGGCATTACGACGTGCACCGATGCCGGCGTGGGACTCGATAAAGGCGCGATTGAACTGGACGCCCACTTAGCTGCCGCCAAATCAGGAAAAAATCCACTGAACATGCGGCTTATGATTTTGAACCATTTGTTCCGTGAAGACGGCGTGCTGGCTGGCTACACAGCGGAGCAAACCGACGAGGAGCTTCAGCAAAAATCAAACGGCCGTGTGCGCCTAGACAGCGCGAAGCATTTCCAGGACGGATCGATCCAGGGCTACACGGCCGCACTCCGGGAGCCGTATTACAGCAAGCCCGATCAGATCGGCGAGCTCTTGAATGAACAAGAGGCATTCAATGAGGAAATTGCGGACCTTCACAACCGCGGCTTCCGCATCGCCATTCATGGCAACGGCGACCGGGCGATTGGCTCGAACATCGAAGCGCTCAGCCAAGCCGTGCAAAAGTATCCGAGAAACGATCACCGTCACCGGATTGAGCATGTGCAAACCGCCAGCACAGCAGACCTGCAGACGATGAAGCAGCATGGCATCGCGGCTTCCTTCTTCATCAATCATGTATACTATTGGGGCGACCGTCACCGCGATATTTTCCTGGGGCCCGACCGTGCCGAGCGAATGAACCCTCTCGCAGAAGCCGTGGATCTAGACCTATTATTCACCTTGCATTCCGACTGCCCGATCACACCGATCTCTCCGCTGTTTTCTGTATGGGCAGCGGTCAACCGATTAACGAGAAACGGCCACGTCCTAGGTGAATCCCAAAAGATCGATGTCGTCACCGCGCTCAAATCGATGACCATCTACGGAGCCGAACTCAACTTCGAAGAAAACGAAAAAGGCACCATCAAAGAAGGCAAGCAAGCCGACTTCGCCATACTCGCCCAAGACCCGCTCACCTGCCCGCCAGAGGAAATCAAAGACATCAAGGTCCTCGCCACCCTCATCAACGGCGAGATTGCCTGGGGAGATGTGCCTGCTTCTTCGTTAACTTAATTATGAGGGGTCTGACCCCCACCGCTTTAAAGCATAAAAGCACGTCAACAACAAAAACCCCCGCTCCTAGCATCCAACTGCTAGAAGCGGGGGTTTTTTCTTTTATACTAATCAGCGAATCAGTGAATATGGAAGGGTGAACTCCCTAATACTGTCTGCATAAGAGCCATATTCATAAGGATTGAAATACATAACAAATCCATCCGGCTTCATATAAAACTGATATTGGTGCTCATCTAAGCTATAAAGCCCATCCCATGAACCGATTCGACCCTGCCTCTCCAAATTGCGAGCCTGTGCGTTGATTCGATCGATCACCGCACGCTTGTAATTCGACTTTAACGCAAGGTCATCCAATTCCATGAAATAATCATTCTTTACATCATAGTTGTAGGAGAACAGCTGCTCATAGCCATGAGCACCTCCCGCATACTCGTACTGCTCAAACACAACACTAATATAGCTTAAATCTGAACGGGCTACTTTATAAGAGATTTCATAAAAGTAACGATCGCCGTACCCTTTATCTCTCCTAGCTTTCTCCATAAACTCTCTCTTGAAGGCAGCGATTTCTTTCCCTACCTCCGCATAATGCTCATTCAAGTAAGAAAGATCCTTCTTCCCGCTTGTGTCCTTAAACTGCGGGTAAAAAATTCCGTCTGCCGCTTTTTTCGGATATGAGGCCACTTTCAACCGGAATTTCGGATCAAGTCCACGAGCCGTAAATACCGCGAATTGCGCCCGTGTCACCACACCTGTCGGCTGGTACTTGGTTGCCGTGTAGCCAGATGTCACACCGTTAGCGACGAGCCGCTCTACATAAGGAGCACCCCAATATTTGCGGCTCATATCTTCCCACTCTACCGGCGCTGTACCCTTCAAATTAAAAGCATTCGCTGTGATTTTCGCCATTTCTGCGCGCGTCAGCTTCCCATTCGGATTAAATTTAGCCGCCTTTGAGAACCAGCCCGCATTCACAGCTGCCGCAATTTCTTTATAGAATGGATGTGACTTCGGCACGTCCTGGAACCCAGGATTCGGCACATTCGTCAGCGGGAGCTTTTTCGCCCGGACTAAAATGGCTGCCGCTTGGGCCCGCGTAACGGCCGTATCTTTGTTGAACTTTCCATTCGTCCCGCCTTTTAATACTCCCAAATTACTTAAATAATAAACTTCCTTGGCACTCCAGTGAGAAGCCGGCACGTCCGGATAAGACGCGGCTTCCGCATTTGACACGGAAAAAGATAATACCAATAAACCTATTAACCATGCTGATACCCACTTTGTAAAATTATACAAATGACCCACCCCCTTCTAACTATGTAATCATTAGAATAGTCTAGATTTCACATTTAGTAAACTAGTTATTTCATGTTTTATCGCTTTAAAGTGGTGGGGGTCTGACCCCCACCACTTTAAAGCGCAAAAGCCCTCTTCCCCATCAACAACAAAAACCCCCGCTCCTAGCATCCAACTGCTAGAAACGGGGGTTTTTTCATTCATATTCTTCTTTCCTATTGATCACCGATCCTTAATCAGCGAATCAACGAGTACGGGAGCTTAAATTCCCAAATCCCTGCTGCGTAGGAGCCTTGCTGGTAGGGATTGAAGTAGACGACAAATCCGTCATTTGTCATGTAAAACTGCCGCTGGTAGCCGCCGAGGCTGTAGAGATGACTCCAGTCGCCTCTGCCTTGCTTCTGCAGGTAAGCGCCCTGCGTGTTAATCCGGTCGATCACCTTGCGCTCATAATCCGCTTTCGTCGCCAGGTCTCCCAGCAGCATAAAGAACGCATTCCGTACATCATAGTTCTGCGAAGAAAGCGAGGTGTATCCGTGGGCGCCTCCCGTATAATAATAATGATCAAACACGATGCTAATATAACTTCGGTCTGCCCGCGCCACCCGGTAAGAGGCTTCATACGTGTACAAGTGGCCACGCTCCGGATCTTCCTTCGCAAGCTCCGTCAATTCCTTCTTCGTATCCTCCATCTCCTCGCCTTCATTCACGTAGTATTCATTTAAGTATTGAAAATCCTTCTGTCCGCTCGTGTCCCGAAATTGCGGGTAAAAAATGTCCTCCGCCGCTTTTTTCGGATACACAGCAACGGTTAAGCGGTACGCAGGATCAAGTCCCCGGGCAATGAATACGGCAAACTGGGCACGTGTCACCACTCCTGCAGGGCGATACTTTGTCGCCGTGTAGCCGGATGTCACGCCGTTCGCCACGATCCGTTCAACAAAAGGGGTACTCCAATGCGCCTTGCCCATGTCCTCCCAATCAGCCGATGCCGTGCCCTGCAGATCAAACGCGTTCGCTGTGATCTTTGCCATTTCCGCACGCGTCAGCTGGCCATCCGGGTTAAAGCTTTGGGCCGTCGAGAACCAGCCGGCATGCACGGCCGCTGCAATTTCTTTGTAAAAAGGATGTGATTTCGGTACGTCCTGGAATCCTGGATCCGGTACATTCGCCATGGACAGCTCTTTCGCCCGGACCAAAATAGCGGCCGCTTGCGCTCTCGTCACTGGTGCATCCTTGTTGAACCTTCCGTTCGTGCCGCCCTTAAGCACCCCTCGCTCACTTAGATACGTTACTTCCTTCGCACTCCAATGAGACGCCGGCACATCCGGATACACCGTGGCTTCGGCAGGCAAGCTTGAAAAAGAAAAGACACACAACACTCCGGCGAAGCTGGCCAGCCATTTCTTCCAACCTAACAATCGACCCACCCCTTTCTATCTATGTAATTATTAGAATAATCTAAAAATTTAATCGAGTAAATGTCTTTCGCTAGACACTTTCCTACATAATTAAGCACGAAAAAAAGACAGTCCCTTCAGCGCGTTAACGCGCTGGGGGACTGTCCCCCGCTCCTTTAAAGCAATAAAGCCCTACTCCACCTCACGACGGGATTCCTTCAACAAATCGCGAATCTCCGTCAGAAGCTCTTCTTCCTTGCTTAACACGGGTTCGGCTTCCTCTTCCTGCTTCTCCCGGTGATACACCCTATTAACGAGGCGGATAAATAGGAAGATAGAGAATGAAATAATTAAAAAGTCCACAATGGTTTGAATAAATACCCCGTATTTTATAACCGCTTCTCCCACACGGAAGGACAAGCCGCTGAAATCAATTCCGCCAATCAGCAAACCGATGAGCGGCATCACCACGTCTTCTACTAAAGAAGACACGATCTTTCCAAATGCCGTACCGAGGATCACCCCGACCGCTAATTCAATCACGTTGCCGCGCATCGCAAACTTCTTAAATTCTTGCAGCACTCTTCGCACCTCCTTGCCAGCTTTCTTATGCTGGGTTTCCTATAGTCTATTCCCTGAATACACACAGGTTTAAAACTAGCACATATATATCTTCCGCTTCAAAGGAAATAATCAGCAATAAAGGGTGTTTCGCCCACTGCCCCTGAGCCAGCGACTTCCCATACTGCGATTCTACTTAATATTCAATTCTTACCATTTTACTTACCATTTTCAAAATATTTGTAGTATAATAAAAATTGACCCTGCCAATATGACAGCGGTCAAAAATTTGCTGCGTTGTAGAGAGCCGCCCTTTTGCTAGAATAGCAAGGGCGGTTTCTTTGTGTTGAAGCACTTTACCACTTTAAAGGGCCGGGGGACAGACCCCCACCCCTTTAAAGCACGAAAGCATCGTTATTCAAACCTCAACGCCTTACTTGGGTTCATCCTGGCCGCTTTCAACGCAGGGTAAATGCCGAACAGCGTGCCGACAACGACCGAAGAATACAACGCAAGCTTCACGGCCCACATTGGCAGCACGAGCGAGAAGATGGACACATTCGCATTCCACACCTCTACAAATGCATAACCAAGGCCTAACCCGATCACCCCGCCGAGCAGGCAAAGCAGCACCGTTTCGAAGAAGAACTGCACCATCACTTCAAACGTCGTCGCACCAAGCGCCTTTCGAATCCCGATCTCACGCGTGCGCTCCCGCACCGACATGACCATCACATTCATAATACCCGTTCCGCTGATCACGAGCGCCGTCAGCGTAATCCCCGCCAGCATCACCTGCAGAATGCTCGTCACCCGGTCGAGCGCCTCGAGCATTTGATCCTGCTTCACGACGCTGAAATCAATCTCCTGGTGATTCTCCTTAATCGCCGAGAACACATCCACGTCCACTTGATCAATCACCGCCGTGCTCTCCGCTTCCACGACCATCTTCGTCAAATTCTTCATATCCGTCTGCACAAGCGCCGTCTCAATCGGCATCACGACATTATTATCCGTACTCGAACCGAGCGTCGCATTCGGCGCCAGCACCCCGATCACCCGGTACGACGTCTCCCCAATCATTACGTCCTTCCCGACAAGCGACTCAGCCTTCTCCTCGGCGGATGCCTGCCCGGTCACCGTCCCCAGCAGCCGCTGCCACCACGGCTTCGGCTCCGCTTCCGGAGTTCCGCCATCACGGCTTTCCTCCGGCACCTGTTCCTTTCCAAGCAGCCCATCATGAATGTTGCTGCCGAGCACGATCACCTTCGCCTTCTTCTCCTGCTCCTCTTTCGTGAAAAAACGGCCTTCCGCGAGCTCCGCATGCTGCACGCGCGCATACTGATCCGTGCTTCCCACAACCGCTGCCTGCAGCCGCTGGGTTCCTTCTCCTTCGCCCCACTGCACGAACGACACCGTCTCTAATTGAGGCGTCACCGAGCGCACGTTCTCAACCTCTTCCACCGCCTTCGCATCCTCATACGTCAGCGTACTCGGCACACTCGTCAACCCGCTCAGCAAATCCTTCTGCCCACTCGTCGTATCCAGCACCCGGCCCGGAATGACAAGAATCTGCTCCGCTCCGAGTCCGCCCATCTGCTTCATCATCGTATCCTTCACGCCGATCGCAATCGCAGAGAGCACAATGACCGCGAACATGCCGATCACGACACCCATCATCGCAAACAGCACCCGGAAGCGGTTCGACCACAAGCCGAACCACGCCAGCTTAAACCCGGTAAGCAGCTTCATCGGACCACTCCTCTAACACACCATTTTTCAAAAATAAAATCCGTTCCGCCCGCTTGGCCACTTCCATATCATGCGTAATCACTAGAATCGTCGCGCCGTCCTTATGCACCCGGTCGAGCAGATGAAGCACGCTTTCCGTCGTCTCCTCATCCAGGCTGCCCGTCGGCTCATCCGCCAAGATCAATCCCGGCTCATTCACGAGCGCCCGTGCAATTGCTACACGCTGCTTCTCCCCGCCTGATAAGCGGCTCGGCTTCTGCCGCTTCTTATGCGCCAGGCCGACCTGCTCTAACAGATCCATCACCCGCTCGCGCTTTTTGCTCCACCGCCGCTTGCTGTACGTGAGCGGCAGCATCACATTGTGATACACCGACAAATTCGGAATCAAATGAAAGTGCTGAAACACAAACCCGATCTCCTTATTCCGAAGCGCCGCCCGCTTTCTCTTGCTCATCTTATGTACCGCTTTTCCCGCCAGCTCATACTCCCCGCCATCCAATGTATCCAGCGTGCCAAGCAGGTTCAGAAGCGTGCTCTTCCCTGAGCCGGACTTCCCCATGATGGCCACGTACTCGCCCTGCTCCACACGCAGGTTCACCCCGCGCAGCACCGGCACCTTCTCCCCACCTGACCGAAACCATTTCTTCGCTTCTCGCAACTCAATCACACGATTTCCTCCTACTGCTAGATTCGTAGGTTCATCATAGCACACCAAGGGAAAAAGAAAATTCCCTTCTCGCAACTTGTGGCCCCAAACAAAAGTCCCTCATTTTCTTCCCTTCGCCTGCTGACTCTCTAAATATCTCCTCAACTTTTCCCAGCTTTCGACAGTCCATGTCGAATGTAAAGGCTTTTTTACAACTTTTCCTACCAATTTCTCAAATTTTGTAATATGAAGGAATAAAACTCCATCTTGCTAAATAAATGCTAAAATGAGTTTTGTGTTCAGCCTATACATATTAAGGAGGTGTTTCTTATCCGAATACTCTTCATTAGCTTCCTATCGTTCCTGCTGTTCTTCACCTGGCAGACGGATGAGCTCACCGCCGAAGCGGCCGGTGCTGTGAAAGTAGCCGTGGACACGGCCAACATTCGCAGTGAACCAAGCAAGACATCCGCTGTGATTGACCAGGCGAGCCGCAGTGAACAGCTCCAGACCGTTCAGGAAAAATACGGCTGGTACGAAGTGAAGCTTGCGAATGGACAGACCGGTTGGATTGCCGGCTACATTACACGGCCTGCCGGAGGCGCTTCCCCCACAGCAAACGGAACTCATACATCAACTAAAGCAACCGGCACAGTAACAGCAGATCAGTTGCGCGTCCGCACCGCTCCGTCCTTGTCCGCAAGCATTATCGGAAAACTACATACCGGTGACCAGGTTACGATCCTCGGCACAGAGAACGGCTGGGTGAACATCACCCATAACGGCTCAAACGCCTGGGTAAGCGGACAGTACATCCAGCGCAAGGAAGCTGCACCAGCCCGCCAGACGAAAAGCAAGGCGGATACCGCTTGGGGCACATTCGCTGTGATCACGATTGACGGCACGAACCTGCGCTCAGGAGCTAGCACGTCTTCCCCTATTATTGTTGAAGGCTCCAAAGGCGAGCGCTACCCAATCGTGGGACAAGAGGGCGACTGGTACAAGATTCAGCTCGCGAGCGGCAACCCTGCCTATGTAGCAAGCTGGGTCGTATCCAAAGACGGCGAAAGCCAGGCGAAGCAGCCGGCCAGCCAGCCTAAAGCCGCCACGAATGAGTCCGTTTCGATCATCACCAACGGAACAAACTTACGCGCAGGAGCCAGCACCTCTTCCCCTGTTCTTGCTGAAGGCTCCAAGGGCGAAAGCTATCCGATCGTGGCTCAGGAAGGCGACTGGTACAAAATCCAGCTTCCAAGCGGCAGCCACGCCTATGTGGCCAGCTGGGTCGTGTCTACAAGCGGCGAAGCACAAGCCGTAAAAGCGAAAAAAACACCGAACGCAGCGGGTGTTCAAGGAAAGACGATTGTCATTGACCCGGGACACGGCGGCTATGACCCAGGCGCGACAAGCGGAGAAGGCGCACCTGAAAAAACACTCGCCCTGCAAACGGCTCAGCGCGTTTCTCAGAAGCTGTCCAATGCCGGTGCGAACGTCATCATGACCCGCTCCAGTGACACGTACATCTCCTTAGCGGAACGCGTTCAGGCCGCCGAACGCCAAGGCGCCGATGCCTTCATCAGCGTGCATTACGACAGCGCAACGAATTCATCCGCGAACGGCTTTACGACGTACTACTATCATGACTACCAATCGCCGCTCGCCCAGAACGTTCACCGTTCACTGGACGAGAAGCTGTCACTCGCTGACCGCGGCACACGCCAAGGCGACTACTACGTCATCCGCGAGAACAGCCAGTCCGCGATTCTCCTAGAGCTTGGCTTCTTAAGCAACCCAGAGGAAAGAGCCCATGTCTCCACTAGCCAGTATCAGGAGCTCGTCGCAGACGGAGTGTACAACGGATTGGTCAGCTATTTTAATTAATGAAAAAAAAGCCCTCGAATAAGCAGCCATGCTTATTCGGGGGCTTTCCTTATGTGCAGCGAAGACAAATCCCCTCCACACACTTTTTACACTCCTGTCAATGAAGATTTACAAGCGTCCGCTATGATGAGAATGATAGATACATAGAAAGGAGCATCCATATGAACAAACGACACCTATTCAACCACCGAAACCTCTTAAGCACGGCGGCTTTAGCCTCCATGCTCGCCTTTGTCCCTGCAGCAGAGGCAGATGCGGCCCCTATTCATGCACACGAGCAAGTGAAGGAAAAACAACACGCCCATCAACCGATCCAATCTGTGAAGAGCCTCCGCTTCCTCGGTGAGCAGCGCCTTCCCTACAATCTGACATTTGAAGACACGACGGTCGGCGGCCTCTCCGGCATCCGCTACGACGAGAAAAATGACGAGTGGCTCATGATCAGCGACGACCGCTCCAGCCTGCAGCCGGCCCGCTTCTACACAGGCAAGCTCAATTACGGCTTAAACGGCTTCCGCTCCGTACAACTGACCGGCATGGAATACATGAAGCAGCCGGACGGTTCCCTGTACCCAAGCCACACGGAATACGAAGCACAAGGCGGTGACGTCCCGGATCTTGAATCCATCAGCTTAGACCCGAAAACGGACACGATCTGGTACACGAGCGAAGGCGACCGCTCACTTGGCCTCCATCCGTTCATCCGCCAGGCGACCCGGGAAGGGGATCACCTGTCGACGCTGCCGCTTCCTGACGAGTTCCATATGTCACCAGACGAAGAAAGCGGCCCGCGGAACAATGCCGTCTTTGAAGGCTCCACCTTCTCCGCAGACGGCGAATCGCTCTGGGTCGCCATGGAAGGGCCTTTACATGAAGACGGAGCGGCCCCAACCGTGGAGAACGGCGGCTTCTCCCGCATCACGCAGTATGACCGCCAAGGGAATGTCCTAGCTCAATACGCTTATCCGATGGACGCCATCCCAGCAGCTCCAGGACCGGGCAAACACGCCGATAACGGGGTCACCGAAATTCTTGCGGTCAACAAGCACACGTTCCTCGTTCTTGAACGAGCCGGTGTCCAGGCCGCAGACGGCAGCTTCAGCAACTACATACGGCTGTATGAAATGAAGATTCCTGGCGCGAGCGACATTCAAGACATCGACTCCCTGCAGGACGAGCGCTTCAAGCCGGTGAAAAAGCGCCTCGTTCTGGACTTGAACACGCTGAATTTGCCAAAGATTGATAACGTCGAAGGCCTTTCCTGGGGACCGACGCTCGAGAACGGCAACCGCAGCCTCGTTCTCGTCTCCGACAACAACTTCAACTCCACCCAGGTGACGCAATTTCTGGCGTTTGAGGTGAAGACGAAAGGCCCAAAAGCTAGATAAGCCAATAGCCGCCCCACCGCCTCCAACGAGACGAAAGTGGGGCGGCTGTTTGTCATCTCTCAACCGTTCTCGCTTGAATTATTGTTTCTCCCTTACTAGAATGAGACAAACCGTCCCTATCATTCTTTCATTGGAAATCACAACAAACGATTATGAATGAGAAAGGAAAGTGAAACATGAACAAACGAGAAACCTGGCTCGATATCGCCAAAGGTATCGGCATTCTGTCGGTCGTCATCAGCCATGGGGGAAATCCGGTGGCGCACCAGTACTTATTCTGGTTCCACATGCCGTTATTCTTCATCATTTCCGGCTATCTCTTTCGCCGCCTGGACACATACGATACCTTTATCCAATGGACGAAAAAAAGAACAATCCAGCTGTTGGTTCCATACGTCTCTTTTGGACTCGCGATTTCACTGTTCCTTTTCTTTACGGACTTATCGATGACAAAGCTTATCGAAAATATCCAGAATCTCGCTTACGGCGGTCAAGTGCTGCGCAGCTTCTTTGCGGTCTTCTGGTTTATCACATGCCTGTACTTGACGCAAATTCTATTCGCGCTCATGCAGCTTGTGACTAAAAATATCTATGTACATCTCGGCATACTGGCAGCCTTTTATTACGCCGCGCACGTGATCGGGTATTCCCCGAAGCTGGAGAATGTGGACATCCCGTGGAACGCCGATGTCGCCTTGCTCGCGATTGTGTACTATGCCTTCGGCTACTACGGCAAGAGGTTCCTGAATGCCTTAGTCAGACACAAACAGACGCTCTTGATCAGCGTCTTACTAGCAACAGCAGCGATTGCGCTCCAATGGAATCACGTCATTCACTTTGAGCTCGACATGAAACTAAACAAATATTCATCCATGGGCTTGAATGTGCTGATCCCATTGATTTTCAGCCTATTGGTCTTTACGGTCAGCTATCAGTTCTCGTTACTGGAGAAGAAGTTCTGGGAGTATTTAGGCACAGCTTCCTTAACGATCATGTATCTGCATATCCCGCTCAACAAGTATTTGCAGGACGTCTTAGGAGACTACAACCTCCTCGTCTACACACTTGTCGGCGTCTTGATTCCACTCATGGTTCATTATGCCATCCTCGTAAACTTCGACTTTACGAAAAAAGCCTTTCTCGGCGTCTTTCGCAAGAAGACGTATCAGGAGAGAAGAAAAGTGGCTTCCTAAATATAAACACCCCCTCTGATCAAACTCAGATCAGGGGGTTGTTTGATTTACACTCATACAGGAGCCGCTCTTGTTTTCCAAAGTGAAATAAAAAACGTGGGCAGTCTATAATATCAAACTGAGATTTACTCTATCTGCTCCTCTCCTTTAACTGATCACTATATATATCTCATGTTATAATAGTCAGAACATTCAAAACCTTAGAGGGAGTTGAATGATGAAATATGACATACACAAAAAGTCAGGAGGCTCAACTGATCGCCGAAAATGAAGAATTAAAAAAAGCAATAGATTCTTCATATGATGGAATATGGATCTGCGACGCGGAGGGCAAAACATTATTTATAAACCCAGCAATTGAAAGAATTACTGGATTAAGAAAGGAAACAGTGATTGGAAGAAATATGAGCGACCTTGTGAAAAAAGGAATATTCGATAAAAGTGCAACTATAGAGGTCATAAAAAAGAAACAGACAGTTACTATTATGCAAAAAGTTAGTACAGGCATTACTACCATTGTGACGGGTACACCTATATTTAATAACAGCGGCGAGTTAAGGCGCATCATTTCAAATGTAAGAGATATTACTGAACTTATTACATTAAAGGAAAAAATGCAGAAACTAGAAGCAGAGCGTAATCGTTATCAGTCTGAGTTAAGCAGTCTACGTCTTCATGTGGAAAAGGTAAACGGCATCGTCTTAAAATCCAAAAGTATGAATGAGTTAGTCGATAGTGCTATGCATGTAGCTCAATACGACACAACCATCCTGCTTCAAGGGGAATCAGGTACCGGAAAAGAAGTAATGGCTCAACTAATTCATAACACTAGTCCAAGAAAAGAATCAGGCGCGTTCATTCGTGTAAACTGCAGTGCCATACCTGAGGCTCTGCTTGAATCAGAGCTATTTGGCTATGAAGAGGGTGCGTTCACTGGTGCCAGAAAACAAGGTAAGCCGGGTATGTTCGAGCTGGCGAATAACGGAACATTATTTCTGGATGAGATTGGTGAATTGCCGTTAACCACTCAAGCAAAATTCTTGCGTGTTATTCAAGAGAGAGAGGTCATGCGCCTAGAAGGTACTAAACCAATTAAGGTTAATGTAAGGCTCATCACGGCAACCAATCGAAGTTTAGCAGAAATGGTGGCTGCTGGTGAATTCCGGCCGGATTTATTCTATCGGTTAAATGTCGTGCCGCTCACCCTTCCCCCGCTAAATCAAAGAAAAGAGGACATTCCCTTACTTGTTGAGCATTTCACTGCTCAATTCAACGAACATTATCAAATGAAGAAACGTCTCTCTCATAGCGCTATAAAAGATTTACTCGACTACCCTTGGCCTGGTAATGTGAGAGAACTAAAAAATATTATAGAAAGAGCATTTGTCACCTCTCCTAACGAAATCATTACTAGTAATGAACTCCCTTCCTTTCTAAGGATGAAAGAAACAGCAAAGTATAACTTTCAAGCAGGTACCTTAAAGGAAGAAGTCGCTCGTTTTGAAAAAGAATTAATCCAATCTGTGATAAACAAATCTGACACAACTTATGAAGCAGCCGAACTACTCGGTATAAATCAATCAACAGTCGTAAGAAAAATGAAAAAATACCAATTATCTATGCAAAGTTAATGCAAAAACGCCTTCCATGCAATATGGCATTGAAGGCTCTTTTTTTATTAACTCCAAGGTTTTGTCTTTATGCTGCCTTAAATTTAATGCAAATGTGCATGAACATATAAACCAGTTTCAAAGAAAAAGCCCACCAAACAAGGTCTCTACTTTGGCACGAATGTTGCAATTAAGATAAACAAAACAACTAGGGGGTGAAGGAATGAAACATTCGTTTACTGTGATCATGACTGTCTGGTTTATCATCGTCAATGCTCCCCAATTTCTTCCTGCTTTGGACAGAATAGAACCCGCTATCTTGGGGATCCCATTTAATCTGTGGTGGATTTGGGGATGGAATTTAGCTATTTCCATTTATCTAATTTATTGTGCGTTTCGTAAGTGGAAAACATATGATTTTGATGTAGAAGAAGCACGAGAAGATGCATTCTCTCGTGGGTTGGAGGTGAAAGAATGATGAGTTTACCAACGATGGTTTTTTTGTTTCTTGGTATTTCAATCCTTGTGTATCTATTTATATGTTACTTAGGATACCGGGCTACTAACCAATCTTCCATGGATGACTTTTATTTAGGAGGAAGGGACTTAGGACCTGTTGTTCTCTTCTTAACAATAGGTGCTTCCTGGTTCAGCATGTGGTTCTTGCTCGGAGCCCCCGGTTCATTCTTCGTTCATGGTGTAGGTTTTAATTCTTTCTTTATTCTCAACATTGTACTAGGCGTATTCATGTACGTATTCGGAAGAAGAATGTGGGCTCTCGGAAAGATTTACAACTACGTTACCCCGAGCGACATGCTGGAGCATTATTACGATAGCCGATTTCTACGCCTCATTTCCAGCATTGTCGGCATATACTTGCTCTTCCCATATATCGGCATACAGTTGCTTGGAGCAGGGGTAGCCTTTGAATTAATAGGAAGCCCATTCTGGCTCGGTGTTGGGAGCATGCTTGTGCTAGTCACCATTTATAGCATGATCGGTGGAATGAAGGCTGTTGCCTGGACAGACGCCGTTCAAGGAATATTTTATATGCTTCTTACCTGGGGGCTGGCGTTCTGGATGCTTAGTAAAGGTGTATCTGGTATCGGCACACTGGGTAACTTATTCTCCATGGTTGATGGCCGCTATCCTGATTTCTTGAAGTATCCCGGATCTTCTGGCTACTTCACTCCGCTTAACTGGTTTGCTTACATTGCTATTTATGTCACAGCTGGCATTGGACTCCCTCATTTATGGACTCGCTACTATATGGCGAAATCGATGAGCGCCTTTAAAGTAGTGCCGATCGGTCATATTCTGTTCGCCAGCTGGGGTTTTGTGCCGATCCTTGTTGTCGGTATACTCGGCAAACTATTTATTCCTGATATTGCTATCGTAGACCAAGTGTTCCCTGCTATTGTCCTCGAATATTCTCCCGTGATGGCTGTAGTGCTAATCACGGCGGCCTTTGCAGCAGCAATGTCCACGGTTGATTCACAGCTCATGGCGATGGGAACCATTTTTACGAAAGACATTTGGCAAGTATTCATCAAAAAAGATAACAGTGAACGGACACTAGTTTGGGTAGGACGTATAGCTATGCTTATTTTAATGACTATCTCTGTCGCTTGGACGTTCCTTGCCCAAGGATCAATCGTTGCTCTCTCAATGATTGCCTTTACGTGTGGCTCACTTCTGTTTATGCCGCTGTTTGGTGTTCTCTTCTATCCAAAAGCGGGCAAATACGCAGCGAATATCAGCTTAATCGCTGGCTTCTTAACATTGTTATTTACAACATATATCGTTCAGGACCCTGGAGGTGTATATGGCGGAGGGTACGCGCTGTTCATCCAGGTACTTCTGTTCTTTGGAATTGCTCAATTTGAGAAAAACCATTTGAAAGATCGAACAAAGCATTATCATGAAGTTCTCAGAAAGAGCATTGATGGAGAATATCAAGCAACGAAGAATGGGCATGATTGGCAAACAGTCAAGACAAAAACGAATTAATAAGGAGAGAGGAAACCATGAAAAACGAAACATTCAAAGCAGCAGCAGTCAACGCTTCACCTTACCTATTTAACTTGGAGAAAACAGTGGAGAAGTGTCTATCGATTATAGAGGAGGCAGCTAGTAAAGATGCAAGACTTATTGTATTCCCAGAAACTTTCCTGCCGATGTACCCTTGGTGGATTTGGATGTCAGTCGACAACACAAAGCGCCTAGAGCTATTCAAGAAGCTATATTATGAGTCTGTCGATATCGCACAAGAGCCATTTCAGAAGATTTGCAGAAAAGCCCGGGAAAAGGAAGTGTTTGTCGTTATAGGCATAAATGAAAGAGAGCGAACGACTTTATACAATACTCAAGTCTTCATCAATGATCAAGGGGATATTATCGGTAAGCGCCGGAAACTCGTCCCAACGAGCGAGGAAAGGACTATTTGGGGACGCGGAGACGGCAGCGACTTGTTTGTCCTAGATACCTCTATCGGAAAGATGGGAGGCCTAATTTGCTATGAGAACTCGATGACTCTTTCCCGTTATGCTCTCTACTCTATGGAAGAACAGTTGCATATCGCTAACTGGCCCGGCTCCAATTATCAAAGCCAACCGAGAGACCGGACAAAAACAATTGAAACAGTGTCTAAGTTTGTTGCCTTCGAGGGACAAATGTTTGTCATCGCCTCCTCCTCTTGCGTGGGGCAGGAAGAAGTAGACTTTTATAGAGCAATTGATCCATCTATTGAAGGCAACTTTGATGTTGGAGGTGGGATTTCAGGAATTATTTCTCCATTTGGTGAATTCGTCTCTGAACCAGTTGTCAACGAAGAAGGAATCGCTTATGGAGAGATTGATTTAGATAAAATCCTAGATGCAAAACATATGATCGACTGCACTGGCCATTATGCTCGCCCTGACGTCACTCAATTGATTCTTGACACAACAAAGAAGTCAGCCTTGAATCAGCCACATCAGCCGGAGAAAGTGATCAAATACGAGCCAGTGTTACAAACTGATGAGATAGAGGAAAAGCAAACTATCTCTATCGACTGATAAACCAAAGAACAGAGATGATCACATATAATATCCCCTGGTGTTAATCACTCAGGGGATCACCTCATTTCTTCTTCCTCCCATGCCTTAGCGCATACACCGGCACATACAGCACAAGCGCAATCATCCCGCCAATCAAGTCCAGCACCACATCCTGGATCATTGGTGTGCGTCCGCCTGTCTGCAGCTGATGCCACTCATCAAACGCCGCGTACATACCGGTAATGATTAACGCGAGAATCACGCCTGTGTTAATCTGCTTCGGCCGTATCCAAACGTAGACACGAAACAGCCCGATCGCTAAAAGTCCAAACAACAGCATATGCGCAAACTTCCGAATCATAAATTCTACGAAATAGTGGTAGCCTCTCGACTCTACGGAAATCTCGCGGCCCCAGTACGTTAACTCAATCTGCGAAAGCGGGCCAGCCAACGGTTCATTTGCCAGTACCTTCTGCAGCAACGGCACAATCGACTGCTGTTCATAGGTTTGTGATGAAAATAAATAAATGACGCCTGCTATCGCTAAGAGCAGCATCACCTTGAAGATTCCTTTCATATATACACCTCGTACGTAGCAGCTTCTCTAGAAAATTTCATTGCTCATTGTAATTCCACATCAACAGCCATTCATCCTTCTCCTCGACGGCAAACACATCCTGTTCAATGGAGAAGTTGCCATACTTCCCTTTATATTGTTGCACGACGGTGACCCGGTACACAATTTTAAACTCCGGCCCATCCTCCGCCGGTTTCCATACCTCTAACTCTACCGGATCATCTAGAGAATACTCAAATGTTTCCACTCCGAAGTGATTCATAAACACATGCGCCCGGTCCTGCAGGTAATGTCCTTTATCAAATTTCTCCTTCATAAATGGATGAAACAGCTCCCACGACTCCGAAAAATTCCCTTCCTGCTCATATTGATAAAATTCATTCACCGCCGCCCACGCTTCTTCTCCCGGCGATGGCACAATCACCTTCCAGCCAAGCCAGCCGACCGCTGCCCCGATCACTGCAAGCAACAAGACACGGGTCACACTTCCAGCTCTTTGCCGCTTTCTGAACACAGCCACCACCCCTTAAAAAGGTGCCTATTTGAGCGTATTCAAAAAGACAACAATTTACCACCGAACGCGAAAAAAGCCAGCTTCCTTTATGCAGCTGACTTTTATGCTCTATCTATCACTGATTAAGCTCTTTATAGGCCAGCATCTTTAGGGCTAGCACTTCTTCCTCTGTAAGCTTTCCTTCCAGCTTATTCAAGATCTCTTGCTTATTCCCGCTTTGCAGGTCAGACTGGATCTCTTTCAATTCACTGACATTAAACTTTGTGGCAAGCTCACGAACGGCCTCTTCCTTCGTCTGGAAAGGCAGCGACTCACTATTGACATTGGTCCCTTCTGCGATAAACTCCTGCAGCTGCGGGTCATTCTTCACCTGTTCCTTCAGCTTGTCCAATTCCCCGCTGTTCTCAAGCTGTGCGGACACTTCCTCCATTACTTTGTCGGAAACAAACTGTGTGCCAAAGTAAAGCCCCGCAATCCCAAGCAGCACGACAAACCCTACGATTCCAAGAAGCACTTTTATTAGTCTCAATCCTCATCCCTCCCGACTTGATTATACTATGGACTAGAGGAAAAGGGACAAGGAAAAAAGACCGATTTACCTCCACACTAAAAAAGCCGGCACCCTCATGGATACCGGCTTTCTTCTTACGAGTCGGCGCCCTTGCGATGGGACACCTTTCTTTCAATGTGACGCAAGGAATCGTATATTTTGAACGAGATAATCAATAACTCACAGTACACACGAACGGCAATCGGACCAAGGATAATCGTTAATAATCCGGTGATCACGGCTCCAGCACCGCCGCCTGAAGCAAGGAGAACGATCCCCCAAATAATAGAGGCGACAACCCCGATCCAGAAAATGATTTTGATAATAGCAGGAGTGATCATCCGGTCGAAACTCGTCAAGCTGCTCATCTATATCCCTCCTATTAAGATAAATGACTTACAGTATATATGTATGACGGGCATGAGGGGGATAGACATGTATGGGCAAAAAAGGACAAGCTAAAAATTTCAGCTTTTCTAGCTTCGAACATAGAAAAAGCCTGCAGGCAAGCCGATGTTTATCGAGCTTGTCTGCAGGCGAAGAAAAATGGGATATTTAAGACTTATTTGTTTGGAAACCAGCCTACAGGCTCTACAGCAAGGTTCACGTTGATCTGCTTGACTTCCTGGAAGTCCTCTAAACCATATGTTCCAAGGCTGCGGCCGATTCCGCTTTGCTTGTAGCCGCCCCATGGAGCTTCTACATACGTAGGGTGGTAAGAGTTCACCCAAGTGATTCCAGCGCGAACCTTTTTAATCACGCGCATCGCTTTCGCTCCGTCACCTGAGAATACGCCGCCAGCTAAGCCATACACTGTGTCATTCGCTAACTTAATCGCTTCTGCTTCATCTTTAAACTTTTGGATCGTTACAACTGGTCCAAAGATCTCTTCCTGCACGATGCGCATATCAGATGTCACATCTGTGAAAACTGTTGGCTCGATGAAGAACCCTTGATCCAAGCCGTTTTCTGTTAAGCGACGGCCGCCGCACGCCAGTGTCGCTCCTTCTTTCTTGCCGATTTCGATGTAATTTAAGATCGTATTCATTTGATTTTCACTGTTAATCGCACCTACTTGGGAATTCTCATCCAGGCCAGGTCCAACTTTAATTTGTTTCGCACGTTCCACGTAGCGTTCTACGAATTTATCGTAAATGCTTTCTTCTACTAAAATACGGCTTCCGGATGAGCATACTTGACCAGCGCCGAAGAAAATTCCGAATAACGCATAATCGACAGCTGTTTCAAAGTCGGCATCTGCGAAAATGATATTAGGAGATTTTCCGCCTAGCTCTAGAGACACTTTCTTTAAGTTTCCTGCAGCAGCTTTCATAATTTCGCGTCCAACCTCTGTGCTTCCTGTGAAGGAGACAAGATCCACATCATGGCTTTCTGCGATCGTCTGGCCAACGACGGAACCTTTACCCATTACCAGGTTAACGACACCTTTTGGCACACCGACTTCTTCAATGATTTCTACTAGTTTCATAGCTGTGATTGGCGTAGATTCTGCCGGCTTGTACACAATCGTATTTCCTGCAGCTAGTGCTGGAGCGATTTTCCACACACTCATTAATAATGGGAAGTTCCAAGGAACAATGAGTCCTGTCACGCCAACTGGCTCTTTCACAACCATCGCTTGTACATCCTCAGGTACTTGGTATGTCTCGCCCTCAGGCGCTAGAATCAATCCAGCGTAATAACGGAAGCATGTCGCCGCATCACTGATATCGAATTCAGCTTCTGCTTTCAATTTACCGTTGTCCATCACTTCTAGCTTCACTAATTCATCAAAGTTCTCTTCAATCTTGTCTGCAATTTTATTTAAGTATTTTGCCCGCTCATGTGTCGTTAGTTCCGACCACACACCGCTTTCAAACGCAGCTTTTGCCACAGCAATGGCTTCTTCTGTTTCTTCTTTTGTTGCTCTTGGGGCTATAGCGATCACTTCTTGGTTGGCAGGATTGATTACTGTGTTTACATCAGAATTTGTAGAGTCTTTCCACTCACCGTTAATATATAGTTTTAATTCGATTGCTTGAGTTTGTACAGTCATTTGTTATCCACCTCGTCCATTATATTTTTACTACTAGTTTTTCTTCCTTGGCTCTTGAGCAGCATGTCAATATCATATTTCTTTGCTTTCTCTCTTCATCGCTGAAGAAAATATCCCGGTGATCCACTTCTCCTGCAACGACATCCACTTCACATTGTCCGCACCCTCCTGCTTTGCAGGAATACGGCGCTTCAATGCCAGCATCCAGCAGTGCTTCTAAGAGTGTTTGTTCCGGCTTTACTTCGATGACCGCATTACGGTTCACCACTTCTACGACGAATGGATTTTGCTCTCCTGTTGCCGCCGCAAACAATTCGAAGTGGATCGATTTCTCTGGATACCCATAGGACAGAGCAGCCTCTTTATATTCCGTTACCATTGAAACCGGACCACAGAAGTACACATGGCTGCCAATTCGATGATTCTTCATCGTTTCAGGTGTCATGCGCACCGGATTCTCACTTCTTGAGAAGTAGAACGTACACTTACCCGGATACTTTTCATTCAAGTAATCATAGTAAGCACATTGCTCTTTTGTCCGTGCCGCGTAATGAAGTTCAAATGTTTTCCCTTGCGCCTCCAGGTCAGCCATCATCGTAAGGAACGGGGTAATCCCGATTCCAGCGGCATAAAATACATGGTGCTTCGCATGAAATCCTAGGGCAAAGTGGTTCTTCGGCAAACTGATTTCAACGGTGTCACCGACCTTCACGTGATCATGCCAGTAGACAGATCCCCCTCGTGAATTCGGGTCGCGGTTAATGGAGATCGAGTAGTGCGTGCGCTCAGTCGGATGACTGACAAGAGAATAGTCTCTTTCAAGAACCTTGTCTCCTTGGTTCACATATGTTGTGATATGGGCACCGCCAGTGAAGGCCGGCAATAGTTTCTTATCAGCAGGATAAAGATCAAAGCGCTTCACGCTCTCCGTTATTTGCTCGATCTTTCCTACGTACACTTCTACATTTCCTATGAGTCTCATAATCTTCACCTCAGTCCTTTCCTCAATTAGGGATAAACGGATAGCCGATATAACCTTTGCGAACCTTCGAGAAAAACGGGCCAACCTCCATGTGAGCATCGCAGTGTACGCACTGAACGGTCTCAGCCTCCGGATTGATCTCACTCTTTTGATAGCATTTCATGCAATAGATATACCGTCTTTTCGGTCCATAGATAATCGTTTGAATTTCATCTTCTGTGAAGCCTGCTTCTACCGCCTCTGTGAAAACAGTGACAGCGTGATCCCAATCCGAAGCGATATACAGGTGCGTCCCCATCTTCTGGCTGTAAAGCAGGGCTCGAAGATCATGAAGATTCCTAGAATCGATTTCAAACTGCTCATAGTCCACGTCGTTTTGTGACTCTGCAGCCAAGGCCTGCTTAACATCGCTTAGAGCCTGCTGATCATAAATAATCAGGTGCTTCTTTCTTTTATTATTGAAGGCTAGCTTTTCTTTAATAGTCTCTGATTGATCGTATAATACTGGACTACTGTACAAAATGCTCCTCTCCCTTCTCTTGTTTGTCTTTCTCCTTCATGCTATCAATCAAGTTTTTGAGATACTCCACCGTCTGAGGCAGGAACGGTGCCATGCCTTTATACTCGGCCATGTAATCTGGAATATCGGCAAGGTTGAAATAAGTAATCTCCAGCCATTCTGGTCGTTTGATTAAATCCTCCATCGGAAGGAACTGCGTATCAAGGACGAATAAAATGGCATTGCTTCGCGGCATGCGGATGAACCATTGCTCTTCTACTCGAAGATGAACAAGCTCTCCGGCATTCTCTGGTGTGACCTTCTCTCTTTGCGGTCCCCAAACATCCATCGTTTCATAGTTGACATCCCAGCGATCGGCCATCAGGTTCCAGTTGACTCTCGTTCTTGGCACTCCCGGTTCAATCGTTAACAAGAACTTTCTGATTCTATCAACAAGATCGATCCCATCACGGCTGACGAAAGGTACCGGTCCATGTATTTCATCAAATGACATGCCAAGGTTCCAGTGTGGAGAGAATAAGGCGGCAAAGGATTCTTGAGCCACTTCCAGGTAGAAGTTATCGTCTCGATTGACCATTAACATATAGTCATGGTGAAAATGGCGGCCGATCATATCATACGGCTCTAGATCAATACTTGACTCGTCCCCAAAAGTGAAAACTTCCGTTTCTTCAAGGATATGATTCGTGAATGTCCATTGGTCTCCATCCTTTTCAACACTGAAGTGTTCAGGGTATTTCGCCGTCGATAAATCGATCAATAGCTCCACAAACTCCCATTGCATTTCCATCGTATGGGGGAAGGATTGATAGCGAACCTCCGGCTGCTTCTCCAGCATTTCCCGCTTCCGTTTGATTTGTGCTTTGTATTCGGGAGTGATTTTCATGAAATTCACTTTATCCCCGCTTAACTCCACTAAGTCATTGGAATAACGATAGGTTTTATTCTTGAAATTCGTAAATGGGAAGGTAAACATATCTAGATTCGTTGATTTAAACATCTAATTCTCCTCCTTTTGATTAAAAGCTTCTTATGATTAACTTCCTGTCCCTGTTAATAGCTGGTGCAGAAGTATAGGATCTGTATCTAAGTCATCTCTTACTTTGGTTTCAAGTTCGAATATTCTGGATATTAATTCTAAGTATTCCATCCTTTTTTCAGCATTCTCTTCCTGAGAAGCGATTTCTTTCATCATAAGAATCGGCTGGCGAATGAGCTGACTGGAAATCATCTGTGTGTATTTCAAAATCACCTGCTTTTCTTTTTCCGATAGATTCGGCAGTTTATTTTGAATATGCTTCATCGCTTCAAACTGGAGATCAGAAGACTTTTCCTGTAACTCCTCGATAAGAGGCGTCACAGCCAATGTTTTTTTCCAATCATGAAAGGCGGCTAATTCCTTGTTAATCATATGTTTGATCTTATTGGCCTCTTTCAATCGTTCCTGCTGATTGGCGTCGATAACGCTGTGCAAGTGATCCACGTCATACACATCGACATGCTCCCATTCGCCAATGTTGGGATCGATGTTTCTAGGGACGCCAAGATCGACGAAAGTAAGAGGACGTTCTTTTCTGCTTTCTATCACAGGCCTCACATCTGTTACATCGAGCAAATAACCATGTTTGTCGATCGAGCAAATCACTACATCGACTTGCTCTAACAGCTGTACATACTCACCAAAGGGGTAAGCGTTTCCATTGCAGCTGGCGGCTAATTCCTTAGCTTTATGGAAGGTACGGTTTGTGAAAAACAGTTGGTTGCATCCCGCTTCCTTCAAATGCTGGGCAGCCAGCTTGCTCATGGTTCCCGCACCAATGAGCAGAGCTTTTTTATGTTTCAATTGAGGGATTTTCTCTTTCAGCATTTGAACGGCCGCGTAACTGATAGAGACTGCTTGTTTTCCTATTGCCGTTTCGGTATGGGCTCTTTTCCCTAGCGTGATCGCCTGCTGGAAAAGGTGATTGAACCACTTGCCTGTACTCCCGGAGTCTCGGCTATCGAAAAACGCTTGTTTCACCTGGCCAAGGATCTGAGTTTCTCCTATCACTAAGGAATCCAAGCCGCAAGCGACCGTAAATAAATGAACAATCGCTTCATCATTGACTTTCACGTAAACAGCATTTTCTGCTTTATAATGGTATTTCGTTACTTTTTTCAACAATTTCTCTTTTATGATTCTTTCTGCCAGGTACACATTATCGGCAACGGCATAAATTTCCGTTCGGTTACATGTACTGAGAACGACGCATTCTTGAATGATAGGGTAAGAGATGAGTTTAAGCTCTATCTCTCTTTTCTCGAATTCATCGAAGTGTGCCTGCTCCCTTACGGCTACTGGGGCACTCTCGTGATTGAATCCGATGACTAAGACAGTCAATGTATCCCTCCTTTCCATCACTTTCCTATACTTAGATGAATGAGCAGCCAAATCGTCTACTCAGCTTTCTTGCTCTAGTAATTGCAATATCCGTGCCAACTACTGATTTTTAATAAAATTGCGATAAATCAGACTTTTGAAGTTTTTTCTTCGCCTGTTTAATTTCATTTCTTAAATTTTATTTCAAAAGTAAAATTCTAGGTTTAAACGGCGTCATTGCTTTTGGACGGGAAAGATTCTGTCCGAACACCTCTATCTGCCTCATAAGAGAAAAGGTATTTAGCTGATACATAGTAGCATATCCCTGCGGCAAAGTAGGCCGGGATCCCTGCGGACATGTAATAGAACAAGCTGCTCGAAGTATCTAATACCGGATTGTACAAGCTCCAGTACACAATCGTTCCGACGATAAAGCTGACAATGGCCGATGGATTGATGCCTTTCCAGTAGTAGTAGCTTCCGTTCGTGTCATACAGGTCCCGAATCGACACCTTCTGCTTCTTCACAAAGAAGAAATCAGAAATCACAATTCCTCCAAAGATCGCCATAATATAGGAGATCACCGTAATGAAAGATCCGAAAGCATCGTAGAAGGAAGCACTTAACAATAACAGAACGGTTGGTATAGCGGTTCCCATGGCTAGCGTCCAGGATTTCTTTGGAAACACCGTTTTAAAGCTAATCGCTTGTGAATACATGAGGAACGTGCCTGCTGTGATATTTCCAAGAGTCAGCAATAACAAACCGATGACGCCTACCCATGTGCCGCCAATCGCGAACATCCAATCCGTTGGGTCTAGTGAGGCAACCACCAATGCAGCAAGAGCTCCAAGAATAACAGCGACGTTGACAATAATGCCGTAGCTGAAGAAGCCGGCTTTAAAAGCAGACTTTTCACTTTTCGCCAGTCTGCTGTACTGGCCTAGATACGGAAGCCAGGAAAAGCCAAGTCCGATGTTGATTTCTAGAGCGGTAATCATGGAACGAGCATGATCGTCATACGATTCGGGGGCAGGTAAAGAGAAGATTTTCTCCCATCCTTGTCCGACCATTAACAGAGCGACAAGCCCTAACGTGACGAGTAAAATAGCTGGCACACCGATTAAGTTAAACTTACGCATGACCAACGGACCTTGGAACGTGATGAAGAAGACAATCGCAAAGACGATGATCGCAAAGAAAGGGGCACCGGTGATTCCGTTTGTAAAAAACTCCGGAAGGCCAGCGACAGAGGCGATCTTCACCAATGCCTCCCCTGCCATAAAGAAGGCAACGGACATGTAACCGATCGTCAGGAACATAAAGATAAAATAGAAGATATTGGAGCCTAAGTAGCCTAATGCGCTGCGGAAACCGATAAACGTATCGACTCCGTACCTCGCAAAAAGAAGAATGATTGGCGCAATTAATAGGAAAGGCAACGCATTTCCAAATAAAATCGACGCGATCGCTTCCTTGGCACTAAGCAGCATCCCCGTATACCCTCCCACAAGGATACAGATACAAGAAATACCGATTCCCACTTGAATGAGAACTAAATCCCAGAAACCAAACACGCGGTCACTTTTCTGTGCAGGCAGGAACCCAAAAGCCACATCTTTTGAAATAGCGGAATTGTTTTTACTCATGTTAACCTCCCGATCTTTTTTATTTAACAGGCGACGAGCGCCTAGCCTGGATATCAAGCATACAGAACATGACGATCGTCTAAAAAATCACAGACAACAGAAAGACAGAAATCAGGCCGATGAGCGCTATTTCGGGCAAGTGTATTTGGCAAGTAAAAAATGTATGTAACGGCAGTTAAAAATGTAACCACTTGCCAACTTTAATACTAGTTTTGTAATAATGACTCTTTA